>CAWHED010000006.1:0-373089 GCA_963828395.1 uncultured Bacteroidales bacterium
TTTTTTCGTAGGCATATTTGTTTGCCTTTTCAGCAGTTTCTTTCGTCAGACACAGCACATTTTTTACTTCTTTGCCCTGACAGGAGCCATTTGGCTGGGCGGGATTGGTGCGGTTATTATCGGCGGGCTCTATACAAAATGGGGTAATACCGCCGCGCTTACGCGGCCCTTATCAGCGGGTCAGTTCTAGCCACGAGTTGGTATGGTGTGTGATCAGATGTGGGTGAACTGGTACGGCAAAAACTTTTTCCTCAATGGTCAGGAGGTCTATTTTTATGCGATGCTTGTCGCAGCGAGCCTTTATGTTCTCTTTTCGAGGTATGGCAAAAGGACACACTTCGATCTGGACAAGATGCTTCACCGCGGTGTATACAGAGTTGCTTCCGAACGTGTCAATATCGACGCCGACGATTCAGCCGGTGTCAACAATAGGGAAGTTAAGCATCAAGATGGCTTTTGGTATTACCGAAGAGTTCACACGGGGTGATAAAATCATATATGCTATTGCGATCTCTCAATCGCTGGTGATGTTTCTGCTTTTCGTGGTGATGACGTCATTGGCTTATTTTGTGGGGTTTACCAATAAACACTGGAGTATTTTCCATTATTACAACTTTTGGATTATGATGAGCGCTTCGTTTGTTGTTGTAGCGTGGTTGTCAATTGGCGGCATCCGTGATACGATAAGCCTGTTCAGAGACTTGCGGGCAGCCAAGCGAGACCTGACGGATGATGGCAGTGTTCCACATCATGAGTACCAGAAGGATATCAAGAGTTGTGAAACTCCGGCAAAATAAGAACATAATTTTGAAAGAATGAAATCGAATCTAAAAACGGAGAAATGAAAGACATGAAAGTCGCGGTACTCGGCATAGGTGATATGGGAAAAACAGTTATACGAACATCTATTGAAGAGTCCTTATGTAGACGAGATAGTTGCTTACGATATAAATCCGGCGCAGATGAATGAGTTAAGCGGCCATAAAAAAGTCCGAACAGTAACAAACCTTGATGATATTCTCTCAGACAGCCACGTAAAGCTCGCTTTTGTTACGGCTGCCAACAATGCTCACAAAGACCTTGCTCTTAGCTGTCTTGAAGCTCACAAAGCCGTTATGTGTGAAAAGCCGATAGCTAACACGATGTCTGATGCTGAAGAAATGGTAGCCACTGCCGAACGACTTGGGGTTTTCTTGCAAATAGGCTTTGAATTGCGATACTCGAAACTATACACTAAAGTCAAGGAATGGATAGATGCCGGCTTGCTTGGCAAAATTGTTAACACCAACTGTTTTTACATATGTTGCGAATTTTTCGGTCGGAAATCCTGGCGTATTAAGAAGTCATTAGCAGGTGGAATGTTTTTAGAGAAACTGTGTCATTATGTGGATCTGCCAAGATGGTGGATCGGCGATAATGTTGTGGATGTATTTTCGGCCTGCGCTCCGAATGTCGTAAATTATTTTGAAATACGGGATAATTACAACACAATATGTAGATACAGAAATGGAGCTGTTAGCCAATTAACTTTTATGATGGCACCTGCGGCTACTTTTGCTGGGGATCCACTTAGAAATTTTGTTGACCAACAACACGGAGACGGCCATTACCTTCGATATTTTATTTGCGGTACAAAGGGCGCTGCTGAGACCGATGTGTTTGGGCGTTCCATTAAAAGATGGCAATTTGGCGATGAAGCTGAAGGCATGACAAGCAAATTGGTAGAGCAACTGAGCTGGCCTTCGGAAGAAGATCATTTTTATTTCCATAATACTACAGACCAAACACTTGATATAGTGGAGAGAGTGAGTAAAGGACTTCCTCCATACACCCCGGCTCGGGATGCTCTTGAATCGATGAGATTATCGTATGCAGCAGAGTTATCTGCGGATGTCGGAAAGATTGTGGCTTTAAATGAAATCCAATAGGACCAATTGATAGAAGGATGTGCTGCTTGTCTAAAACGGAAATCTTTTACGGAGACTGGAAAGATTATATTATGGAGATGAAGATAGTTGTAATACGGACTCAGACACTTCTCATCCGTGATGTAGTAAGTTTATGAATATGTCCATTGGGATTTTGGTATCGAGAGGAACAAATGACAAACGTGGTAAATGAAAAACTGAAAGTGGCTTGTATTGGAGCAGGTTGTTCAGGTACCGGCCAACTGATATTGCTTGAGCAGTTTGAGCCTGGCTGTGCAGTGGCGTTTTGCGATCGGAATCGTGAGTTGTTCGATACGATTGTCGATGGTTATCTTGGCAAAGATAACTCTGATGCTGCCGGTGATTTCAAGACAGAAGTTACAGGTTTAAGGCCGAGTTTTAGAGATTTGCCTTTTTATACCGATGTCGATGAGATGTTTGCAAAGGAGGATATCAATACGGTTGTTATTGCTACTTATTGTAAATCTCATGCTGAAATGGTTGAAAAATGTGTAAGCAGGGAGTCAATATTCTTCTTGAAAAGCCCATTGCAATTACAGAAAAAGATGTTGAAAGAGTTTGGACGCTTCTTAAGGACTATCCCAAAGTTGCTACGGTCAACTTTACTATGCGCGGAGCCCGGTTTCGCTGGCGGCAAAAAAGCATGTTCAGAATGGTGACATAGGCAAAATCGTATCTGTTCAATATGTCAATAATGTTCACTATGGTGACAGATATTTCCGCAAGTGGATGCGGACACAGGAGAACATCGGGCAGTCTGTTCCTGCAGAAGGCAACGCATGACCTTGATATTATCAATAGTATTGTTGGTTTAAAACCCGTAAGTGTTGCCGCATTTGGTTCACGTCTGGTCTATGGCGGTGATAAGCCCAATGACCTTACTTGTGATAACTGCAGGGAAAAAATGACATGCCCAATGAGTGTTCACAGACTTTACTTGGAAGCGGCTAAGCCTTTGCCGCCCAAACATCAGCGGCTATGCGTGTATGCCAAAGAGATTGATATAGATGATAATCAGGTAATGATAATTCAATATGAAGGCGGGGTTACAGCTTCGTACTGCCAGACATTTAATGCCCCTCAGCATGGCGGTTGCAGGGGCGGGCGATTCATTGGCACCGGGGGTATTATGGAGCTTCAGTATTATGGTGAATTTGTTGAGAATTCGAAGAATGAGATACTATTTGGCAATAGTCAGATCATTCTATTCATTGGAGAGTCTTTAACTCTGATTGTTCTGATTTCATTTTCAATATTGGTATCAGGGATAGTTTTTACAAACATAGCCTCACATGGGCATACACATTACCACAAGGGGATGTTCCATATCCATATGCATAGTCATCATGATGGACATCATAACCATATTCATGATGGTGATAGTGACAAAAGTCTAAGACATTCACATATTCATAAACATGAAGAAACTAAACACACACATAAACACTATCCTGATTTGCATCATCGGCATGAGCATTAAAAGGTATTGACTTTCCTTTCACCGTTCGTTACGGTACTTTGTTTTCAATTATCCTCCCAGACAAAATCATTCTAAAATCCACTTTCACCTTATGGGGAGTCGCCAGTTTTAGGCCAGTTAATGAATGAGATTTTACAGTTTTAGGGCCATAAATGAGTGACTATTGAAGGCAATTAAAGCTGGCCTTCAATATTTAATCAGGCCTTTTTTGTTCTTCAAATATTTCCAGCTATTTAGGGATTGGGACAGTTGGGTGCAGCGCAATTATCTGCTTAGTTTTTCCCTGGCTTCGTCAAATGAGCTTACAAAATTGATCCGACCGTATTTGTTACTCTCAAACATAAAGTCTCTAAAACTTTTACTAGTGTATTTTGAAAAGTCACCAATGATTGCAAGTTGAACCTTATAGGTGGAAAACTTCTGAAGGATTTCTCCTGCTATCCCGCTTTTTAAATCAAAGAACGCAGGAGTTACCTGATCCTCTTTTATAATTATCTTATGTGAATTCAAATAAGAAACCTCCGCCATTAAATCCAATGCATCCTGTGTCTCCTGGATTAATACTCCCAAAGATCTTAAAACCGCAATATTATTTCCACTTACCTCAATAATATCTATCTCCATTTTGTCAGTTTATCTGTTTGCTTTTTTCTGCATTACACGCAACTCCTTTGTCTGTCTGCTAAAGGTAGACACATTTGACCATCATCAGGAGAAATTGATACGATAAACTATGATGAGGTCATTGATTGTCCGGAATTGCTTTCTTTCTTCCTATTAGTGCTCCCAAAATGGAGGCAATTATTGACAGAACCCACCCACTGCAAATAACAATCCAAAGTGAACTTATCCAGAAATTCTGCTCAATAATTGCAGAAATTATACCAATAATGTTGCATAACACAGGTACATACCAGATACTTTTTGGATTCTGCCTGCATATATAAAAACAACCTCCTGCTATTACAAGGTTATAAAGAATATAAAATACCAAAACATCATTGTTACTTTCTGGTATCTTGAAAATTGCGACTATAATATCCCCCACAACCATTAAAACAACAAATGCCAGAAACATTGTCAGTAACGCAAGTCCCCAACTTGGAATCCCCCATAAATTTGGCTTACTGCCTTTGGGTTCATTTTTTTCAATATAAATATCTTTATCCCGTTCAGCGGAAGAGATTGCCAACGATTTTCTTTTCCTGTTGCGTTTAATTCTATATACAACAGCAACAAAAAGTAAAATCAAAACAGCAGCCAGCAATGCTAATGCACGTGTCTTAGTTTCCATATTGTAATTGCTCAGGTTTAAAGCATATTATCCAGATAAATTGTTTATTGATCATGGTGTTACAACCCACTGCCCTGAATTCATACGGGCAGGAGATGTTGGCCATTCATGAAAAGAGTTACATCACGGGTGTTTAATTATGTCTGTTAAGTGTTTTCAGAGCTTATTTTGAAGTGATCAAAGAAGGACGGATTTTAGGACGACGACTTATTTATTGGGAAGAATCCATCTTTCCATGGATTATCAGGTAATAGCCGAACCAAAGCATAAACACAAAATGAAGGATCACAATGCTCCAGCCCATCGAATTCATCAGCCCCTTTAACTGAGTGATCAAGAGGATAATTGTGCTCAAAAGCAAGTATGTAAAAATACAATATACCACACCTCTTCTAAACTCTGTGCTGGTCGATTTGCGTACGAAAAACAACAAAACAGGGATGCTGATTATCAGCGAACCAAACAACCTGGCAAAGGTTGTTGATGTTTCATCAAGGGTCACGCCCATGGGACCCATCATAAGACCCGGAACAATGAGAAAACCAATACCGAATATTGTTTCCACAATCAGATAGACAAGAAAAAGTGTTTTCATAACAATACCTCCATTTTAGTCAGGTGAAATATCAAATTTCTGAAATAATTCAACCCGTGTCAATTAAATTTTAAGCAACCTGATAATTCAGGTTTTGGTAATCATTTTGGAAAGCGAATGACCCTGACCATTAATAGCCGTCCCCAAGTCAAGGATAGTGTAAATTGAATTACTTATTTATTCTGCTTATATCGCTTACCTGAGGGAGATTCTTGTAACTATGCCCTGACAATAGCCAATCAACTAAAAGTCAGCGATTTTTATCCTTTTCTCGCCCCGGTAGCTTCTGACAATGCTCTGCTTCTTCAGGAAAGCTATCAAAGCATCAGCTGTTGTGATAAAGAGAGATTGCCCGGGATCGCTGTGTTGATACCTGTAAACCTGGGTTATGTAACTGTTCATGGCAACAGAGTAGACGCGGTTCATTTCGAGAGGGGTGCCGTTTTCGGTCAGAATGTTAATTTCTTCAGGATTGCCTTCAGCATCAAGCTTCAGTTCCGTTCTGATCCCTGAAGGATATAGAGGTGATTTGTCGTCAACCGGCCATGCAGCGCGCATAAGGGAGTAAATCTCACCGCCGGTCAGTTTTGTAACCACCAGCTCATTCCCAAAGGGATCGAGCTGATAAACATTCTTGATTGTTACCGGACCTTTATCCAGGCGATCCATGCGGACACCGCCCGGGTTCATTAAGGCTATATCCGCTCCGGCAGCATCGCGCTGCGCATCGGCCATCAGGTAACCCAGTTCTTCATATGATGAAAAATCGTCGGCGGATGTTGCAATCACTTCGTTCAGAACAGGATTATCGTTGTATTTATCGACCATGGCACGAATGGAAGGTTTCTCCTTCTTCGAGTTCCTGATGTCGATCAGCTGCATACTTCTTTGCATCGTCCCATCGCTGCTGATTGCCAGTCTGATCAGAGTGCCGTACTTCAGTTTGTTCTCAGCCTGTGTAATCATGATCCCGTTGTGGATCTGTTCCTTTGCAACCCTCGTGTGTGAGTGTCCCCCAATGATCAGATCAATACCCGCCGGCATCGATTCAGCCAGCTTTACATCCTCTTCAAATCCAATATGGGTAAGTGCAATAAAAATATCACTGCTGTCTTTCAGCCACAGGTATTCCGGAAGCAGTTTCAAACGGAGAACGGAAGGAAAATCCTTTGACATTGTCGGGATGACTGTCCGGGATACCGTTCTGACCGATTTGCAGCAATCCGAGAAAAGCAAGTCTGAGTCCGTTGGGAAGGGTGATTATCTTGTAAGGGATGATCTTTACATTAAGCGTATTGTCATCCGACACATTGGCACATATAAAACTAAAATTGGCCTTGTTTGTCAGGTTGGTTAATCCTTCCGGACGGGAATCGAATTCGTGGTTTCCTACGGCGCTGAGGTCAAAGCCTGTTGCATTCATCAGTTCAATCATCGGTAATCCCTTCTCCGGGTACTGATCGTTTACCGGGTTCCCCGTCTGGTTGTCTCCGGCGGAAACAAGAAGCATGTCAGGGTAAATGGTTTTAAGACTATCGACTAAATAAGCAAGCTTTGGAAAATTATCGATCGTTGCATGCATATCGTTCACGGCAAAAATGACAGCCTGCCGTTCAGGGGGCAACGCGGTTCCGGCATGCTTCAGGCTGCTGCAGGCAGGGAGAAATACGATGGCCAGCACAGCTGTGATCAATATCAGGGAGGAGGCTCTCTTTTTACGATTTGACACTATGAAAAGTGTATTCCCTTCCGTCAGCTCCCCATCAGGGGCAACCCTGTTCCCAAAACGGTCTTCAACAGCGGGTAGCTTTTTGGGTACTCTTCGACCTGAGTGCGTATAAAAACTCAGGATTGCATCTTTTACCCTGGCTCCGTTGTGAAGTTCAAGCATAGTGTTGTTTACTGTAATTTTCATTTAGAGCGGTTTTGACGATGATGTAACAATTCAAAGTACGCTTTTTTCCAAAAGCAATAATCAATTTTGACTTAAAATAATCTGCTGATGCAAATTTGTGTAATAAAGTACCAGACAGATGTACATGCCGGAGACTGACCGGATTCTAATTTTATCTGCCAGATTGTTATAAGGCTGCCTCCGTCAAACATATTCAAACGCTGGTTGTTATTATATGATACATGAATTGCTATTTTGATACATGTGTTTACAACTTTGAAAGTATAAATTATGAGAAGAAAATTTTTAAAATGAAAAAAAACTATGGACTTAAGTAAGAAAAGATGTAAACCTTGTGAAGGAGGTATTGCCCCTCTGGATCAGCAGGAAGTTTCAGAGTATTTGAAACAGATCCGGGATGACTGGAAGGTAACGGAAGATCATAAGCTGTCAAGGGAATTTTTATTTGTAAACTTTAAGAATACAATGGATTTTGTAAATAAAGTGGCTGATTTAGCTGAGGATGAAGGTCATCACCCGGTAATGCATATTTATTATGGAAAGGTTCTTATTGAATTATGGACCCATGCCATTAACGGATTATCGGAAAACGATTTTATCCTGGCCTTTAAAATTGATAAGCTTTAAACTTCAAAAGCCGGTCACAAGCCGGCTTTTTGCATGGAGCACAAAGCGCAGGGCTCAGAAGTTTTGAACCGGGTTTTAGATGAAAATAGTGCGTTTTCACCTCATTCGCAGGTTGCCAGAAAACAGATCTCGTTATCTGCATCCCGGGGTTTTGAAAAGACCCTTATGGATGGGTTTTATTTGGCTTGCGTTATTGTCTTTCATAACTTTATCAAAATGAACAGCTAATATGCCCAGCCTCATTCCCGGTTATGGATATGACATCTTCATAAGCTACCGCCAGAAAGACAATAAGGGTGACAGGTGGGTGAGTGAGTTTGTGGAGGCTCTAAAGACTGAACTTGAATCTACCTTCAAGGAGGAGATCAGTGTTTACTTTGATATCAATCCTCACGACGGATTGCTGGAGACACATGATGTGGATGCATCACTGAAAGAGAAGCTTAACTGCTTAATTTTCATACCAGTAATTTCCCAAACTATTTAAGTCTTCTGAACCGATTAAAAAATCAATTGCAGTACTCCCCTTCAGGTTACTTAGTGACGAGCCTGATAAACAATATCTTGCTGATGGCATGACAGATGCCATTCTTCTTCACCTTTCCAAAATCAATGATTTACGGGTTCTTCCAAAGACGTCAGTTGAACAATACCGTGAAACATCCAAAGCGGCCCATATAATTGGACGTGAACTTGATGTGGAGTATTTACTCGAGGGAAGTTTTCAAAAGTCCGGAGATAATGTAAGGTTAATTGTTCAATTAATTAACGCAAGCGAAGAAAGTCAAACATGGGCCAATGAATATAACAGAAACTGGAAGGACATTTTTTCTGTTCAGAGTGAAGTGGCTCAATCTATTGCGGGTGAATTGCACACAATAATTACGCCAAGGGAAAAGAAATTAATGAATAATATTCTCACTGCTGATCTGACCGCATATGATCTGTACCTGAAAGCAAACGATTATCTTAATGAATATGAGAAAAACCGTGATCTGATTTCTTATCAAAAAGCCATCACTTTTTATACGGCAGCGCTTGAAATAAATTCTGCTTTCGCCAGGGCATATACCGGTTTGGCAATCGTATACTATGAAAGGTATTACAATAAATCCTATTTTAAACAAAACTTTCTGGATACCTGTCTTGTTCTGGTCAATACTGCTCTTTCATTTGATGACCAAATTGAAGAGACATTTTGGATAAAAGGTGAGTATTATCATGAAAAGGGTAAAATCGGAGAAGCTTTGGATAATTTTGATAAATCAATAGAAATTAATCCAAACTATTATGAAGCATATTATTACAAGGGATATATTCTTACAACCATATTGGGTGACTACGTTAAAGGTATAGACAACTATCAGAAAGCATTAACTCTTATACATGGCAATGAGCGTCCGTCTCTGGCACGATATTTAGGTGATGCATACCGGGATATTGGCTTCATTGATAAAGCAAAATATTATTATCAGGAAGCGTTTGCTCAGGATGGAAACAGAGCAATAAATTTCAGTAGCTTGAGTTGGGTGGAATTTAGCCTTGAAAATTTTGAGAAGGCTTTGGAATATGTTAAGAGGGCAAATGAAATTGATACAACATTTTTAGCGGATCTCATTTTTTATACTGTGCCTTCAGGTCATGATAACGAGGCATATTTACATGCTAAAAAATTAGTCGGGTATTACCTTAAATCAGATGAATTAAATCTTATACAATCTCATCGGATAGGATTTGCTTTTTACAAAGCAGGCAAGTATAAAGAGGCAGAAGACTTTTTTAACCAGCAAATAAAATATTCTGAGGAAAGTATAAAACTCGGCAGGGATATCGCACAATCCAAGGCTGCTGAATATGACCTGGCAGCTACTTATGCCTTTAAAGGTGACAAAGTAAAGGCCTATCAATATCTTGATGAATATAATACGATTAATTTTCATCAATTATTGATGATAAGTCTTGCCAAACATGATCCCTTGTTTGCTGGCATTCGAAATGAAGAAAGATTTCAAAAGATAATACAGGACATGGAAGCAAAGAATCAGGCAGAGCAGGAAAGGGTAAGAAAATGGCCCGAGGAAAATAACATGTTATGATCTGCCAGGAAGTACTAATTGCTCTGTTATAAGATCGGTGGTTGTCACAAAAGCAAATCCAAAAGCCAGATTAAGCAAACTTGCCAGATGCATTTCTTCATTGATGCTGCCTGTACCGTCAGCAAGGAAAAAGATTCTGTAATCCCTGTAATATGCATCACGAGCAGTTGACTCACAGCACATATTCGTCATTATTCCGGATATCACCAGATCCTCAATTTTAAGGCAACGCAGAACTGTTTCCAGATCCGTATTATAGAACGAGGAATAGCGGTGCTTAAGAATAACCTTTTCTCCTGGCATAGGAGCAATGCTATCATGCACATCACTTTCCGGGCTTCCTTCAATACACATCCCATCCCACCACCATGACATAATACCGGCATCCAAACCACCGGGATGATGTACATGGCATGTATAAATGACCGGGCGTTTAGCTTCCCGAAATGTATTGATCAGTTGTTTAAGTCGTGGCAAAATTGCCAATCCCCCACAGGTAAAAGTTGGTGAGGCCGGATCGAGGAAAAACTTTTGCATATCGATAACAAGAAGAGCTGCTTTATCCCGGTTAATTTGTATTTTATGCTTATTGAAATGGGATATCTTTTCCAGCCAGAGTTTTGATTTTGTATCTATTGTATCCGGTGTTACATATGGTTCCATAGATATTTTCCCTTTCGATAGTTTTTCTAATAAGTACAAGTATAGGGATAATTCATAAGGCTTTAAATATTAAACTTTACTAACACAAATAGTAATTTTATTCTAACCTCCCCCAAACCCATTTCCTGATTAACAGAAACAAACTAATATTTAAATAGTTATACTAAAATTGGACCCCACATTCAAGAGTTCAGTACTTGTTGTTCCTGAATTTATGTTACGGGTTACCGGACCATCATTCGAAGTGGTCAGGGGCACCGGCTTTTACGGTTTTCATTTGAATTCTCTTATTTCAATTGAAAAAATTTATAATTTAGACATTCGGAAATAAATTTTTATAAAATTCTTATGGGGAAAGATATTATAATAATCGGTGCTGGTATTTCAGGCTTATCGGCAGGTTGCTATGCTCAGATGAATGGCTATGCAACATCAATCTATGAAATGAATAAAATTTCAGGAGGTTTGTGCACTGCCTGGCAACGAAAGGGTTATACTTTCGATATAAGTATGCACATGCTGACCGGATCTGTATCCGGGCCGATCCATCAGATGTGGGAAGAGCTGGGTGTTACCGGAAATTTCAAATTTCACTCTCACAACCATGTATCACAAATTGAAGGGATGGGCAAAAAGCTCCTTCTCTCAACCAACAGGAAGAAACTTGAAGACGAGATGCTTGCAATTGCTCCTGAAGACGCTAAACTGATAAAGGAGTTTATTCGGATAATCTTTGGCCCGGATATGATGAAAGCCGCATCACTGAAACCTGCTGAACTTAAGAGTTTGTATGATAAAATAAAGATAATACCTGCCATTCTTCCTCTGATCAGGATTCTTTCAAAGTATAATAAGGTGACCCTCCAGCAGTATGCAGCCAGGTTTAAGAATCCATTTATGCGTGAAGCAATCAGGTTTTTTATGGATGCTCCAGGCTGGCCAATGCCTCAGTTTCCATTAGCTGTTATGGCAGGGTATATAAAAGGCAGTATTACTGAAGCAGGGTCACCACTCGGCGGATCACAGAAGGTGGCATTTCATATTGAGAGTCTCTATAAGCAACTTGGTGGAAATACTCATTATAATAGTCGGGTTACTGACCTGATAATAGAAAATGACAGGGTAGTTGGGATCAGGCTGAAAGATGGTTCGGAGCAGAGGGCGGATACTATAATATGGGCAGGAGACGGACATACTCTCATTTTCGATATTCTTGGCGGGAAATATATGAATGAAAGAATCCGGAATATGTATGATAACTGGATACCTGTTAAACCGATTGTTCATGTGATGATCGGGGTTAACCGGGATCTTTCTGATGAACCCCATCGCATTGTTATAGAGGCTGAAGAGCCGGTGATAATAGCCGGTCGGGAATACCGGTGGATGACCGTGCTCCATCACTGTTTCGATAAATCGATGGCTCCTGCAGGAAAATCGGCTGTTGAAGTCTGGTTTGATACCGAGTATGACTATTGGGAGGAACTTGCCGGAGACAGAAAAAAATATAATGCCGAGAAACAACGAATTGCCGATTATGCTCTTAAACAGCTTGAAAAGCGCTGGCCTGGTTTTTCATCACAGACAGAGGTTGTTGATGTCCCCACGCCTGCAACTTATGTGAGGTATACAGGTAATTGGAAAGGCTCACCGGATGGATGGTATCTGACACCTGATAACATCAATGAAATGGAGCCGCTTCGCACTCTTCCGGGACTTGAAGGCTTACACATGATTGGTCAGTGGACTACAACATTTTCCGGTACCGTGATAGCTGCCATGACAGGCCGGCAGGTAATACAGTTGTTGTGCAGTAAACAGGGTAAAAAGTTTGTGTCAGACCCGAGATAGAGAATTTGTAAAAAAACCAATTACGATTTATTAATGAAGACCTCTATGACACTTTTTGGATGCGGTCCAAAGCTTGCCCTGTTATGTTTGCCCTATGTAATCCTTTCATTAATTGTGATGTACAAATATCCTGAGAAAGATTTTTGGAGAAGAATATGAGATGTATGAAAGGTCTGTCAATGAGATAATCCCGTTTCCACGGTATCTCTTCAAGGGGGAAAGTGAATGATCCTATCATAAATACAATCAACAAACATTAATTAATTTAATCTTTATGAAAAAGTATTATATCGTTCTTGGATCATTACAGGCATTCACAGCTTTGGGAGCAATCCCTGCCGGAATAGGATATCTTCTGGATACCTCGGGGCAGCGAATGGGTGTAACCAAAGATCTATTGGCCAATTCACCACTGGATTCATTTCTTCTACCGGGCTTATTTCTTGTATTTGTGAATGGGATTGCCAATTTACTCGGAGCTTTTCTTTCTTTTACCAGGAATAAGTTTGCAGGGTATGTGGGGTTAATATTGGGTATTATATTGATTATCTGGATAATAATACAAGTTATATGGATAACATTTTCAAGTTTCTTACAACCATTGTTCCTTATTATCGGAGCCGCTGATATATTTCTTGGCTGGAAGATCGTGAAACAGAGTTCACAGATTATTCAATAGCAGCAGGAGGCTATTGGTTATATGCAATGGTAAGTCCGGAAAATCAGAAACGATGGGGACGTATGAATTATTTAGCCATTAACAAATTCGAAAGTATTGAAATTGAAGACACATTTTGTGATGAAAATGGAAAGTTGAACAATGAACTTCCAATATCAAAGGACAAATTGCTTTTACCAAAACAGACAACGGAACAAGAGTAGAGTTTAAAATGATTTATCCAACATGGGCTGATTTAGAGAAAATGGTTGAAATGGGGTTTGAGCAAGGTATTACGATTTGTCATGACCAGTTGGAATGCTTACTAAAATAATACACATCCGCTAACGGAGCAAACAAACGTCATTTGTCCATTAAGGTAACGCAATTTCCTACTGAATCAGCGTGTAAATACTGCTGTCCTTGTACATAGTTGGTCAGAATAAATTGGACGCTACATTCCAGAGTTCTATACTTGTTGTTTCTGAATTTATGTTATGGGTTACCGGACCATCTTTTGAATAGGTCACGGGCACCCGTTTTTCCGATCTTGTTACTTACTATCAACTTGTTAAAATAAAGTTGACTATTCCTAAAACAAGAAAGAGGGTAGTTTGTTAGTGATTTGTCAGGTAAACGAAATAGTGTTAGTTCTTAAAATTAACAGATATGAAAGTAAAGATCATTGATGGAAGCGAGATCGAACTGAACCAGGAAATCCTCGACAGTTTGAAAATTCGTTTAAAGGGACCATTATTAACCTCTGGTGATGTTGGCTATGATGTAAGTCGGACTGTATGGAATGGCATGATTGACAGAAAGCCTTCAATTGTAGTTCGCTGTCTCGGTACAGCTGATGTGATTGCATGTGTGCAGTTCGCTCGTGAGCACGGGCTTCTGATATCAATCAAAGGCGGGGGACATAACATTGCAGGTCTATCAACGGCTGATGGCGCATTGATGCTTGACATGTCGCTCATGCGAGGTGTTTGGGTTGACCCTCAGAGAAGGGTGGCACATGCACAGTCTGGTTGTCTGATCACTGATGTGGATAGAGAAACGCAGTTGCACGGTCTAGCCACCGTTCTCGGCTTTGTCTCGCTGACCGGTATTGCAGGATTAACCCTGGGAGGAGGTTTTGGTTATTTGACAAGGCGTTGGGGGTGGACTTCAGATAATGTGATCTCAATGGACCTGGTGACAGCCGACGCACAATTAGTGCATGCAAGTATCAATGAGAACGCGGATCTATTCTGGGGACTTCGGGGTGGTGGCGGCAACTTTGGTGTCGTTACAGCCATCGATTATATGCTCTATCCTGTTGGTCCTGAGGTCGTCGGTGGAATTGTTGCCTGGCCAGCAAGTGAGGCGCCGAAAGTACTTGAGCTTTACAGGGCACTTGCCACGCAGGCCCCTCCTGAATTAACACTTGTCGCAATGATACGTCAGGCACCTCCTGCTCCATGGCTGCCAAAGGACATACATGGTAAACCAATCGTGGCACTACTCGCTTGTTATAGCGGGAATTCCGAAGAGGGAGAGAAAATTGTTGCTCCAATAAAAACTTTGGGTAACCCTGTGGGTGATATACTCGTACGTCGACCATATACCCAGATGCAGTCCCTTCTCGATGCGACACAGCCGAAAGGACGACGCTACTACTGGAAAAGTGAATACCTCATGAACATCGAGCCAGACTTGTGTAATAAAGTCATCGCTCATGCAGCAAGAATCCCTTCACCTCACTCTGCAGTAATCCTATTCCAGATCGAAGGAGCACTTAACAGTCTCAATAAGGAACACTCTCCCGCAGGTAACCGTGATGCACACTTCGTCCTAAATATTGCAGGTTCATGGGAGCAGGCCGGAGATGATAAAAAGAACATTGATTGGGTACGCGGGACATGGGACGATTTAAAATTGTTTTCAACGGGCGGCAACTATATTAACTTTCAGACAGCAGATGAAGATCAGGGACGTATTGAAGCGGCACTCGGAAAAGGAATACAACAGCTTTCCAAGAGTCAAGGCGAAATGGGATCCGAAAAATATGTTTCAAATGAACCGGAACATTAAACCGGTCTAAGTGAGGTAGAAGAGTTCAATGGACTCATCCGGGGAAGTCATTTTAAACAGGTTAATGCTTTCTGAATGTGGTTGGTAGCACTGGGTTGTCAAGCAAATATTTATTGAGTGAAAATTAGGTATATCGTATGTTTTGCACATTTATTTTGTGCAATTATATATTAAATATTACCCATCTATTTCATACAAAAACTTATAATACTTTACCTGACAAGCTGATGATAAATAAGTATAAAAGGAGTTGGATTCAGAAACTATAACCCAGACTTAACCCTGCCCATGGTATAATCGCATATTTACCTTCATCTGTAAACGGTATTCCAAAAATAGGTGTAAATCCTATGCGGAAAAACAGTCCTTTCTTTTTCTGATAACGATATCCAATTACACCATTAACCATCATACCTTTGAAAACTCCATCCGTGATAATTACACTGACACCACCACCTGTTTCAAGCCGATGTCTCCTACCTCCGAAATAGTAACCCATAACATTTGGGGAAACTCCCTCTTCTATCCCTGCCGCACCAATACTTATTGCATAGTTTTCCTTTATTCTGAAATCAACATTCAAAGAGAAAAACCCTTTGCCTAAAACCTCAACAAATGGAGATACACAAGGTTCCCAGGCTAAGCTTAAAGGATTTTGCAGTGAATCAGTATCACTATAAAAGTCCTCGGAATTTATAATAGTATCACAATATCTTTCCTGGGCACATAATTGAACGGGAACGTACAGTGATATAAAAATTAAAAGCTGAAAAATATATTTTGAAAACATACCTGATCCTCCCTTTTCAGAAAATACTTTTATATGAAACAGATAAGTAATTTTCAGATTGAATAAATTACTTATTCATAATAATAGGGCACACCGTTTATATGTCTCCTAAAGTTAGACATTTTATGCCAATTGCACACATAATCGGCTGTTCCTTAACTATAATCTAAGACTTTACCTGATCTTAATTGCAAAAGTCGTTTCAGTTGACCACGTATGGCCGGTAATAGCAGCTTTATAATATTCATTTATACCGCACTGATTTAGGTCAGGCAATTGAGGGTCATAATTTTGCGGTGAAATTGGTCAGGTCTAGTTGCTTTTCTACTTTAGATTCAGAATATGGATTTTACCAGAAGATTCTCCAACAAATATTCCGCCCGGGAAACAGGATACAACGCTTATTTTTGAGGAAGAAATGAAAAGACCTGTTTTTTCTCTTTTCTCCAGATCCCAGGAAATACAGGTATTATCCTCTGACCCCGTTAAAACTCTCAAACCATCAGGGGTTATTGATACTTCGCTGACAATATTAGTATGCCCCTTAAATGTATGCAGTGCTTTACCATTGGTTATGTCCCACACAATGCAGGTTTTGTCAGAAGAACCTGAGACCAGATACAGACCATCAGGAGTTACAGACATGGCATTGATATTTTCTGTATGGCCTCTGAAGATCTGCAGGGCCTCACCCGTCGCCAGATCCCAAAGTATGCAGGTATTATCAAATGAGCGTGATATTGCATGCTGACCATCAGGAGTGACGTATGCGTCAAAAACAGTGTGAGTATGCCCTTTAAGCGTCTTTAGGATCTTCCCTGCAGCCAGATCCCAAAGAATACATGTTTGATCAGATGAAGATGATATGGCTCTTTTACCATCAGGGGTTATACACACGGAATGAACATAGGCTGTATGCCCTTTCAGGATATGTATCGCCTCTCCTCTGGTCAGATCCCACAGTATGCAATTATTGTCAAACGAGCCTGATACTGCTCTTTTACCGTCAGGGGTGATTGAAACGCTTTCGACATAATTAGTATGACCACGAAGGGTTCTGAGAGCTTCCCCTGTATTCAAATCCCAAAGGATGCAAGTTTTGTCCAAAGATCCTGAGACAGCTCTGTTGCCATCTGGTGTTACCGAGACGGCAAAGACAGTTGAAGTATGACCTTTAAAGACCTTAAGAGACTTCCCCGAGTTCAGATCCCATAGGATACAAGTTTTGTCTGATGAACAGGATATTGCCTTTTTGCTGTCCGGGGTTATTGATACGGCACTTATATAGCCATTGTGTCCTTCGATGGCACAGGATTCATTGCCAATTGTCAGATCCCAGATGATGCAGGTCTTATCCTGTGAACCGGAAATGGCTATTTGGCCATCAGCTGTTATCGATACGGCATTTACACTGCCAGAATGGCCCTTCAGGGTTTGAATCGCATTACCTGTAACCATATCCCACACAATACATGTTTTGTCAGAGGAGCAGGATATTGCACGTTGACCATCAGGAGTGACAGATACCCCTAAAATTATTCCGTCATGCCCTTTAAGTATTCTGAGAGCCTTACCGCTTTTGAGATCCCAGACGATGCAGGTCTTATCCTGTGAGCCAGAGATCGCGAATTGTCCATCAGGCGTTATTGCTACAGTATTTACCCAGTTAGTATGCTCTTTATAAATCCGGAGTACCACTCCTAAAACCAGATCCCAGAGAATACATGTATTGTCCGTTGAGCCGGTGAATGCTTTTCTGCCATCAGCTGAGATAGCAACAGAACTGATACCGGCAGTATGTCCTTGCAGGATTTTGACTGCCTGCCCGGAGTTTAGATCCCAAAGGATGCAGGTCTTATCATCAGACCCTGAAAGTGCATAATGACCATCCGGGGTGATAGATACAGAATTGATCCAGCCAGTATGACCTGTCAGAGTTTTAAGCGCATTGCCTGAGCTCAGATCCCAGAGAATGCAGGTCTTATCTGATGAACAGGATATTGCCCGTAATCCATCCGGGGTCATGGATACAGATTTAATAAAATCACTATGTCCTTTCAGCGTTATAAGCGCCTCTCCAGTAGTCAGATCCCACAGGGTACAGGTCTTATCAGAAGAAGAAGAGATCGCTCTGTTACCATCAGGCGAGATAGATATGGCACTGAAATACCCGTAAGTATGCAGCTTTAAAGTCTGCAGAATCTTGTGGCAAGGGATTAAATGGTGTGCGCGTTGAATTACGGCGTAACAGAAGTGATTTATAAGTTTCCGGTGATCCGTTTTCTGCTGCTTTGCCCACAGGTCCGTCTAATGAATAATTCCAGGCTTGCTGGGTGGCAAAGTGAGGGAAATCATATGAATACTTTTGAAGGTTGACTGCTTCCTGTCCGAGAAAATTCTTAAAGTCTTTTATCCGGTCCAGGCGGGTAGGGTTTGTCTTAACGCGTTCAATTTCAGTTTTGAGCTTTTCCTCACTCCAGATTGGTGAGCATTCCGGACTTTTTAATTCTGATATTTCACCTCTTGAATACGAAATTAAATCCTTCGCATATTCCTCCAGACGAGTTTGTCGTAAATTTTCTTCACTGTTTCTTTCAGCATTATCGGGTATTTCTATGCAGAACTGTATTGAAATCATTCACCAGCTTATATGTCATTTTTACTGATGATTTGGCCTGGATAAATTCAAGATCACATAATGTATTAGTAACCTCGTCCCATAGTTGAGCTTTGGTTTGTTGATAGGGCTGTTCTACCAGTTTGCGGACATTAGGTTGCTCTTTGCCTGACTCATCAAGAAAGAGTAGTTTATCAGCAAAGTACCTGGCTAGTTTAATATGGTATTCTAATTTACTCAGGATATATATTTTAATGCTGGATCAAACTAAATGCTTTAAGCGGATTTAGCCCCTTTTCTGCTTGTTTTTATTATTCTCCAGTTTCAAATTTAAAGTTGGGAAGTTTCTCCATCTATTGAAATCCGACTGCATTCTTTCCAAAATATATCTGCAAAAAGCAAACTTGACCATTTGCCTGAGAAACTATAACTCTTCCATCTGGAGAGTTATAAAATGGGATGCAATTAGAATCCCCATGCCAAAACAAATATTGAGAAGACATTAACCTATAATCAGGGATCATTATATAGGGATAGTCTAAATTTTGATACATTTCAAAAAATATTGGTTTTCCGTCATGAAATGTCAGAATTAGGTCCGGGAAATTTTGAAGACCCTCAGCGAATGAGAATGAACTTATTGATTCTCCATACTTGCTCCACATTTCTAGGACATTATACATATTAGACCATGAAAGAAAATTTCCATTTGCCAATTCTAAAGCACCATCCATGGATTGTTTCTGGCTTTCAAATTTGGAAATAGGATTACCTGCTTTATCCCATAATATTAGAGTATCATCAGACCTTGAAAGATAATTATTTTCTCTTGTTACAACTACGTCTAATATAGTGTTTGAATGTCCTTTAGCTACTGCAATGGTCTTTCCTTTTTTACTCCACAGTCTTATTGATTTATCTTTTGACCATGAAAGGAAGTTCCCTTCATTGTTTTCTAAAACACCCTGGATTTCGTCAGTATGGCCTTCAAACTTTGTAATAATTTTTCCTCTTCTACTCCACAATCTCAAGGTATTATCTTTAGACCACGAAAGAAAATTACCTTCTCTTGTTTCAATTGCACCTAACACTATATCTGAATGTCCCTTTATCTTCTTTTTGGCCGCACCTTTGTTATTAAGCAACCTAAGACTTTTTGATTCTGACCAAAGAAGTAAATTCCCATTTTGAGTTGCTAATGCACCAGTAAACCTTTCATTTAACCCTAGTTTTACAATACAAAGGAGATTGCCTTTCTTGTTCCACAACCGGACATCATCTGCCCAAGAAAGAAGATTTCCTTCTTTGGATTCAATTACTCCTTTTACATAACCATCATGCTCTAGAACAGCAATAGCTTTACCCTTCTTGTCCCACAAACGTAGATTATTCTCCTTCGATCGATTAAGATAAGATAGATCAAAATTAGGCCAGGTAATGAAATTACCCTCCTTTGTTTCCTTAATTCTCTCTATTAAATTGTAATGACAATCTATCTTAGATACAATTTGACTTTTATTGCGCCATAATCTAAGGGTCTTATCAGGAGACCATGAAAGGAAATCCCCTGCTTTGGTTTCCAAAACGCCACTAATCATTTCAGTGTGACCATCAAAAGTGGTAATTGGATTACCATTTTCATCCCACATAATAATGGTTTTATCTCGAGACCATGAAATAAAATTCCCTTCCTGTGTCTCTAAGACACCATTTAGAAGATTATTGTGCACGTCAATACGCCAAATTCTCTCCCCGTTTTTAGCAAGCAGTAGCATTTTGCGTCTATCTTCCCAAAAAAGAAAATTGCCACTATGGGTTTCTATAGGTCTTTGCATTCTCGGAAAATTAAAATCCTTGTGCCCAATAGGTTTCCCGTCTTTGTCCCACCACCTAACTACATCCCTATATTGCCAGGAAATTATATTTCCTTCTCTTGTTTCAAAAACTCCTTTAATATTGCCACCATGACCCTCCATTATTTGGATTAGAATCCCTTTATTATCCCAAAGTCTAATAGTTTTATCTGCTGACCAAGAAATTAGGTTCCCTCCCCTTGTTTCAAAAACTCCATTTACATTTTCACTGTGACCCTCCATTAATTTGATTAGAATCCCTTTATTATCCCAAAGCCTTATAGTTCTATCTACTGACCAAGAAACAAGATTTCCTTCAGTGGTTTCAAAAACTCCATTTATTTTTTCACTGTGACCCTCTAAAAGCTTGATTAGATTCCCTCTATCATCCCAAAGCCTAATAGTTCTATCTACTGACCAAGAAATAAAATTCCCTTCGCTGGTTTCTCTAACGCCCATAATTGGCTCAGTATGTCCCTCCATTAAAGCGATAGGGACACCGCTACTACTCCAAAGCCTCACCGCGTTTTCTTTTCCTGACCAGGAAATGAAATTTCTTCCCGTGGTTTCAAAAGCACATTTTATACTGTAAGTATGACCCTTTAACAAGGCAACAGGATTCCCTAAACTATCCCAAATTCTAAGTGTGTTGTCTTCAGACCAAGATAAAAAATTTCCATCTTTGGTTTCAAGAGCGCCTGTAATCCAATCAGTATGTCCTTCAAAAACCGAAATACATGGATTTATTTGAACATTTTGCACCCGTTGGTTACGCCTCAACCAATACCAGCCACAGTTGCCTTGAGCAAGCCATTGCTCGGCACTTCGAGTTACAGGGCTGTCATCAGCATGTTCTACGGCTAATTGTAAAAGAATTTTGTACGTAGGCCATTTTTCATTACCTCTTCGGAGGATATGCAGTTTTTCATTGAAAAAGGCCCCCCAGCATTTTAAATTTTCTCTTGATTCAGATGGTATTGATTGGCATGCAATCTGGTAGTCTTTAATAAGACTATTAATGAGTTCCGCTTCAACTTTAGCCATAACAAATGGGAAATATCCTAAAGTTATAGATTCCAGTTTATTCCATTGTTTCGAATAGGTTTGCTGCCATGGCTGCTCTACAAGTTTCCGGACATTTGGTTGCTTTTGGATTAAGTCAGCCAGGTACAGACATTTGTCCGTAAAGTAATTAGCAAGTGTTTTATGGTAATTTATCTTCCCCAAAATTTCAATCCGGATTTAAGGTTATTTTTTGAGCAGAGATTAATTAGTTGAGTTCTGATCGGGTTTGAATGTCACTCCGTAAAGACTATATACTTTTAATTCCTCAAATATTGCCCCGGTTACTATTTTCTGTTTAGCTTTTGAGAATGCCACACAGTTACTGTATGTGCGTTCAGCTGCAATACATCTGCCGCTTACAATATCCCATATACGCGTGGAACCGTCATTATTATTTGAAATGATATATTGATCATCAGGTGTAAGAATGAAATCGCTAAAATTCGGACTGGGGAACATGCCGCCAAAAATGCTTCTTTTATGAGGATTATCGAATCTTCTTACACAATTTACAGGATCTAAATTCCACATAGTTAAAAAATGAACATTTGATTCAAAAGCGAATTTGCGGTCTGAACTCAATTTTACTGTTCCAAGTGTACATATACTATCAGGATTATTAAAATCACGTATAATGTACACGGAATTAAGCCGTAACAATGAAAGGCGGATGCCTGCCTTATCATCATTTATGATTTCTCCAAAATCGTAAGCTGCGCTGTAAAATTGGTTGACTTTATAAGATCCAACCTTACTGCCATTTTTTGTATCAATAACATTAATATTAACATCATCAGAAATATAGATGACATACTTATCATCCGTTGAAATATTTACATATCCCGGTTTTATTTTAACGGCTTCGGTCTTCCATAAACAAATGCCGGAACGTATATCCCATGCTCTTATTGAGTTGTCTGATATACAGGCAGAAACTATTAAGTTACTTTCTGATGAAATCAGAATATCAGTTACTTCGCCTGTATGTCCTTTTAATTCGTACAACAAGCTATCACTATTACAATCCCAGATATAAACACTGTTTTCTGCAAACTTATATGTTGCGACAAACAGCTTATTATCGGGTGTTATATAAAATTTATCAATTGATTTACCTGTTATTTTTGTAATTGCATCAATATTAAGTTGCTTAAGAAATTTTCCGGAGTTCAAGTCCCAAACGCTTATATTCCAATCCGTTTGCGAAATAATTTTCGAGTTGTCAGCTGAAATTATTAATTTCTTAATTACGTGGGGTGATTTGAGCCCTATATCAGGAGGAGCATACCCTTTCTCAATGTTCCATATTTTTACATTATAACTTACCGAAACCCCAAACTTACAATCAGGAGAAATACAAACGCCGGTTATCCTTGCTGTATGACCTTCAAAGACTCTCACAACCTCGCCTGATCTGAGATCAAGAACATATGAGGCATTCCCACCCGGAAACATTGCATACCTTGCATCAGGGGTAATACTAAATTCACCTCCTCCATTTTTTACTACTTCCTTCAGACAAATTCCAGTTTCCAAATCCCAAACCATACAACGAGGCATGTTTGTATTAGAAACCACTGCGGTTTTTCCATCCGGTGTAATTTTTATCTTGTCAAGTTTTATGTCTGTGGTTGTGTTATATATGGTTCTCTTACCTCCTTCAATACTCTTAATTAACTTGCCTTTACCTACATCCCATATCCTTATATAATTTCCACCTGCTGAAACAGCTTTCATGCCATCAATGGTTAAGCAGACACTGACTACCTCGCCACCAGGTACATCCAATACATGAAGGCAAGTTCCCTTTTTCATATTCCAAACCCGGATAGTTCTGTCCAAACCTGAAGAAATGGCAAGGGTTCCATCAGGTGTCATACTCAGTGATGAGATTTTTGAGGTGTGCCCTGCTAAAATCTGCAGACAATTCCCGGATAACAGATCCCATAATTGCAAAATGCCCTTCCCCATTCTGTCTGAAGTAGCTGCGAGAACCAGACTACAATCAGGTGTTATGCAAAGATTGGTAATTGGATATTCTTTTGGATTAATTTCCCTGATACATTTCCCATACTTTGAGTCCCATAACCGAATACTTGAATCACTACAACCCGTAACTATGAATCGACCATTGGGTGTCATATCCACGCAGTTGATCAGGGCACGATGTCCTTCCAGGGTTTTTATTAGTGCGGGATTTGAATTGAAAACCGCATTTTCAGGCCATTCATGCAACATTATTGGATTCTTTGCTCCGGCAAGCAATAATTCTGCAGATTTGTGTATTAGCCCTTCCGGTGCATAATTAAAGGCGTGCTGAATGGTGAAATCAGGATAATCATTTAACTCATTCAGGGCCTGAAATTCTTTAGAGACAAATTCAAAGAAGGTTTTCAGTTTATCAAGACGTGCAGGATGTTCTGATACCCGCTTGGTTTCATTTTCTATCTCTTCCCCGGTCCATATCCGGCATGTAAGAGGTGGATCAGGCAGATGAGGCTCTGTTTTTTTGATTATTCTTAAAATAGAAGAACCACTGCCTCCTTCGATACATTTTCCGGAATATTCTATAATTTCACTTGTCCAATTTTCAATTTCAGCCCTCTGTTTCTGTTCTGTTTTTATTATTTCAAGATTTCTCGGGAATATGATCCAGTACATTATTATAATCATCTATCAGGTCAAAGGTCAGTTTCCCTGCACACTTAGCCTCAATAAATTGGAGATCACTCAATGTTTTTACGACACTATCCCATGAATCTTCCCCTTTCTCCAAAATTGCAGTTTTTGTTTGCTGCCATGGCTGCTCTACCAGTTTGCGGACGTTGGGTTGCTTCCGGGTAAATAAGTCCAGATACAAGGGTTTGTTAACGAAGTACCCAGTCAGGATGGAATTATATTTAATTGCTGATGTGCGCATAGCCTGGAGCTGGTGTCAGAATGGGAACACCAGTATTTAAACTTTCAATTTGTAGCATATAAACATTTCCACAGCTGTCACCACACGCAATAAATCGTCCACATCGTGATATATCGTAAGCTGAAATATCTGCTTCAGCAAAGAAAGTAAGGAGCTCGTTTCCTGTCTGAGCATCCCGGATGCTGATGGTTTTATCTCTTATGTTTCCTGAGATTATTTTTTCCCCGTCGGGAGAAAACATACAAGTATTGATACACCTGGAAGGGTCTGTAACGGAAACCAGTTCTTCTCCCGATTCTGAATTCCAAACTTTCAATTCACCACCCAGCGTCGGAAATCCTCCGCAGGAAACAATTTTATATCCATCAGGAGAGAATGCACAGCTATCAATACCGAAATTATGGCCGGCTAAAGTAATAAGTTCCATACCCGTTTCTGCGTCCCATATCTTCAAAGTGTCATCATGACTCCCTGAGATAACCTTTTTCCCATCAGGCGAGAATTTGCATACAGATACATAGTGTGTGTGTCCGGCCAGAGTGGCAAGTTCTCTTCCTGTTTCTGTTTTCCACAACCTAAGTGTTTGATCCTCGCCAGCTGATACAATTTTCTTCCCGTCGGGTGAAAATGCGCAAGCTTGTATATTCAAAGAATGCCCTGAGAGAGTTGCCAGCTCTTTTCCGGTACTAAGGTCCCATAGTTTAAGAATTCCAAAACTCCCTGCGATGGCCTTTTTCCCGTCAGGTGAAATTGCATAACAATTTATACCCCTTTCAAGGCCTGTTTTCATTTCATGCTTCCTTCCGGTCTCAGTATCCCATACGCTTATGAAGTCCCTGTTAGACGAGATCAACGTTTTCCCATCAGGAGAAAACAAGCAAGGATATGCACTGTCTTTGAGTTCTGAGAACGTGGTTAGTTTCTTACCTGTGTTAGAATCCCACATTATTGCTTTATTCACATCGCCAGTGAAAATTCTTTTTCCGTCAGGAGAAAATGCACAGGTAGTTATTCCGGAATCATGTATTTTCATTGAGACCTGTTCCTTTACAGAGACAGCATTCCATACTTTCATTGTATCATCGCCACCTCCGGAAACAATCTTTTGCCCATCAGGCGAAAACGCACAAGACTTTACATAATCAGTATGCCCGAGAAGAGTATCAACCAATACTCCGGTTTCCGTATCCCATAGTTTAAGAGTATTATCACTGCTGCCAGAGACGATCTTCCTGCCATCTGGTGACCAGGCGCAACAATGGATACTTTCAGAATGGCCTTTAAATGTGAGTAGTTCCTTACCTGTTGCGGCATCCCACAATTTCAAAGTTTTATCAAAACTTCCGGAAACAATCTTTGTTCCATCCGGTGAAAACAAACAACAGTAAATACTTCTTGAATGCCCGTTCAGAGTGATTAGTTCCCTTCCGGTTTCTGTATCCCATATCTTTAAATTTGAATAGCTGTCTCCGCTCCCTGAGACAATCTTTCGTCCATCAGGTGACATGGCGCAACATGTTATAGCTCCTTTATGTCCTGCAAAGTGAGATAGTTCTTTCCCTGTTTTAGCATCCCATATCTTAATCATTTCAACATTTGCGGACAGAATCTTTCCTCCATCAGGTGAAAAGGAGCAACATTCTACTCCTGTGGAATGTCCGGTTAACCTTAGAAGTCTCAATCCCGGTTTCCGTGTCCCACAACTTTAGTTCCCCATGGGACACGACGGAACCTGCTCCTGATACAATTATTTTTCCATCAGGAGAAAACGAACAACATTCAACACTTTCGTCATTACCGGCTAAAGTCGCAAGTTCTAATCCTGTACTGGCATCCCACAATTTCAGAGTTTTATCAAAACTTCCGGAAACAATCTTTGCACCATCGGGCGAAAACGAGCAGGAGCTTATGGTGTGTGAATGTCCTGCCAGGGTCATTAGAATCCTGTTTTTAACAATGCCCGGCTCTCTATACTGCCATAAAAAACACCCTCCTCCTTTTAAGAACATTTCCCTGGCCCGGTCAACTTTATCAAAAATATATCCTTCCTTCCACTGAAGGATATTATAAATTTGCTGAAAGGTGTATTGAGGAAAGGATCTGATATTGTGCTGCTCCAGCATCAGAGCATTGTAAAAGTCGGCAATATAGCCCTCTTGCCCAAATGTTTTGACCGCCAGATGATAATCTTCCTGAAGTTCGCTTAGCAAGTCAGCTTTTGCCTTTGCTTCAAAAAAAATAAGATCACACAATGTATCGGTAACATTTTCCCTTAATCCTGCCTTAGTTTCCTGCAAGGGTTGCTCAACTAACTTACGAATGCCCGGCTTTTTACGAGCCGGCTCATCCATATAAAGAGGCTTACTCTTAAAGTATTCTGCAAGATGTTGATGATATTTATTGTTCAGTAATGACATTACATCTTCTGAATCAGAAATTACGGTCTTCAGTCTGTCAATTGATATCTCTCCCTCAGCACCTCATTAAACTGCCTGTGGAAAAAGGTAATTATTGGCACTCCGTCTGCATCACGCTCGGTCAGATAAGGCTCAAGGTCAAGATAAAGACGAGACCACACCACAATGGGGATCTTCATGGCACCTTTCAGTTCTTCCTTCATCTCAACAAGTTCCTGGCGGTGAGACGGATGAGTTTTGCTGAGGAAATTATCCCATAGATTCTTCATCAAAAGCAAATATCTCGAGGATCTCATTTTCAGCAAGTCCCTGGTAGCGCCCGCAAAGCATAAGACAAATTACATCCTGTACAAAATCCTGTGTGTGCTCAGTCTCGAGCATATCAATGTAATTGTTAATGATGCCTTTCACATCCTCCTTAAGAGTAAAATCTTCAGTATATGATTTCCATTGTTTGGCTTGCTCAAACGCCAGCTTGAGATATATAGGCAGTCCTGAATGATTAAATTTTCCGATTACTTCTTTATGCTGATCAGGGGTCAGAGTACGATTAACAGCTTTCAGCCATCTTCCAAGTATTTGCTCCGCTTCTGCAGGAGGAAGCAGGGGCAGGTGAACTACATAATGATTCGATAGTCGTACCTCAAGTTCAGGCAGTGCTGAGACTACCACTCTTGCATGCTCCGGCAGTTCCCGCTGGAAGCCAGTTAAGCGATTTGGCGTTGTCGGAATCGGAAAGCTGGTCGAGGGCATCAAGAAACAGTATAACAGGTTTCTGAGCAGTTCCCAGAGCGAGACATTTCTTCAGTATCCCGGCCAATCCGTTCAGATCATATAGTGACTTCTCCTGTCCTTCACCGGCGAGTGTTACCATATTTGTGCCAAAGGCTCCGGCGATTTGCTCACAAACACTCTGCAACAGTGAAATGATATTGGATGAACGTGAGGAAGTGCCAATAAAACGATAGACAATCAGGGCATTTTCATTGCTCTTTTCTGCCTCCATTGCGGCTTTGGCCATGACACTCGATTTGCCTGATCCCGAAGCGCCGACCATAGCCAGAACCTTTTTTTCCTGCTGACTATTCAGGTATGTTTTCAGGGTTTCAAGTATTTCATTACGACCACAGAAATTTTCCGTAAGTCTTGTCCTGAATTCATTATGCAAACTTTTTTCATGCTCTATTTCATCAGGACTGATCACCTTGTTTATCTGTTCACTTATTATTCCTTCCAGAAAATCATATATCTCCTTTCCGAAACGGACAGGGTCTTTTATAGATGTTTTACTGTCATGCCAGGTGGCCTCATAGGAAATGCAGTGACTGTCAAGCTTTTTCCGCAGTCGGGCTTTTAAATCATTGAGCTGTTGTATGGAATAGGAATCAGGTTCACCCTCTATAAGATCAACATAGTTTTTTGCTGTACTGTCTACAGGCAGTCCCTCAGTTTCCCTTATCAGTGCAAGGACATGATCTTCGGGTTTTTCTTCAGTGCCAGTCGGATTAAGCGCTCCGGTAATTATCTCCTGGTGAGTGGCAGAAGCAAAGTATTTGATACGTTGCTGTCCGTCCAGTTGCAATTGACTTACTGCATCCCGCAAGGGCTGATTGGATTTTCTTTTCTTCTTCTCCCCATGTATTATCAGGTAATTCTTTGCTTCGGGGTTGAAGAATATATTCCGCGAGGAATGGCAGTTTTCATCCAGTTGATACCATTTATTGAGCAGATCCTTCTTATCCGTTACCTGAAGGATTTTTTCCATTTCATTGTCCGGGGATTTTTGCCGGAACAGGCTGCCAGCCATATCGATTCCCGAGCAATATTAAAAAGTTGGGCCTGGGAGATATTTTTTGGCATCGTGACGATCTCATTCAGGCATATCTCAAGGGTCTTCTGGTTGAGCTGCGATTCCTCTGTGACCCCCCAGCGAAGGTCAACAGCCTGAAATTTGGCATCCTCTTTCTTCACAGAATTTTTCCAATCGCGGGAAAACACTTCTCTGTAGTATCCGGCGCTCTTCTGTCATGTCTGAGAACGTGGAACTTACGAAAACACGGAAACACTTTGGTCTGTTGGGGCATAAAGTCAAAAGAATATATGTATTCGAAAATTTACTGATTGCATTTTATGAAAATATATAAGCATAAAAAAAAGATGCAAATGAAATTATACCGGCAAACTTATCCTCCTGAAACTTAATGAAACGCACCACTCATGGTTTTCAGTTGACAGAATATCTTCTGCATTTTGAATCTCTTTTCGCAACTCATCAAATGTAGCCGCCTTCTCAAATGATTTTTCAAGACGATTAAGAATCTCCTCCATGCGTGAAGACCTTGAAGAAATACGTTCAAAGTCATGTATGCTTCCAATAGCATGCTGTGACGCAGCAATGGCAGGCAATACGACTACCAATGTCACAATCAGATTTTCAAATGTCTTAGCTGTGACCTAAATCTAACAGATGAAATGCAGCTGCAAGCAGAGTTATGACTAATAAGAGCCCGATAAAACGCTGTTCCCGTTTTGTGTGTCTTGCTTTTTTCCTGGCTGTCGAGGCATAATACTCAGCCTGGCCCCTTATAAGTCCTTTCAGAATGAAGTTTCTGACCTGGTGGAAGTTGTTCTCAAGACCTTCAGTCCCGGTTAATAACCCCTGAACGTGATCCGCAACTAAAAGCACCCATTCCCCGGGCCCCTGGTAGAAGGGCAAGTGATTGTACTCTTTCATTTACCGGTCTTGCAGTTCCGGGTTTAAGGAGACACCTGAAAGTCATTATTCGTAATCTTTCAGCCAGATGCCTGTAATTCAGCCACTTCCGCTGCCAGTTTTCTACAACACCAACCCTGTACCATATCAGGGCAATCAATAATGCAAGTATCTCAAACAGGATCAGACCGGTATAAGATGGAAAGAACAAAGCCTGTACAATTGCAACAATAACAGCAATTGTTGACAGACGGTATAACCATTTAGCCGACCTGGTATGTATTTTCTGATAGTGGCGGGCCAGGTAATCAGCCCTGGAATAATGTGATTGAGTCTCTTTTAACAGTCCGGCTACCGAAGATTCTGAAAGACCTGATTCAATTCTGGCTTTCTCAAGCCTGTCACTGTATTTGTTATAAATTCTGGCATAGCCTGATTCACTGAAAGCGGGGTCACGGTTATATTCAACAAGGTCTGCAAACTGTTGCGAAAGTTCACCGGCTCTGCCGGGGAAAGGTCTTGTGTTTATCTTAATGCTTTTCCCTTCCCCTTTTGTTATCGCCGAAATAAGCAAAACAGGCGAAGACGGGTCATTAGCGTTGATCCATATCACAGGTCTCTTCAAGCATCAGAGCGTATTCTACCATTTCAGCCGTTCCTCCTTCACCCTTTGCAGGCATACCATCCCAGACTGCAAGAATGATTTCCGATGACTGAACAAGCATTTCACCTGCTTTTCTGTAACCTTCTGACCTCTCTGCCGGCGCTGGCTCCAGCTCAAATGTATGGTTCAGCTTTGAGTCTGCTTTTTCATAGAGCAGATTGAATGTCTTCTGATCTTCATGCTGATCAAAATCCTGTTCGTAGTCTTCATTCCTGAAAGGTAAAACAACTTCAAGAGATGCCCCAAGGATCTCCATGGCACTTTTGACAACAATCTGGTCTGCTCCTTTTGCGAGTGATGAGATTAAATGCCACTTAAGTCCTGTGCGCTGCCCGGGAGGTGTTTCCTTTCTTAAGATGCCAATTGATGCCAGGAACGACTTGGAGTAGCAAATTACGTGACTTTCAGCCTTGCGCCAGGTCGATTGGGCCGTACTGTTGTACTGATTAGGGTTGATGATGACCTGTTTCATCATCAACTCTATTTTTCTGACAGCATTTTCAACTGCCAGTTTCACTGCAGAAGGATCCTTTAAGGTCCGATGCCCTATAACTCCTATTCTAAAAGTATAAGGTATTACTCCTGGCATTACATCGTTTTGCAGCAAAGACATATTTGATTGTCAATTAAATAAAAGATATTCCTATATTGGCGGATTTACTATTCCCTGGCAATACCAAAGCCTGCTTTCTCAACTATAGAAAAGAAGTTTGAAACGAAATCACGATCCTTTTTCTTCTGTTCTTCCGGCAACTGATCGTATCCGACAAGGCAATTGTGTTTCTTTTCATAGTCGTTGCGATTTTCTGAATGTTCCCATCCGTTCTCAGTATAAAACTCCATCCAGAGTTCGTGTTCTCTTTTGCTCATCTTTTCGAGAAGCGCTTTATTGTCCGAGTTAATAATGGAGAGGTATTCATCTCCTTCAATTTTATCATTGCCATTGACTGAAGTGATCCTGAAGCCACCTGATCTGAGTACTTCAGGTATCCTCCGGACTGCCATAACATTGCTTTCCTTTATGAAAACAGGGAGCAGGCTGTATTCAACAGAATATTGATTAAGCGGGTCATTTATATTTCCCAGCCCGAAACTATGGATAAGAGGTGCGATCTCCCATGCCATCTCGAGAAAATCTTCTTCCCTTGACATGCAGCTGATGAAATTACCGGCATCTTTAAAGTACAGCTCCAGTGTAGGTTTTGATGGCAGCCATGATCTAAGCAGAATGTTTCTTGAATTGTTCTGAACAATATCATTCAGCAGATTGGCCAGCGATCGCGATCCATGCTTATATCTGTCTACTCTTATCAGTGCATTTAATAAACCCCGATCCATTTTATAGGGGAAATCAGTCTCTTTCAGCCGCAATAAATTAATGATGAACAAGGCTCTTCTGATGGGATAGTAGACATCTGAAAAGTCATCTTTCCATTTTTCTTCCTCATTCTTGTATCCGGGATTGAAAACCTGCCTTCTGTTAGGACCAAGAATGTTCATGTACCCGTTTATTCTGCTTATGAAGTCGGGACCTTTCTTAAGAGCGAAGTCTTTTACTGCTTCCGGATCGCTGAAACAGCCAAAAGCATTCATTGTATAACTAGTGCCTCCCGCAAAAACAAAAATGCATTTGCCAACCGGATGTGTTACCTGGCCTTCCTGAAAAGCTCCGTCCTGCATTGGTGCGAGCAGATATTGCAGCCAGAAATAGTTCTTTGAATCAAATTCATCCCAGAAAACCAGCGGGTATTTTTTTCTTCAATACAAGGTCTCTTACCTGGTGTAAAGCGCCAATAATATCACCAGGATCTTTGAACTGCGAGAGATTAAAACAAATAAGCTCGTACATATCTCCCATGATCCCTTTCCCGATCTGCTCAACAGCAAATGATTTGCCAGCTCCGGGAGGGCCGAAGACTGCTATACTTAAAGGTTTCTTGCCTTTGTCGAAATTTATATAAGTCTCCATAATCTTTTTCAGGTTCCGAAGACTCTCTATTTCATTACGGTCAACAGTAAACAAATCACCAAATCTTCCGGCAGGGATATTTTTAAGAACAACCGGACCGTTTAACACAATGCTTTTTGCCAGGGCAGTGAGAGATTTTAATTCAACCTCTTTATCTTTCTTTTTCCGGGAATAGTTATTTATTAAAATAGACCACTCATCGTCCTGATCAGCCAGCAGCGTGCTTTGTTCCGGAACAAAGGCTGAAGAATAATTAAATGCTTTTACATCATTGAGCCTCTCAGCCACATCCCTGAAAGGATATATAATTCCTTCTGAAGGATCCTTATATCCCAGTTCATAAAAGAGCCTCACAGCCGTAAGGGCCATTTTTACGGCATTTTCTATTACAGCGTTATTGCCGATACTGGTAAGATCAAGATTTCCGGCCAGAGTTGCTGTAAAAACCGACATGCAGCCAATGATCATCCCCTTGCCCTGATCTTCTCCCTCCATTTTTTCAGGATCGAAAATAAGGGAGTACTCATATTTACCGCCACCTTTATTGATGACGATCAGCGCGCCTGAAGACCGGAATGTGACTACAATGTATGTGCTTTTGAGCAGGTTGTTTAGAGTAATATTGGTCCCAAATTCAGATACCAGATCTGATGCACTTTGCTCCCATGACAATCCGGAAGATATTTTCACATCAAGCTTTCTTATATCATTTACTGATAAGACGGTCATCAGGTTTATCTTCTTAGCTGCTGATGCTTTCAGCAATTCCCCGAACAGACCGGTGCTCCCTAAATCTCCCGACTTCTTGCAGATTATTAATGGTTGATCAATTGACTCCATTACTGCCCCTGTGTTGTTAATGAGATCAGTCAGGACTCCTCATATTGGCAGTGGCAGAAAAATCCATTCCGGCATCATCAATTATCAAAACATCAGGTTTGGAATCACATTTATTCAGGTAATCATTGAAATTTACTTTTCTGTTGTTCAATTTACCAAATCCTAAAAACTCATCAATGCGCCAGGTTTTCTTTTTATCCTTTACATAAGATGATAAGGAAACGTAACTTTTATTCTTATCCGGCAGGTTCTCGAAAATGCTTTCCTTATAGCTGAATTGCACCGTCAAATGTTCTTCCCCTGATTTGCTCTCTTTAATCTCCGAGATTTTCTTTAACATTTCATAAATAAGGTAAGCCCCTCCGTAATGATTGTTCAAAGTGCGTCCCGGCCTTGCTTAAATCGTTATCATCCGAATAGAAACGATTCCCACGATATAGAAAAAAATCGTGGGCGATATCACCTGTCACATAAACGTGTTTGGAATTTTTTGTCATGATCTTAATTGTTTTCACCCCGTTCTCTAAATATCTTGAAATTTGCCTGAATAATATCTCCTTCCGGTAAATTCAAAACAGACATAAATTTAATAAAATATGTGATAGTTGCTTGTCTTAAGGGCGTTGAAGAGGGGAAACAGCTGTTATCTAAGGTTCCCTGATTGCATGGAAAAGCCAGCGGTTCTGACCACATTCGGCCGTCAAGGTTTCGATAATAATATTTGTCTAATTATCAGAGATTTAACTTCTGCTTTGCCTGGTCATTGTATTCCGGCTAAAAGAGGTCAGGGGCACCGGCTTTTCCATTTTTAGGTTATTAAGCCTTTACAATTATGACGACGGCAAAATACCCACCAATGTATTCCTGATTTAATATAGTAACTCTTCAGGTTGTACATTTTGGTATCAATTCTTCCGGAAGACAAAAGTTCCGATAACTTCTTAATGTTCTTCAGTTGCCTGGCCATCATTATTTTATTGGCTAAGGAGAAAATATAAAAGAAACCTTTTGAAGATGGATCAGTGTTAAAAAAGCCTTTAATCTTGCACCATAATTGAGTTTTGGCCCCCTGTTCTACAATCCTGTATTCAAAAAACAGATTTTTCATATATAAATTAACCGGCGGATTAATCGGTTCACAGAAACGGCATGCTATAAAGGAATTTTCCTCAAATTCAAATATATGAAACGCTAACAGGTAGTGTGTATTGACTTTCAGGGGAGGGAGGTTTTCAATGATAAAAGCTGGTGATTTTCTGGCTCTGTTATCAATAAAATCATAACTGTAAGGTGCAATACGCAATTGCTTTAACCACACAAAAATGTCTGATGCATTTGCTTGTATTTCAATACATCGGATCAGTTCCCTGCTATCAGTACCTGGCATACCCGGCAGGGTATCAACAAAAAAGGAAGGGGCTGAAAGAGATTTAATCTTCATTTAAAAGTCAATATTATTTTTATTTAAAGAAAGGCATATCCTCCATAAAGTTACCAATTCTTCCTTATCCCCCAGAACATTGTCTTCGATTATTTGCAATACACCTGCTATGAGGACATGTTCATTAAGAAAACTTTAACCGATCCATGATGAACTAAGTACGGTTCCTTGTGTTTTATTAACCTAAAACAAAATATTATGAAAAAAATAATTAGATCAAAAAGCAGTATTTTAACAGTGTTTGCCTTGCTTTTCACCGTACTCATCATTACAAACAGCTGTTCAAAATCGTCGGATCTTCCGGGCGCAAATGAGGTCTTCATGCAGGGGATGGCATTTACCCCGTCTGTTATTACCGTTAGCGCCGGCACTACAATTACCTGGATAAACAATGATCTAGTTGCCCATAACGTAACAAGTGATACTCCCGGAGTATTTTCCAGCGGAACCCTTAGTTCCAATGAAAGTTTCAGCAATTTATTCAATACGCCGGGTACTTTTCAATATAAATGCACAATACATCCGACGATGACCGGATCTGTCGTGGTTAATTAACAGGAGTTATTCCTGACTCCAGTTTATGAAATGAGCATTCATCCCGGATTTATTTAATAAATTTGATTTGAAACTTGTCAGGTACCTGCTTTTGATTTGACAATTGATTATCCTAGCCGATATTCATATCTGGCCTGACAGTTCTGCGTTATTAATTAAATCCTCAGGCTATGAGAACTCATAATTACAGGAAGGAAACACTTTGGTTTAAGCCGGCAAAATTACTGTTTGTTCTTTTTTTCTTTTTTATGCTTGGTCCTAAAGCTGAATGTCAGGAATCGGAAAAATCTGCTTCGGTTTTTAAAGAGGGTTCATATGATGAGACTTTCAGTACGTCACGGATTGGACTTGCACAGTCAGTGATGACAACTCCTAAAGAGGAATTCCACCTTGTCGTCCAGCATCGCTTCGGTGAAATTTCAGGCGATGTGAACAATTTTTTTGGATTGGATGGTGCTTCAACCAGACTAGGATTTGAGTATGGGATATTAAACTGGTTGTCAGCAGGTATTGGCAGGAGCATGTCAGTAAAAACGTATGACCTTGGATTTAAAGCTGTAATGCTTAAACAAAATGCAGACAAGATACCTGTATCATTATCCTGGTATGTTTCGTTACTGGAAAACACTTCCCCCAAAGATTTGTGGATAGGTCATGATTTATTTGGCTCACGGCTGAGCTTTATCAACCAGGTTATCATTGCCAGGAACCAGGGAATATTATCATTCCAGGTTTCGCCTTTATGGGTACATTCCGTTTATGAGGCCAGGGTAGATGGGACTCTGGATCTTTTTGCCGTTGATCTTGACGCCAGAATAAGATTAAGTGAAACATTCGGGCTGATCGCCGAATATATTCCAGTTATGACCAGGGCCGATTTTGCAATAACAAATCCATTTACTGTTGGCCTTGACATAAATACGGGCGGTCACCAGTTTCAGGTGATTTTCAGCAATAGCCATGGTACCAATGAAAAGGAAATTATGGCCAATACAGCCGGAAGCTGGTCAAAAGGTCAAATTTACTTTGGGTTTAACCTTACAAGAGTTTTTAATTCCCAATATTAAACCTTTTACTGCTTTGTTTGTTTTCCTTTAAACAAAAAATATCAGACATGAAACTGGCAATAATTGGTTCCGGGAATATTGGGAAATCAATAGGAGCATGGGCCTCTGAAGTAGGTTACGAAGTTATTTACTCTTCAAGAGATAAGCAGCATGCGCAGGAAGCAGCCAAAATAACGGGCAAAAATTCCAGGGCTGGAAGTATCCATGATGCCGTGGAGGCAGCCGGGATGGTTTTAATTGCTGTACCTTACGGAGCCGTGAAAGATGTTCTGTCCGATTTAGGGTCACTCCTCAGCGGGAAAGTGGTTATCGATGCAACAAATGCTATTTCTGCTGATTACAGTGGCCTGGCTCTTGGATTTTCAACTTCAGCTGCCGAAGAAATCCAAAAACTTGTTCCCGGAGCAAAGGTTGTCAAAGCTTTCAACACTGTCTTTGCATAAGTATTTGCGGGCCAGAATCCAATAATTAACGGGACCAAAGTATCGGTATTTTTCGCCGGCGATGACAAAGAAGCAAAAGATAAAGTCGCAGATCTAATTCTTAAAATGGGTTTCGACGCGGTGGATGCCGGCCCGTTGAAAGCTGCACGAAACCTTGAGCCTCTGGCATTATTAAACATCAATCTTGGTTATGGTTTGGGTCACGGAACCTCGATAGGTTTCTCATTGCTCCGTTAAGGCCTTTTGATCAGGTATAAAAACCGGCAATATAAGGTCATTGTATTCCGGTGAAAAGTGAGCAGGGGCAGTGACGTTTCCGATTTACTTTTTCTGTTTGATTACTTTGTCATTTTCAAAGTGCTCGTTATACTCTGTCTTGCCGTTTTTATCATAACGTATCCAGGAACCATGCTTCTTATTGTTTTTGAAGTTCCCCACCACCCATAGCTGACCTGTTTCTCTGTAAAAGATCCACTCCCCTTCCATTTTTCCACTCACATATGGTCCTGCCGCTTTAATTTTCCCGTTTTTGAAAAAGTAAGTCAGCCAGTTATCGACAAGCTCGTGAATTTTCTGTCCGTTTGCATAGAGTTTCTTTTCTAACATAATCTCTTTATTAAAAGTCTTAAGATTGTCTTTGTATCTTTTTCACAAAGACCACCGGCGGCCTGGTGGTTTGATGTTGTCATTTCAGGATAAACAGTCGAAATGGCGATGGAAAAACCAGAATAACAATATTAATTATACCATCTGTTTCAGGCAAGGCCGATATCAATCCAGATGATTTAATATTTTTATTCATTTACCTTTCTTAGTTTAAATAATCTTACCCCAACTAATGGAAACCAGAGTAAGTAAAGAGGTCCGGCAATAAACATAAGAACGTTGCTTAGAGCAGGGAGGAAAAATCCAATTATAATATGTAATAAGTCCAATCCATGAGTGACTATTCCTGTCATAGCGGTGAGCCGGTTAAAGATGTTAGTCCTGAGCATTACGATTGAGACTATTAGCGCTCCTGTTTGCAGAAGTAATCCTCCGATTCTTGCACCTGTCCCGTGCCACATGTCAGAAGCCAGGATTGATTCCCCTGCAGCGAGTATTTGATTTTTTTGAATTTCAGAAGTTGCAATGGCAAATTTGTCACTGAGGTACAAATATGAAAAAACAGAAGGTGTCGCAAGAAAAAGAGTTACGCCTGCGAAGGCTAATATTGTTGAAATATTCACCAGAGAAGGATCTGTCTTTTTAAGAGCAATGTATAAACTATAGAATAGCAAATAATATAAAGGCATAACAAAAACAGTGAGGATGTCAAGTCGCAAAAGTCCGTGCAACTTATTATCCTGAAGGATTGAAAATGTCTGTTCAATGGTTTCGGGTGGTCCTCCAATGATGGTCATTATCAGTAAAGTAGTCAGGGAATATGCAATTAGAATAAGGCATGCAAGACTCCCTAGCCAGTAAACTGTCTTTTGGGATGATAATGTGAAGGAGTTTTCAGTCATGGAGTAAAATTTTCAATGAAATTAAAAAATTTTTCTTGAATTGACCCAACTACATACTATCCTTTACTCTTGTCCAGATTGCAGAATTTGCATTTGGTGCAGGTTTTTATTGAGATTTATTGTTACTATATTTACTTCAGACTATAGAAATACGGCAAAAAAAATCTTATTCTGATAATGGAGCTCCGTATGGAACTGAAAAAGCGAACATAAATAAGCACAATGGCTGAACTCACAAATTGGATGGCAGGTAGTGAGTAAGTAATTACTTTTTAAGTGGCCTGATAATGTACAAATGGAATAAAAAAACCTCAGTTCTTAATCAATAATTAATTATTATTCAAAAATCGCCAGAGGGACAATTCAGATTCATAAACCTTTAATTTTGAAATTAAACTGATAAACTTATATCCCATGCCAAATACAGTAGATATAATTAATGGACTTCAATCAATAGTAAATGATTATTCAACCATTGCCATAATATGGCATGTTGTATTTTATTTAATACTGGCGGTTTTAATTGCAAAATGGCAACCTTCAAATAAGTTACTTGGAATATTAATCTGCCTGCCACTTATTTCCGTTGCCGTATTAGCGTTTATATCCGGAAATCCGTTTAACGGAATACTTTTTTCTATTATGGCAGTCCTTATAATAATTTTTGGACTAAAGACGCTAAATCAACCGATCCAGACTTCTCAGGTTATATTTATGATTATCGGAATCCTGATGATTGTGTTCGGACTTGTTTATCCACACTTCATTAATGCTGACTCATTCCTGAAGTACCTTTATGCATCTCCTGTTGGGCTTATACCCTGCCCGACATTATCTGTACTAACAGGAATCTTGCTGTTATATAATGGACTTTGTTCGAAATCAATAACCTTAACATTTATAGGCTTTGGACTATTTTATGGTATATTCGGTGTACTGAAGCTTACGGTATACATTGATATTTTCTTAATCTTTGGCAGCATTTCACTTCTGGTCAAATACCTTTTGTCTCTTAGGGCATAAATTTAAATGGGTTGTCCGCTTGACTATAGTCAGTCGAATCATATTATACAGACCACTATGCATATAAAAGAAAAATACGGACAGCTGGCAATGGTTGCTGGCGCTTCTGAAGGCATTGGTGCCGCTTACTCGAACTACCTGGCAGCGGAGGGAATGGACCTCATTCTTATTGCCAGGCGCAAAGAACCACTGGAGCAATTTGCTTCTTCATTAATAAATAAATACAATATAAATGTTACGACCTTAACCTGTGACCTGTCAAAGTCAGGCGCTGTGCATTTCATAAAAGACTTCGTCGGTGACAAGGAAATAAATGTGCTGGTATACAATGCAGCTCTTTCACACATAGGACCTTTTGAAGACGACACAGTGGATCATAATATTGCAATTGCCAACTGCAACATGATAACACCCATGACCATGGTGAGGATCTTTGGAGAGAAGATGTTAAAAAAAGGCAAAGGCGCGCTGATATTAATGGCCTCACTGGCAGGCTTCCAGGGAAGCGGCTATCTGGCTTCATACGCAGCAACCAAAGCTTTTAACCGTGTGTTGGCTGAAAGCCTGTGGTATGAATGGAAAAACAGGGGGGTTGATGTCATTGCCTGCTGTGCCGGAGCTACGTCTACAAAAAATTACCTCCTGACCAATCCCGGGAATCCCGGATTTTTTGCACCCCGGGTGCTGTCCCCTGAAGAGGTAGTGAAAGAGTGTTTTAAACGATTGGGTAAAAAGCCATCATTCATTGCAGGTACGGGAAATAAGCTGGCAAGTTTTGCAATGCAAAAATTGCTTCCCCGGAAAGCAGCAATAAACATAATGGGAGACACAACCAGAAAAATATACCGGCTCTGATTTCTTTTGATGGAGTTAGTCCTCTAATGAATGTAAGGTATGATCCTGTAGGGAACTTTTTTCACATATTGGTCCCAAAGTGCGCCGTATTTCCGTGCGCATAGTTTCCCGTCAGCCACCTGGCGCGGGAACAGGAGGGCAACATAATATAAAGGATATAGCCACGGCCAGATAGACGATGGATGGCCTGTGCACAATACGATTCCGGTAGCCATCAATATCTCGCCCATGTAGTTGATGTGTCTGCTTAATCCCCAGAAACCATTCACCAGCAGGCTTTTTTTGCCATCAGTGATAGTCTCGGGTATGATGCCCAGAAAAGGTTTTTCCGGATTTTTCTTGAAAGTGTATTTCTGCATATTTGCTCCCCGGGCCAGACACCAGCCGGACAGGAATATCACACCGTATATTACCAGCAGGTAAGCGGGTGTCTGCGGATCAGGAAGATCCACTGTAGCCCAGAGCGGGATGGCATAGAAAAAAGGATAAAAGGCGGTGTCTCCCCAGCCAAGTTTGAATCCAACTCTTTCCGCAAGAAAATCATATGTATAAAGATGTACCTCTTCGAAGAACAGGTACTCGATTACAAAAAATGAAATAAGTGCCGCTGCCATAAAAATTCCAGGGGATGCACTGGAGCCAAATGTTAAGTGATGGTGAGCTGCGAAGCTCAGAACATTCAGTTCAAGCATAACGGCTCCGGCAAGGTAAAGCCACATTTTTGCATCTATTCTTCCTCCCCGGAGTTGTGGATTCTCAAGTCTGCCCAGGTAGAAATCGGCAAGGAAAGACTTTTTAATGGCCGGGAAGGGCAATACAATTGCAAATGAAAAGATCAAACCGAAAGTGATGGCACCTGCAAGTGTGTACCATCTGTAGTTATATAACCAGTCCCAGTCCAGAACGCCGGCATAGCATAATATTATCCAGGTAATAAGGACTACAGCTAGCACAAGGAGTCCGTTAAGCCTGTATTTCAGTTTTTCTGTGGAACCGGATTTAGTCACATACCCGGTGACCCAGCGGCCCGGCAGAAGTGCATTTAAAATGAAAATGAAGATATAGATGAAGAAGGGCGAGAAAAATCCGAATACTTTTTCCATATCAGTTGTTAAAAAGTTTCATATATCCGATTACTGTGCGTTTTGATTATTTCTTCTTAATCATGTAATGATTTTCAAGAATTGTCCTGTTCAGCCTGCCGGGTAAAATATATTTAAAAACCACAGCCAGCGTCTGTTCAAACGAGGCGATTATATATCTCTGCCTGGGCTTTTTGCTTTCAACGATCTTTACAAGTTTGCGGGCAAGAACCACAGGGTCCCAACCATTAGACTCATCCTTTTCAATCTGTTCAAGAGCATTCTTAAAATTCTCATTGTAAGGATCGGAATTATTTGTCGGAGAAAGAAAATTCCTGCGGTTAGCTGAATTATTTGTATGAAAATCACCCGGATTAATTACCACTATCTTGATATTAAATGGTTTGACTTCCATCCGGAGAGCTTCGCTAAAACCTTCAACTGCAAATTTACTGGCTGAATAAAAGGCCTGGAAGGGTAAACCCATAAGTCCGCCTATGGAACTGAAATTTATTATCATTCCGACCCCCTGTTTCCGCATACATGGCAATACCTCCCTGGTAAGCTGCACCAATCCGTAGAAGCTGGTATCCATCTGAAGTTTAATATATTCTGATGGAATAGTCTCAATTGGTCCGCCGGAATGCATACCTGCATTGTTAATCAGAACATCAATTCTTCCTTCCTTCTGGATGACGGATTCAACAGCTTTTTTAATTGATGTTGCATCTGTCAGATCCAATCTGATAATGTTTATCTTTTTGCTTGTCTCGCAATATCTGCGTATGGTTCCATAGACGATATGGCCCAGTTCTGAAAGAAGCCCGGCTGTTTCTTTGCCAAATCCGGACGAGATTCCGGTTATGAGAATAACCTTTTTCATTTGAGTTTTTTGACTCCTGTTTTTACCTGCCGGATCCACCTGTTTGCAATCAGTTCAGTATTCCCAGCCCTTTTGCGGCTTTGGTAATTTTCTCTATGGAAATCTCCACCTGTTCTTTTGTGTGTGTAGCCATGAGTGAGTACCTGATAAGGCTGTTTTCTTTTGGAACCGCAGGTGAAACAACAGGATTGACAAATATTCCATCAGCCAGCAGTTCCCTGGTCAGGGTCAGGGCTTTAAAATCATCGCGGATAAATAAGGGGATAATTGGCGTTTCTGATTTTCCCGTATCAAAGCCGGCTTGTTTGAAACCATCAAGGGCATACCTGGTAACGTCCCAGAGATGTTGTATTCTTTCCGGTTCACTTACCATAATATCAATAGCTGCGAGGACAGAAGCTGCTGATGCAGGGGTCATGCTGGCGCTGAAGATAAGTGACCGTGAATTGTGTTTAATATAATTAATAGTCTCTTTATCCGAAGCAATAAATCCTCCCAGGGAAGCAAGAGATTTTGAAAAGGTTCCCATAATCAGGTCCACTTTGCCGGTGAGCCCGAAATGTGATGCAGTCCCCGATCCGTTTTTCCCGAGTACACCTAACGAATGAGCGTCATCAACCATTACCGTTGCATCATATTTTTCAGCCAGGTCTATCAGTTCAGGTAATTTTACAATATCTCCTTCCATTGAAAATATTCCATCAACGACTATAAGTTTGAGACTCTCGTTTGCGCATCGTTTCAATTTACTTTCAAGAGCATTCATATTGTTATGGGCAAACTTGAGCACTTTTGAAAAGGATAATCTGCTTCCTTCAATTATCGAAGCATGGTCGAGTTCGTCAAGAAGAACATGGTCACGTCGTCCTGTCAGAATAGAAACAACGCCCAGGTTAACCTGAAAACCGGTACTGTAACAAAGTGCTTCTTCTTTCCCGACAAGATCAGCAAGTTTTTTTTCAAGTTCGATATGAATATCGAGTGTTCCGTTAAGGAACCTCGAACCTGCACACCCTGTTCCGTACTTGTCGATTGCCTTTTTCGCAGCTTCCTTAATTTTCGGATGGTTGGTAAGACCAAGGTAGCTGTTCGATCCAAACATCAACACATCCTTTCCCCTGATTTTAACAACCGTGTCCTGGTCTGATTCTATTTCCCTGAAATAGGGATAAATGCCAGCTGCCATAACCCTTTGAGGGGCATCATAACCTGAAAGTCTGGTTTGCAGGATTCTCATTGCTTTAAGTTTTTATACAAATGAGTTCAAATATAAATATATTTTCAGATCAGGAACCTAATGACATAGTTTATACGTCGGCTCTCCTGTTTCTCAAAATACTTCCGGTTTTGTGAATAACATTGTTAAAATTAAGTTTCACAATTTTTCATACATACCTTACTTTTTTCAAACATTTAATTTAGTTTAGTGACAAATAATATTTAATGAAGGTTCTTGTGTTATACGATCTTGATCCCGGCTGGGATAGACTCGAAATCAGCGAAACCCGAAACTCTAATAAGGTGCTTTTTGAATCGCTGAAAGACGAAGGAGTTGAGACATATGTTGAAGAACTGAGCGACCCGGATCTGGAAAGTATACTGCAAAAATACAGTCCTGATGACACTATTATTTTTAATCTCTGTGAAACCCTGCCGGGAATTCCGAACAGCGAAAGAAGGGTTTTAGAAATTATTGAAAGTAAAGGATTCACTTATACCGGAAACGTGCCGGATGTTATAGCACTGAGTTGCGATAAACAGAAAGTAAAAGAAGTTCTTGCTTCGCTTGGTATCAGAGTTCCTTACGGAGCAGTTCTTACTCCGGAAGAGGCTGCCGGCTGGAATCTTTTTCCCGCTATAGTAAAACCTTCACGAGACCATTGCAGTCTTACCATCAACGAAAAATCGGTGGTGTATGATACTATTTCCCTTCAGGAACAGATCCGGCTGGTGAATAATGAATTAAACCAGCCGGCTATGGTCGAGGATTTTATCGACGGCCGTGAATTCCATGTATCGGTTTGGAATAATGAACCACCCGAAATATTGCCCCCGGTAGAAATGGATTTTTCTGCTTTCAGCGAAGCCCAGGAACGACTATGTACCTACGACTCGAAGTTTGTCCCCGGCTCGTCACATTACGAAAAAATTGAGGCCCTGATACCTGCCCCTCTTGATGATAAACTGCTTAAAAAGCTGGAAAATAAAGTCCTTGCAACGTGGAAAGGACTCGGATGCCTCGACTATGCCCGATTCGATTTTCGTCTGCGCGGTAATAAATTCTACCTCCTCGATATCAATCCCAATAATGATATCAGCGCTGATACCAGCTTCTCCCTGGCAGCAGAAATGACCAGTTATTCATACGGTCAGATGTTAAAACGGATTGTAATGATGGCGGCCGAAAGACACCCTGAGTATGGAGAAAAACTGCTGACTTTGATATAACAATTTCAGGACTCCGGTTTTCATGAACAATGATATTTGCTTTTCAAGTAACTTTGGATCATCAATATTGCTTTGTTCAGCTAACGAAAAGAGACAAAGCCGGATTTAACCGGAAAAGTAATTATCAGAATGATTAAGTTTCCATCCTGGGGATTCAGAGGTTTGTACTGGTACCTTAACAAACTTGATAAGGATCAACAACTGGTTTTTATGAACTACGGTTATACGGAACCAGGGAGGATGATTGACCTTGAAGGCAATGATGAAATTAACCGTTACTGTATACAGTTGTACCACCATATCGCTGAAATGGTGGATCTTAAAGACAAGAAAATTGTCGAGGTTGGTTCGGGACGTGGCGGAGGTCTTGCCTATGTCTGCAGGAACTTCCATCCGATCTCATCCACAGGTGTCGATATCGAAAAGAGTGCTGTAGCATTCTCCAACAGAATGTTTGGTAATGAGAGACTGCAATATATTGTCGGCAATGCTGTTAAGCTTCCCCTGGCTGATGGATACTACGACATTGTGATGAATGTCGAATCTTCTCACCGCTATCTTTCGATGAGTTCTTTTATAAGGGAGGTTCACCGGATACTTAAACCCGAAGGATACTTACTCTTTACAGACTTCCGGTCTCATTATCAATGGGCAGAAGTGAAGAAGGCGCTTCAGGATGCCCGGTTTGAAGTCCTGAAAGAAAAAGATATTACAGATAATGTCCTTGATGCTCTCGAAAAAGATTCCGGCCGCAGGGAGAAGCTCGTTTGCAGGTATGCACCAAAGGTTCTGCGCAACAGCATTTTAAACTTCACCGGAGCAAAGGGCACTGCCACATATGATAATTTTCTAACCCGGGAATTCGTTTACAGGTCATTCCTTTTACAGAAGGCTAAAGCAAAGTGATCACCTTTTGTTAAGCCCGTCATCAAGGCCGTGGTTTTGCTCATGATTATCATCTGAGTTGACAAGCAGGCGTATTTTACACTACAAGCCGGAGCCGGGAGCACTCAATATATCCTGGACTATTTTAGTAACCTTGCGGAAATCTATTTTCCCCGTGCTCATCATAGGTAACTCCTCAATGACTATAAACTGTCTTGGAAGAGCAATAATGGGCAGCTCATTTAACATCTTCCTGAGTATTGTCTGTCTTGTGTACCTCCGTAGACACTGTTGCCACAATATATGATCCCTTTTTTCTATCCGATACCTCAACAACACAACATGATACTCCCTGACGGAAGATACTTCTCCAGTATATTCTCAACCTTTACAAGGGAGATCATCTCTCCTCCGATCTTTGCAAATCTTTTAAACCGGCCGGCATGCCAGAGAAAACCATCTTCATCGAAGAATCCCATATCACCGGTATTATACCAGCCGTCAACCAGGGCTTCAGCTGTAAGCTCCGGATCATCATAATAGCCTTTCATTACAGAGTCTCCTTTTACAAGGATCTTTCCAACTTCCCGGGTTGTGCACTCTTTCCCGGTCTCAAGATTCTCAATCCTGACCTGAACATTTGGAATAACTTTCCCTGTACTGCCCGGTCTGTTAAATTCCTGTGAGTTAACGGAGATAACCGGAGATGTTTCAGTGGCTCCGTAACCCTCAAGAAGAGTAACCCCATGCTTTTTCATAAACCCGTCCCTAAGGGCATCAGGACATTTATCGGCTCCTGCTACCATTAACCTGAGAGATTTATAATCTCCCGGTTCGGATTTTTGAAGATAGCCCCAGAAGAAACTGGGAGTACCAACCATTATTGTCGGCTTCTCATTACGGGCAATATTGCTGATAGTTTGAAAATCGAGAGGATTAGCGTAAGTCACCATTGTCATCCCATAATAGAATGTAACCCAAAGATTTACTGTCAATCCAAAAATATGATAAAAAACAAGATTTGCAAGTATAATATCTGAATCAGATATTTTAACATAACCACCGAAGTTTTCAATATTTGAAGCAATATTACGGTGTGTCAGCTGGACTGCTTTCGGATCTTTTTCACTTCCACTGGTAAATAAAATTGCAGCTGTGTCATTTTCGTCCCCTTTATGGATACTATTCAGGATCATATTGACAGGAAGCTTTGTCCTCAGGGCTGCCTTAAGCTTATCTCCTGTTGTAACCCCCGCCATTATATCCTCAATCAGTACCATGCCATCAATAACAGGACAGTTGATCTTTTCCAGTAATGTTTTTGAAGTAATGATAGTTTTGAATTTGCATTTTTTCTGTGCATACTTTGCATTCGCCTCAGCACCTGTTGAATAGTTTATCATCACAGGTATTCTGCCGCTCATAAGTGCTCCAACTGTAGCAAGTGCACAACCAGCTGAAGTCGGTATCATTATACCTATGAATCCCTTATCATACTTGCTGAATTTTGAACTCAGGATGAGAGCTCCGATCAGAGCCCTTGAATAAGTAACATTCTTCCCGGTTGTCTTATCAATGACTGCCAGTTTTTTGGCATGTCTTCTTTGCCATACGAACAAATTGCTGATGGAGTAGCATAATTATGGGTTTTAATTCTAGTCCTGTTGAAAAGATTCCAGGGCTGAATATAATGAATTATGTTTTATTTCAAACGGCCTTTAAAAATCAGTCTAAAAACATCGGAGTGATGACAACTTTGTATTTTCCTGATATTATGGTATATATCAGTTCAGCTCTGACAATTAAGAATTGAACAATTTACACCGGTCGAAAATCAGTTGATTAACCTCAGGCTAATCAGGATCAGCGGGATGGTGATTATGCTCAGGACAGTGGAAATAAACACATTAGCAGTTGCAGTATCATCATTTTCTCCGAGTATGTTGACCATGATCACTACATTCACCATGCAGGGCATGGCTGCCTGCATCACCATAACGGATAAGACTTCTTTCTTAAGCAGGAAGGGGAAGAAATAATTTAATAGAGCAAATATTCCGATGATAATAATTGGAATTACAAGCAGCCTGTTAAGAGATAACAGATATACATTCTTGTTTCTCAGCATTTTCCTGCCATCTGCATAATAAAGCATTGCCCCGATATATATCATTGAAAGATAGGTGGTTGTGCTCCCGAGCGGGCCAACCGAGTCAAGAATAAAGGGCGGCAGCTTTATTGAAAGAAGGAAAAGTATGAACCCAATAATTATAGCTACGGTATTGATATTTAATATCTTCCATATATTTCCCTTAAGGCTGAAAGCCCTGCCCGGAGTAATTACGGCAACACCTACAGTCCACATCAGGATATTTGAAACAAGTATAAAAATGCTTCCATAAAGAAGACCTTCCTGTCCGAACTGCGAAGAAATCAATGGAAGGCCAAGATATATTACATTGCCAAGCATGCTGTGGAGTCTGAATATTGCGGCTGGGCCACTCTTTAATCCGGCCATTTTTGATGTCAGCCATCCCGCCAGCAGCATAAACAGGAGCACAAACAGCGACAGCAATAATGCCTGCAGGCTGCTTGAAAGAAGCACGGGCGTTATAGTTAATTTGCTGAAGTTGGTAAGCAACATTGCCGGCAGGGTAATATAAAATATGACCCTTGCGAGCAAATCCTTTGATTCGGAGGAGATCACCCTTGCCCGGGAGGCCGCCAGTCCGATTAAAACCAGAAGTGCCAATATCGCAATCTGCCTTATAACGATGCCCAATGCCATTCAGATGAGATTTAAAAACTATGCAGCCAGGAAACTCTGTTACAAGCTCTGGTTACCTATGCCCGATTTTACTTTTGTCATGGTTTTAGAATGTCGAATTTATAATTTTTATTTTGGATTTGCCTTTTATGCGGAATATCCATTGACCTTTGCGGGGCTGGCATGTATGGATTGATCACCTTAATCCGGAGTTAAATCCCGGTTGTCAGTGAAGGTTAGTTAAGTGGCTGGAGACCAGATCATTCAGATGTCATAGAAGGACTGACTATTCCATTAAATCAGGCAGTTTTTCATAGTCAATTGGAAAAAGCAGTACATTTCCGGAAAATTTTGATGGTGTCATGGAGGCAAAATTCTTCGTATTTATGATGATTGACTTAATCTCATATAGTTGATTTATATGTGGAAAATCCGGGCTTACACTTTACTGACTGTTTTGGCTTTTGGTGTCCTGTACGTGTTTACAGGAATAGTTGTTATCATTCTAATTCCGCTGGCCTTTTTAAGACTGAAGATGGCAGTACGTCTGGTAATGCAATTCTGGGCAAAATCAGCATTTCTGATTATTGGTAAAAATCTGCATATAGAGGGTAGGGAGAATATAAAGAAGACCGGAAAATATATCCTGATTGCAAATCACTCGAGTCTTTTCGATATTATGGCAATTATTTCTTTTTTCCCGGGAGTATCATGGTTCGGACATGAGCGTCTTCTAAAGATTCCGGTCTTCAGTCAGGTCCTGAAAATGACAGATTATGTTCCTATGAAAAGGGCAAGTATTTCAAATACGAAAGAGATGATAGACCGGCTGATTGAGAAATCAGAAGGTCATACAATTGCCATATTTCCTGAAGGAACAAGAACGCCGGATGGTAAGATAAGCGATTTCTACAGGGGATTCATCCAGGTACTCAGAGCATCGGAAATTAATATCTTACCAGTCACACTAAATGGATTTTTTGTGTTGAAACCCAAAAACAGGTTCTATATAAACTTCGGCTCAAGGATCAGCGTGTTCATTCATAAACCTCTTTCAAGGGAATTTCTTATTGACAAAGATGACGCTGAAATAATCAGTATTATTAAAAACATCATTAAGTCTTCATTAGTATCGGTACAGATACCTGACATTCCTGGCCATTATGGAACCAAGGCATAAAAGTTATGCAGCATTTTTTGATCTTGACAAAACTCTCCTAAGCATCAACAGCGGATCAGTTTTGGTCCGTGAGGCTTATAAGAGAGGATTAATGAGTACTTCAGATCTATTGAATGCAATCTATTTATCATGGTTATACAAATTTCATTTGAGAGATACTTCCATTATTGTTTCCGGGATGGGAAGGTGGCTGAAGGGAATGACTCTCGATGAAATGAATGTTCTGTCTGAACATGTTGTAAATAAGCATCTTGTTGATGCAATCCGGCCTGAGATATATTCTGAAATCAAATTTCACAGGGAAAATAATGCGGAGATAGTTATTCTCTCTTCTGCCATTATTCAGATATGCAGACCGATAGGTTCTTATATCGGTGCTGACAATATTGTATGTACAGTAATGGAAGTTGCGGACGGCGTTTTTACGGGATTGCCTGTAGATAAATTCTGTTTTGAAGATGAGAAAAGAATACGCCTCATTCAATATTGTGAAATGAGAAATTACAATCTCAGTGAAACATATTACTACGGTGATTCAATCTCCGATTTACAGGCATTGAAGGTTGTTGGTCATCCGGTATGTGTCCAGCCCGACAGAAGGCTTTCCCGGGTTTCAAATGAAAACGGCTGGAGAATCTTATAACTGAGATTGCTTTCAGGAAACTCTTTAAACATGGTAAGAGAGCAATCCCCTCAGCTGCCCGATGCCTTACCTGCAATTAAACATATTACTGAACCCGTCAGACAAAAGGACTTTCTCATTTCTTTTTCCTCCCCGCTCCGTTTAATATCAGATAAATAGGTAATTTGCGGCATCCAAATCATACCCTATGAAAAAGCGAATACTCCTTTCCCTGATGGTTTTCCTTATTGTGCTCCTTTGCTTCGCACTGCTGTACATCACTTATCTTTCACCGGGTATTACCGGTTATGCTGCCAAAAACATAGCGTCAGGTGTCTTTGTTGCGGGGCGGACACAGGAAAGTATCGAGAAAGAGGACATTAACTTCTTCCCCGTCAGATACACTAAAAATACCGTTGATTATGACAAGGGAATTGTGATCAGCAAATTGCTGGGCATCTGGAAGTCTGAGGCGGTCTATAACGAGGGACTGGGGTGTACCCTGGTCAGGGATTTCTCAACTGAAGATGTTCTGAATATGGATTATCCCGAAGTTACTTTGCCTGAAGGTAATCGCGATACCATTCCCTGGCCTGCAGGTGACCTTCTTGCGGACACGATTCCGGCTGGTATAAACCTGCAGAAGCTCAGTGATATGCTTGACAGGGTGTTTGAAGATACAGTTAACTACAAAGGAACATTTGCCGTCACCGTTGTTTACAAAGACCAGATAGTTGCAGAACGGTTTCGCAGCGATCTCGGCCCGGACAACCTTTTTCTTAGCTGGTCAATGGCCAAGAGCTTCACAAATGCGATGGTCGGAGCAATGGTCAGTGACGGTCTCATTGACATCAATGCACCGATGAATGTAAAGAAATGGGCAAAGGATGACCGTAAGAACATTACTCTTGACAATCTCCTGCATATGACCAGCGGGCTTGAGTTCAGTGAAGCTTACTATAAGATGAGGCTTACAAACACCACAACAATGCTGCTGAAGAACGGCGACATGGGTGACTATGCCACATCAAAAAAGCTGCTTTTCGAACCTGATTCAGTATGGTCATATTCTTCGGGCTCGAGTAATATTATACAGGATTATTTACGCACTGAATTCAGCAGCCACCAGGATTACCTTGCCTATCCGCGCAAGGCGATATTCAATAAAGCCGGCATGCGAAGCGTGGTATGGGAAGTGGATGCCTCAGGTACCTTTGTAGGATCCTCATATCTGTATGCCACTATGCGCGATTATGCCCGTTTTGGACTTCTTTACCTGCATCACGGCAACTGGCTTGGGGAGCAGATCTTTCCGGATAATTGGGTAAACTATACAACCACTCCGGCCGAAGGATCAAAAGGAGAGTACGGAGCCCTGTTCTGGCTGAACAGGAAAGGTGAATTCCCGGGTATGCCTGACGACCTCTATTATTGTGACGGCTACGATGGCCAGCGCATATTCATTCTGCCTTCGAAAGAGCTTGTAATTGTGCGTACCGGATGCTCACCCAGGGGCACCATTGACTGGCAGTCGTTCCTCAGGGGCATAGTCGAAGCCGTAGAGTAACATTAATCATGTGGCCCTGACCGGGGCTGTATTATATCAGCTTCCAGGGCTCCCGGTAGCTGTAGTGAAGCATACTGGTTGCTGTGCCGTCTGCATCATCAACGAAGGCCTCTGTTGCCGGGTCCCACCTGATGGTTTTCTTAAGTGCCACAGCAATATTTCCAAGCGTACATACGGTACAGCTGCTGTGTCCTATTTCCACAGGAACAACAGGATCGGTCCGGTTCCGTACTGCTTCGATGAAATTTAGCTGGTGAGGTATTTTCGTTTCATACGGACCTTTGTCTGCACTGGCAGCAGCAGGTGGATTTAAGGCAGGATCTGAAGCGAGGAAGTGTTCCCTTGAGATCTCGATCCATCCCTTATCACCCCGGAATTTGACTCCCCTGGTTTTCTTTTCATTAAAAGGCTCGGATGTCATCACTGTACCGCTGGCATATTTCCATGTTATGTACTCTGATCCGTCACCGATGGGTGAAATCTCAACGGGCCCGTTTCGGTCCATGCCAAGGCCCCACTGTGCAATATCGAACATATGTGCTCCCCAGTCGGTTGTATATCCGCCGCCCGTCTCTTTATACCATCTCCATCCGGCCCAGGACTCTTCGTTTTTTGGAGGATTGAGCGTTATGGGGGGATTAAGTTCCTTGTTGAAGTGAATATTGCCTGGCAGCGGACCAAGCCACATGTCCCAGTTCAGGTCAGCAGGCACAGGTTCTTCCGGCAGATTGTAAGGTACCGGGGGAGGGCCTACATAGGCATTTACATTTGAAATTGTTCCTATCGCACCAGTCTGAACCAGTTTTACAGCATGCTGGAAATTGGGATCAGACCGCTGCTGGCTGCCGACACCCAGGATCCTGCCAGTCTCACGAACTGTCTTCCTGAGCTGCTGCCCTTCGAAAATTGTGAAAGTCAATGGTTTTTCAAGATAGACATCCTTCCCGGCTTTTAATGCCGCAATGGCAATCATGGCATGGGCATGATCGGGTACGGCTATCACAACAGCGTCTATATCCGTTCTCTTTAACAGGTCATCGTATTTTTCATAGGTTACCGCCTCAATCTTTTTCCCTGCTTTGGAATAAAACCCGTTAACCCGGTTTTCGAAGCGGGTCCGCTTGATCCCGTACACATCGCATCCTGCCAGCACCTCAACACCAGGGATCTTTATAAAGCCATCCGTCAGGAACATAGCCTGCTGTCCAAGTCCGATGAATCCAAGCCTGGTAAGACCGGCATTTTTTCCGGCTGATGTCTTTGAACGTCCGCAGCCTGCGGAAGGAATTATCATTACGCCGGTAAAACCAAGCGCTGAGGCTCCTACGAACTGTCTCCTTGAAAGAGTTATTCTTTTTTGTATCATATCGCTGAATTTTACAATAAAGATATAATTTTAAAAACAGAATTAACGATATCATACGCCAATGAAAACTACTGCACTTATGCTAATTATGCTCCTTGTCTCTTTCACATGTTCGGAGAAGAGTTCCGGTACGGGCCTGAAGGGTAAGAAAATACTCATCGTATACGGAGGCTGGGAAGGCCATGAACCGGGCAAATTCGTCGGTATACTTTACCCGTGGCTACTGTCTGAGGGCGCTGTGGCTGATACCTGCTCCTCACTGGAAAAATATACTGATAAGGAGTATATGAAAACCGTTGACCTGGTGATCCAGGTCTTCACAATGTCGGAGATAACAACCGCACAGGAAGAAGGTCTCCTGGAGGCTGTCAGAAACGGAACAGGCATTGCCGGCTGGCACGGCGGACTGGCCAACTCGTTCAGAAACAACCCTTCTTACCAGTATATGGTGGGAGGACAATGGGTGGCTCATCCGGGAGGCGTTATCGATTATACCGTTAATATTTCTGATACAGATGATCCGGTCACCAAAGGGATATCTGATTTTAAAATGCACAGCGAACAATATTATATGCACGTTGACCCGAATGTTAAGGTGCTGGCAACGACCACATTCTCGGGCGAATATGATTTTTGGGCAGCTGGCTGCACCATGCCGGTGGCGTGGAAGAAGATGTACGGAAAGGGCCGTGTCTTTTATAGCTCTCTGGGACATGTCGCGGAAGACATGCAGGTGCCTGAGGCTCTCGAAATTATTAAACGCGGCATTCGCTGGAGCGCTGTGAGCAAATATGAACCGGTCGAACAGTGGGTTTCACCTGTTTACTAATTTACACACATGCAATGAAAAGAATATTTGAGGTTGAAAATCGAGACTTTGCCAGGAGTCCTTTTACCGGGATGACGAAGGGGCGTTTCATTGGATGCGTAAAGTACATACTTGAACGTGCATTCAGTCATGTCAGAGCCACCATCAGGCTGCCCGTTTTCACCGGGGGATGTTAATGAAACAGGGAACAATCCTGTCTTCTGTTTGTTATTTACTGTAGAGTCTTTAACATATTAAAGGCATAAGGGTAAATTAAACAGAGAATCTCATGAAAGCAATTGTTTTTTCATTGGTGCTGGCGTTGACCACAGCAGTCGTTTTTCCTGCCACCCGGACCATTTCCAGTGTCGGAAGCTCCTTTAGTCCGGCCACTTTAACAATAACAGTGGGCGATGATATAATTTTCAATCTTGAGAGCGCCCATAATGCTGTTGAAGTAAGCCAGGCCACATGGAATGCCAACGGGAGCACAGCTCTTTCAGGCGGGTTTGAAGTCGCGTTTGGTGGAGGGACTGTGTCAGCCTCTTTCCTGACAGTCGGAACTCATTATTATGTATGCCAGTCGCATGTTTCATCCGGAATGAAAGGAACAATAGTCGTACAGAACACAACAGGCATCGAAGACAGAAGCCTGCCTCCAGGTTTTTCTGTTTATCCGAACCCCACACACACATCAATAACGATTGCAGCGGAGGAGAACAATTCAGGCAAAAAGCTATATATCGCTGATCTGGCCGGCAGAATCGTTGCAACAATAAATCCGGACCAGGAAATAACCACTGTAGATATCAGCAGCCTGGCACGTGGTACTTATATGATCGGACAGGCTGACCGGAGAAAACGGGCCGTGAAGCTGATAAAACTTTGAAAACAATTTAATCCGCCGTGGCTGTCAGTTTTTGTCTTACAATAAATCAAAAGCCCCCTTCCTTAAATTAATATCGGCCTCCCAATCCGGATACGGCGCGGAAAGATTTGGAATATATTAACCATTATCTTTGGGGACACGGGTTTGCCCTAAATAAAATTCATCATTATGTCAAAGCTTTTTTCATCTCTGACTATAAAGAATATTACTCTTAAAAACAGGATAGTCATGTCGCCGATGTGCCAGTATTCTGCGACAGACGGATTTGTCAACGACTGGCATGTCGTTCACCTGGGGAGCAGGGCTGTTGGAGGTGCGGGGCTGATTATCACTGAGGCAACTGCGGTGGTGCCGGAGGGACGGATCACACCGGGAGATTTAGGTCTCTGGAGTGATGAACATATTCTCGGACTCAGCAGAATTACCCGTTTTATTCATCAGCAGGGCGCTGTTGCCGGAATTCAGCTAGCCCATGCAGGGAGAAAAGCCTCCTGTACTGTACCGTGGGAGGGGGGTAAACAGCTGGGTTTAAAGCAGGGCGGATGGCAAGCTGTTGCCCCTGGCGATATCCCGTTCATTGACAGTGACACGCCACCTTCCGCATTGAATAAGGAAGGAATAGGGAAGGTGATTTCCGGTTTCAGAGCCGCAGCGGAGCGGGCTCTAATTGCCGGTTTTAAGGTAATCGAGATCCACAGCGCACACGGTTACCTGTTGCATGAATTTTTATCTCCCCTGAGTAACAACCGTACAGACGAATACGGAGGTTCTTTTGAGAACCGAACCCGCTTATTACGACAGGTTATTAAATTTATAAAATATGTCTGGCCGGCTGAAAATCCGCTTTTTGTACGCCTGTCTGCAACTGACTGGACTGATGGCGGATGGACAAAAGAAGAAAGTGTAAGACTGGCCATGATTTTAAAAGAAATGAACGTTGACCTGATAGATTGTTCTTCGGGCGGCAATGTTTACAATGCAAGGATACCGGTCAGCCCCGGGTACCAGGTTCAATTCTCCGGGGCGATGAAGGAAACGGGAATAATGACCGGGGCAGTGGGGTTAATAACAAACGCCGGTCAAGCGGAGACAATCCTTGAGGATGGAAATGCCGACCTCGTGTTCTTTGGCCGGGAGTTACTACGAAACCCTTATTTCCCGCTATTGGCTGCAAGGCTGCTTGAAGAGGATATAAAATGGCCTGTGCAATACCTCAGATCAAAGTAAATCATAATGCAGACCTTAAGCCCGATTATAAAAATATTAATGCCGGATTTGCTATGGGAATATTAAAATCGAATTTAACTCTTAAATTTACAGGCAATAAATTTCATTATGTTTCTAACAACCTGATAATCTGAATTAAGATGAAAAATAAAATTACGGGTATGATTGCAGGGTTTCTGGCCCTGTCTGCTGTTATAGGTACAAATGTGAATTCGCAGACACGAAATGATGTGATAACCTTTTATAATGAAGGAGCCAAGGCCATGCAGACGGACGTTCCCGCTGCCATTGCGGCATTTGAAAACGTGGTTACCACCTCTGAGAAAGTGGGCGAGGAAGCCGCTGACCTGAAACAAAAGGCCGTTCAGGTATTACCAGGATTATATTATAAGCTGGCAGCTACCGCTCTGAACGAAAAGAAACCGGCAGCAGTGATTATTTCTTCTTCAAAAACAGCCATTGCTGCAGCAGAGAAGTACGGTAACGCATCAAATAAGGAGAAAGCACAGAAAGTCCTGGTACAGGGTTATAACAACCTGGCAGTGGATTATTTTTCGGGAAATGATTTCGAAAAGGCCCTTCTGACGATTGACAGCCTTTTATTAATCAATCCCGATTATGTTAATGCAATTTATAACAAGGCATTAATCTACATAAAGCAAGATAATACCGATGCTTTTGAGAAAACGATAGATCTGTATCTTGAAAAAGTGAAGAGCGCCAATGATACAATAAAGGCGCAAAAGGCATCTACGCTGGCGCTTGAATACTTTCGTTCGGCAGGATCAAAAGCAAATCAGGCGAACAAGTCTGAAGAGGCACTTGCCTTCCTGAATAAATCTGCAAAATACGGCGATGACAAGGATCTTTACTACTACTTTGCTGATGTGTATAACAAGAAGGGAAATTTTGACAGCGGGGCAGAATATGCACAAAAAGGGCTCAATATGGAAACGGGCAATGCTGAAGCCAAAGCAAAATTCTTCTATCAGCTTGCTGTTGCCCAGGTGGGCAAAGGGCAGACTGCAGAGGCATGTGCATCATTTAAGAATGCCCTGTACGGACCCTTTGCAGAGGCTTCCAGGGCACAACGAACTAACCTTAAATGTGAATAGGATTCAGCTGAACGCTGACCACGGACACTAAACAAGTTTTGCTGACAGGGTTATATTTACTGCCTTAAGCGCCCGGGAAACAGGGCAATTGATTTTTGCTGTTCCGGCCAGTTCCAGGAATTTCTCTTCTGTGATGCCCGGAACATTTCCGGTAAGATCGAGATTGATACCGGTAATCTCAAAATGGTCTGTTATTTTTTCAATACTGACTGCAGCTTCCACTTTCAGTTCAGTGGCTGTGAATCCTGCTCCGGTGAGTGCAAAACTCAGTGCCATGGCATAGCAGCCACTGTGAGCAGCTGCTATCAGTTCTTCAGGGTTAGTGCCGGCGAGGCCGTCCTCGTTCTTAAATCGTGTTGTGGATGAATATGGAGTTTTGTTAAGCACTCCGCTTGTTGAAGAGAGGCTTCCTTTGCCTTCTGCCCCGTTTCCCTGCCATATGGCTGTTGCTTTGCGTTTCATGATTTTCTGTTTGTATTTCTGTTAATTAAACCATATCCCTGACCCCGGGGATAAGAATTTTATCAAAGGTAATTTTATTGAACATTATACGGATAACAATAAAACCAGATTCTTGTTTGGATTTACCCGGACAAATTTTCTTCGCGATTACAAGTCCGTTTTTTATTGTAAACAGACATTCCCCATTGCAATCCTGATAAGTTTTTTAATTTTGAACCAGACTTTAAAGGTTTAAAACAGATGCTATGTCCAGAAGAAAATGTTCGCAGGTTGTAAGAGGGCAAAACGCAGTTGACGGAGCCGGAGTACGTCTGCGCAGGGTCCTGGGACTGAGTACGGTTGAAGATTTTGATCCTTTCCTGATGCTGGATGGGTTTGATTCTACCAATCCCAATGATTACATTAAAGGGTTCCCCTGGCATCCTCATCGCGGAATTGAAACAGTCACCTACCTGTTACAGGGAGAAATAGAACATGGCGACAGCCTGGGCAACAAGGGGTTCATACGCGATTATCAGTGTCAGTGGATGACGGCAGGATCAGGGATTATTCACCAGGAGATGCCCAAAGCCGCTGAAAGACTGCTGGGGTGTCAGCTCTGGGTAAACCTTCCTAAGAAAGAGAAAATGACACAACCTGCCTACCGGGATATCAAACCTCAGGATATTCCTGCTGTTCAGGAAAAGAACGCAACAGTCAGGGTCTTATCCGGCAACTACCATGACCGCAAAGGGGCAGTTAAAGGCGAGTATGTAAAAGTTCAGTACCTGGATGTAGTGCTGGAACCCGGCAGTACGTGGCATTATCAGGAAACACCCAATGATCAGACTCTGTTCATATATCTCATCGAAGGAACTTTAGCTCCAGATGATGCACTGGTTGACTTTGAAGAAAAAAACTGTGCGATCCTGATGTCCCCTTCTTCAACAGACAGTGCAGACTTTGATGAGGTAATTGTTAAGGCAGGAGATCAAGGCGCAAAATTCCTGCTCATAGCAGCCAGGCCGTTGAAGGAGCCGGTTGCCTGGGGCGGGCCTATCGTTATGAATACGGAAGCCGAGCTGAATGAAGCATTCAGGGAGCTGAAAGACAATACCTTCATTAAGCACAACAGGCCTCAGGAACTCTGACATACCCACCGGTGGCAGTATGCCAATCTGTAAACATTGAATTAAGTCAGTATAATTAAAATATCAGGAAGCTATGGATCAGAAGAAAAAATGGGTCTTTATAATTAATCCTACAGCCGGCAACGGATATGCCCTCAGCCTGGCTGACAAGATCGCAGAAATGATCCGTATACATAACCTCGATGCAGAACTGGTCTATACTACAGGAAGAGGCCATGCAGGTGTATTGTCAAAGCAGTATGCAGACAACGGATTCACCTACATTATAGGTGTTGGTGGCGACGGCACCATAAACGAAATTGCTGCTCCGCTGATCTTCAAAAAAGATGTTGTCGTCGGATTAATAGGCGCCGGGACCGGTAATGACTTCATCCAGGTCACAGGCTTCCCCGGACGGTTTGAAGATAAAGACTGGGAGACATTCTTTAAAGTTAATGTCACAGCGATGGATGTAGGGCGATGTAATGACAAGATTTTTCTTAACGGGATGGGCCTGGGTTTCGATGCCCAGGTAGCTGCGGAAAACTATACAGCGCCTGGTGAGGTAAAACCGGGAGGTAAAAGCAAGTATATATGGCATATTCTGAAGACTCTGCTGTTCTTTAAGGAAAAAAAGATGACAGTGATCTCCGGCGGGAATACTCATGAAACAGACTGTTTCATAAATACCGTCGCCAACGGCAGGAGGTTTGCAGGAAGCTTCTTCCTTACTCCGGAGGCAATTGCAAATGACGGACTTCTGGATGTCTGTTCAATAAAGAAGTTAACGTTATTTCAAAGGCTTAATATCCTGCTCAAGGTTCCGAAAGGGACACATATCAATGATCCGAAGGTCAATTATTTCCAGACGCCCGGGCTAAGCCTGGAATTTCCCTCTGAGGTGCCTTTCCATGTAGACGGCGAATTATTTTTTTCAAAACATTTTGAAGTCAGCGCAGTGCCGGGAGCCTTGAATATAATTTATAATCCGGGAGGAGATCATTTTTTTAAAATCTGAGAGAAGCAATCCGGGCTTTTCATCCGGGTCTGCCTTCATGAAGTCTTCTGCTAGAAGTCTCCTTCGGCATTTCCGAACAACCTGAAATTGTATGTCAGCATGAAGATCGGCTGTGCAAAGATCGTCATCTGGTACCCATTGACAACTCCGCCTTCATTCCTGAAAAATATCGAATAGGGATTCTTTCTTCCCAGGACATTATAGATTGTTGCAGTAAATGATGAGTGATTTAGTTTTTTTACTCTCAGGTTACCGTTCACCGTTGCTGAAAGATCAAGTCTCATGTAATAGGGTATCCGGTAGTCATTCCTGTTGGAATAATATACCTGATCAGAATTATAAAAATTATAAAAGGCTACCGGGTATGTGATCGGTCTGCCGGTGTTATAGATGAAATTGGATGTAAGGTTGAAACGTCGCGACGCCTTGGCATTGATAACGATCTTAAGATCATGTGGCTTGTCATAATTAGCAGGGAAGTAGTTTCCCCTGTTCACTTTTTCTTCTTCAAACCGGCCGTCAACTTTCATAAATACTCTTGAGTAAGTGTAGCTTACCCAACCAGTTACACTGCCCGACTGTTTCTTCACCATCACCTCCACCCCGTATGCCTTGCCGTCGCCGTTCAGTACATCTGTTTCGAGGTGATCATTCATCAGTAATTCAGCGCCACCCTTATAGTCAAGAGTGTTTTTCAGTAACTTATAATATCCTTCAACCGAAGTCTCGATAGCTTTCCTGTCAAAGTTCAGGTAATAGCCGGCAGAGACCTGGTCGCCTCTCTGCGGTTTGATATAGTTGTCGCTTAACTTCCAGATATCAACCGGTGACATTGAAGTGGTGTTGGATATCATATGAAGATACTGGTATGCCCTTTGCGCCCCTACTTTTATTGATGATCTGGGTGTGAGTAAAAACCTTGATGAGAACCTGAATTCAAGACCGGGATAAGCCTTAACCAGCTCACCGCTGTCATAGGTGACTGTGTCATTTATGGTTTCAACCGTTCTTGGCATATCCTCATAATACTGGTATTCTGTCTGTGGGCCCTGATACAGATAGTAAGTACCCCTGAGGCCGGCCGAAACGGACAATCGGGGAGTGATTTCATATTCATCACTTATGTATAGTGACGGTTCCAGTGCCTGCTCTTTCTCCAGCTCCCTGTGCAGAATGTCAGAATAGTCTCCGAACGGTTCCTGCCTGCCGGGAAGGAGAGAATATGAGGTGGCATCAATTCCAAACTCAATCCTGTGATTTCCTGCAGGGTTGTATGTAAAATCTGTCCTGATGATTTTTTGGTTCAGGTCATAATACATGTTATTATAAGTTGTCGAATCGGATTTTGTGGTGAGCTGATAGTCATAATTACTCATTATGGCAAAGAACTGTGCTGACAGTTTTCTGCCGAAAGAGTGTTTCCATTTAAGGGTTGCCGCCGTGTTACCGTAGTTAAACCCGCTCGCCATGTAATAGTCAAACCTGTCATTGCTTATATATCCGGAAAGAGAAAGGAAGTTCTTTTCATTCAGGTCGGCGCTTAATGTTCCCTGTATGTCATAGAAGCCTGCCGTGCTTCGACTCAGCATCGGATCGCTGAGCATGCCGAGAAGCCAGTCGGAATAAGTGGCCCTTGCTCCGAGAATGAATGATACTTTGTCTTTTATGATCGGACCGTCTATCATCAGTCTGCCGGTAACAGGGCTTATTCCACCGCTTACTTTTATCTTTTCCTTATTGCCTTCAGTGGGTATTATTTCCATCACTGATGACAGCCTGCCACCATATTTTGCCGGCATCCCGCTTTTGAAAAGCGTGACATCGGCTATAAGATCCGAGTTAAATGCCCCGAAAAATCCAAAGAAATGTGATGAATTGAGAATTGGTGCATAATTCAGAAGAATAAGATTCTGGTCCGTGCTGCCCCCTCGGACATTATATCCTCCCGAGGCCTCCCCGACGGTCTGTACTCCCGGAAGCATCAGAGAGCTTTTCAGCAGATCAGCTTCACCCAGTCCCAGGGGGATCTGTTTCAGCATCTTAACATTGATCTTTTCAATGCCTATCCGGGTGTTTTTTACATTATTCTCCCGGTTGGCGGAAACTATCACTTCATTAATCTGATTCGTGCTTTCAGTCAGAGTAACATCGAGAGACCCGTCTGAATAGATAATAATATTACGGCTGGCAGACTTCATCCCGATCATCCTGTAATCAACACGATACTGTCCGGGAGGCAATGAAATTGAATAATACCCGACATTGTTTGTCATTGCTCCTGATTTGAGCTTGTCGACATAAACGACTACGCTGGGTATAACGGTCCCGTCCGCTGCGTCCCTTACAACTCCTGAAAAAGAAACTCTCTCCTGCGATCTGGCTGCAGACGCTCTTCCGATCTTGAATATTTTATATTCATCACTGATCGACTGGTCTTCGGTTTTCGTGACGGGCCTCACAAAATCGTCTGTCGCGGCTGCAGCATAGTTCCTCCTGATGTAATCGGAATATTCCTTCCCAAATCCGGTTTTGATTGAATATCCTTTTGAGAGAATGACTTTATTGTCTTCAGTGATAATAAATGACAGGCCTTCGCGCCTCAGGGCGTTGTCGAGCACACCGTCAACGGTGCTGTTCTCGGCCTTCACGGTAAGGTAAAGGCTGTCGACCCACTTATCTGAATAGTATATCTTTACCGGAACCTTTTTTTCAATGGTATCAACCATGTCACTGAACAGTATCTGGCTGAACTGGAATGTCAGGTTATTATCCTGCCCGCAGACATAAACAATCAGGTTCAGGAACACTATTATAAAGAAGATTTTTTTCATCAGGATATTCAAAAGTGCTTCACAGATTATCAAACAGTCTCAGTGCACTTATTATCTGGTTCTTATTTGCTTTACGGACAGTAATCTTATACCTGTCCAGAATCTTTTTCATTTCAGCTGATCTGGTGCCAAACATTTTTATGAACTTGCCGTTGGATCGTATTCTGATGAAACCCCCTCCGGTGTTAACATAACCGGATGGGGAATAAAAGTATTCATCGATACCGTTTTTCTGATGAACCACCGAAGTGTGCCTGACCATATATTTGCTGTCACCGTCATAGGCGATCTCAAAAAAGCCGGGAGTAAGGCCGGAGCCCCTGACCTCCTTTTCGGTTATTTTCCTGAAAGTCAGAGTATCATCCTTGAAGAACAATACAAAAGAGTCGATAATATCCTTATTCAGTGATATCTGATATAGACCCTGCCCGTGGTTATTTTCTATTTCGGGAAAAATGACCTCATCGGTAAAGGTGTCATACTGAAGGATGACTTTTTCATATTTTCTGCCGTTCATGGTTATTGAAGCCGTGCGGTCCTTTTCAAAAAAAAGGAGCGGCTTGTTTTTTGAACGGTAATGATATGGGAAGTAGGTCCGCCCGTTAACCACCCTGTCTTCAATTCCTGACAATAGTGAATAGGTCTTCTCAAGATATTCTTTCTGAGCCTTTTCTGTGTTGGCTATCATATCTTTTCCACCGGCTGTGATTACTTTGGCCGTCTCTTGTGACAGCCCTATGAAGGAACACAAAAGGAGAAGAAGCAGAAGTGATAGTCTTGGCATGATTCAGTGAAGGGTCAAAAATTTCATCGAAATAACTAATATTATTTTTAATAATGTACCCCTTAACAATATTTAATGTTTTTCACCAATGATTATGCGGTCCGGGTGCCAGCAGGAAAATATTTAATTCTATTTTTGTCGATTCTCTGTTGCCGGAAATAATTTTAGAAAAATGAAACATGAATAACAGGATGAGAAGGAAATGGCATAAAATCACATTTGTTCTGGTTACTGCCTGTACTCTTTTTACCTGTATAGATCCTTACACACCCGAACTTAAGAGCTTCGAATCGCGCCTGGTTGTGGACGCCCTTGTCACTGATGAGAATAAATCGAATTACGTGATTCTTACACGCACTATTGAGACCGGTGATGAGGATCCGGTAAGAGTCACGGGTGCAACAGTAATTATCTGTGACGATGCGGGTAACAGCACATTACTGGTCGAAAAACGCGCCGGCGAATACCGTACAGACAGCCTGACCTTCAGGGGTGCGACAGGCAGAACCTATATACTGAGCATTGAGACTGAGAGTGGCGAAAAGTATGAGTCTGACCCATCTTTAATGTACCCGGTACCTGATATCGACAGTATCTATTTCAGCAAAGACCAGTTAATCTCGGAAGAGACTGGTGAGATGATCCCGGGAGTATCCATATTTATTGATTCCCGTGATGAAAGTACCAGCAATTATTACAGGTGGAGCTATGAAGAGTGGTGGAAATTCCAGGCACCTGATCCCAAGGTGTTTAATTACATAAATGACTCTACCATAGTCCCTGTGACCGAAATAAAACAGACATGCTGGGCAAATAAGAAATCGGATGTTATCGATATTGAGAATACAGCATTGGGAAATACCGGCGGGTTTAAAAAGAAACCTGTTTTGTTCATTGCATCAGAAGAGACAAACCGGCTAATGATTCAATATTACGTTGAGGTTAGGCAGTTGTCTGTCTCGAAGGAAGAATATGGATTCTGGGACCTCATGTTGAAGCTGAATGAAAGCGGGGGTGATATTTTTGATAAACAGCCTTTTCAGATCATAAGCAATATCCATAATGTCACAAACCCCGACGAGCAGATTATAGGCTATTTCCAGGTATCAGGGGCAAAGCTCATACATAAATACATAACTTTCAATGAGATAGCCAGTCTTGACCTGCCATTCTATGTGTATGACTGTGAAAGAGTTGAAAAGGGAGAGGTTGATTATCCTCCACCGTCTCCCGGTGCACGTTACACTTTTGACGAGATCAACGAGGGTTTTTTGAATTCCGGTTACACCTTCATTAATCCTGTTTACAGAGACAATGGTGAACTTTACAGGCTGGTCTTTGTCCGACCCTTCTGTGCTGAATGTACTGTGAACGGGAGCATGACCAAACCGTCTTTCTGGGTCGATATTGAATGATCATTCGGGCTATATGGTAATTATCCGTCAAAATATTTCAGCCAGCAGGCTGATCATGAGGGCAGCTGGTTTTTCCGTTATCCTCTTACTGTTCTGCAGTTCACTTTCAGCTCAGTCCCCGTCCTTTACCGGTGCAGGGAGTTACCGTGAAGAACTTTATATTCAGACTGACAGGGACATTTATATTGCCGGGGAAGAGGTTTATCTGAAAGTCAGCGAGTTTGGAGGGCTTACCCACACTGCCGGGAGCATCAGCAGGGTTGTATACGTTGATATGCCCGACAATTCCGGCACTCCGGTCATCCAGCTTAAGATTGCAACCGATGGGCTCACAGGTTCAGGTGCTTTCAGGATCCCTGATACCCTGAGGACAGGGTGTTATTTTATCCGCTCATTTACAAACTGGATGAAGAATTATCCTCAGTCATCTTTTTCATATAAGAAAATCTCTGTCATAAATCCTTTTGAAAGCATGAGCAGGTACAGCGTTCCGCCTGTGCGCACTCTGCCCGACAGTGTGATTTTCTATCCTGAGACAGGACACATTGTTACAGGCATCGGGAACCGCGTGGGATTCCAATGCTTCAATAAAGAGGGTGACCCTGTAATAACGGAAGGAGCAATAACCGGCAATGGCGAAGATACACTGGCCCTGTTCAGGACTGACAGACACGGTACCGGCATTGTTTCGGTTAATCCGTCTTCGACCGGCAGCCTGAGCATGGTCACCTCAGACAGCACCGGACGAAACAGGAGATTCCAGATGCCTTCCGTTGATGAAAAAGGATTGACCTTCAGAGTGACGTCAGACAGACAGGCAGGTGTTATAAAAATCCATATGCTGAAAAATAAAGGATTCGATGTGCCGGAAGGGAGAACTCGGCATTATTTATTCACATGCGTCCTTTGCATCTGTCAGAAAAGAAATTTCTGCTGAAAAGGATTCGGTTATCGTTTTCGAGCAGGATATTATTCCCGCCGGAATGGCAAAGATCATGATCACTGATATAAAGGGTATTGAGCTTGCCTATGGATGGTTTTATAATGACAAAACACCGGAGCTCACGTATGATGTAAAGGTTCATTCGGAAAATTTTTCTCCGCGGGAAAAAGTCAGAATAGAAATCATTGCCACAGATGATGCAGGGCATAGTATTGAAAGCGATCTCTGCGTTTCAGTCATCAGGCCGGTACTGAAAGACAGATCACATTATAATGAAATAATGAGACAGAACCAGTCTCCTGCGATGCAGGCAGTAAGAACTGACCTGATCTTGCCAGGGCTGAATGACTATATGATCTTTTATCATGGCGAAGGTGATCTTTCCGGAAATAACGGACAGGATTCAGTCATTAAACACCTTCCTGAACCGGAGGGCTATGTGATAAGCGGAGTGATCAGGGACAGAAACACCGACGCACCCCTGGCAGATGAAAATATTACTCTTTCATATGTTGGAAAGACATGCCGCAGCAACTTCATCAGGACCGGTAAAAAAGGAGAGTTTAATGTTGTATCCAGGGAATACGGAGTGAAGGAACTGGTCATACAGCCACTGTCTCCTGAGACAGCCGGTTACTACGTCGATTTAAAAGATCCGTTTCTTCTGGATGGAGAAAGTTTTCAGGCCGGATCGCTGTATATTGATACAACAGATCTGGAGGAAATAAACAAGGCAATTATCAGTATGCAGGTAAGAGATATTTATGATCCCTTCCTTCAAACGACAGGCCCAGGTTCAGGGCTCAACGGCAGGCCTGATTTCTATGGAGAGCCGGATAATACGATTTTGCTGTCGGATTATATTGAACTGACAACCCTCAGGGAAGTCTTTAAGGAGATTGTTCCCGGCGCCTCTACTGTCACAAGGAATGGCAAGAGCAGCCTCAGGCTCATTAATTCGCATCCTGACGCATCATTTACTTCATCACCCCTTGTTATCGTTGATGGTGTGCCCATATATGACTTCGATAAAATACTTGAAATAAAATCCTCCGAGATAGAAAAAATTGAAGTGCTGAACACGAGATATTTCATCTCTGAACTGATTATTGAAGGGATTATCAATATCGTTTCAAAAAAAGGCAACCTGAGTGTTTTGGACTTTGACAGGTCGGTCTTCAGGCAGGAATTCAGCGGTCTGGATGACCATAAGTTTTTCTCTCAGGATTATTCAACTGATAAGCAGAAGTCCGGCAGGCTTCCGGATTTTCGAAACACCCTTTACTGGAATCCGGATGTCAGAACTGACAGAACAGGAACGGCCGCAGTCGAATTTTATACGTCGGACGAAACAGGTGAATATACTGTTATTATAGAAGGCTTTGCTGCTGATGGTAAGGGTGGAAGGAGCGTTTCTTCATTTACGGTCAGAAATTAAGCAGCAAGCCTAACAGTGCCACTCCCGTACCCCCGGCAATAAGGCTGTCAAACCTGTCCAGAAAACCACCGTGGCCGGGGATCAGGTTGCTGAAGTCCTTCACGTTGTACTTCCTTTTGTAAATCGACTTTGCGGTGTCTCCGACAAATGCAAAAATGACTACCACGACTGCAAACAAAATTGCATTTATCTGAGGAGCGATGATGAGGTTTTTAAAAACGAAAGCACTCAGGACGGCGATCAGCGCCCCACCAATAAGGCCTTCAACCGTCTTGTTGGGACTGATCTTAGGAAACAGCAATGTTTTGCCAAAGAGCTGGCCTGATACCTGGCAGAAACCGTCAAAGATGCAAAGGATAAGAAAGGCAAACAGCATAATCCCTTTATCCATCCGGCTGAAAAAGTAAAATCCGGCAGAGAAAAGCGCCAATGCAAATATTGAGATCCAAAAGAAATTCCTGAAGTTGTATCCCGACTCCCTGAACAGCTTATACAGTTCGTAAAACCCAATAACGATAATCAGAACTGCCAGTATCCGGAAAACAATAGGATTAATAGCTATACTGAAGAATACGATACTGGTGATTATGAAGTAGTTGATGTGCTTTATCCAGGCTTTGCGTTTAGCCTCCGGTTCTTTTCTCCTGTTGATAAGATAAATGCCAATTGTTCCCAGTAAATAATAAACCAGGATGACAGAATAAATTATCCAAACTGTTTTCATTATTTATCCAGATAAGGTATTACCTCAAATGCGCTGATAATCATTACAATGCCAAAGAGTATCATTCCCAGGGCATACCACAGGCGAATAGGGCCGTCTATGCGTTCCAGTTTCGCACCCTTCAGCAGTTTTGGTCCGACAAGGGCCCCGAGTATTGTCCCTGCAGTAAGGAAATAAACAAGGGTAAGATCAATTTCTCCTACCAGAAAGTGTGCTCCAAGTGCAGAAGTGGTATTAGCCATGACAACCATCAGTGATGTGCCGATCACCACTTTAACCGGTTTACGCATTGCCAGCAACCCTGCCTGTGCCGGTGTGGCTCCGGTTGTACCGAAAGTAGCGGTTATAACCCCTGCCAGAAACCCGAAAAATGTGCCTTTGGCAACTTGTATAAATTTTGGATCTTCATGTTGTCCGATCCCGTTCGCCTCATCCTTTCTCTTATTCCGGATGCTTCTGATCATAAGCAGGGCAATCACAACAGCATATGAGCCATAACAGATTATCAACTGTTTATGGGTAATCAGGCTTGTAAAACTTGCTCCACCAAGGGCGCCTAAAATACCGGCACATGCCATAATGAGACCCAGGCGGACATCTATATTATCATTACGGTAATGTCCGATTGTTCCGACCATACAGATCGGGAGTGTGGCAGCCAGGGAAGTTGCAACTGCTACCTGGGCAGGCACTCCGAAAAGTATCGTCAGGATAGGGATAAAGAAAAAACCCCCTCCGCCTCCGCCGATCAGGGTGCCTATGAGGCCGACGAGAAAACCGACAAGCGGCAGCCACAGATCAATGTATTCAAATGAGGAATGAAATATCATTTTTGTTGTTCCTTTTCCGCATTTCTTTCTTTAAGCACCCAATACAGACCCTTTACATTTGACCGCATTTCTGGTATTACCAGGTCAATGGCGATGCACTCAATGGCGCCCAGAATTCCCCATACTATCATAAAGTAATAAAACGGCGTAATAAAGCCTATTGTGAAAAGGCATATAAAGAAGACACCCTGAATGTACCCGCCGATCTTTGTTATATAGAGGTGATAGCTTGGAAACATCCTGAACCTTATAAGAGGAACTATAATTGTCAGCACCAGCATGCTCATGAAAATTATTAAGCTGACGATGTGTGGCCTGAAGTCCTCCATTTTAAAGATAAAGAATCCGGTAAATGCCAGTACGAAGCTAAAATTATCAGCGAATGAATCAAGTCTTGCCCCGATTTCTGTCTCCATTTTAAATCTGCGTGCAATGTAGCCGTCAACAATATCGGAAAGCAGATTAATAATAAGAAAAATGGCAAACAGTTTCTCCCGCCCTGAAATGGCAAAATACAAGATTACCGGAACCATGAGCAACCTGTAAAGGGTGATCAGGTTAGGTATGGTCCAGAATTCCTTTTTTTTCATAAGAGGATTAATCTCAATGAAATAATTCCGGTAAATAACAGCAATTAATTCTGAGTCAAAGCTTACAAAGATGAGTAAAAAAATGAATTAGAGAAATCCTGTCGGGAAAAAGTTGTATTTTTATGACGCCTATCCACCCGGTAAAGGTCAGATTGATCGCGTTGGAATAACAAGTGTTTTGATGAAAAAACTAATATTTCTGCTTGTACTGGTTTTGACCGCTTCCTGCAGCACCTCAAAAAGGGTTTCATCCGGAATTCAGGAAGATGAGCTAATCATAACAAGGAAATATGTAGGTGATTTCTTGGAATACCGCCATACCGGGCCTGAGAACTATGATGGACCCAATTTAGTGTGGATTAAGACATCAATGGAAGATGTCTACGGAAAGATATCCGCATACGGGAAAAAATGTGAATTTTCGGAAGGCGACCGGCTTTACCTGCGAAGGGTATTTTACAGCCCCGGGATAGTATCAGGATATTGGGTCTACGATATTGAAAACGATTCTTCGGTATCATACAGGGCAACGGATTTGCAGCATGACCGCGAGGTTTTTATAAAGACCTGGTTTGAATAGCAAGAAGTCTCCTTTTTCCTATTATTCATTATTGTGATACTGCAACTCCGGCTGTACTGCAAATGAAAGATATGCATGAGCAGAATATGGATCTGTATTTCATTGCCCTGGTTCCGTACCGGGAGCTGGCGGAGAAGGTATGCAGGATAAAGGAAAGAATGAAGTCTGAGTTTGGTGCCGGTCATGCTCTTAAATCGCCGGCGCATATAACCCTGCAGATGCCGTTTAAGCGGAGCTCAGAAGAGGAGACCTTTATATCAGAAGCCCTCCGGAGATTTGTCGCCGGTGAAAAGTCCTTTACAGTAGATCTTGACGGTTTTGGTGCTTTCCCACCGAAGGTGATATTCATAAAAATTTCCGAACCTGAGCCAGTGAGAGCACTGTATTCGCGGCTTAAGGAAATACTTTTGACCGAGCTTCACTTCATTCCGGCAGAAATAATGAAAGATGTGCAGCCGCATATAACTGTGGCGACAAGAGACCTTACAAAAGAAGCATTCAATGAAGCCTGGACTAAGCTTCCAAAGGAAGAGTTCAAAGCATCATTTGATGTCCACAGCGTTTTCCTTTTGAAGCACAATGGCAGAAATTGGGATATCCTTGAAGAATTTCCGTTTGGGAATAACTGCTGAAAGGTGCATGCAGTGACATGCCATTAAACCTTGGTTTTCGGTTTCCGGGTGTGTTTCCTGATTTCAAGAGGTACCGTCACCAGCATGAGAGCAGTAAGGAATATCGCCCAGTAATTCACCTCTCTTGCTTCTGCCCACATGACGTAATCATCTGTCAGAAAGAGATCTCCGTTGACAGGCCAGGCTATTTCGCCTCCAGTCATCGTGTATCCGTTGGTTGATCTGACCTTTAAAGGCAATACTGTTTTCAATGTATAGCTTTGAAATGAAAGTGACCTGTCAAATTTCTTTTCAGATATTTTCATCGCGCTGTCAAGTTCGGGTTTGACCTTTTCAAAGATACTGTCTCCAAGAATTTGTGCACAGGTCTTATTGAAACCTTCATCGGCAAGAGAAGCTTCATCAAATTCAGCTGCATGTGATCTGAGGGCTTTAACAACCAGCGTGTCTTTACCGGAGGAGGCGCATAACGATCCCGCATCTTCAATCCATTCGGAGATCATCGATCTGATAAGCAACATTTCAGTGTGTGCATCCAGGCTGTCATTAAGGATTTTGTATTTCAGGCTGTCAGTACCGGCAAGCATCATTTCCTTTATGACCGAGGGCATGTTCCTGAATTCGGTTTCTTCAGGGGTAAGGAAATTATCAGATGGATAACCGTGTGTAAGACTTTTTCCGCACTTTTCGGTGAAGCGCCATTCGGTGGTGAACCATTTGAATTTATGTTGATGAGAAGCGCTTCGCGGTACCACGCTGTTTTTGCCTGTATCAGCCAGGTATGCCATATTAATGTCATCAACCGACTCAAATAATTTTTCGGCAAGGAGGAACCATGTCGTATCTCCCTGGTCAGAAATGCTGATAGAATCATGCAGTTTCCAGGTGCTGTCAACAGGTACCCTGAAGTCATTCAGGGCAAGTTCATTCTTAGAGTTTTTCAGTTCTGCCTTTCTCATGACGGAACCATCTCGTCTGACGTAGTTAGTGACAGTTGTTTCAGGGCCTTCGCAGGAGATCATTATCATCAGAAGCGTCAGGGTCAGGATTATTTTTCTTTTCATTTCAGGAGTATACGTATTCCCTTAAAGACTAATACCCACCAAGTTAAAATAATTTTTCGAATTAAGCAGGCTTAAACTTATTTTACCAGCCAGGAAACTCACAATGCCGGAAACTGATGTTCAGCTGACGATGCCGGGATTTATGATCAGATAACTGATATCAACAGTTGTTCTCAGGATTTTTTTAATAAAGGCATCATAGGACGGGTCCCATGAAATACTACCTCTTTGCGGCGAAAAAATGACCAGCAGGTCATCTTCTCCGGCCAATAGTCTGATATCGGCTATTTCCCTGCCCTGGGTGATTGTGACAAAATTATGCAGTACAAGGCTCTTTGTCTTTTTAATATGAGCATCGATCGCTAAATATGCCTTTCCGTATGAATAGCTGTTAAGTGGTATTGAATTGCCTTCAGCTATTCTGATCACCTTATCTATTATTGACCTGAACTTTGCTTCCTTTTCAGCATTTGGCGGCAGAAAAAGGGCAACATTCTTATAGAGGTTGATGGGGTTGACGGCATTGTAAATAAAAATTGTCTGGGATGAGTTCGCTGCAAGCTGTTCAAGTGGCCTGCCGAACAGTATATCAGCCAGGTTCGATTTTCCGGAGGTGCCGATAATTATATCTGTGGCGCTCTTTTCCCTTGCTACCCTTTTTATCCCGGATGCAACATTATTGTCAATTGTAGCAATAGGCTCAATTTTCCTGCCGGCTGCAAGAGCTCTTGATCCGGCTTGTTCCAGTGTTGATCTGGCCATGGAGAGTTTTTTTGCGGCATCTTCATCGTCATTGACCACACACAATCCGTACATGAGGTTGTTATGGTTTTTCTTCTTGAGTGTAAGGGCGAGGTCAATAAGTCTTTCCATGTTCTGAGGATTTGAGAGGGAGATGACAATTGTTTCGTGGTCTGCCTCGCTGCTCATCAATGAATCCTGCTTTCCGCTGAGTGCTATCTTTCTGCCTGCCGCTTCTGTCACCAGGGAAGAAACAAAACATGTAACCAGGATAAGGATGATGGTCCCGTTCATTACATTATCATCAATGATCCCTATCCGGTACCCGACCATAATGACTGCCAGTATTGCTGCAGCATGCGAACTGGTGAGTCCGAAGAGCAGATGCCGCTGATCTGGCGTGAAATGTAAAAGCCGCGATGTAATCTCAGCAGCGACCCATTTGCCTGCCAGGGCGACAGCAGTCAGGGTGGCAGCGATGATCAGCGGTACAGGGCCTGCCACGACTATTTTCAGATCGACCACCATGCCGACGCTGATGAGGAAGAAAGGAATGAATAGTGCGTTACCCGTAAAGTCTATCCTGTTCCGCAGGATGGACTGTGCCGGTATGATCCTGTTAAGGATAAAGCCTGCGGCAAATGCTCCGATAATAGGTTCAAGTCCGGCAGCTTCGGCAAGCACTGCACATATGAAGACAACCAGGGCAACATAGATGAACTGTGAATAATTATCATCCTCAAGTCTCCTGAATGCCCATCGGGAAACGGGAGGGACTATATAAACCATGAATAAAAGGAACAGAATAAATGATAAAACCAGGATCACATAAAGTTGTATTCCACTCCCGCCGGTAGCACTTCCTGCAATGATCGCAAGCACCAATAGAACCAGGGTATCGGTGATGACCGTTCCTCCTGTGGCAACTGCAACGGCTTCATTCCGCGACAAGCCCAGCCTTGTTACAATAGGGTATGATACCATTGTGTGGGTAGCAAACATATTTGAAATCATCAGGCTGGTGATGAGGTTAAAGTCGAGCAGATAATAACAAACAGGAAGACCTATCGAGAAAGGCACAGTATATGTCAGAAGCCCGAAGAGCAGGCTTTTGTTCCTTGTACGGCTGAACTGCTGCTGGTCAAGGTCCAGTCCGGCAATAAACATCAGAAACAGTATCCCTATTGTGGCGAACAGTTTAATGGCCTGGCTGTCACTGATGATGTTCAATCCGTTGGGTCCGATGATGATCCCCGATACTATCAGACCTAATATGCCGGGAACTCTGAATTTTTTCAGAACGACCGGCGAGATCAGTATAATGAAAAGAATAATGGCAAAAATGAGAACGGGATTATTTACCGGCAGCTCAATATGATCAGAAATATTTAAGTATGTACGGTCCACCTGTGCGGTTATCTTTACTGTCAGGTGCTGCAAGATATAAAAAATGAGAGAGACCACGATCAGTGGTCTCCCATCATAGCTTAGTGCTATTTCTTTTCAGGCACAAAGACCATTTCGAGCAGGTCGGCCTTTTTCAGGTACTTTTTAACCATTTTCTTTATATCCTTTACAGTAAGGCTATTAAGGATATTGGTAAAGTTCCTGTCAGCGTCACCGTCAATCCCGTTCAGATAATAGTTACGTATGGTATTGGCCCAGTAACTGTTATGTTGCTTATTCTCCTCGCGGTTTTTCAGCAGGTTACTGACAGTTTTGTCAAGGTTGACCTGTGTGGGTCCGTTCACGGCAATTTCCTGCAGTTCCCTGTAAATAATTGATTTCAGTTCTGAGGCTCTCTCCGGATCACACTCGAAGGCAATGAAGAGACCTGCTTTTTCAACGGGTCTCATTTCCGAATTTGCTTCAACACTTACTCCATAAGTTCCGCCTTCATCTTCACGTACCTTTTCGGTATAGACCAGGTCAAGTATGCCTTTCAACACCATCTTTGCAAGATAGTTGGCGGGCTTATATTTTTCTTCATTCGTATAGCTCATGATCACGGTTGCCTTGGGTACAGCAAGAGGCACCGGAATTTCTTTTCTGACAGTACCGCCGGGTTGTCTTATACCTAGGTCTTTCCAGGTCTCATTTAATGGTTTTGAGGGCAGGGAACCTATATATTTCATTGCCATATCACGTGCAACTGATTCTTCGATATTGCCGGTGATGAAGAAAGTAAAATCAGAAGCATCATCAAACGCTGTCGCGTAAATGTAATTCACATCTTCATACCTGATCTTTTTCATTGATTTAGGTGTCATGATGAATGTACGGGGGTGATAGTTGGTCAAATTGAGGCTGAGGCTGTCCGACATTATTTTGTTGGGATTTTTCTGCATGGCGGTCACTACTGCAATGTAACGTCCGACAATTGCGTCATAAGCTTCCCTGTTGTAGTTTGGTCGTGCGAAACGCAGGTAGAGCAGCTGCATCATTGTCTCAAAATCCTTTGGTGTGGAGGAGCCGGAGACTGTCTGCATTATTTCCTGCAGACCGAGTGAGACAGATGCTTTTTTACCGGCCAGCATCTTGGTCAGGGTAACATTGTCAAATTCACCTGCGCCGTACATTGAAATTACCTGCGGGAACAGGGTGAGTGACGGCACCAGCGAGTCAGCATAGAGTGATGAACCGCCGAATGCGTAGCCTGATAATGTCACATTATCTTTTTCAAATTCGGCATGTCTGAAGACAACTTTAGCACCATTTGCCAGTGTCCATTCTGTGGCGCTGAACTGCGGAAGAGGCACGGTTTTAATAACGGCAGCACCGCTTAGGGCTTCACTTATCAGGTCAGGGCCTCCTGTAATATCTTCATAAGGACCAATCTCTGCACTTTTAACTTTTTTAACAATATCAAAGGCTTCAGCTTCAGTAAGATGCTTCTTGTCGTCAGGTCCTTCTATAAGCAGGAAGCTGTTCTCATCAACAGCAAGACCTGTAAGCCTGTCAGAAACCTCTTCCTTTGTAACAGTAGGAAGTACCTGCTTATAATAGTCATATTGTACGTCCAGAGACGGAACCGGCTCACCTGTCAGGAAATTGCCCATTATCTCTTCAGCCCATGCATCATTACTGATTTTATCTTTTTGTTTGTATCTGTTCTCGAAGTTGGAAAGCATGGTTGCTTTAGCCCTTGTAAGCTCACCCTCGGTAAAACCGTGCCTGCGGGCTCTTTCGAACTCGGTCAGTGCTGCTTCCAGTGCTTTACTCTCTTCATTTTCACGTACTGAGGCCGTTAGAGCAAGGGCATTATAATCCCTGGCAATAAATGGGCTGTAGCTCAGCGATCCCGAGACAAACGGAGGGGTACCTTTCTGCACTATCTCGCTGAAGCGATTACGCATCATTGCGTTCATCAGGTCAACTACAAATCCGTCACGAATATATTTTTCATCCCTGGCCCTCCTGTCAGGTTCACGATCTAAAATCATCAGGTTCACCGCTGTTTCTGATGCTTCGGGGTCAGTAACCAGAAGGTACTTCATTCCGGGTTTGGGAACAAGTAGGTTTTCTGTACGGGGTATAGCATTTTCAACTTCAGGAATGGAAGAAAAGATATTTTTGATTTTATTTTCAACTGCGTCAACATCAATATCGCCGACAACAGCAATAGCCTGTAGGTCGGTACGGTACCAGCGGTGATAAAAATCCCGTAACGTGTCAGGGCTGAAAGTCTTGATCACGAGTGTGTCACCAATGATATCCCGTACTGCATATTGGGAGCCTTCAAAGAAGACCGGCAGGATCTGGTTCATCATTCTCCACGAGGCGTCACGTCTCGTACGCCACTCCTCGATAATCACACCTCTCTCCTTGTTGATCTCTTCATCAGAGAGAGTGAGGTAATCAGACCAGTCGGCAAGTATCATGAGACAGGTATCCACAAGGCCCGGCTTGTCAACAGGCACATCGCTCAGGTTATAGACTGTCTCATCCCAGCTTGTATAGGCGTTTATATTGCTGCCGAAGGCTACGCCGTGATGCTCCAGTGTGTTCAGGATTCCTTTGTCAGGAAAGCGTTTAGTTCCGTTGAATGCCATGTGTTCAAGAAAATGCGCCAGTCCGTTCTGACTGTCTTTTTCCAGTATTGCTCCGACATTCTGAATGATATAATAACTGGCCCTCCCGGCAGGTTCGGTATTATGCCTGATGTAGTAGGTTAGACCGTTTTCAAGCTTACCGGTACGATATGCCGGGTCAACCGGTACGGTGGTGCCAGCAGTATTTTGTCCAACAGATGCCAGACAGAGAGCAATGAGTGCTGAGAAAGCAAGAAACCTTTTCATGATCATGTTGATTTTAATATTTTAGACACTGACTCGACTAATTATATCCAAATTTAGAAAAAACCATCACGATGGATGGTTTTGCCTTACAGATTTCTGAATGTTTAGAAAAGACCGTGCAGCTCGGCGTTGATCTTATCTATGACTTCGCTGAGATGCTCTTTGTTCTCAGGGAAGTCGTAATAGTCAGCCTCGAGAATGAGCAGCCTTCCAAGCTTGTATGTTTCTATCCATGCCTCATAGCGCTCATTAAGCCTCTTCAGGTAGTCAATTCTGATGGAACTTTCGTACTCTCTTCCGCGTTTTTGTATCTGGTTGACAAGTGTCGGTACTGAAGCCCTAAGGTAGAGAAGCAGATCAGGAGGTTCGACAAGCGAACTCATCAGCTTGAACAGGGTAAAATAGTTTTCAAAGTCACGTGTTGACATCAGCCCCATGGCATGAAGGTTGGGGGCGAAAATATATGCGTCTTCGTAAATCGTACGGTCCTGCACAATCGTATTCTTTGCCTTTTTTATTTCAAGTATCTGGCTGAAGCGCGAATTAAGAAAGTAAATCTGGACATTAAACGACCATCTCTGCATATCCTCGTAGAAGTCATTAAGATATGGATGGTTATCAACATCCTCATACTGAGCTTGCCAGCCGTAATGTTTAGAAAGCAGTCCTGCCAGTGTTGTCTTGCCTGACCCGATATTGCCTGCGATTGCTATGTGCATAAAAACACGGTTTAAATCTGAGTTTAAATATAGGAAAAAGGGAAGGAGAAGAGCAGCATGTTAATAAAAAGATTTTACATGCCGGCTGTTTTCAGTACACTCTCAATGTACTCTCTGTTGTTTGAAAGTCTCGGCATTTTATTCTGTCCTCCAAGCTTGTCTCTTTCCTTGAACCACTTATAGAAAGTGCCGGTCGGAACTACCCTCACTAACGGTTTTGCAAGTGTAATGTTCTTGTACCTTTTGGCCTCATAGTCAGAGTTTACTGACTGGAGGGTAGTATCAAGTATTTCAATGAATTGATCAAGGCTATCAGGCTTTTGGTCAAATTCAATTACCCACTCATGTGATCCCTTTGATACGTCTCCCATATATACCGGTCCTGCTGTATATTCACTGATATGTGCGCCGGTTTCGCGGCAGGCATTTGCCAGTGCTTTTTCTGCATTGTCAATTATGACCTCTTCACCGAAGGCGTTTATGAAATGCTTTGTCCGTCCGGTTATCTTTATCTTATGCGGAAAGAGGCTTGTAAACTCAACGGTATCACCAATGGTGTATCTCCATAATCCACCGTCAGTCGATATGACGATTGCATAATTCACACCTTTTTCCACTTCGCCTATTGTAAGTGTCCGCGGATTGTCAGAGTTAATCTCCTCCACAGGAATAAATTCATAAAAAATGCCATAGTCGAGCATAAGGAGCAGCGAGCTGTCAGACAGGTCATCCTGGATGGCAAAGAACCCTTCTGAAGCGTTATATGTCTCCATATAATGCATCTCCGGATCAGGAAGAAAACGCCGGTATTGATCCCTGTACGGGTCGAAGCTGATGCCGCCGTGAAAAAAGACTTCCAGGTCAGGCCATACCTCATGCAGGTTATCCTTTCCCGTAGCTCTGAGGATATATCTTATCAGTACAAGATTCCATGATGGCACTCCCGAAATACTGGTCACCTTAAGTCCGATTGTCTTTTCGGTTATCATTTTCATCTTCTCCTCGAAATCCTCAATCAGTGCAATCCGTGCAGGCGGAGTGCGGATCAGGTCGGTATAGGCAGGGGCATTCTCGATGAGGATAGCCGACAGGTCACCGTAAAGTGAGTTGTTGCTGAAGTTGTTTATCTGGTGGCTGCCTCCCAGGGTAAGACCTTTGCCAAGGAAGATCCTGGTATCAGGATTCAAGGATGTGTATAACACCAGACAGTCTTTCATACCTCTGTAATGTGTTCCTTCAAGGGACTCCCTTGTAACCGGGATAAACTTGCTTTTAGCACTGGTAGTGCCGGAAGATTTGGCAAACCACTTCACTTCGCCGGGCCAGAGCAGGTTCTTCTCACCGGCCCTGAGCCTCTCAACAAAAGGGATAAATTCCTCATAGCTCTGCAGCGGGACGTTGCAGCGAAACTGCTCATAACCGGAGACTGATGAATATCCGTGTTCCCTTCCCCATATTGTATCACTGCTCTGCGTCAGGAGCTGCTTTAATACTTTCTGCTGGGTTTCCGCCGGATATTTCCTGAAAAGATTTATCTGGTTAATCCTCTTTGTGTTTATCCACTTTATAAAAGACGGAATAAATGGCATTGAAAGTAATTTGTTTCAAAGATAAGTAAAGAGATCTTTGGTTTACCGGAAGATCTCCTTCAGGACCTGCAGCGAACGCATCTGCCTGATACCCGGGAGATGAAACCGGTAATACTTCAATATCCTCTCAAGCAGATCTGCCCGTTCTTCACCCGACAAGCTCAGTTCTCCCAGCCGGCCGGCCGGCATCTGCAGAAGCTGGTTAAGGATTAAGGCATGGCGTGGTTCAAGATAATCGGCGTGAGGTGGTACGGCCTGCGTGAACTGACCAGTGACGATGTCAAAAAAGCACTCGCTGAGAGTAGTGGGCGAAGGACCTATTCCCGTATAAGCTGTAAAGGCAACAAGGAACCAGAGATGAAAGTTACTTATGCCAGACGTCATCTCATCAAGAGTGATCACGGACGATTCAATGAAATTATATAACAAACGGTTCACATCCTCTTCCCTTATGACACTGTATAGCAGCTCACTGATGAACAGGGCAATGGAACTGCGATGAATATCACCGGGAATGTTTTTAGGGATAAAGGAAAGGCTCAGCTCTTTCAGGTTACTGATCTCTCTGTTCTCATACCGATAGAGCTCGACATTGAAAATATTCAATGGCTGGAAGTAAGAAAATTTAGTGCTTCGCTTTTTTGAAGAGAAGCCTTTGACCATCACTGATAGCCTGCCGTACTCGCGGGAATAGAATTGCGCTATTAGCGAGTTGTCGGAATAACGAACATGATGGAGGAGTATGGCTTCAGTCTTTACAAGCATGGTCCGGGGCAACTTGCCCAAATGTATTAAAGTTTCTGCAGAGAGCCTTACCCCTCACAGACTGAGTTAAAAAATTGTATATTTACTTTTCAACTCTTATCAATGGATTCAAGATCAAAAGATCAGCTTCTAAAGCGCGTGGCGCGGCTTGCCCGCCAAAACAAGGAGCTTGAGGAGCAGGTTAAGAAGCTTGAGCGGGAAAAGGAAAAGATACTCGATTCAAACGAAAAGTACAGACTCCTCCTTGAACAGAATAAACCGGCAGGCCCAAAAACTGAAGAGGAAGAGAAGTCTCTCAGATTCAACATGGCCACTGTCCTTTTTGCCGATATTCAGGGATTCTCGAATCTCATTGAAGGCATGGAATCATCCCAGCTGATGGATGAGCTTGATGAGATTTTATATGAGTTCGATGAAATAGTCAGGCGATATCATGTTGAAAAGATAAGAACTATCGGTGATACGTTCATGTGCGCCGGCGGCATACCGACAAAGAATATCACCAACCCCGTTGAGGTTGTTATGGCAGCGCTTGAGATGAGAAATTTTCTTGACGCTTATGAGACACGGATGAGAGGCAGGGAAAAGATCTGGAGACTTAAGATAGGCATTCATACAGGTCCGGTCACCGCAACTATATCAGGAAAGAGCAAGGTCTCATATGATATCAAGGGAAGGGCAGTTAATACCGCCAGCCGCATAGAAGCTGTATCAGAAAAGGATTCCATACTGATATCAGTAATGACCTATGAGCTGGTAAAGGAGTTTTTCAAATGTGAATATTTCGGCAAACTGCCTGTCAAATATACCGGTAGTATCCAGATGTACCAGGTGACAGGTCTTCTGCCGGAACTATCTGTGGACAGACAGGGATTTTTACCCAACGAGGCATTCAGGATTAAGCTCGGATTGATACAGTTCACCGATATTCAGGAGATTATTCTTGACAAGCTCGAAAAGGAACTGCCTGATTTTCTCTTCTATCATAATGTAAAACATACCGTTGATGTGGTCACTGAGGTTGAGCTGATAGGATGGGCAGAAGGATGCAATGACGAGGAGATCCTGATACTTAAGACTGCAGGTCTGTTTCATGATGCCGGCCATACGGTTACATACGACGGCCATGAGTATCAGGGGACGATTCTGGCACGGCAGATGCTTCCGGATTACGGTTATACCGAAAAGCAGATTGACAGGATCTGTCAGATCATACTGTCGACAAAACTGCCTCCCAGACCGACAAGCCTCCTTGAAGAAATAATATGTGATTCTGATCTTGATTACCTGGGCAGAAGCGACTTTATTCCCGTATCAAATACATTGTTTGAAGAGATGAAAGCCCAGAACAAGATTGCCAGGTTGAACGACTGGAATAAGCTTCAGGTAAAATTCATTTCAGGGCATCAGTATTTCACTGCCACAGCCCGCAGTCTCAGGGAAGTCAATAAACAACTTCAGATTGAAAGAATTCAGACTCTCATTACTGAAGACTGATTACCTTATTACAAGCAGCTTTGTAACAGCTGTAAGGCTGCCGTCAGCACTGCTGCAGAATACCAGGTAGACACCCGTTGTCACTCTTGCCGGGCGGTAGTTGTTCAGGTTCCATGTGACCTGGCCTCCAAGTGAAATAGTCTCAAAGACAAGATTTCCGCTTATATCTGTAATCTTGACTGATGAACCCTCGACAAGACCTGTTACCGTAACCGGGCCCTCGTAATCTTCCCTGACCGGATTGGGAAACACGTACATGCCGGAGTAATCATCCTTGCCGGTGGTTGCGTCGCCTCGGTAGGAGATGATACCTTCGGTAGTACCAAACCAGACATCACCCGAAAGTCCGTTTACACTTATTTTCACCATATTGTCAGACAACATGGGACTATTGGAGCTGTTGAAATGCAGAATCTCTTCCTTACTGTCATCAGACATAAGGTATGCACCTGAACTCATAGTCCCGAACCATTTCCGGTTTGCACCATCTACAGCAATGGTGGTGATCGTCTCTGTTCCGAGGAGATAATCAGCGAGGCCTGATCCGTCATTTCTCGGGATCTTGATCCTGGAAGCTTTCAGGTCGGAGGAAAAAACTTTCCCCGGATTATAATAGACTGCCGGTCCCTGGTCTGTTCCTACCCATATATTGCCGTCCCTGTCTTCCGTGATGGAGAACACATTATTCATAACATGACCTTCAGCGTCTTCTACCTGGAGTCTGACATATCTGTCATCTGAGATATTCTCCGGGGTACCGGCAGGGTCATAAACCAGAAGTCCGTGACCGCGGGGAAGCAACGCCCATATATGGTCATTTCCGTTGATGAGAATGTCGCCCACCACCGGTACGTTCAGGTTTATGGACGCTGATATCCAGCTGCCGTCCTTCTTAAGCACCTTGAGGTTGCCAGGCACACCCGACTGTGTCATCCACAGGTTACCCGATCTGTCAAATGCCAGGCCGCAGATACGGGTGTAATTTTCTCCGGGGTTTATGCTTGAAAGAGGTGAATTATACTGGTTAAAGTTAACGGTGACTTCTCCTTCCCTGAACTCATAAATGCCATTTCCCCATGATGACACAAAGTAATGAGCATTATCAGCCGGGTCTGCCACCACCCTCATTGCGTCCCTGTCAGAAGATCCGTACAGGATATTGCTGTTCCAGGTCTTGCCACTGTTGGCAAAAACCTGGAACGGACGGTAGACGTTACCCCATGCATTGTCAACAGTTCCGCCCGTGACAAAACATCTGTCACCTGCAAAATGGATGTCTGCCACATTATTTGTATAAGGTCCGGGAATGGTGTAATTGGTGAATTTACTGTAGTCGGCTGTTGATACTAATCCGACAGAGGCATCAGCTATCCAAAGCCTTCCGTGGTAAAAAATGGTTTGTACAGGATTTGCCGAAGCCCAGCCGTAACCGGTTATATCCCTGATTTCTGATCCTTCCGGGGAGAACATTTTTATTAAAGAAGGCGTTGCAACGCATACACTGTTATTTACAGTGTCAATTGATCTCATTGATCCTCCGGGAGCCGTGTATATCAGTGCGGCGTTCTCACCCGGGATGACACGGAACAGCGAATCGGAAACGGATGATACGCCTGGTTTGCTGATAAAGAGCACGGATCCGGCAGCAGCAATTCTGTCATATTTTGAATCCGGGGAAGGAAGTTCCCCCAGCATTTCCCAGTTGTCGAAATATGACAGGCCTGTTTTGTTCAGAGGCGCAAAATAAACTCCTCTGGCAGTAGCCGCATATATCCGGTCGTTGATGATGGCTGTCTCATAGACTTCATTGTTGTCACCGTCCGGACCCGGCCTCCAGGTGTCAGCCACGTACCTTCCGGCAATGTTGAGTACCACTATCCCGAAGCTGCCTGACAGCAAGGCTCGATCTCCGGTGACAGTCACACTGTAAATCTCCTTTAGCCCGGGGATATATTTATTCTTTATATCAGGAATATTCGTAATGACACCTTTCCTTACAAGATCGACACCCGTATTCCGGTAGACGATGATCAGGGTGTGTTCCTCTGCGCACCATGCCACAGCGCCAATGAGTGTCTCATTCAGACCTGAAATTCTTGAGAGGGATGATACGGTCCCTGAAGGAATATCCTGCACCAGGAGTGAAGCGCCGGCTGACGAATAGATTTTATCATCGCCACCGGTCAGGTATTGTGAAGTGCTGTACGATAGGTGATCCTGCCATGAGCCGACCGTTCCCTGTGCGTTAAGCAGGAAAGTCATGAAAAAGAGCAGTAATCCTGTTAATAATCGCTTCATAATTTTTCCCCATGCCGATGCCGGGTTTATTGTCAGACAGGTTGTTGAGCAAGGAATGCAAGGAGTTTCTTCATCGCCTGTGCACGGTGAGAGATATTGTTTTTTTCTGATAACGGTATCTCTGCAAAGGTCAGGTCATATCCATCTGCCACGAAGACAGGATCATATCCAAACCCCCCGGTACCTCTCCTCTTTTGAATTATCCCGCCCTCCACTGTTCCTTCGAAAAGGTATTCACTGTTGTCATATATAAGGGCAATCACTGTTCTGAATCTGGCTTTACGGTCTTCCACACCATCAAGCTCCTTCAGCAGTTTTATGATATTGTCATCCGGGCTTTTACCCGCACCGGCATATCTTGCAGAAAGGACACCGGGCGCTCCGTCAAGAGCATCAACCTCCAGTCCGGTATCGTCAGCAAATACGTTCATTCCGGTTCTGTCATGCACATAACGGGCTTTAAACAACGCATTATCAGCAAGATTATCCGCATCCTCAGGTATATCTTCAGTTATGCCTAGATCAGCAAGTCCGATAATCCCGAACCTGTCATCAAGAAGATCACTTATCTCTCTGATTTTATGCTTGTTGTTTGTAGCAAATATGAGTTTCATTTTATTTCCGGATCAGTCGCAAAATTAATCATTGGAATTTCAATGGACCGCAAAGTCAGATAAAACAGTGAAATAAAAGACTATTTTTGTATATATCAGCGTTTCTAAATCACTTATGGCCATCAAATCCTTCCATGGTTTACTTGTTTTAAACCTCGTACTGTTATGTGCGTCAGGTTCATTTCCGGTAAAAGCAGGCGCCGGTCATGGAAGCATGATTGAGGTAACGGGTGGCATATCGGGGGTTTATCTTTACAAGTCGGATCAGAAGATTGATACTCTTGAAGGTAAGCCTGTCATAGAATATCATGACGGCATAGTATTCGACATGATCAAGGATGCTGAATTAGAATATGCCTATTATCTTGATGGACCTGACGCAGGGTGGTCATACTGGACCCCAAGAAGTTACAAGGAATATACCAGCCTGGGCAGGGGAACGTATACCTTTCTGTACCGGTACCGGGTCACCGGCAGTAAAATTTACGGTGATGGCTCTTTCCGGTTCAGGGTCAGGGCGCCATGGTACTTTTCGCCGGTAGCATGGGTGGTCTATCCCCTGTTGCTTTTACTTATTGTAATGATGCTGAGACGCCGGACACACAGGCTTTTCATGGAGAGGCAAAGACGGCTCGAGGAGCTTATCGCGGAACGCACGGAAGAGCTTCAGCATGAGAAGGAAAAATCAGATAACCTACTGGCTAATATGCTCCCGAAGGGGACAGCGCAGGAGATAATGTCAAAGGGGAAAGCTGCAAAAACGAAATACAACTTTGTGACAGTACTGTTCTCGGATATCCAGGGATTTACCAGAATAGCGGAGGAAATGAATCCTGAAGTCCTCATCGATGAACTCGACCGGTTCTTTTTTCACTTTGACTCCGTTGCAGAGAAATACCGGATCGAAAAGATCAAGACCATTGGTGATGCTTATATGTGTGCGGGAGGTATACCGGAGAGGAACAGGACTAATCCTGTCGAAGTGGTTCTTGCTGCGCTCGAGATGCAGAAATATATGCGTGCCATGAGAGATGACCCTGCCAACACAGCTGCACGGTTCTGGGATATCAGGATAGGAATACATACCGGGACGATCATTGCAGGTGTGGTTGGCCACAAGAAGATCACCTATGATATTTGGGGAGATACAGTTAACACGGCCAGCAGAATGGAATCTTCCGGTGAGGCCGATAAAATAAACATATCAGGAACGACCCATGAGTTTGTAAAGGATTATTTTACGTGCGATTACCGTGGAAGAATGCCTGTTAAGTATAAAGGTGACCTGGATATGTATTTTGTTACAGGTATAAGGCCTGAGCTGAGTGAACCTGACGGGTCGCCCAACAGGAAGTTCCTCAATAAGATTGAGATGATACGTATCCTCGATGTCGAAGAGCATGTCTTCACAAAATATTTTGAGAATGCGTCACCTGATCTCTTCTTCCACAGTACAGATTATATCCGCAGTGTTTGTCTTCAGGCTGATCTCCTGGCAAGAGCTGAAAAACTGGAAGACCAGGATTATATTTACCTGAGGCTGGCCTCGGTATTTCTTTCGTTCGGATATGTCTTTGATTATAACAATCCGATGGTTGCGGCAAAGAAGCGTGCTGAAGAAATTCTATTTGTCTATGGGTTCGGCCGGGCAGCTTATGATGAAGTAACGAGACTGATGGATAAAGCTATTATGCCTGCGCAGGACAGTACCATGGGAATGGTTTTGCATGATGCCGTGTATGACTTTACAGGTAGAGTTGACTTCATTTCCATGGTTGACAGACTTTTCAGGGAAGAGTTGGCTTATGGCAAAGTGGATGATCCGAAGATCTGGTTCAAAAATTTGATTAAAACAGTTGAAGAAAACCCGTTCCTGACCGAGACAGCACAGAGACTTCGGTCTGTATCCCGGGAGGAACAACTGGCAGCCCTTCAGGCTTATACCGCGGAGAAGCTTAACAATACGTAAAATCATTTGGTACTTTACTTATAAAGTGTACATTTGAAAAACTCAAATAACTATTGTGATGGTTAATTTAGACTGGAACAACCTGCCTTTTAGCTATGTCAGAACCGATTTCAATGTAAGATGTTATTTCAGGAACGGACAGTGGAGCAAACCGGAAAAGTCGGATTCTGAATACATAAATGTTCACATAGCTGCTACCGGCCTTCATTACGGTCAGGAGTCATTTGAAGGTCTCAAGGCTTACAGGGGGCGTGACGGCAAGATAAGGCTGTTCAGGTGGGAAGAAAATGCAAAGAGACTTATTTCCTCTGCACATGGAATCAAGATGGAGCCGGTGCCCGTTGATCTTTTCAGGGAAGCAGTTTTCACTGCAGTAAAGCTTAATGAGAAATTTGTTCCCCCGTATGGTTCCGGGGCATCATTGTATATAAGGCCACTGCTCTACGGAAGCGGAGCGGAGGTTGGTGTCAAGCCTGCATCGGAATATACTTTCATAGTCTTTGTCACACCTGTGGGACCTTATTTCAAAGGCGGTGTAAAGCCTGTTAATATGCTTCTGTGCCGTGATGTTGACCGTGCCGCTCCGCTTGGCACTGGTAACATTAAGGTAGGGGGCAATTATGCTGCCAGCCTCCGGGCTATCGTCAGAGCCCGCAATGAGGGTTACGGAAATGTACTGTTCCTTGATGCCAGGGAGAAAAAGTATATTGATGAATGCGGACCTGCTAACTTCTTTGGCATAAAAAACAACACATACATCACGCCTCTTTCAGATTCAATACTTCCCTCAATAACAAACAAAAGTATTATTGCCATCGCTGAAAAGATGGGAATGACAGTCGAAAGACGAAAGGTGCCCGTTGAGGAACTTGAAGAATTTGAGGAAACAGGGGCATGCGGAACCGCTGCGGTAATAAGCCCTATTGCAAAGATTGTTGATACTGACACCGGCAAGATGTACGAATATTGTAAAGACGGCAAACCCGGACCTGTTTCAATGAAACTCTACAACAAACTTATTGGGATACAGTATGGGGACGAACCCGACGATTTCGGCTGGATGACCTCTCTGGAGTAGCAATACCTGGCCATATCCATTTAGCTTATTGACAGCTTGTTATGAAAAAGTTAGCGGCTATTTGAAGATAATGGCTGTTTCTGTGCTATTTTTGGCACAAAGATCAGTTGGTGACAAAGACAGTCGGAGGTATATCCAGGTACAGATTAGGTAGCTCATACGCAACACTGATAGTCAGTGTATCCCTGGTGCTTTTCCTTCTGGGAATCTTAGGAATGGTACTCATCAATGCAAGGCAATTGTCGGATTATTTCCGCGAAAGTCTTTCTTTTACAATAATGCTGAAGGAAGACGCCCGTGAGGCAGACATCAGGATGCTGCAGAAGGAGCTTGATGCAAAGAGCTATGTCAAGCAGACGGAGTATGTCTCCAAGGATGAGGCGGCGGTAAAGTTACAGGAGGAGCTGGGTGAGGATTTTCTTGATTTTCTCGGGTATAACCCGTTGATGCCCACAATAGACGTATACCTGCTGGCTGATTATACGCACCCTGACAGTGTCATAAAGATTGAGAAAGTGATTTCTGAATACCCTGTTGTTGATGAGGTATACTACCAGGAATCAATCCTTAATCTGATAAATGAGAATGTTAAAAAGATCACTGCGTTTCTGTTGATTATAAGCGCACTGCTTTTCCTGATAGCTCTTACCATCATAAACAACACTATCAGGTTATCCATTTACTCAAAGCGGTTTTTAATTAATACTATGCAGCTGTTGGGAGCCAACAGATCATTCATCAGGAAGCCCTTCATTCTTAAGAGTTTGTTCTTCGGTTTTCTGGCGGCACTCATTGCCATAGGGCTCCTGATGGGGCTGATGTTTCTGATCGAGAAGGAGTTTTTCACGCTGTTCACTTACGAGAATATCAATCTCTTTTTACTTTTATGCCTCGCACTGGTGGGCTCAGGAGTGATCATTAATGCTGTTTCGACTTATTTTGCCCTGAACAGGTATCTGGGCATGCACGAGGATAAATTATATTTTTAGAAAATATGGGCGCTAAAAAGGAAGAAGATAAAAAACCCGGTTTTGCCCTTGGCAGGGAAAACTACAAGCTGATGGCCATAGGGTTTGCCATCATCATAATTGGCTTCATTCTGATGGCCGGAGGCAAGTCAGATGATCCTAAAGTCTTCTCTGAGGATATTTTCAGCTTCCGGAGGATTACCGTCGCTCCACTGATAGTCCTTGCAGGTTTCATTTTCGAGATCTATGCGATCATGAAAAGACCCAGGGAGTAATATATCAGTGAAGTTTAACATAACAGCAAAGCATGAATTGGTATGAGGCCCTGATCTTTGGGCTGGTTCAGGGGCTGACTGAGTTCTTGCCGGTCAGCAGTGACGGACATCTTGAGATAGTCAAGTACATATTTGGAGGTATTGAGGAGAGCTTTCTTTTTTCTGTTGCCGTTCACGGAGCGACAGTGTTAAGCATTATTGTGGTTTTCTGGAAAGAAATAGTGAAACTTCTGCAGGGGGTCATTAAGTTCAGAATGAATGAGGAAACGATATATGTCCTGAAGATCATTGTTTCCATGATCCCGGTAGCTATAGTCGGGTTTACCATGAAAGATTTTGTGGAGGCCCTTTTCACTGCCAATATGCAAATAACAGGCTCATTTTTACTTGTCACGGCTCTTTTCCTGGTCTGTGGTCATTTTGTAAAAAAGAGAGACAAAGAGATTTCATTTCCGGGAGCATTCCTGATGGGGATTGCACAGGCGTTGGCAGTGTTGCCAGGCTTATCGAGATCTGGATCGACCATCTCGACTGGATTAGTTCTTGGCTATAAAAAAGAAGAGCTGGCGCGGTTTTCATTTTTGATGGTGATAGTGCCTATCATTGGAGCTAATGCTGTTGAGCTCCTCACTGCCGAGAAGGTGGCTGTTGATGTGATCGCCTTCCCGCTGATAATTGCCTTCATCACTGCATTTGTTTCAGGTTATGCTGCCTGCAGGTGGATGATAAGTATCGTAAATAAAGGCAAGCTGGGATGGTTTGCACTATATTGCCTTATACTTGGCCTTTCACTAATTCTCTTTACCTGACCGTGGCAAAAAACTGTCTTGACTTTGAGACTGGAGAGATCCTTTTGCTGGCAAAGCCACTTTACTGGACCTCTTTTGACCTGGTGAATAAGATAAAAATGGCATTACGTCACCATTGCGGGCTTAAAAAACTTAAGGTTGGTCATGCCGGCACTCTTGATCCTCTGGCCACAGGGTTGATGATAGTCTGTACAGGTAAAGCCACAAAAAGGATCGGTGAATTCCAGAATCTAAACAAGGAATACACTGCGGTAATCAAATTCGGTCAAACGACACCTTCATTTGACCTTGAAAGTCAGGTCGATAAAGAATACCCTGCAGATCATATTACTGCTGAGCTTATCAGAGAACAGCTGAATCAGTTTCTTGGAGAACAGCTTCAGGAGCCTCCGCTCTTTTCCGCCAAGTTTGTAGATGGTAAGAGAGCCTATGAACTGGCCAGAAAAAAGATCGACAGGAAACTTGAAAAGATGAAAGTATATTTTCACGAGCTAGAACTTCTTGATTATAAAGAAAAAGAAGCAAGAATCAGGATTGTCTGCAGCAAGGGTACCTACATCAGGGCTTTCGCACGGGATCTGGGTCTTGCTTTGAACAGCGGAGCCCACCTGACCGGGCTGATACGCAATGCAATAGGTGACTACAGGATTGAAAAGGCACTGACCGTTGAAGAATTCAAGTTTATTTTTGAGAATTTGAAACAAATTGAAAATTCAAACGTATAATACTTCTTATCTAAACCATTTTTCACAATGAAACTGTCTCAATTCAAGTACACATTACCGTCAGAGTTGATTGCTCTGTACCCTACAAAAAACCGGGATGAGTCGAAGCTGATGGTTGTACACAGAGATACGGGAGCTATTGAGCATAAAGTGTTCAAGGATATTGTGGACTATTTTAAGGAGCAGGATGTGCTGGTTTTCAACAATACAAAGGTTTTTCCTGCCAGATTATACGGTAATAAGGAAAAAACCGGTGCCGAGATTGAAGTTTTTCTTTTGCGGGAGCTGAACCGTGAGCAACGTTTGTGGGACGTTCTGGTTGACCCGGCACGCAAGATCAGGATAGGCAACAAGCTCTATTTCGGGGAGGATGACCTGCTCGTTGCAGAAGTAATTGACAATACGACGTCAAGAGGCCGGACGCTGAGGTTTCTATTTGACGGAACCTATGAGGAGTTCAAGCAGACCCTTTATTCTTTAGGTGAGACCCCGCTGCCTAAATTTATTAACAGGCCGGTTGAACCCGAAGACAATGAGAGGTATCAGACAATATTTGCCAAGCATGAGGGGGCTGTAGCTGCTCCGACAGCTGGTCTGCATTTCAGCAGGGAACTGTTGAAGAGGCTGGAGATCGTTGGGGTTGAGTTTGCCGAGATCACTCTGCACGTAGGACTGGGTAACTTCCGGAATGTAGATGTTGAGGATCTGACGAAGCACAAGGTTGATTCGGAAAGAATAATTATAACTGATGAGGCTTCTGCCATGATAAACAAGGCAAAAGATCGCAGGAGCAGGATATGTGCTGTAGGCACGACGGTAGTCCGCACTTTGGAAAGCTCTGTGTCGACATCAGGTTTGGTGAAACCGTTCAACGGGTGGACCAACAAGTTCATTTTCCCGCCGTATGAATTTAAAGTGCCAGATATGCTTATCAGCAATTTCCATCTTCCTTATTCAACCCTTCTGATGATGGTATCGGCATTTGCGGGATATAATCTGTCCTTTGATGCTTATAAGATGGCTGTCAAGGAGAAATACCGTTTCGGAACCTACGGTGATGCCATGCTAATTCTTTAGCATCCAAGCTTCAAGGTTGTTAATAAACAAATGTCAATGTGTATAAATCGTGCCGGTCGTAGTTGCCGGCACATTTATTTTATCGCAACTTCACAATTTTAGAGGTGAAAAATACGTAGTATTGAGGCAACCATTGTCTGAATTAACAAGTCTTAACGATCATACAGACCTTGAAAGTGCTACAAACCATATTCTTAGAATGTTAAAATTCAGCAAGGCAATACTACTATTACTTGTGGCTATTTTTAGTCTACTGGGAGAACCTATGGCCAACGCACAATGCGGTACTGGGAAGATTTCAAAGACGATACAGGGGTTTGGTACAATACTTACCGTTGATAATTCATTTGCAGGGAGTGGTCCGAATGCCCTTGGAGTACCCAATGGCAGTGGTACTAATTTTTCAACAGGTGGCCAATACATAATAATTGATTTAATTGATACAGTAAGAGCAGGCCAGACTTATTCGATCACATGGAGGCAATATCCAGGTGAGAGTGGAACATCAATCCTTAACTGGAGCGAATCTATGGATGGCTCAACATTCTTTGTGCATCCTTCCAGTGGAGTTGGCACTAGTAATCAAAGATATTTTGCGCAGAATATTATTGCCGCAACAGATACAAGATTTATAAGGATTTTTTCAACTACCACTAATGATTTAAGCATTGATGCTATATCCTATTTTGCTACAAAATGTTATTCAGACATATGTGTTGGTGGAATTACTCAGCTGATTTCAGGTAATGCTCAAACGGTTGCTTTCGGAGACCAAGCAGCTGTTGCGGGCTTTACCAATATTGCCGGAGTGCCGGACGGAAAGTATGGCACATTTGATAATAACGGTGACTGGATCATACTTCATTTACCTTATACTATACCCCCAGGCCAGAACTACTATATTGTATGGAGACCCGTTCAAAGGACAGGGGAAGCTTACTCAATCATGTCTATCGATGAATCCAATGACGGCACAACCTGGACTACTAAAACTTCAGGATCCTACCTTCCATCATCGATTTTCCAGGTTGAAATAATTAGGGCTTCTGTAAATACAAATCATATCCGAATTAAGCAGGCTTCAAATTCGGATGATTTTAATGTTGACGCTATAGTGTTTAACGCAACAAGCTGTGAACCTTCTCCCCCTGACCTTGATGTAACCGGCAATTATGAATATTGTGGCAGTCCGGTTCTTATAGCTCCGGCTTTAACTATATCTGATCCTGCAAATCAAATAATTCAGTCGGCGTATGTGCAGATCGGAACCGGCTTTAACTCTGGTCAGGATGTTTTAAATTGTACAGTAAATTTTGGCATCACTAAAACATATTATCCTCTTTATGGATTATTAGTTCTAAAAGGGCCTGCAACTACTTCACAGTATCAGAGTGTTTTAAGAAGCGTTGTTTACTCTAACAGTAATCCGACACCTTCTGTGGGTAACAGGGAGATCACATTTTCACTGGAACGAATTAATCCTGCTACAGGACACTATTACAGATATGTTTCTTCTTCCGGAATCACCTGGCATAATGCCAGGCTTAATGCTGACAGAGCTCATCTTTTTGGAATGCAGGGCTATTTGGTTACTATTGGCTCTGATGCCGAAAACGATTTTCTTATTTACCAGATGGCAGGCGGATCATCGTGGCTTGGAGCAAGTGATTATTTTTCGACGGAAGGGGACTGGATGTGGGTTACTGGGCCCGAGACTGGGACTTTATTCTGGCAGGGAGGCCCTGGCGGAACAGAGATATCTTATAGTAACTGGGACAGTGGGGAGCCAAATAATAATGGAACACAGGATTTTTGTCACTTCCTTACCTCTGGTGTTTGGGATGATATTCAATTAACTGGTGGGACAGGAATTTACCTGCCTGAAGGCTATTATGTCGAGTTTGGAGATATGACATCGGATCCTGATATCGATATTGAAGGAATTGTCAATGTCAACGTAATTACCGGAACACCGATTGTACCGTTAATAAATGGCAGCAGTTCTGTATGCCCAAATGCCTCAGGTGTTATCTATTCGACTGCATTAGTGCCGGGCCATTTCTATACATGGACAGTAACTGGCGGAACAATTTCTGGGGGTCAGGGAACAAATTCAATTACTGTAAACTGGGGAAGCACTAATCCCGGAACAGTAAAGGTTACTGAAAGTCTTGGAGGTGTATGCTCAGTGACAACGGCTGATTATACAGTGACTATCGGAGATATTATAAGTCCGGTTATCACAGGTAGCATCCCCGTAACAAACATTGAGGGCTGCAATATCAGTTCAGCACCAGTGGCGGTAACTACAGTGGCTGCTTTGGAGGTATTGGGCCTAAACATAAGTGATAATTGTACTCCGGACGCATCTCTTGTGGTCTCAAATAGTGATGTGTCTTCAGGTACATGTCCTATCGTTATTACCAGAACTTACACTATTACAGATGCAAAAACAAATTTCAGTACTGCCACCCATACGATCAGAATAGATGACAACACCAATCCGACGATCACAGGGAGTATCGCAGTGACTAATGTAGAGGGCTGCAATATCAGTTCGGCACCTGCACCGGCAGCCACGGTAGCGGCACTTGAAGGGATGGGGTTAACAATCAGTGATGCCTGCACTCCGGATGCAACACTTGCAGTAACGAGCAGTGACAGCAACGCAGGAACATGCCCGATAGTAATCACGAGGACCTACCGAGTTACTGATGCATGCGGTAACTTCAGCACAGCGACCCATACGATCAACATCGATGACAATACCAATCCGACGATCACGGGGAGTATCGCAGTGACTAATGTAGAGGGCTGCAATATCAGTTCGGCACCTGCACCGGCAGCCACGGTAGCGGCACTTGAAGGGATGGGGTTAACAATCAGTGATGCCTGCACCCCGGATGCAACACTTGCAGTAACGAGCAGTGACAGCAACGCAGGAACATGCCCGATAGTAATCACGAGGACCTACCGAGTTACTGATGCATGCGGTAACTTCAGCACAGCGACCCATACGATCAGAATAGATGACAACACCAATCCGACGATCACGGGGAGTATCGCAGTGACTAATGTAGAGGGCTGCAATATCAGTTCGGCACCTGCACCGGCAGCCACGGTAGCGGCACTTGAAGGGATGGGGTTAACAATCAGTGATGCCTGCACCCCGGATGCAACACTTGCAGTAACGAGCAGTGACAGCAACGCAGGAACATGCCCGATAGTAATCACGAGGACCTACCGAGTTACTGATGCATGCGGTAACTTCAGCACAGCGACCCATACGATCAACATCGATGATGGACAGTAACTGATGCCTGTGGTAATGTAAGTGCAGTATACACTCAGACAATAACAATCATTGATACCACATCACCGACGTGGACTACCTTACCGGCTGCATTGGATGTAACTCTTGAGTGCAGTGACGTTGCAGGGCTGGCCACGGCACAGGCGATGTTCCCTTCAGCGACGGACAACTGTGACACGGATGTTACAAACATAGTAAAGGTACCGGGAGCTTATGTGGCAGGAGCATTATGTCCTGAGGCAGGGAGTTACACGAACACGTGGACAGTAACTGACGCATGTGGTAATGTAAGTGCAGTATACACACAGACAATAACAATCATAGACACAACTGCACCGACGTGGACGACAGCAGTAAATGCATTGGATGTAACCCTTGAGTGCAGTGACGTTGCAGGGCTGGCCACGGCACAGGCGATGTTCCCTGCAGCGACGGACAACTGTGACACGGATGTGACAAATATCGTAAAGGTACCGGGAGCTTATGTAGCTGGAGCATTATGTCCCGAGGCAGGGAGTTACACGAACACGTGGACAGTAACTGACGCCTGTGGTAATGTAAGTGCAGTATACACTCAGACAATAACAATCATAGACACAACTGCACCGACGTGGACGACAGCAGTAAATGCATTGGATGTAACTCTTGAGTGCAGTGACGTTGCAGGTCTGGCCACGGCACAGGCGATGTTCCCTTCAGCGACGGATAACTGTGACACGGATGTTACAAACATAGTAAAGGTATCGGGAGCTTACGTGGCAGGAGCATTATGTCCCGAGGCAGGGAGTTACACGAACACGTGGACAGTAACTGACGCCTGTGGTAATGTAAGTGCAGTATACACTCAGACAATAACAATCATAGACACAACTGCACCGACGTGGACGACAGCAGTAAATGCATTGGATGTAACTCTTGAGTGCAGTGACGTTGCAGGCCTGGCCACGGCACAGGCGATGTTCCCTGCGGCGACGGACAACTGTGACACGGATGTTACAAACATAGTAAAGGTATCGGGAGCTTACATAGCAGGAGCATTCTGTCCCGAGGCAGGGAGTTACACGAACACATGGACGGTAACTGACGCCTGTGGTAATGTAAGTGCAGTATACACACAGACAATAACAATCATAGACACAACATCACCGACCTGGACGACAGCAGTAAATGCACTGGATGTAACTCTTGAGTGCAGTGACGTTGCAGGCCTGGCCACGGCACAGGCGATGTTCCCTTCAGCGACGGACAACTGTGACACGGATGTTACAAACATCGTAAAGGTATCGGGGGCTTACATACCAGGTGCAACCTGTCCGAGGCAGGGAGTTACACGAACACGTGGACAGTAACTGATGCCTGTGGTAATGTGAGTGCAGTATACACTCAGACAATAACAATCATTGACACCACTGCACCGACGTGGACTACCTTACCGGCTGCACTGGATGTAACTCTTGAGTGCAGTGACGTTGCAGGTCTGGCCACGGCACAGGCGATGTTCCCTTCAGCGACGGACAACTGTGACACGGATGTTACAAACATAGTAAAGGTATCGGGAGCTTACGTGGCAGGGGCATTATGTCCCGAGGCAGGGAGTTACACGAACACGTGGACAGTAACTGACGCCTGTGGTAATGTAAGTGCAGTATACACTCAGACAATAACAATCATTGATACCACATCACCGACGTGGACTACCTTACCGGCTGCATTGGATGTAACTCTTGAGTGCAGTGACGTTGCAGGCCTGGCCACGGCACAGGCGATGTTCCCTTCAGCGACGGACAACTGTGACACGGATGTTACAAACATAGTAAAGGTACCGGGAGCTTATGTGGCAGGGGCATTATGTCCTGAGGCAGGGAGTTACACGAACACGTGGACAGTAACTGACGCCTGTGGTAATGTAAGTGCAGTATACACGCAGACAATAACAATCATTGATACCACATCACCGACGTGGACTACCTTACCGGCTGCATTGGATGTAACCCTTGAGTGCAGTGACGTTGCAGGCCTGGCCACGGCACAGGCGATGTTCCCAGTGGCCACCGATAATTGTGATCCTGATGTAACAAATATTATTAAGACTTATGTTGGTTTAGTAAATACATGGACAGTAACTGATGCCTGTGGTAATGTGAGTGCAGTCTATACCCAGACAATCACTATCGTAGATACTACCCCACCGACGTGGACTACCTTACCGGCTGCATTGGATGTAACTCTTGAGTGCAGTGACGTTGCAGGCCTGGCCACGGCACAGGCGATGTTCCCTTCAGCGACGGACAACTGTGACACGGATGTTACAAATATAGTAAAGGTACCGGGAGCTTATGTGGCAGGAGCATTCTGTCCTGAAGCAGGCAGTTACACGAACACGTGGACTGTTTCTGATGATGTGGTAATGTAAGTTTGACCTATACTCAGACAATAACAATCATTGATACCACATCACCGACGTGGACCACCTTACCGGCTGCATTGGATGTAACTCTTGAGTGCAGTGACGTTGCAGGGCTGGCCACGGCACAGGCGATGTTCCCTGCGGCGACGGACAACTGTGACACGGATGTGACAAATATCGTAAAGGTACCGGGAGCTTATGTGGCTGGAGCATTATGTCCTGAGGCAGGGAGTTACACGAACACGTGGACAGTAACTGACGCCTGTGGTAATGTGAGTGCAGTATACACACAGACAATAACAATCATTGATGCCACATCACCGACGTGGACCACCTTACCGACTGCACTGGATGTAACTCTTGAGTGCAGTGACGTTGCAGGCCTGGCCACGGCACAGGCGATGTTCCCTACAGCGACGGATAACTGTGACACGGATGTGACTAACATCGTAAAGGTATCGGGGGCATACATACCAGGTACAACCTGCCCTGAGGCAGGGAGTTACACAAACACGTGGACAGTAACTGATGCCTGTGGTAATGTGAGTGCAGTATACACTCAGACAATAACAATCATAGACACAACTGCACCGACGTGGACTACCTTACCGGCTGCACTGGATGTAACTCTTGAGTGCAGTGACGTTGCAGGTCTGGCCACGGCACAGGCGATGTTCCCTTCAGCGACGGACAACTGTGACACGGATGTTACAAACATAGTAAAGGTACCGGGAGCTTACGTGGCAGGGGCATTATGTCCCGAGGCAGGGAGTTACACGAACACATGGACAGTAACTGACGCCTGTGGTAATGTAAGTGCAGTATACACACAGACAATAACAATCATTGACACCACATCACCGACGTGGACCACCTTACCGGCAGCATTGGATGTAACCCTTGAGTGCAGTGACGTTGCAGGCCTGGCCACGGCACAGGCGATGTTCCCTTCAGCGACGGACAACTGTGACACGGATGTGACAAACATAGTAAAGGTACCGGGAGCTTATGTGGCAGGGGCATTATGTCCTGAGGCAGGGAGTTACACGAACACGTGGACTGTAACTGATGCCTGTGGTAATGTAAGTGCAGTATACACGCAGACAATAACAATCATTGATACCACATCACCGACGTGGACTACCTTACCGGCTGCATTGGATGTAACCCTTGAGTGCAGTGACGTTGCAGGCCTGGCCACGGCACAGGCGATGTTCCCTTCAGCGACGGACAACTGTGACACGGATGTTACAAACATAGTAAAGGTACCGGGAGCTTATGTGGCAGGAGCATTATGTCCTGAAGCAGGCAGTTACACGAACACGTGGACTGTTTCTGATGATAGTGGTAATGCAAGTGCAGTATATACTCAGACAATAACAATCATTGATACCACATCACCGACGTGGACCACCTTACCTACTGCATTGGATGTAACCCTTGAGTGCAGTGACGTTGCAGGCCTGGCCACGGCACAGGCGATGTTCCCTTCAGCGACGGACAACTGTGACACGGATGTTACAAACATAGTAAAGGTACCGGGAGCTTATGTGGCAGGGGCATTATGCCCCGAAGCAGGCAGTTACACGAACACATGGACAGTAACTGACGCCTGTGGTAATGTGAGTGCAGTATACACACAGACAATAACAATCATTGATACCACATCACCGACGTGGACCACCTTACCGGCTGCATTGGATGTAACGCTTGAGTGCAGTGACGTTGCAGGCCTGGCCACGGCACAGGCGATGTTCCCTTCAGCGACTGATAATTGTGACACGGATGTTACAAACATAGTAAAGGTACCGGGAGCTTATGTGGCAGGGGCATTATGCCCCGAAGCAGGCAGTTACACGAACACATGGACAGTAACTGACGCCTGTGGTAATGTGAGTGCAGTATACACACAGACAATAACAATCATTGATACCACATCACCGACGTGGACCACCTTACCGGCTGCATTGGATGTAACTCTTGAGTGCAGTGACGTTGCAGGCCTGGCCACGGCACAGGCGATGTTCCCTTCAGCGACTGATAACTGTGACACGGATGTTACAAACATAGTAAAGGTACCGGGAGCTTATGTAGCAGGGGCATTATGTCCCGAGGCAGGGAGTTACACGAACACGTGGACAGTAACTGACGCCTGTGGTAATGTGAGTGCAGTATACACACAGACAATAACAATCATTGATACCACATCACCGACCTGGACGACAGCAGTAAATGCATTGGATGTAACCCTTGAGTGCAGCGACGTTGCAGGCCTGGCCACGGCACAGGCGATGTTCCCTTCAGCGACGGACAACTGTGACACGGATGTTACAAACATAGTAAAGGTACCGGGAGCTTATGTGGCAGGGGCATTATGCCCCGAAGCAGGCAGTTACACGAACACATGGACAGTAACTGACGCCTGTGGTAATGTGAGTGCAGTATACACACAGACAATAACAATCATTGATACCACATCACCGACGTGGACCACCTTACCGGCTGCATTGGATGTAACGCTTGAGTGCAGTGACGTTGCAGGCCTGGCCACGGCACAGGCGATGTTCCCTTCAGCGACTGATAATTGTGACACGGATGTTACAAACATAGTAAAGGTACCGGGAGCTTATGTGGCAGGGGCATTATGCCCCGAAGCAGGCAGTTACACGAACACATGGACAGTAACTGACGCCTGTGGTAATGTGAGTGCAGTATACACACAGACAATAACAATCATTGATACCACATCACCGACGTGGACCACCTTACCGGCTGCATTGGATGTAACTCTTGAGTGCAGTGACGTTGCAGGCCTGGCCACGGCACAGGCGATGTTCCCTTCAGCGACTGATAACTGTGACACGGATGTTACAAACATAGTAAAGGTACCGGGAGCTTATGTGGCAGGGGCATTATGTCCTGAGGCAGGGAGTTACACGAACACATGGACGGTAACTGATGCCTGTGGTAATGTAAGTGCAGTATACACTCAGACAATAACAATCATTGATACCACACCACCGACGTGGACTACCTTACCGGCTGCATTGGATGTAACTCTTGAGTGCAGTGACGTTGCAGGCCTGGCCACGGCACAGGCGATGTTCCCTTCAGCGACTGATAATTGTGACACGGATGTTACAAACATAGTAAAGGTATCGGGAGCTTATGTGGCAGGGGCATTATGTCCTGAGGCAGGGAGTTACACGAACACATGGACAGTAACTGATGCCTGTGGTAATGTAAGTGCAGTATACACACAGACAATAACAATCATTGATACCACATCACCGACGTGGACCACCTTACCGGCTGCATTGGATGTAACCCTTGAGTGCAGTGACGTTGCAGGCCTGGCCACGGCACAGGCGATGTTCCCTTCAGCGACGGATAACTGTGACACGGATGTGACAAACATAGTAAAGGTACCGGGAACTTATGTGGCTGGGGCATTATGCCCTGAGGCAGGGAGTTACACGAACACATGGACGGTAACTGACGCCTGTGGTAATGTAAGTGCAGTATACACACAGACAATAACAATCATTGATACCACATCACCGACGTGGACTACCTTACCGGCTGCATTGGATGTAACTCTTGAGTGCAGTGACGTTGCAGGCCTGGCCACGGCACAGGCGATGTTCCCTTCAGCGACGGACAACTGTGACACGGATGTTACAAACATAGTAAAGGTACCGGGAGCTTATGTAGCTGGAGCATTATGTCCTGAGGCAGGCAGTTACACGAACACGTGGACAGTAACAGATGCATGTGGTAATGTGAGTGCAGTATACACTCAGACAATAACAATCATAGACACAACTGCACCGACCTGGACGACAGCAGTAAATGCATTGGATGTAACTCTTGAGTGCAGTGACGTTGCAGGCCTGGCCACGGCACAGGCGATGTTCCCTGCGGCGACGGACAACTGTGACACGGATGTTACAAATATAGTAAAGGTACCGGGAGCTTATGTGGCAGGAGCATTATGTCCTGAGGCAGGGAGTTACACGAACACGTGGACAGTAACTGATGCATGTGGTAATGTAAGTGCAGTATACACACAGACAATAACAATCATAGACACAACTGCACCGACCTGGACGACAGCAGTAAATGCATTGGATGTAACCCTTGAGTGCAGTGACGTTGCAGGCCTGGCCACGGCACAGGCGATGTTCCCTGCAGCGACGGACAACTGTGACACGGATGTGACAAATATCGTAAAGGTACCGGGAGCTTATGTGGCTGGAGCATTATGTCCTGAGGCAGGGAGTTACACGAACACATGGACGGTAACTGATGCCTGTGGTAATGTAAGTGCAGTATACACACAGACAATAACAATTATTGACACAACTGCTCCGACATTTACGGTCCCTGAGGATATTATTATCTGTCGCGACATTGCAGGCAATTACGATCGCGATGTTGCAAATACAGGAGACGTGACTGATGAGGCAGATAACTGTGACACAACGCTTGGTGCAGCATATACCGACTCTGATATTGCAATGGGAACTATGACAGTCGTTGGATACATTACCAGAACATGGACCCTTTCAGACGATTGCGGGAACACCACTATACAATATCAGACTATCTGGGTCCAGCCTGTTCCTCGTATATCTGTCGCAGTACCAGATACTCTCTTCTGCAACGGCTCAACGATCAATTTCACAATTGATTCTCTGGTTGTATCAAGGGGAGAGGTAATGTATAATCTTGATGTCACCTATCCGGGACCGGTCACGGGGACACTTACCGACGGATCAAGACAGATACTGGATATATCAGATCTGCTGACCAATAATTCAGATTCCCACCAGACTGTCACATACAGATTTTCACCGTATATCCAGGGTAAACCGGGCGATCCGACATGTAATGCCGGCATTGATACTACAATTGTAATTCATCTCGAACCTACTGCAAAAGTAGCTCACACTCTGACAAACGATGAACTGTGTAATGGTGACAACGTTTATTTTACATTGTCTACCATCACTGTACCATATCAAGGGATAGAGTTTAATGTGGATGCACAAAACAATGATCCTGAAATATCCGGTTACACAGACAGAACAGGATTGATCGTCACGGATATAATTACAGAACCCCTTACCAACTCCGGGGATACAGCGAGACTTGTGCTCTATGTCATTTCACCTGTGACACTCGATGTTCTTGGAAATCAGAAGTGCTTTGGGATAAGTGACACGGTAGAGGTCTGGGTCAATCCGACACCCAGGGTCATCCCTGTGAATGAATCGACCCGTATTTGCGATCAGGGAATAACAAATATCACACTAACATCACCCACAGTGATGACATCAGGAGTGATAGAATTTAATTATGCAATTTCAGCAACTGCTCCACCATCAGTTGTTGGCGGTAACAGGGCATCAGCTCTCAGCCAGCTTGAAGGCACACAACTGCAATTCAACTACACTAACGAGAGCGATACGATGCAATCGGTCTTCTTCCGTATTGTGCCCAAAGTGGTTGGGCTCCCATGCCTGTACGGAGATTCAGTCATTACTGAGGTAAAAATACATCCGAGACCTCTCAGGGAGCTGGACATAAGGGATTCAATCACATGTGACGGGGGTCAGGACGGAACACTTGAAGTAATACATGCAAGAGGGCTCGACCCGCTATGGGTGGCATGGACAGGGCCTGACTTCTGGGAAGCCTCAGGAAATAATATGTTCATTGTCAGCGAGAGGCGTCAGGGGTATTATACGGCCACAGTGACTGACAGCCTTGGTTGCACTAACTCCGATTTTCTTAATCTTACAGAGCCCAGTACGGAAGTATCATTTTATTTCGACAATTTTATTTCTTGCCCGGGAGCAAATGATGCAAGGATAGGACTTGCACTGACCGACGGACAGGCCCCTCCTTATTATTATTACATAGTCTGGAATATGACAGATACCCTGTACCAGGGCTCTCTGCCTCCAATGGCCTCACCGCCTGACTTCATATATATTGACGATGTAAAACCAGGCGAATATCTGCTTATTGTAGAGGATGGGAATGGATGCAAGGAAACTGAACTTCGCATGCTTCATGACGCCGCGTCCGCAACTGTCAGTTTAACCAAATCTCAATATTCTGGCTACAATGTTTCCTGTGAAGGATACGACGACGGTTCCTTATGGGTAAGCCGGATAAGAAGTTACTATATCGATTATAGCGAAAGTGAACCTGACACAGTCTTTGTTGCAAGAGGTCCCTATACCTATCAATGGACAACAACAGACGGAATGATACCCGGCAGCACGACTGACAGCATAATCGTTGGCATAACTGCCGGCACATATGACCTTACAGTGACAGATGTGAACGGATGCATCTTCCATTTCAGCGATACCATGGCTGAACCTGACGGCATTGACCTGATAAGTGAAACCCTGTCTCACACTGCCTATGGTTCTTTCAATGTCACATGCTTTGGGCGAAATGACGGGTTCATTAACCTCGAGTTTGACGGCGGTGCCGGAGCATATACTTACGATTGGTACGAATATCCCGCAGGCGCAATTTCAAACAGGACTACTGAGGATCAGACAGGGCTTATCGCCGGAACCTACCGGTTAAGAGTTACCGATGCTAATTCATGCCAAAAGGTTTACAACTGGGACCTTGCAGAGCCAGATTCTGTTGGTATTACTGTCACCACTTCAAAAACCAGTGATTTACTATATGAGATCGGATGTAATGGTGCAGATGGATGGATCGATATTACCGTGACCGGAGGAACCGAAACTGAACCGTACGGTTTTCTCTGGAAAGGTGTTACTGACCCTGCTTATGAGAGTACAATGGAGGATCAACCGGCGATCAAAGCAGGAATTTACCGGGTATATGTTACTGATGCCAACGGTTGTATGACTGACCGCGGCCTGGCTCTTTCAGAACCCTTACCCCTGGATCTTGCCATCGGTGTCTCAGACATAACATGCCTGACAGCACCGGCATACAATGACGGGGCAGTTGACCTTACGGTCACCGGCGGAAAAGATCCGTACGCTTATGACTGGACAGGTCCTTCCGGCTTCACAGCTGGAGTTCAGGATATATCCAGCCTGACTGAAGGCTCATACAGCGTTACAATAACTGATGACTACGGGTGTCAGGCAGGCATAGATACCATTCTGACATTGCCACCTTCGTTGACCATAGATACATTAATTTCAAACTATAATGGATTTAATGTCAGATGTCTGGGATATTCTGACGGCTGGCTGAAAGTAATTCCGCTGACCGGGGTACCACCTTATAACTATTCATGGACCGGGCCTGACGGATTTACCAACACTACAGATTCTATATTTGGCCTGAAGGAAGGTACTTATATCGTGACAGTTACCGACGGACACAGTTGCGTACTGACAGAACCGACTACTCTTGTTTCGGCAGACCAGATCAGTATGGTCCTTGATATCGGGCTGAGTAATGGTGGCGCAAACAATATCAATTGCATCGGGACTGCCACAGGCCGCGTAAACATTACTCCGGTCAACGCTGCCGGAACTTCGTCATATCTATGGTCAGACGGTGGCACAGGAGCGTCACGTACTGATCTTAGAGCAGGCAATAATGAGGTAATCATCACTGATGCCAACGGATGTACTGCTGACACTTTAATGACACTGACAGAGCCGGATTCATTGCTCATCACATTTACATGGGTTGATCCGTTCTGTCCTGAAAGTACTGACGCAAGCATAACTGCCGATGTTACAGGCGGAGAAGAAGGATACAATTTTGAATGGAATAACGGCATGTCATACGCAGAGATAACCGGCCTCATGGCAGGGCTCTACAAAGTCGTTGTAACCGATTTCAACGGCTGTACGGTGACCGATTCACTTACTCTTGCATCTGTCAACGAGATCTGCGTTGGCGTACCTAACATTTTTTCACCTGACGGGGACGGAATAAATGAATTCTGGAATATAACAAGAATAGCCTTCTATCCTGAAGCAGAAGTTATTGTCATGAACAGATGGGGAGAAATGGTTTGGAAATCGGAGAAAGGATACCCTGAACCTTGGGATGGACGGGCCTCCAACGGAAAGGTACTACCAATGGATTCTTATCATTATGCTATCGACCTTCATAATGGTGAGAAACCGATAGTCGGACATATAAGCATTGTCAGATAAGCTATGGATAAAAAGCGGAGGATCAGGTAAAGTGAAAAGGGGATTGTTAATCATTATTGCATTCATCCTTGTCACAACTGTCGATGCACAGCAACTGCCCATTTACAGTCAGTATCTGTACAACAGGTATCTGATTAATCCCGCTATAGCTGGCAGTGACGGATACACAAGCATTAACCTGACCACGAGGCAGCAATGGGTCGGATATGAAGGGGCTCCCCAGACCTACTCACTTGGTGTACAGACCAGGCTTCTCAAACAGAAATATATTATCCGGGATAATATTCTAAACAAGAAGATATTCAAACCGCATACCACCGGTCGTGTCGGGTTGGGGGCCAATATATTTACGGACATAAACGGTCTTGTCCGCCGAACAGGTTTCTCAACAGCTTATTCATATCACCTTTGGCTTGACGGTCAGACACAACTCTCCTTCGGACTGGCGCTGACGGGCTATTTTTATAAAATGGATGAGAGACAAATGCAGTTTGAAGATCCTGATGAACCCTGGCTGAACTCTGATTTCAGGAAAGGAATATTTGTGCCTGATTTCAATTTCGGGGTCTTCCTTCTTAACAGGAAATACTCTGTTGGTATTTCTGCCATGGAGCTTATGGAAGGCTTTGTCAAAGTTGGAAGCCAGGCATATAACGATTTGAAAATAGAGAGAACATATTTTCTGTTCGGCACCTATGACTTCGATCTCGATGCTAAAACAATCCTCCAGCCTTCACTTCTTGTAAAGATGTCAGAGCAGTTAAGGCCTCAGGCAGACATAGGCCTGACGTACAATTATGACAGGAAATTCTGGATCGGGGCAACCTTCAGAACCGGCAGCGCAATCATCGCTAATGTTGGTGTCAGACAGGATAAGTTTTACTTCGGATATTCATTCGACTGGACTCTTCAATCGATCCAGAGATCTACATACGGCTCCCATGAATTTGTCATGGCCATAAGATTTGGAGACACATCCAGGAAGTTCCGCTGGCTCGACAGATATTAACCGCGCTTTTTTGCAAGCACGTAAATCAGCGAGCTTGCCCTGTTCTTTACATGGAGTGATCTGACAGTTAAGAAAAGTCCCGTAATCATACCCCTCACCAGAGGAAGGTGGCATCCCCTGTTTTTATAACTCAGAGTTGAAATATAATAGATGTCGAGAGGCATAGGAATGACCTTCTGGCAGATGAAGCCATACCCATTAATAAATGCCGGAAGCGTCTCAGGTGTAAAGTGCCACAGGTGTCTCGGAACATCAAGTGCAGCCCATTCATTTCCAAACCACTCAGCGTCGGCTGATTTTATGTTGGGAAGGGCAACAATACATTTACCGTCATCTTTCAGTATTCTCCTTATTTCTTTCAACCACATCACAGGATCATAGAGGTGCTCCAGCACGTGCCAGAGTGTTACACAGTCTACGGATCCATCCTTTATTCCTGATATTTCAGTGGGAGCAACAGCCCTGAAACCAAACCTCGAAATAGAATATTGCCGGGCATTTTCACTTAATTCAATCCCAGTGACCCTCCAGCCATTTTTGTTCATATAATCAGCGAAATAGCCTGTACCGCTTCCTATATCCACCAGAGTATCTGGTTCTCTACCGCTCACTTTGCGTACCAGGTTGTATTTTTTCCTCAGCATATAATTCCTGGCAAGGTGATAGACACGATCAGTCAGGCTCTGCTTTTTATCGGAATGGGAAATATAATCCTCAGATAAATAGAATTTTGTGGTATCATTCTCATCAGGAGGGTCAGCAGTTAAGGTAAAACCGCAAGCACTGCACCTTTTAAGTACAAAATTCTTACCGCTGACAAGATGGTCTTTTGCAGATAAAAACGCTGCAAGATCAGTGCTTCCGCATACCAGACACGACCTTGTTTCAGTCATTTTTCCGTGTAGCTGTAAATCCCGTAGCAACTGCATAGATCAGCATCGCAAGCAGAATAACCGAACTTGCAAGCGATACTTTATTACCGGTCTTATAGGACTGTGGCTCAAATTTAAATGTCACTGTATGGCTTCCGGCAGGCACAACCATTCCCCTGAGCACATAATCAGTACGGAAATGATAGGCCGGAACATCATCAATATATGCCTGCCAGCCGTTCGGATAATAAATCTCAGAAAATACTGCAACCCTGTCTGATGCAAGCTCTGTTTTGTAGGTAAGCAAGTTAGGCTTGTATGATGCCAGCCAGATAGTGTCTGACGGGGATCCGGGATTATCTTTTACCACTACCTGATCACCGAATTTTCTGTCAACGACAGCTATAGCTGCGGGGTTGAGTGTTTTGACAGACAGAAGCTCTGTATCAGCATTTTCCACCAGTGATACTTTTTCAACAAACCAGGCATTGCCCAAGGCATGCTTATTTACCAGCGGAGGGGCTTCAGGGGATAAGATTATATATTTGGTGTTGAGCATATTAAGGACACCAAGATTTTTCATGACATTTTCAGCCTCCTCATATGAAGTTGAAGTCTTCAGCATGGCAATAAGCGAACTGATTTCATCAGTCAGGTTTGCCTCAGTTAGTTCCTGGTACCTTTTCATCTTGGCTCCGCTGTATCCTCCGATGGAGTTGTGATGATATGATGTCGAGGCATCATTGAATGTTGATACTGTAAGATTAAGTACACGGTATTCACCTTTATCCTGAAGGATGGCTTTGTCAGCTGCTGTCGGGGCGAAAGAATTTTCCGACGATCTTTTTGTCTCAAAATTTGAGCTGCCAAGGAATCTTCGCATCTACAGGTATCTGGTCTATAAGGAAAAGCAGTGACAGCCCTATGAGAGAATGTGCCAGCTTAATCTTTTTCCTGATGAAGAACCAGACAACTGCTGCTCCGGCCGCTATAAATACTGCCGATCTCAGGGCATCAGTCCTTATCATTGCTTTCCGGTCAGCTATCATTGCATCCTTGAGCCAGTTTAAGGAATCAGGAATAGATGCTTCATCAGGCCTCAGGAATGAGCCGGCGAGCCCGGGCAGAAGGAAAAAAATAAGAGCCAGCCCTCCGGTCACTCCGGCGGCTATAAATAATGATTTAACGGTTTTTTCGATGGTCACTGTCCCTTCCGTTATTGTTTTAAGAGCAAGCACGGCCAGGAGGGGAACACAAACACCGGCAATAACCAAGATCATGGATACAGCCCTGAATTTATCATATCCCGGGAAAAAGTCGATGAACAGTGATGTCAGTGGCATGAGGTTCTTTCCCCATGAGAGGAGCAGAGAGAGCAATACAGCTGTGAGGATCCACCATTTCTCCTTTCCCTTTATTATAAGCAGTCCAAGGACAAAAAGAAACAAAACCACTGCGCCAAAATATACAGGTCCGCTGGTCGATGGCTGCTGTCCCCAGTATCTGTACAGCTGATCCTTCGCCTGGCCCATATTGTTTTTTCGCAGTGCCTTTACCGTCTGCGAGCCATCAGGGAATGGCGCTGTTGCTCCTCCCTTGAAATCGGGGATTAGAAAAGTCATTGACTCGCCAACCCCGTAGCTCCACTGCGTGATATATTCCTTGTCAAGTCCTTTTTCCTCTTTCGCATCGTCTTTTGACAGGTCGCTTTTGCCCCTGGTTGACTCTTTGCTGTACTCCCAGGTTGAATAAACGGAGGCAAAATTCACCCCCACGGCAATCACGGCTGCCACCACCAGCAATCCAAAGCTTTTCAGGAAGGAGGGGAAGGCTTTCCTTTTTATGACATCGATCAACTCATAAATGCCAAAGACAATAAGAATAATAAATGTGTAATATGTTATCTGGAAGTGATTAGCCATGATCTGTAGTGACAGAAAGAGTGCGAAGAGTGCAGCGCCTTTAAAGCCGTCTGTACGGAAAGCATATATGGCACTTCCAACTACAGGTGCCATCCATGCCATTGCATAGACCTTGGTATTATGCCCCGCTGACAGGCTGACAAAGAGAAAGGATGTAAAGCCGTATGCAATTGCACCTGCCATCGCCAGCCATGGATTGACCCTGAAAAGGAGGAGCATAATGTAAAAGCCCAGCATTGCAAGGAAAAGGACGGCCACCGGCGTTTTGTAGATTTTCAGCAGGTCATCGAGATGTTTGAAGAGATTACCGGGATATTTGGCAGAGATCATGTATGCCGGCATACCTCCGAACATAGAATTTGTCCACAATGGTTCCTTTCCGTACTCTGCACGGAAGTCACGTATCTCTTTTGAAGAGCCTTCAAAGACCTTCGTATCATGCGCATTGATCTTCTTTCCTTCAAGAACAGGATAGAAATATGCAAATGAGACAACAGTGAAAAGAAGAACTGCAACGAGGTGCGGAACGGCTGATTTATAGAGGCTATCTTTCATAAAACACACTTTACTGGTTCATGCCGGGTTTAGTATCACCCGACAAAAATACACCAACTGAACCTTAAATCAAATGAGTATATTATTATACATTTGCCGGTACAAGAGAGTGAGATGGGAATAGTTCAGAAGCAGACGCTCCGCGGAACAGCATGGGCTTATCTTGGAGCAGGACTGGGTTTTGTCAATATTATACTGCTCTCTCCCAAAGTATTCACAACAGGTGAGATAGGGGTGGTTCAGGTACTGCTGTCATTTGCCACAATACTCTCTCAGTTCTCAAGTCTTGGTTTCACCAATGTCATCAACAGGCTGTTTCCCTATTTCAGGGATCCGCGTGAAAAGCATAACGGTTTCTTTGCATTGTCACTGGCCATAACCCTCATAGGTTTCATAGCGGCACTGATAGTGATGAAATTCTACACCCCTCACTTTGAGGAGATCAATATGGACCGTTCGCCGCTGATCTCGGAATACTCGTTTTATATTCCCGCTCTGCTCCTGATCACGCTGCTGTTCAACCTCCTTGACAACTACAATAAAGTATTGTATGATGCAGTGCTGGGCACATTTCTGAAGGAGTTCCTGTTCAGGGTTTTTAACTTCGCCCTTATCTGCCTGTTCTGGATCGGGGTAATTGACTTTAACGGATATATATTCGGTTATGTGGTTTGCCAGGGAATACCTCTGGTTGTGATCGTTGTAAGCCTGATTATCAGGGGAGAAATATCCCTTAAGTTCAAGCCGGGATTTATCACACCTGAACTGAAGAAGCAGATCCTCATGCTTTCTCTCTTTGGAATTCTGACCGGGTTCAGCTCGTCGATCCTTACCACACTCGATAAAGTATTCATCAACCGTTTTCTCGGTGAAGGGCAGGTAGGTATCTACGCGATAGCGTCATATTTTGCAGTCCTGATTATGATTCCGGGGAGATCAGTGGCTAAAATATCAATCCCTTTTCTTGCCGAGTCATGGAAAAAAGATGATTTGCATACTATTGACGACCTTTATGTTCGAAGCAGCATAAACCAGTATGCGATCGGACTGTTGATTTTTATCGGTCTCGTGGTGAATATGGACAATATATTCAGGTTGTTGCCTGCTGAATACGGGACGAGCGCTGCAGTTATTATTCTTATCAGCATCGGGAATGTGGTTAGTGTTTCCACAGGAATTAACAGTGTTGTTCTCAGCACCTCAGCGCTCTACAGGTATCAGACATGGCTGATGTTCCTTTTAATCGCCCTCTTTGTCGGCGCCAGCATTATTTTCATACCGCTCTTTGGAATTACCGGTGCAGCTTTAGCTGCAATGATCTCCAATATTATTTATAATCTTCTTGGGGTGGTGGTTGCCGGAAGAAAATTCGGCATCTGGCCTTACAATGTAATGCACCTCCGCATGACCCTTGTCGGTCTGCTGGTAACGTTTGCAGGATATATTATGCCTGATCTGCCACTCTGGCCCGACATTATTGTACGAAGCCTTCTGGTTATAATTCTGTTTACGACAGGGATTTACCTGTGGAAGCTTTCAGACGACATGAACAGGCTGATAGACACATCCATCACGGGAATAAAAAAGTGGCTACAGTAGACGAGTTAAGCAGATCGCCAAGCTTGACTGTCAGTGCCCTTCTCGAATACTCAAGATGATGCCCGCTGCGTGTTACATGACTTCCTTCGCCGACTCTCTTGATGAAGCTCCTGATGCCTTGTACATCATTATAATCGAAAATGCCCTGGTAGCCGCATTTTACCATTAGCTGAGCTGCATCACCGTCAGCGGGTCCCAGCAGAAGAACAGGCTTCCCGGTTGCCAGGTACTCAAAAATCTTACCGGTAAGAATTGATTTGTTTGAAGAATGGTCCGGGATGATCAGCAGCAATATTGTCGATTCCATCATATACCGGATAGCTTCGGGGTGTTCACAATACTGAATGAAATCAGGACGATTTCCCTCTTCATCCACAGGGAACAGTTCCTGTATCGGTTCAGGGACCGTACCAACAAATTTCAGACTGACCGGTTTGTCATTCACCCTGAGGCCTTTCACAGCTTCAATCAGACCATTTACAGGATAGGCCGGTGATAGCGAGCCCACATAGGTTATTGTGAACTTATCAGGAGTAATTGGAAGAATACCTTCAAAATCCTCTTCATCATAGCCGTTCGGGAGAATATGAATCTTATGTGATATCTTTTCCCCTTTGCTTCCCAGGATTGCAGCCAGCGTCTGCCCCACGGTAATTATGGTATCCGCTTTTGTCAGGACATTCTTTTCCATTTCCCTGTCGGCCATTTTGGCCAGAAGTGAGGGTTTGAACATGTCATAGTAATAGATATCGGTCCATGGATCCCTGAGATCGGCCACCCATTTGATATGCGGGAATTTGCGTTTCAGCTTCAGACCAATCAGCTGCGTTGAGTGCGGAGGGCTTGTTGTAATGATATGGCTGATATTTTCACTTTTTATCAGATCACAGGCCTTTCGGAAGGCATACCTGTTCCATCCTTTTCGCGGATCAGGGATAAAAAAATTCCCCCGGATAAACCGGCTGATCATGTTTTTCCTGCCTTTGTTTGTACCTGTGGCAAAGCCCGAACCCGGTATTTTTGACTGATCCCTGTTATAAAGAGAGAAGTAATTTATCGCCCTGGTCCTGTGTATCTCCACATCCAGTGGTATCTCCCCGTAAAGCGATATGTCTTTGAAGGGATACGCTGCAAATTCAGGTTTGACGGTAAGGACGACAGGAAGCCATCCTGACGAGGGCAGGTACTTGGTAAACTTAAGCCATCTCTGTACGCCGGCGCCTCCGCTGGGAGGCCAGTAATATGTTATTATAAGTATTTTAGCCGGCTTCGACCTCATCCTACAGTTTCTTCAGTTGCTCACGCAGACTGACTTTATCGGCGATAATGGCTCTCAGCTGTGAAACAGGAACCCGGTCCTGCAGCATTGTGTCACGGTACCTTATCGTCACGGTCTCGTCATCCACGGTCTGGTAGTCAATGGTTATGCAGTAGGGTGTGCCAATGGCATCCTGTCTGCGGTAACGTTTGCCAATCGAATCCTTCTCGTCATACTGGCAGTTGAAGTCGAATTTAAGTTCATCAACTATTCTGCGCGAGATCTCAGGCAGAGTGTCTTTCCTTACCAGCGGAAGCACTGCCAGCTTCACGGGAGCAAGCACTGGCGGAAGCCTGAGCACAACCCTGCTGTCAGGAACCCCGTCTTCCTTCGTGAGATCCTCCTCAAAGTAGGAGGCCGCTATTACCTGTAAAAACATTCGGTCAACACCTATTGATGTCTCTATAACGTAAGGGATGTATGATTTATTTTTCTCAGGATCAAAATATTGCATTTTCTTTCCGCTGTACTCCTGGTGTTGTTTCAGGTCGAAGTCAGTCCTGGAATGTACACCTTCGACCTCTTTAAATCCAAATGGGAACTTATATTCTATATCAGTGGCAGCATTAGCGTAATGTGCGAGCTTATCGTGATCATGGAACCGGTAGTTCTCAGCTCCGAAGCCCAGAGCCTGGTGCCATTTCATCCTTGTCTCTTTCCAGTGCCTGAACCATTCAAGCTCTGTCCCGGGCTTCACAAAAAACTGCATCTCCATCTGTTCAAACTCCCGCATGCGGAAGATAAACTGCCTGGCAACGATCTCATTTCTGAAGGCTTTCCCTATCTGTGCAATACCGAATGGAAGTTTCATACGGCCCGTTTTCTGAACGTTAAGGAAATTCACAAAGATGCCCTGTGCGGTTTCGGGACGCAGGAAAATCTTCATGGCACCGTCAGAGGTAGATCCGATCTCGGTTGCGAACATCAGGTTAAACTGCCGTACGTCAGTCCAGTTTTTAGTACCTGAAACCGGGCATACAATTTCATTGTCAATGATGATCTGTTTAAGGGCGGCGAGATCAGGCCCTGCCATAGCATCTACAAACCTCTTATGCAGCAGGTCGTACTTCTCTTTTATTTCAAGTACCCGCGGATTTGTTGATCTGTACAGCGGTTCATCAAACTTTTCTCCGAAACGGGCTTTAGCTTTATCAACCTCCTTGTCAATCTTCTCAGAAAATTTCTCAAGATGCTCCTCAATAAGAACATCGGCACGGTATCTTTTCTTACTGTCCTTGTTATCAATCAGCGGGTCGTTAAAAGCATCCACATGACCGGATGCTTTCCATATTGTCGGGTGCATGAATATTGCCGAATCCAGCCCTACAATATTGTCGTGCAACAAAACCATGCTGTCCCACCAGTATTTTTTGATATTGTTTTTCAGTTCAACACCATACTGCCCGTAATCATATACGGCTCCCAGTCCGTCATAGATTTCACTTGAGGGAAAAACATACCCGTATTCCTTGCAATGAGAGACAAGTTTCTTAAAGATATCTTCGTGAGCCATAATTATTTTTAGATTCTGCTTACTAATCGGGCAAAAGTAAATTAAAATCCGCTGTTTTACAATCTGCGCGATAGTCTGAAATCAATTTGTATCTTTGTTTTCCGTTCCTGAAAAAATCAAAATGAAAGTCCGGTATGATTTTCTGGTTATCGGCTCAGGTATTGCCGGTTTGTCGTTTGCCCTTAAAGCTGCGCCTCATGGCAGAGTATGTCTGATTACCAAGACTGTCCTTGATGACTGCAACACCAACTATGCCCAGGGAGGTATAGCAACAGTGATGTATGAGCCCGATAATTTTGAGAAGCACGTCAGGGATACCATGGTTGCAGGAGCCGGATATTGTAATGAGGAGGTTGTGAGGATGGTTGTCAGTGAGGCTCCCGCAAGGATAAAGGAGCTGATTGATATGGGGGTTGATTTTGACAAAAAGGCTGACGGCAGGCTGGATATGGCAATGGAGGGAGGCCATTCCGAGCACAGGATACTTCATCATAAGGATTCAACCGGGGCTGCGATAGAAAAAGTACTGATTGAGAAAGTACGTCAGAATAAAAATATTGAGATTTTCGAAAATCATTTTGCCATTGACCTGATGACCCAGCATAACCTCGGTGAATATGTGACCAGGGAGTGGACGGATATCAGATGTTTTGGTGCTTATGTGGCTGACCTGACCAGCAGCAAGGTGAAGACAGTCTTATCTAAAGTGACTGTCCTTGCAACGGGCGGATGCGGCAATATATATCTTACAACCACCAACCCTGAAGTGGCAACCGGCGACGGTCTAGCTATGGTGCACAGGGCAAACGGGGTCATTGAAAACATGGAATTCATACAGTTCCATCCAACTTCCCTCTATAATCCCAACGTCAGGCCTTCCTTCCTCATAACTGAAGCTCTGAGAGGATTTGGAGGCGAGCTGCGGAACAGCGAAGGAGAGAAATTCATGCCCAGGTATCATGCACGGGGCTCTCTCGCACCTCGTGATGTGGTCGCCAGAGCGATAGACAATGAGATGAAGATAAGAGGTGATGATTTTGTTTATCTTGACTGTACTCACCTTAATGCTGAAGAGCTCAAGTCACATTTTCCGCATATATATGAGAAATGCCTTTCGGAGAATATTGACATCACTAAACAGATGATCCCCGTGGTTCCTGCAGCACATTATTCATGCGGTGGTGTCAGGGTAGACAAGGACGGCAGGAGCTCAATAGACCTTCTTTATGCTATCGGAGAGGTCTCATCAACCGGTCTCCACGGAGCAAACAGACTCGCATCCAATTCACTGATAGAAGCTGCGGTATATGCGCACAGGGCTGCAGAAGATGCCTGTAAACGCACAGGTGACCTGACATATGAGGAGAAAATACCCCTGTGGAACTACCATGGCACCACCAACCTTGAGGAGATGGTGCTTGTAACCCAGAACTACAAGGAGATGCAGATGATAATGAGCAACTATGTGGGCATAGTAAGATCAGACCTCCGACTGGCAAGGGCAAAGACAAGACTGGAGATCATCTACCGGGAGACGGAAGACCTCTATAAAAGGTCAACAATATCAAGAAAACTCATTGAACTTCGTAACCTTATAGCGGCTGGTTACCTGGTCATAAAAATGGCTAAGAACAGAAAGGAGAGCCTCGGCCTTCACTATTCTATTGACTATCCCGCCAGGCCTGGTTCAGAATTCTAGAAATTATCGCTTTATGGAAGGCAGTGACATCAATGACGTCAACAGTCTGCAAGTGCAGGAAGAAAGTGCTTTTATAACAGCACCGTTTAAAGGGAAGAATTCATTCTGGAGATATTTCACCGGCTCTGTAACTCCTTTTATTGTATCCAACCTGATAGGAGCAATACCTCTTGCGGTGATAATGATTGCTTATGCTGGCGATGGTGTAATGCCTCAAAGAGGAGGGATGCCCGATTTTGAAGCAATGGGTATAAATCTTAACCTGGGATTTGTTCTGACCGTGTTCCCGTTCATACTTGCCTTTTTTACATTGCTGTTGCTTATTAAACCACTTAATGGACGCAGACCTGGTACAGTCATTAACGGTGGCATCCGTATACGCTGGGGGAGGATCTTCGTTTCGGCCATTGTATGGACAGTATTGGGTGCCCTTGGTCTTTTGTATTCGTTAAGGGCGCACCCTGATAATTTCGTTCTTAACAATACTTCGAATTCACTGATAATACTTGCCATACTGGCCCTGGTAACAATACCTTTTCAGGCAGGGTTTGAAGAGCTTATATTCAGAGGATATCTTATGCAGGGTTTTGCCGTTGCATCGCGAAACAGGTGGCTTCCCATAGTTGTGACATCGGTTCTTTTCGGACTGATGCACGGACTTAATCCGGAGGTAAAGGAATACGGCTTCCTTACAATGATACCTCAGTATATATTCTTCGGACTTGTCTTTGCCCTCCTGACAATGATGGATGACGGGATTGAACTGGCAATCGGTGCTCATACAGCCAACAATGTGTTCCTGTCAATCTTCATTACAAACAAAGATTTGGCGTTGCAGACACCTTCCATGTATGAGCAGATAGAGATACATCCATGGATGGATTTCAGGGATCTTGTGATAATGTCGCTGATCTTTATTACAGTAATGGCTGTTATTTACAAGTGGACGGATGTGCGCAAACTGTTTGCAAAGATACAGCTCTTAGATTCCGTAAACGCCGGTTAGGTCATCACTTCTGCAGGCGCCCCATTTCTCCCTTATCTCTTCAATTATCCCCCTTATTTCATCAATTTCAAGGGAAGTTAGTAATCTGAGACGTGTCTCTTTAAAATTGGGTAATCCCTTGAAGTAGTTCGAAAGGTGCCGTCGCATCTCAAGTATTGCCGCCTTCCCCTCTTTATGCTCCAGTGATTTGTCAAGATGAAGCAATGCAAGATCTGCTTTTTCATCAATTGTTGGTCCGGGCAGTATCTCACCGGTGTCGAGGTAATGGCGAATCTCCCTGAATATCCATGGTCTCCCGAAGGTAGCCCTGCCTATCATAATTCCATCAATGCCGTATCTGTCAAACATTATCTTTGCCACTTCAGGCCCATTCACATCGCCATTGCCAATAATCGGGATTTTCATTCTCGGGTTATTTTTAACCTCTCCGATGAGGGTCCAGTCAGCCTCGCCCCGGTACAGCTGAGCCCTGGTCCGACCGTGTATTGTCAGCCCGGCTATACCTGTGTCCTGCAGACGCTCCGCGATCTCAACGATAATCTTACTGTTTTCATCCCACCCCAGCCTTGTCTTTACAGTGACAGGAATGTTAACAGCCTTTACAATGGCAGAGGTCATTTCAATCATCAGGGGGATGTTCTGAAGCATTCCCGCACCGGCCCCGCGGGCTGCAATTTTTCTCACCGGACATCCGAAATTCAGGTCAATGAGATCAGGCTTCGCTTCACAGGCCATTACCGCGGCATCAACCATAGATTCTATTATATGTCCGTAAAGCTGTATGCCAATAGGTCTTTCATAATCGAACAGATTGAGCTTTTTAACACTGCTCTTTCCGTCTCTGATAAGTCCGTCCGAAGAAATAAATTCGGTGAACATGAAGTCAGCACCGAACATCTTACAGACATACCTGAACGAAGGATCAGTAATATCCTCCATTGGGGCCAGAAAGAGAGGCTGTTCTCTTAATTCAGTATTGCCAAGTTTCAAGGTCAGATTATGGATAACTCTATTCTACTTCGAACAGGGTAGGTGACAGGTTTGTCTGCGTTGTCTCACCTTTCCTGAAGACATATACCAACCCGTATTTCTCAGTGCTGGCCCTTTTTTCTTCTTCAGTCACCGATGAGAAGCTGGCCTCGATCTCGTTCCATAGAGAGGTGATCAGTTCATCAGCCTCGCGACGCAGTTCTGAAGTACGGTTGACACACTCGACAGCGCGTCTGTTTATGGTTTTATAATGGTTGCGGGTTTCCAGAAATTTCTCATACCGGGCTTTAACCACAGCAATTGAAGGATTGGTAACCGGCATATTCGCCTTCCTTATCCGGTATTCTTCTCCGTCAATAATCCTCTTTCCCCATGCAACAAGTTCGTTTTCAGTGGCAATCGACGGTAGGGCAGCATCTGCCTGGGCGATCCCATAAAATGCCCTTGTTTCCGGCGGCAACTCGCCTCTGGCTATGGCCATATTCATAACCCTGAGAAAGTGCGTAATATATATTCTGGCTTTTCGGGCCGTCTCCTGATTTGTCTTTACCTTTTCAGCCTGATTGACGAGTGTCTGACGCTGGTGGCTGATGGCGTTCTCAAAGACAGGCAGAATGCCCTGCAGCTTAACCAGGGTCTTCATGGAGAAGGCCAGCCTGAACGGAGGAATATTCTTGCTCATGTCCAAAGCCCTTTTCATGGCCCTGAGACGTGCTGAATCAGTATTTGGCAGGCGGCGGTACGGCATATATTATTTTTTGAAGTGAATAATGATGCGAATGTAAGCTATTTGTGCATCTGACAACGCCCTTCGTACACAAAAATTGTTGATAACCTGAAAAATATCAACAGCACTTAGTAAATTCGTACAGTGAAATAATCTAAAACAAAATAAAATGTTTGACCGCGAAATCTACATTAATCGTCGTAAGAGGCTGCAGTCTCTGATGAGCGACGGCATTGCTGTTTTTACAGGTAATGTCGAAGCACCGATGAATTATCCCGACAACACTTACCACTGGAGACAGGACAGTGATTTTCTGTATTTCTTCGGACTTGATGTTCCCGGATTGGTTGGTATGATCGATTTTAACTCAGGGAAGGACTGCATCTTCGGTAATGATTTCGATGTGGATGATATAGTATGGATGGGACCTCAGCCGGTCATTGCGGACCTTTCAGCCAGCGTGGGGGTAACGCAAAGCCTGCCCTTGTCCAAACTGGATGATTACATTGACAAAGCTCTCTCGGTCGGCAGGCCTGTGCACTTCCTTCCTCCATACAGAGCGGAGACCAAGATGACTCTTGGCGCTCTTCTCCGCGAGAACCCATGCCAGATGAGAACCAAAGCCTCTGAAAAATTAATAAAGGCTGTTGTTTCGCTCAGGTCAATCAAGGAGGATGTTGAAATTGCCGAAATAGAGAAGGCAGGCGATGTAGCCTGTGAGATGCAGACCACGGCCATGCGTATGTGCAAGCCAGGCGTGAATGAACGGGAGATATTCGGTATTATTGAAGGAATTGCATGGGCAAAGGGTGGTGGCCCTGCATTTCCTACTATTTTAAGCATCAATGGCCAGACGCTCCATAATCACGTTCATGTCAATATTCTCAGGGAAGGTAGAATGATGGTGACCGACTGTGGAGCAGAATCGCTTCTTCATTATTCGGCTGATCTGACACGCACCACTCCTGTCGGGGGACGCTTCGCACAGAGGCAGAGAGAGATTTACGAGATAGTTTTGAAGGCCAATACTGAATCAATAAAGATGGCCGGACCGGGTATCTCAAACCGCGACCTGCACCTTAACGCCTGCCGCATAATTGCATCCGGCCTTAAAGATCTCGGGCTGATGAAGGGTGACATAGCCGAGGCTGTGAAAGAGGGGGCTCATGCACTCTTTATGCCTCACGGACTGGGCCACATGATGGGACTCGACGTGCATGACATGGAAAGCCTGGGAGAAAATTATGTCGGATATAATGACAAGGTTAAACGAAGCACCCAGTTTGGACTCAAATCGCTGCGATTTGCGCTTCCTTACAAGACGGGACATGTATTTACCGTTGAACCGGGGATTTACTTTATCCCCGAGTTGATGGCCAAATGGAAGGCTGAGGATAAAAACAAGCAGTTCATCAATTTTGAAAAGGCTGAGAGCTATCTTGACTTCGGCGGAATAAGGATTGAAGATGATGTGTTGATCACGGCAACCGGATGCAGGATGCTGGGTAAGACGGCACCGAAAACGGTGGAGGAGATAGAGAAGGTGTGCCTGGAGTAATCAGAACGCCTTGTAATATTCCCTGTTGAGCCTGGCGATATTGAACAGTTTGATCTGTTTGGGGCATTGCGCCTCGCATGCGCCTGTATTTGAGCAGCTACCGAAGCCCTGCCTGTCCATCTCGGCTATCATTGCACGCACCCTGTCCCTTGCTTCAGGTTTTCCCTGTGGAAGGAGAGCGAACTGAGATATCTTGGCTGAGACGAACAGCATTGCCGAAGCATTCTTGCACGCTGCAACACATGCTCCGCATCCTATGCAAATGGCCGAATCAAAAGCATCGTCGCTGTCCTTTTTCCGCACCAATATCGAATTGGCTTCAGAAGCCGCCCCCACAGTGACTGATATAAATCCTCCGGCCACCTGTATCCTGTCAAAGGCACTGCGGTCCACGATCAGATCTTTTATCACAGGGAATGGCCTGGCTCTCCACGGCTCAATAACTATTGTCTCTCCATCCTTGAAATACCTCATTGAGAGATGGCAGGTGGTCAGCCCAGGCACCGGACCATGAGGATACCCGTTTATGAACATTCCGCAGCTTCCGCAGATCCCTTCACGGCAGTCGTGATCAAACGCCACCGGTTCCTTGCCTGCCTCAACAAGGTTCTTGTTCAGCAAATCAAGCATCTCAAGAAACGACATGTCAGGTGAGACGCCGTCAAGATCATAGAATGCAAAAGCACCTTTGGTTTTTGCATTCTTCTGTCTCCATATCTTTAGTCTGAGCTTCATATCTGGCATAATTAGGATAGTTTATTTATAGCTTCTCTCCTTGAGTTCAACAAACTCGAATTTTAATGGTTCCTTATTGAGAACAGGCTCATTCTCACCGTTATATTCCCAGGCAGCCACGTAGGAGTATTCAGCATCAATCCTCTGAGCTTCGCCTTCGGCAGTCTGACTTTCCTCACGAAAATGGGCACCGCATGATTCTTTCCTGTTTAGTGCATCGGTTATCATAAGCTTTGCCAGCTCCATGAAATCAGCTACCCTGCCGGCTTTCTCAAGCTGCTGGTTCAGATCAGAGTCCTCGCCGGGCACAAGAAGATCATTCCAGAACTCTTTCCTGAGTTCCTCCACAAGGCTCAACGCTTTCATCAACCCCTCCTCGTTGCGCCTCATTCCGCAATAGTCCCACATTATCTTACCGAGTCGCTTATGGAAGGTTGAAGCAGTCTGTTTTCCTTTTATTGAAAGGAGTTTGTTAATCCTTTCTCTGACGCTTTTTTCTGCCTCTTCGAATTCAGGGCTTGTGGTTGGAATTTTCGGGGTTCTGATTTCTCCTGACAAATAACCGCTGATTGTTACCGGAAGAATGAAATATCCGTCTCCGGCAGTCTGCATCAGGGAACTAGCCCCAAGCCTGTTTGCCCCATGATCGGAGAAGTTGGCCTCACCGATGGCATAGAGACCTGTCACTGTGGTCATCAGCTCGTAGTCAACCCAAAGCCCGCCCATAGTATAGTGTCCGGCAGGATAGATCTGCATTGGTTCTTCATAGGGGTTCATGCCGGTGATGGCCTTATACATCTCGAACAGGTTACCGTACTTGTTTTCTATAGCTTTCTTCCCCTGTTTCTTTATAGCATCGCGGAAATCAAGGTTGACTGCCAGTCCTGTCTTTCCAACGCCGTATCCGGCGTCACATCTCTCCTTGGCTGCTCTCGAGGCAACGTCACGGGGGACAAGGTTGCCAAAGGTCGGGTAGCGACGCTCGAGATAATAATCCCTGTCTTCCTCCGGGATGTCATTTCCGGGTCGATTGTCACCCTTGTTTTTCGGCACCCATATCCGCCCGTCGTTACGCAGCGACTCTGACATCAGCGTTAGTTTGCTCTGGAATTCATTCAGTTGCGGTATGCTTGTCGGGTGTATCTGAACGAAACTGGGATTGGCAAAGGCAGCCCCTTTCTTGTAGGCTTTCCAGGCAGCGGATGCATTTGAGTTGACAGCCAGTGTTGAAAGATAATATACAGTGCCGTATCCGCCCGTGGCAAGCACGACAGCATGAGCGGAATGACGTTCTATCTCGCCGGTTATCAGATTGCGTGCTATTATTCCGCGGGCTTTACCATCGATGACAACAAGATCAAGCATATCCCTGCGCGGATACATAGTAACCGTGCCGGCTTTGATTTGCCTGTTAAGTGATGAATATGCGCCAAGAAGGCACTGCTGGCCTGTCTGCCCTTTTGCATAAAAGGTGCGTGACACCTGTACGCCGCCAAATGAACGCGTTTCAAGAGTACCACCGTATTCACGGGCAAAAGGAACGCCGAGCGCAGTGTAATGGTCAATTACCTGGTTACTGACCTCAGCGATGCGATAGACATTTGCCTCGCGTGCCCTGAAGTCTCCTCCCTTGATCATGTCATAGAAGAGCCTGTAGGTATTGTCTCCGTCGTTCTTGTAGTTTTTAGCTGCGTTGATACCTCCCTGTGCTGCAACGGAATGTGCACGACGTGGCGAGTCCTGGTAACAGAAGACCTTGACGCTATACCCTAGTTCACCCAGTGAAGCGGCTGCACCCGCACCCGACAGCCCTGTACCGACGATTATGATGTCAAGCTTCTTTTTGTTGGCCGGATTGACCAGCTTTGAGCCGGACTTGTACCTTGTCCATTTCTCTTCGAGGGGACCTTCCGGTATTTTTGCATTCAGAGTTATCATGATGTTACGGTTCTTCAGGTTATTTTAACTGCCATATTACAAGAGGTATTACCGCAAAACCCAGCGGCAGCACAATTGCATATATCAGCGATATGGCCTTGATGACAGGTGTCCAGAATTCATTTGCCAGACCCAGAGTCTGAAAAGCTGACTGCAGGGCATGATAGAGATGGAAGCCAAGCAGGATAAAGCAAACCCAATAGAGGATTACATATCCGGGAATACTGAAAAGATGATAAGCCACGGAATAGAAATTCTCAGGATCACCCTCAACAAACCCCAGCTTTATGAAATAGAAATTGAAGAAGTGTATTACGAGAAAGATCAGAACTACTCCTCCGGTCCAGAATACGAATCTTGAAAATGCCGAAGTTTTGGATTTGTTTCTGACAGCATATCTTACAGGCCTTGAGAGCCAGTTCTGTATCTGCAGGAATACCCCGTAGGTGATGTGTACTACAATTGTCAGGAGCAGAAATATCTCAATCACCTTGACGAGAGGGAAGGTAGCCATGAAGTGAGCAGCTTTGTTGAAAGGCTCCGGGTCATCCTTCAGCAACATAAGATTGATGCCCAGGTGAACCGGCAGGAACAGCAGCAGAAACAATCCGGCAAGTGCCATCACGAATTTCTTCGAGACGGCCGAGAATAGTATTTTGTTCATCGGTGTTGTACTTTTGAGTTCAGAATAGTTTCGAAAGAACAGTTAAAAATCTTTTCTTCCTCGTAAATTTAAAAAGTTTTTTTGCCTAAACAAATTAATATGAACAGATCAATACACTTTGAAGGCATTACAGTTAAGTACAGCGACGAAGGTAAGGGGAGACCGGTGGTCCTGCTGCATGGTTACCTCCTGACAGGAGAAGCCTGGCGTCCCCTGACAGACATACTATCCGAAACATTCAGAGTTATCGCCGTTGACATACCAGGTCACGGCGGTTCAGGAGTGGCAGGTGACACGCATACCATGGAATTTATTGCTGAGGCTGTAAGAGCAGTATTGAAGGATGCGGGAGAAGAGAAGGTTTTGCTTGCCGGTCACTCCATGGGCGGGTACGCTGCACTGGCCTTTGCGGAAAAGTATCCCGGTATGTTAGCCGGCTATGTGCTGTTCCACTCCCATCCTTATGCCGACACACCCGAGGGTATATTAAAGAGAAAGAGAGAGATAGAGGTCGTCATGAAAGGCAAAAAGAATATAATGTATCCAGCCAACATATCGATGATGTTTGCTGAACGTAACCTGAAGAATATGACGGTGGCACTCACAAAACTTAAAAAACTTGCCTCCCGTAATCCTGCCGAAGGAATAGTTGCAATACTGAATGGTATGATAGTGCGGCCACAAAGAACCGCTGTAATAGAAAAAGGAGAGGTGCCGTTACTCTGGATACTGGGAAGGGGTGACCGCTACTTCAGTCCGGAGACGGCCATGAGGGACATTAAAACCCCGGCAAATGCACAGGTTGTCATACTGGAAAATTCCGGCCATCTCGGTTTCATTGAAGAAACAGAGCGCTCAGCTGAAGTGATCAGCAACTTTGCCGCAAGATTTGACTGGAAACCGGAAGCAAACAGAAAGAAAAAATGAAAATGCCAGATCAGTTAGCCTCGATATAACTGAGGGCATCAATAAGCGTCTTGTCTATTTTCTCCCATAAGGGATAGAAACCTTTGTTGTCAATCATATTCCTGGCAATGTAGGCCTTCAGCTGGATGTAAATTATATTTTCTGAGATTTTAATCTGCTCCCTGTTGGGCTCTATCCCGTTATCTTTAGCGTAACTGATGAATTTATTCATGATATCCTGTCCTGAAAGCCACTGGTCAAGCGATTTAAGGTCATGATATTTCTTCATGGTCTCACGGTTATCCTCAGTATACTTAAGAGCATACCTGTAAAGCAGGCCTGAATTCCTTATTGCCATAAAATAATCCGAAATACCGGAGGTATCGATAGGAATAAATATATCAGGCATAATACCGCCGCCGCCATAGACTATCTTTCCTCCCGGAGTTGTATAACGAAGTGTGTCAGTAATATGAATTGAATCGGCCTCTTCGAACTCGCCGTGTATATACCTGTTACCCAGGTCTTCATAATATTTGTCAACACCCTCGTTATAAGGCTTTTGTATAGATCTGCCGGTTGGAGTATAGTAACGTGCTATAGTAAGTCTCATGCCTGATCCGTCGCGAAATGATACAGGTTCCTGTACCAGGCCTTTGCCAAATGAACGGCGGCCTATTATAGTACCGCGGTCATTATCCTGCACGGCGCCCGCAAGTATCTCACTGGCCGAGGCGCTCCATTCATCAATAAGGATGACCAGGTCTCCCTTTTCAAACTCGCCGTCTGCGGTTGCCCTTACGTCCTGCCTTGGCTTTGACTTACCAAGGGTGAATACGATAAGCTCTCCTGCCGGGAGAAACTCGTCAGCGATCATCGTAGCTGCATCCATGACACCGCCTGAATTACCCCTGAGATCCAGGATTAGTTTCTTCATGCCCTGGGCTTTCAGTTCATTCAGACCTTTCTTAAACTCATCATGTGTTGTGAGGGCAAAGTTGGAGATCTTGATGTATCCGACGTCATCAGACATCATGTATGATACGTCGATGCTGTAAATCGGGATTTTATCACGAACAATGGCGAATGGCAAAAGCGAATCGACTCCTTTTCTTTCAATCTTCAGATCAACCCTTGTCCCGCGCGGGCCTTTGAGCATTTTTACAACTTCCTCATCAGGGATACTCTTTCCTGCAATAAGTGTATCATCGACGAAGATGATCCTGTCTCCCGGGGTGATACCGGCTTTCTCGGAAGGACCTCCGGATATGGTACTTATTATCTGAACGGTGTCAGTCAGCATCTGGAATGTAACGCCTATCCCGTCGAAGTTGCCCTGCAGCGGTTCATTTGCCTGCGCCAGGTCACGTGCCGGTATATATACCGAATGCGGATCAAGCTTGCGCAACATCACCGGGACAGCTGCCTCAACAAGCGCATCACGGTCAACAGTGTCAACATAATCAGATTCGATTATATCCAGTATGCGGCTGAGCTTATCGTTTGATGGAGGGAAGTTGGTATAAAGACCGTTCTGAGGGTGAGGCATGTAAAACCCGACCAGGATCCCAATGGCTAATCCAACTGCAATTATAAGCGGAAGATATGCTCTGTTATATTTCATTTTTCTTTTCTTCTATATTGATATAAACAAGCTCGATGCCTGCACGTCTGAGGAGTTCGATGCCGTCCAGGTTACGGTACTGGTTGCTGTATACAACGCGCCTGATGCCAGACTGAATGATGAGTTTGGCGCACTCCATACAGGGTGAATCTGTAATGTAGAGGGTCGAATTCTCGCTTGAATTGTTTGATCTTGCAACCTTGGTGATGGCATTGGCTTCAGCGTGGAGAACGTACGGTTTGGTCACATTGTTCTCATCCTCGCATACATTTTCAAAACCTGATGGTGTACCGTTGTAACCGTCAGAGATGATCATTTTGTCTTTCACGATAAGAGCACCCACACATCTTCTCCGGCAATAGGAGTTCTCTGACCATATCCCTGCCATACGCAGGTAACGTTTGTCAAATTGTGCCTGTTTTTCACCGTAAGGGTGTACGGCATCCTTCTTTGTCATCCTCATTCAATTCGAGCGACAAACTTAATCGTTTTTGCAGCCAATTCAAAGAAACTCAAAGGGCACTTAAGTTGGTTGCTTAAGTGCCCGATGTAAAATCATTGAAATCTGCCGGCGATTATTTGTTGCTGTTTTTCCAGGTATAGGCATGCGGCCATTCGCTTGTACTGGTGCTTACTGATGTATGACAAATAAAGCATCCGTTCATTGTTTCAGGGTTGCTGCCGCCATGCTTTTCTGCATACTCACCCATATCATCCTCTCCTCTTGAACTATCATGACATGTGCCGCAGCTGCCAAGTGTCTTTGGGGAGGTGCTGTAAGGCTGGTATTGCATTGCCTGGTAATTATCTACATCTTTTGATGATGGAACCATTGCGTGAGGACTGCCATGGCAGGAAGTACACATCATGTTTCCATGACCTTTTGATTCTCTGTAAAGCGCTGACGTTGAGCCAACATCTGTTGCTTCGTTGTGGCATGTGGAGCATGATGGCTCATTAACCCATGGTACCCTGGTGCTGGTTGAGGATGCTACCTGGGCCATTGTACCGTGGCATGTAGTGCAGTAACCGTCTGCTGCCGTGTGCTTTATGCTGCGATTACATTTTGTTGTCTGACCGGGATGACAGTCATAGCATGAGGCTCCTTTGTCTGCGTGATAACCATGGATAGCCTCGGAAAGGTATTTACCTGACGATCCTCTGCCGGACACTCCCAAAGCCTCCGAACCATGGCACTTAGCACAGAGAACAGGTTTTGACTGCATAAGTGATGTTCCTACCTTATCATCATGCTTGGTAAGAACATCGTTAAATGCATCCGTTCCATGACACTTTGCACAGTTGATCTCATCGGAGGTGGGGACTGTAGCTCTTGTTGCAGCGACAATATTCCCGGAACCATCTTTTACGGTAATCTCCGCTACCTGTAAAGGATCCCATACACCCTGGTCATTAACAGGCACAACAGGAATTCCTGTTGCCTCAAAACGCCCTGAAGCTGCAGTCATTGCTCCGCTAAGCCCGTTGCCCGTGAGCCCTATGTCATGTTGCAGCGAGGCCATACCAAACAATGCGGTAATATGATCCCAGAAGCCTCCATACTGACGCTTGCCGTATGATGATGTGTTTCCTGAGATTTTGTACTCTACCGTAATACCGCTCGTTGTTATTACTGGTGGATTTCCTCTTTTAACAACCTGCGCCAGTATTGTATTGTAAGGAGGAAGGATCACGGCTTCGTCATAGGTTGGATTAAGACAGTGCATACCAAGAGAGTTCGATGCAAAAACAACATAGTCACTTGAGGCGAATGGTGGATTGTCATTCTGCTTCTTACAGCCAACAACTATAAAAATGAAAAGCAATACAATGATGCTTGCTGGCAACCTGAAATATGATAATAAAAACTTTTTCATACCAGTTCTTTTTAAATAAATATTTCACCTTTGAGAAATAGGACAGCACGTCCCGCAATAAGGGTTCTGTTACCTTTTAAGGTGCATTCGAGGTAACCTCTCCGTGCAGACAATTGTCTGGCTGTCATTAATGTTTTTCCAAGCCTGGCAGACCAGAAAGGTGTAAGGGTGGTATGTGCTGACCCTGTTACCGGATCTTCATCTATTCCAGCCTGCGGTGCAAAAAACCTTGAGACAAAATCGGTATCAGAACCAGGGGCAGTAACTATAATACCGCGGCCGTCCGCCTTGGCAAGCTTCCTGAAATCAGGTTTGAGCGCAAGTATCTCAGCCTCGCTTCCGAAAAGCAGAAGAAAGTCGCTTCTCCCCATGAAACACTCAACAGGCTCTTTACCAAGACTTTCCATAACCAGTCGAGGCAGATCGCATTTATGCAATGTATCGGTCGGAAAGTCAAGCTCCAGCATATCGCCCTTTTTCCTGACAATCAGGTCTCCCATATTCATGGTACGAAAGGTCACTTCCTGCCTTTCGGTCTCGAGTATGTCCATTACAACAAAGGATGAAGCCAGCGTTCCGTGGCCGCAAAGATCAACCTCCGTGACCGGAGTGAACCATCGGATAAGCCATTCATCACCCTCCGGTACGATGAAGGCAGTCTCAGCAAGATTGTTTTCCAATGCGATCTTCTGCATCAGATCACCGGGAAGCCAGCCTGTGGTAACACATACACCGGCAGGATTACCTGTGAATTTTCCGCAAGTGAATGCATCAACCTGATAAAAAGGTAAGGAACTCAATTTATTAATTAAATGACTGTATAAAGTTAATAAATATTAGCCTGTTACGGTACCTGAATGATGATTAAGATACAGAAAGAATTGTATATTAGGACACCATGGAACCACTAAGAACACATCAGGGAGCAGAGGTGTCAAAGTTGACCCCTGCACGCTGCAATATTTATGTTGTAAGCAACCAGAATCAGAGCATCGTCATCGATACGGGGATACAGTCTGACCGCACAAGGATTAACAGGGCTCTGATAAGAAGAGGGATTGAACCTGTTGCCGTGATTCTGACGCATTCTCACTTTGACCATGCCGGGAATGTTGCATGGCTGCAAAAGGAATACGGATCAAAAGTTCTTGTTCAGGCTTTAGAAAAAGAAGCCCTTGAAAGTGGAGATATGCCAATTCCGGAAGGGACCTACGGTATTACCCGAGGCATCGTTTCCATCGGACGGAAGATGATGTCGATGTTCAGCTATGAACGCTGCATACCGGATATTGTCATCAATGAGTTCATGGATCTTTCCGGGCTGGGGATTGAAGGATATGTCATGCACGTACCAGGGCATTCACCGGGAGGGGTAGCAGTTGTGATTGACGGTGAAATTGCACTGGCTGGCGATTCGGTCATAGGGACCATGCCGGGCAGCCCGTTCCCGCCGTTTGCCGATGACGTTGATGAGCTGATGGTAAGCTGGAAGAAACTGCTTGACACCGGGTGTCATACTTTTCTGCCGGGACATGGCAGACCAATCAGCAGGGAGCAATTAGTGGCCGAATATGATAAAAGGTCTTTAAAACATACACCTGGTAATTTCAACTCTTCGGCTTCATTATAACACCGATTTTTTTTCTGCCGTCGATTTTAATGACCAGCGGTTCCGGAAATCTTATATGCCTTAGATACTGATCCTCGAAAAAGGCATCAGCAGCTGATAAAAAATCAAAATCGGTAAAGCCATCGCCAATAGAGGGATTAATTGTAAAGAAGCCCACCCTGAAAGCTGTGAGGTTCTGGAAAAAGTGCGTTCCCTGGCTCGGATCGACCCGGTAATTATCTAGTCCTGATTCAATTATAACCCTGGCTGCAGAAATTTGCGGCCATTTAACAGGTATTCCAAGCCACGGATCACTTGAACCCCATCTGCCTGGCCCGATCAATATATAGTTTCTCCGCTCTTTCAGAAACTCATCATTTATTTCGTTGAGCTTAGCGGCAATTTCCTGGTTTTTTGCTGCAGTGAAGTTTTCAGTTTTAACATATATCAGGTCACATATCCCGTTTATGGTTCCGTTTCCCAGGGCTGAATTTGAAAGAATGATTGTATCCGAATGAGATATCTCTTCCAGTTTATCTTTGATTATTTCGGTGTTTTCAACAATTGGCCTGATTTGCAGGAGATTAAACAAAATGTTTTTTTTTCTTTCAGGGTCAATATTTACTGCAAATTCTATTTCAACAGGATTGTTCAGCTGTTGCTGGCCGATTTCAAGGATTGTTTTCAAAATATCATCGAGGGGAAACAGATCATACTTCAGAACACTGGAAAAGGTTATTATTCTTTCACCATCATCACTTATGCCATCTCTTATAATATCATTCTGATAATCGTAAGTGGAAGCCACAAATTTAAGCGAGCCATCTTTTTCCGCGTCGCTGATTTTAAGCTTAAGCAGGTTTACTGCATCGTCGGTACTGGGAATAAAACTGGCCGGGTTAAGGTCGAGAGCATAAAATTCATGCTGGGTTTCGCGCAAAGCCATTTTAGTATCTGACAATTGCAATACCTTTCGTGGGTACTTTGGTGAAAACCTGAGTGCCATCCCTCCGTCGACAATATATTTACCTAAACCAAAGGCAAGGCTGACAAATCCATCTTCTGATTTTTCAGGTTCAATGGGATAAAAATTAATTGATCTTGCGACACCTGAAATAGTCGGGTAGAAACGATTTCCATATTTCTGTCCGCAAACCTCCTGGAGCACGATGCCCATTTTCTCTTCTTCTATCAGGTTCCCGGTAGCTGTCATATAGTCTCTGCTGCCCTTGAAGAAAACAGATGCATAAACACTTTTTATCCCAATGCTCAGCAATTCCAGCATCGTCACATCGTCTTCAGCTTTGGGGATCATATATGTGGAATAAATCCCGGCAAATGGCTGAAAATGTGAATCTTCAAGTAAACTTGATGAGCGTATTGCCACAGGGCCGTTTATTTTTGAAATAAAGACATATAAATCCTTATGAATTCTTGCTGGCAGCTTTGCTCCGACGAAAGCTTCAAGAATTTCTATGTCACTTTGATGCGAAAAACCTGTTCCGTACAGGTTGTTTTGAGTAATGAATTCATCAAATACATCTGTGCTGAGCACTACTGTTCGCGGTATTGAAACCACCGTATCTTCAAAACTTACGAAATATTGATTTTGTTTAATTATGCTATCCAGAAAAGCCAATCCACGAGCTTTCCCCCCGATTGATCCCTCGCCTATTTTTGTAAATGTCAGGTATTCATCAAAATGTTCCCGGTAAAATTCGGCAATGACGCCATGTCCCTTGTTAAGCCGGAAGTTGGCAATGGCATCAAAAATAAAACGGCGTGCCTGGTCAAGACTGGCAAAGTCATCAAGGCTTATCTTTTTCAAAAACTCAGCAAGTGAAAACAAAGCACGTGCATATAGCCATTTGGATAAATGGTTTCTTGAGAGATGGTAACGAAGCGAATCGTCAGGAATTTCAAATAACCTGCGCTGGAAATTCTGCAAATCAGAAACCCTCGCAATTTCCAGTCCTGTTTCAGGATCAGTAAAAACAAAATCGCCAAAAGAGAAAAGGCTTTTCATAAAAGCTTTTAGCTCAGCCGGAAGAGACTTGGAATTTTTATTTAAAAATCCGTTCCCGAATTCTTTTGCATATTTTTCATTTTCAGGGTCTGCAGATTGAATTAAGACAGGAATGTTAGGATCATGTTCTTTTATCTGCTTAAAAAAATCTTCAATAGTACCCAGGCTTTTAAGTCCGTTTTGGTTTGTGTCAACATCGGTAATTACACCCAGGAGCTGTGATTTATGTCTCTCGAATAGCTGCAACCCTTCAGAATAACTGGTAGCAAGCAGAATTTTGGGTCTTCCCCGCATTTGCATCATTTTCTGATGCTCGTTAAGGCCCTCGATCATGTATTCCCGTGACTGTTCAAGGATTATTTTGTAAAGATGGCGCAAATAAATTGTAGCCGTCTTAACTGAGTTTTCAATCAATAATATGGATTGTACTCCCTCATGTTTATTATCTTCATCTACATTTAATTTATCTTCAATAAGGTTAATGATCGGGAAAAGGATATTTGTACTTCCCAGCCAACTGAAAACATAATCAATGCATGATAAATCCTCGTTTTTTAATCTGAGAGATATTTCCCTTGAATCAGGAGCAACGATTACAATAGGTTTTTCGGGGTAAAGTTTCTTAATATTCGAAGAAAGTTCAAAGGGATCCAGATCGCTGATACTTAGCATATTTATAATTAAATCGATCTGTCTTCTGCCCAGTAATTCCATCGCTTCCGATGCAGACGAAACATGAATAAACTGCGGAGGGTAACGGATATTAAATGAGACATAATCGTTGAAAATTTTTTCATCAATTTTCCCATCTTCTTCCATTATAAAGGCATCATATTTGCTGCAAATCAATAAGACATATTGAATCCTCTTATGCATCAACAGCTCAAAGGAAGTTTCCCTGAAAGTATTTTTTCTGAGCTTATCCATTGTTAAAATATCCTAGACCAATCCCTGGGCTAGCATGGCTTCGGCGACTTTAACAAATCCACCAATATTGGCACCATTAACATAATTAATATACTTATCTTTTTCTATCCCGTATTTCACACAAGTGGCATGGATATCCTTCATTATCTGATGTAAGCGGCTGTCAACTTCCTGGCTCGTCCATGACAGGCGCATTGAATTCTGGCTCATTTCCAGACCAGAAGTGGCTACTCCGCCGGCATTGGCAGCTTTACCGGGGCCGTACAGAATCCTGCTCTTAAGAAATATCTCGACTGCATCCGGTACTGAGGGCATATTAGAGCCTTCAGAGACTACGAAGCAACCGTTTTTGATCAATAATGTAGCGTCAGGGCCTGATATTTCATTTTGAGTAGCAGCAGGCAAAGCAACCTGGCAGGGAACTTCCCATGGTGCCGGTTTTCCGTCAACATATTTGCACTTGTATTTATCAGCATATTCCTTGATCCTTCCTCTTTTTACATTTTTCAGATTCATTACGAAGGCAAGCTTTTCCTCATTAATTCCTTCAGCATCGTAGATATAACCATTGGAATCCGATAACGTAATCACTTTGGCGCCCATTTGAATTGCTTTTTCAGTGGCATATTGCGCCACGTTACCTGAACCCGAGACAGTACATATCTTATTTCTCAGGCTGTCACCTCTTGTGTTAAGCATTTCCTCGGCAAAATAAACCTGTCCATAACCTGTTGCCTGTGGCCGGATAAGGCTTCCTCCCCATTCCAGTCCTTTTCCGGTCAGAACGCCTGTGAATTCATTTCTAAGTCGCTTGTACTGACCAAACATATAGCCAATTTCCCTGCTTCCGACACCGATATCACCGGCAGGTACATCCGTATCTGCTCCGATATGCCTGAACAGTTCACTCATGAAAGACTGGCAGAATCGCATTACTTCATTGTCAGTTTTTCCTTTGGGGTCGAAATCCGATCCTCCCTTGCCACCTCCCATAGGAAGGGTTGTTAAGCTATTTTTAAAAACCTGTTCAAAAGCGAGGAACTTAAGGATACCTAAATTCACGGTAGGATGAAATCGTAAACCACCTTTATAGGGTCCGATAGCACTATTCATTTCTATTCTGTAACCCCTGTTTATCTGAATCTCACCTTTATCATCCATCCAGGGTACTCTGAAGATGATTACCCTTTCAGGTTCGGCTATTCTCTCCAGAATTTTAGGGTACCGGTATTTAGGGTTCTCCTCAATAAACGGCATAATTGACTCCGTGACTTCTTTTACAGCCTGGTGAAATTCAATCTCACCGGGATTTTTGGCGATGATTTTCGCCATGAATTCTTCAACTGCTTTGGACATGGGTTTTGATTTTTTAAGGTGGGTTTTGTGATAATTAACAAATTTATATAATTAAAATCCTTGACACTATAACTTTCCGACAAAAAATTAATCGGGATATTTTCATAACTTTCATATTATTTTGTTTCAGGCCTTAAGTTTTATGAAACAAATGAACTGGTTATCATTCAGATAATTACCTTTCTGATTTTAGTATTCCTTGACCTTAACTGACAATGGAAGATATAACGCATTGGCAAAAGGAAATGCAGAAACTTCTGGCTGAAAAAATTCAAAGTCAGAAAGGCTTGTCGATTATTTACCTGATAAACAAGATTATCAGCAGGAGGGATTCAGTCGAAAATACACTTTATGAGATAGTTAAAGAGATACCCAAAGGATGGCAATACTCAGAATATGCTTATGCCCGTATAAAATATGATGGCCAGGAATACCGGCCTGAGAGTTTCAAGGAGACCCGGTGGATTCAAAAACAAATTTTTGAAACTTATGATAAAAAATGGGGAGCCATTGATGTGTTCTATTCAAAACAGCTCCCTAAGGCTGATGAAGGTCCTTTTTTACATGAGGAGAGACAATTGCTTGAAAACATAGCAACTATTGTTTGCAACTACTTAAACTCACAAAAGGCAATAAGTCAGTCAGAGGTTGTTGAAGAAGATACCGGAATCAGGCTGGAGCGCTCCCGGGTAATCAGTGAAGAGAAAAACATTGATGACACTCTATTGCAAATCTGCAGGAATATGCCAAAATCCTGGCAATATCCTGAATTCTCCGTTGCAAGAATCATTTATGACGGGAAAGAATACCTGAGTTCAGATAAGAATTTTGAAGAGTACCAATGGAGCTTAAAAGAGGATTTTACGACTATTGACAGTAAATCCGGCACTATTGAATTCTATTACCTGAAGGGTTTTCCGGTCAGCAATAAGGAAATATACCTGAAGTCCGAGGAGGAGCTGCTGGGTAACATGGCCAACTTAATTGCCGGCTTTTTAAATATAATCAAGGGCAATGAAATCAGGCACCCTTCAGATAAGGATGATGCGAAAAGCAGTGAGATAAGTGAACCCAACAGGATTTTTGCCTGTATTAATGAGATTTCGAAGATACTGAGAAACGGACTTTCGATAGATACCACCCTGACCGGGATAATCGAGATTATTCCGCAGGCATTCCGGTTTCCTGAACTCATTAAATCGCGCATTAAATATGATGATCAGGAGTTCTCCTCATCCGGTTTTGTTGAAACGCCATGGTTATTAAAAGTATTTTTTAAGACCATTTCAGCAAAAAGAGGCTCGATCCAGGTTTATTATTCAGGTGATGATCTGGAATCTAATGACCAACCCTTCCTGGAAGAAGAGAAACAGTTTGTTGAAACCCTCGCATTGCTGATATCAGGCTTTATAAATGTTATATACGGCCTTGACAGGGTTATTGCGACTGAAAAAGGACTAAAGAAAGTCATGTATGAAAAGACAGAGCGTCTGAAAGAGTTGTCGTGTATCAATCAAACCACGTCAATTCTTCAGGCCGAAAAATCTGTCGAAAATGCATTAAAGCAAATTGTATACATAATACCTGACGCCTGGCAATATCCTGAATTCACTGTTGCGAGAATCAGCTTTGACGGCCAGGAATACATTTCGCCGAATTTTAAATCTACCAAATGGAGACAACGGCAACCCTTTCTCACAATCGATGATAAGGTCGGGGAAATAGAGGTTTACTATACAAAAGAGTTTTCTGACATAGACGAAGGTCCGTTTATGAAGGAGGAAAGAGATTTGATAAACAATATTTCTACCCTGATCTGCAATTATTTAAACACCTTGCAGGGTGAGGTTGCCATAAAGAAATTCAGGGATGATGAAGATCTCAAGCAAAAGTTCCAGGCAGCCAGGGATTTTCTCTTAAACAAGCGAAAACTTCTCCAGAATTTCCTCGAGAAAAACAATTATGACCGTGATGTATTCCATGATCTGATGAAGTTTAAAGTAAAAGAGATTTTAATTATTTCAAATCTTTATGATGCTTACAGTCTTGAACGTGAAGGTAAATTTTCCGATTATATCCTGGGGGTTTATTACCAGTTGAATTTAACATCAATACCCAGAATTACCGGTGTAGGGTCGTTTGAAGAAGCCTTTGAAAAACTTTATTCCAGGCACTTCGACTTAATAATTATCATGGTGGGCATTGATAAGAAGGGGCCTATAGAAATTGCACAAAAACTGAAAGCACTGTACAAATACATTCCCATTTATTTATTGCTCAATAACAATCAATTCATACATTTCTTTCAGACCGAGCAAAAGAAAACGCACCTTATTGACAACGTTTTTGTCTGGAACGGAGATTCAAGGATATTTTTTGCAATGGTCAAACAACTCGAGGACCATGTAAATGTTGAGAACGACACCAAAGTAGGTTATAGTCGGATTATACTGATTGTCGAAGACTCGGCAAAATATTATTCGCGTTACATTCCCCTGCTTTATCATAGTGTAATGGAGCAGACCAGACGAATAATTGAGGACGTCAGCTCCATGGATGAATTGTATAAGCTGCTTCGTCTGCGGGTTCGTCCCAAAATTTTAATGGCATCGAATTACGAAGAGGCAATAGACATCTTTAACAAATACAAGGAATTCTTCCTTTGTCTGATTTCTGATGTGAAATTTCAGAAAGACGGACAATTCGACGAAAACGCAGGTTTTGAACTGGTTAAATTCATTAAGTCTGAAATTCCAGACCTGCCCACTATTATCCAATCGTCAGATCAGGAGAATGAGAAGAAAGCCAAAGAATTAAACTGTGTATTTATTTACAAGGATTCAGATACTCTCGCCCAGGATATTAAATACTTTATAAGCTACAATCTCGGATTTGGTGATTTTATTTACAAGGACGGAGCCGGAGAAACAATCGGCACTGCCAAGAACATGAATGAATTTGAAGAACAGCTTCAATCCATCCCGACTGAAACGTTGTTATACCATGCAAAGAAGAATCATTTTTCATTATGGCTTACTGCCCGGGGCGAGATCCAGCTTGCAAGGGAAATTGCACCAAAGAAAATAAGCGATTTCAGGGATGCCGAAAGCCTGAGGGAGTACCTAATAAATGTTGTAAAAAAACTCAAATACGAGAAAAACAAAGGCAAAATTGTCGAGTTTGACGAAACGCTGATCCTTGAAGAGAGCAATATAATTCTGCTGTCAACGGGTGCACTTGGAGGTAAAGGGCGAGGACTGGCGTTTATCCATACTCTGATCTATAATTTTGACATATCAAATTATGTTCAGGGTATCAATATAAAAGCGCCCCGGACCTTTATCATAGGCACTGATGAATTTGAGGGCTTCCTCGATAATAACAAGCTGAGGGATAAAATCTATTCAGAAACCAGGTACGATACAATAAAACGGCTTTTTATTGAAGGGAGACTTTCACCTGCTTTGGAAGCGAAATTGCGGATTATCCTCGAGAAAATAACCAAACCCCTGGCAGTTCGTTCTTCAGGGCTTTTTGAAGATTCCCTGATGCAGCCTTTCGCTGGAATTTTTGAAACCTATCTGCTGCCAAACAGCAATGAGGATATTGAAATCCGTTTAAGACAACTGATGGATGCAATCAAACTGGTATATGCATCCATATATTCTGATACCGCCCGGGGTTATATCAATGCCATCAATTACAAGATTGAAGAAGAAAAGATGGCAGTAATAATTCAGGAAGTTGTAGGTGAGCAATATGAAAATACGTATTATCCGCATATCAGCGGGGTAAGCCAGTCATATAACTATTACCCTTACAGCTATATGCAGCCCGAAGACGGATTTGCTGTTATCGCGGTAGGGTTGGGGACTTATGTGGTAGAAGGCGAAAAAGCCTTCAGATTTTCACCAAAATATCCGAACCTGGAAATAAATACTCCAAAAGACCAGTATTTAAATTCCCAGATTGAACTTTTGGCTGTTGACCTGGCTAAGAAAGAGTTTAATCTGCTCGAGGGAGATACTGCCGGGCTGGTAAGGTTAAGCATAGAGGATGCTGAGAGGCATGGAGTAATTAAACATTGTGCATCAGTTTATTCTGCTGAGAATAAAACAGTTTACGCGGGAACAGACAAGGCAGGACCCAGAATTATCAATTTTGCTGATATCCTGAAATACCGGTACATACCTTTGGCTGACACGCTGGTAGAGATCCTGGATATTGTCAAGGAGGCGCTTGGTACTCCGGTTGAAATTGAGTTTGCTGTTGATTTAGCCAGGGATAATAATAATAAAGCTTCGTTTTATCTGCTGCAAATCAAACCTATAATTGGTGCATCGCTTGACTATGAGGTCAATATGGATGAGATAGACAAAACACATATCCTGCTTTTTGCGGAAAAAAGTATGGGCAATGGAATGATAAACAATATCCATGATGTGATTTATGTCAACAAAGACGATTTTGACAAAACCAAAACGCTTGAGATCGCTGCTGAGGTAGCCTCTTTTAACGATGAAATGATCAGGAGTGGCAGCCAGTATATTTTATTGGGCCCGGGAAGGTGGGGTACGGTCGACCGGTGGATCGGAATTCCGGTAACATGGCCTCAGATATGCAATGCAAAGGTTATAATCGAAACCAGCCTTGATGATTTTCCGCTCGATGCCTCGTCAGGGTCGCACTTCTTTCACAATGTCACATCAATGAATGTCGGGTATTTTTCTATTCAGCATAATCAGAAAAGCTCTGTTTTGGACTGGGACATACTGAAGAAGCAACAAATCATTAAACAAAAAAAGTATGTTACCCATGTCCGGTTTGAAAACAGCCTGACTGTTAAGATGGACGGGAAAAAGAGGATTTCCGTAATCACATGGGAATGATTGGATATCAAAAATCATCTCAACATCTGTCGTTGATAGGTTTTCTAAGCGCCAAACCTGTAACCAATCCCGGATTCTGTAATTAATAAAACCGGTTTTGAAGGATCTTCTTCAATTTTTTTCCTGATCTGAGCTATAAATACCCGAAGATACTGTGTCTGCTCAATCTGCCCAATTCCCCAGACTTCTTTAAGAATATACTGGTGAGTAAGCACTCTTCCGGAATTTTTAGCCAGCAGGGCCAGCAGGGAGAATTCAGTGGAAGTGAGTTTAATTATATCATTATTCTTAAAGGCTAAATGCTTATCAAGATCTATTGTAATATTACCAAATTCCAGGCGCGGGCCATTATCAGGTGATTTGTTTTGCCGTATTGCAGCTCTGATTCTTGCAAGTAACTCACCTGTCCGGAATGGCTTGGTCAGATAGTCATTAGCACCATTATCAAGAGCGCGGATAATATCCTCTTCAGAGTTGCGAACTGATAAAATTATTATTGATTTATCATACCATTCTCTTAGTCTCTTTAAAACATCAAATCCTTCCAGGTCCGGAAGTCCCAGATCAAGAATTATGAGCTCTGGCTGATGTTGAGAGGCGAAGATTAACCCTTCTTTGCCGGTTGCTGCCTCAGATATTTTGAAGCCATTTGCTGACAATGTAATTTCAAGAAGCCGTCGGATCTGGACTTCATCGTCAATAATCAGAATAAGTTCTCCGGTTTTCATCACATGGTTAATTTTGTTCATTCTCACTAATTTCAGAAATCCTGACTGGAATTTCAATCGTGATGACTGCTCCGCCATCCTCTTTGTTCGCGGCTGATACTGAGCCCCCTTGCGCCTCTACGAAACCTTTTACAATAGATAATCCAAGGCCGGTGCCACCAGAAAAAGCGCCGTCTCCTCTGTAAAATTTATTAAAGAGCAGGCTAAGTTCCGTCGGGCTGAATCCCTTTCCCCGGTCCATAACCCTGACTATCAGTTTGCCTGCCTTGTCATAGTTGAATGAAACGCTTATTGTGGTCCCCTCCGGAGCATACTGCGTGGCGTTTAAGACAAGATTGTGAAGTACCTGTTCCATCAGGCCAAAGTCAATATAGACCAGAGGCATGTCTTCCGGAATTTCCTGAATGAATTTATATTGACTTAATTCCTGTTTCAGGGTTACTGATACTTTGTTAGCAAGATCATGGACGTCACACCAGTTTGGCCGCGGCGAAAGGTGCCCGGATTCAAGCCTGGACATATTAAGAAGATTCTCTATTAGCCTGTTAAGCCTGACGGAAGCCTGACTCATTTCAGAGTATAGTCTTTTTCTGGTTTGTTCGGGATATCTGTCAGAAAGCAGAGTATCTGTAGCGCCCATTATGGCTGCAACAGGAATCCTCAGTTCATGGGAAATTGAATTGAAGAGTGTTCTGTAAAGTTTATCCGATTCAGAGAGAACATAGGCATCTTTTGCCATTGCGCTCAGGAATTCCCGCTCAACTTTACCGGCAATCAGGGCAATAAGTGTTTCCATAAACTGTTCCTCAGCAGGAGTCAAAGCTTTTGTATACCACACACAGATCACTCCAAGGCACTTCTGGCTGCCTCTTAAAGGATAGAATGATCCGTTTGACGAAGGGAAGTCCACCATATACCTGCCGGCCTTATTTGAGCTTTTATGCACCCATGATGCAACCTGTTTGTCTTCTTCAGTCAATTTTTGTTCTCCGTCATTTAAAGGAATTACATTTAATTCTCCGTCTGTTTCCCCGAGAAAAACAATCCGGCTTACGTCAAAGTACTGTTTATAATATTTTTCAGCTACCAGCACAACCTCTGATAACCCGGAAGCCGTCAGCAGCTCCTTTGAAAGTTCATAAAGTGCGAGGGTCCGTTCCTCTCTTTTTCTGGCGTTGATTTCCTGTCTCCTGATGCGGGATGTCAGAATGCCATTGAGTAGAGCAACTATAAAAAACATCACCAGCAGAAGGGTATCTTCCGTTTCGCCTATATGCAGAGTGAATGAAGGGGGTATAAAAAAATAATCCCAGATGGCGGCACTGAGAGTTGAGGCGAGAAGTATGGGCCCTGTTCCGAAAAAGACAGCCAGAATAGAGACGATAAATAACAGGATAAAGGAAACAATGCGATAGCCTATTATATCTTTGAAAAGAAAACAGGCTGCAGATACTGTAACCACTGTAAAGATTACAATCATATAATGAACCAAAATGGATTTTTCTTTTCTGAAAGTACCTGACCTGTTCATTTTTCCAATCTCTTTTGATATACAAAGTTAGCCCATTACTTGCTATTGTAACACAGTTAAATCTTTCTGTATCCGGTTCCAATTATCAGCGCACGGAACAGAGCAAAGACCGGAATGATTTCAAGACGACCAACCCACATCTGAAATATATATGTCGCCTCTATTGCCGGGTGCATACCCGGTTCCGTAATCCCGGTCGAAAGCCCCGCCGTTGATTGAGCGGCGGTTGATTCAAAAAGTGCATCTGCAAAGGAAAAGCCATCAGGCATGAAAAAATATGTGATAAAAGTCCCGGCAAGAATAATTAGCAGGAAGAGAAATGCAAATACAGCAGCATTTGCCAGTTCGGCATTCATCTGATCCGGCAACATTTGTTTGCCATCAAACCGGATTGTTTGAATGGTATTATGCGATATGAAGGCTTTATTCACCTGCCATCTTATACCCTTTCCTATTATAAGGGCCCGGATCATTTTAATTCCGCCAACAGTTGCACCTGATGCTCCTCCGATAAACATTCCTGCAAACACAATAAACACTATTGAAGGCGTGTCCCAAATGCTGATATTTGAAGTCTGCCAACCGGTTGTAGACATAGCGCTTACAAACTGAAAAATACCTTCACGGACAGGATTTGGGACAATTTTAGCATAGCATAGCAACAGGGCAAGTACCACACCGCCAACAAAATATGAAATAATAAGTCCCCTTGTCTGTATATCTTTCCAGAATTCACTGAAATGCTTCAAAAAGATAACTCTGTAAAAAAAAGGCAGGGAAAATGAACCGAGAGCCATGGGTAAAATATATAATATGTCCATCATTGGAGACTTGTATGTGGCAATACTGTCATCCAGAGTACTGAAGCCACCGGTTGACTGGCCAGCCATTGCATGGTTAATTGAATCAAAAAGATTATCAGCAAGAGGATAATCAGGGAGGATCAGTCTTGTACCAATAATCAGGTATAAGGTCGAAAATAGAGTAATAAGAAAATAGGCTTTCCAAATTCCCCTTGTTGTCTCGATGATTTTAGGTTTTAATTTTATTCCGGTTGCTTCAGATCTGTACAAAAGAATTGAACTTCGGCCTGAGCCGGGATTGAGAACTGCCAGGGCAAGAATGACAAACCCGGCTCCTCCAATCCACTGTGCAAAACTACGATAGAATAATACCCCTTTCCCGACTGACGGTTCATGGACTACCATTGTAAGGCCAGTAGTGGTGTATGCACTCATGCTCTCGAAGAAACAATGAAGCGGGTTCCTGAAATATGGAAGGCTTGACTGGTAAGATGCCCCTTCAGGAACAAGTCCGTTTAATACATCGGAAGGTGTAATGCTGGCAATTACAAAAAACGGCAGGCCTCCCATAATAGTTGCGAGGAGCCATCCAAATGAGACAATAATCAGTGCATTATTAAAAAGTGGTTCATCGGCGTTTCTGTTCAGATACCTTAATGCCTGGCCAAAAGTCATAGTAATAAAAGCTGAAAGAATGAATCCTAACATTGAGTACCATTCTCTGTATAAAGCGGAGACAATTCCGGGGATAATAAAAATATAACCGAGCATCCACAGCAGGTTCCCGGTCTCCTTTAAAACTATTGGATATGTTTTTCCATTGGTACTCATTAGTAATTTCTTTTATAAGCCATCTTTAAAATCCTTTTCCAAAAACTGAGGGAAGATCATTACAGCATCCTGAACCACACTAGAATGACATTGCGGGATGCCAGAGGGTCAGATTCCCGGACTTTTAAAATTACTCTAAATGATTAGGAAACATTTCATCAAGGTAGTTTAAAAAAAGACTGCCAACATATACAATAGCTGCCACTGAAATGAGTAAAGTAATTACAGCCAAAATAATTCTCCAGGTCATTTTCAAAGATTTTTTGACCTTTCAAAAATATACTGAAAACTATAAGGGTTTTATAAGGAATTGACTTACAGGTATAAAGAAAAAATAAATTTTCAGAACCGAAGACTACCTGAAAAAGACAGTGATATTAACCATCTTATAACAATTCCTCTAGTCCCGGACTGTTTTTAATTGTTATAACGTGGTTATTTGAATATACTTATGAATAATGCAATATTCAAAAGTGTCACGATACCACCAATAGTATAGAGCAGGACTTTAGAAAGAGTTGTGTTTTTATATTTTCCCATCACTCTTTTTGAAGAAGTGAGGTAAACCTGTAAAAAAACCGTGAAGGGCAATTGAATACTCAGACACATTTGTGATATAATCAGTCCGTTAAACGGATTTGATATTAAAAATATAATGACCAACCCAATTAACAGCGATGCCGCAACGCCCAGTCGTGAATGATTGTCCTTAATATCATATGGTTCCCTGAACATACCGGAGAAAATTGATCCGGCAGCCATTCCGGATGTAATAGTTGAAGCTAAACCTGCAAATAAAAGTGCTATGGCAAAAACAATTGGTGCATGATTGCCCAGCAGGGGAGCCAGCAACTGTTCTGCCTGTTCAAGCTCTGAAACCGGTGTTCTGACCTTGAAAAAGGTTGCAGCCGCCAGAAGTATCATCGCACTGTTTATTGCCCAACCAATAATCATTGAGAATAAAGTGTCAGCAAACTCGAACTTCAATTGCTTCTTGATTATTTTTTCGTCTTTCAAATTCCACTGACGACTTTGGATGATTTCGGAATGCAAAAAAAGATTATGAGGCATTACTACAGCGCCTAATACACTCATAATAATAACAATGGATCCTTTGGGGAAAGATGGAACAACCCATCCGCTAATTGCGGAATTCCAGTCAATATTTACCAGCGAAAGTTCATACAGGAAAGACAGACCAATTACTGAAACAAATGCGATAATCCATTTCTCGATAATTTTATAAGAGTTAGTATAAAGCATTACCATGACAAATATGGTAACCAGAATTGCTCCTGCTCTTACCGGTATACTAAATAACATTTTTAGTGCGATGGCGCCTCCCAGAATTTCGGCCAATGATGTTGAGATTGATGCCAGCATTGCTGAAGAAAGCAGAAGATTTGAATATCGGGGTTTTATGTATATAGTTGCAGCCTCAGATAAGCAGAGGCCGGTAGCAATACCCAGATGTGCCACATTATGCTGCAATATAACGAGCATGATTGTAGACAGGGTTACCACCCATAAGAGTACATATCCGTAATCGGACCCTGCGGCCAGGTCCGATGCCCAATTTCCGGGATCAATAAATCCAACGGTTACTAACAGGCCAGGACCTATAAACTTAAAAATACCCAGGCCTCCGAATCCCGGTTTATAACCTTTCTTGTCAATATTTTGTAAAAATTTGAACATATATTCTTTGACAAAAAGTACGGTAATATATCTGGCTTATTTATCGTTCCATATTAACCTGGCATAAAATTGGGCGTATCCTTTCTTAGAATTCTGTACAAGCCGCATATGTGTCTACTAAAGGTAAATATAATTAATCAACTACCGGATTATCATACACTACATGAGATTTTTAATCAAGCTATCATTGACTATTAAAACAACCCTTGAAAATCAGTCGTAGGGGCCTGCCGTTAAATATATCTTTACCTTATCTTGAAAAAAGTATTCTTGACGAATAGCAATACTGAACCACCTCTATCAGCAAAATCCCTGATTGGATATTTCAGAATACTAATGTTTTACAGGAGCAAAAAAAAGAAACAGACCAAAAATCTGTTTCTTCCGTTTCAGTACCCGGAGCCGGGATCGAACCGGCACAGCATCGCTGCCACTGGTGTTTGAGACCAGCGCGTCTACCAATTCCGCCATCCGGGCATTGTCATGATTACTTATGCTTCTTTAATATACTTTGTTGCCTGTCAATACTTCGTTTACTCATCTCATCCGGATGGCGGAATTGCCTCCCCCACTTTCCGGCTCCTCGCTATCCCGACATAACATGTCGGGATTTGACGCTCGGCCCTGCCATCCGGGCATTGTCATGATTACTTATGCTTCTTTAATATACTTTGTTGCCTGTCAATACTTCGTTTACTCATCTCATCCGGATGGCGGAATTGCCTCCCCCACTTTCCGGCTCCTCGCTATCCCGACATAACATGTCGGGATTTGACGCTCGGCCCTGCCATCCGGGCATACTCATTGTCTTAAAGTCTGAAAGTCGAAAGTCTAAAATCTTGTACTTCACACCTCAAACCCACAGTCTGCGAAAATAGGGAATTTTCCCTCTCTTTTATCTTTTCCCTTTTGTCTTTTGTCTTATTTTACAAGATTAAGCAGCTCCACCTTCCTGAATTCAACAGGATGAGACTCTGCCTGCAGTGCAATATAACCTTCCTTCAAGAGGGTACCGTCTGCGAGAGGAAATCCTTCAGGTAAGTCACCGCCGCCGATCTGCGGCTTTGAATATGTCAGAACTGTGTCACCATTCACAATATGATGAATGATACTGTCTCCGTAAACAACAAGCTCTGCATTGACCCAGACATCATCATAAAAGTATTTTGATGTCGAAGATGTACAGTGTTCGGTAATCAGGGTAGTGTCAATCATTATATGAGTATGTGGAGTACAAACATTCATTGTCGTCCTTTCCTGATCAGCTGTGCTTCCCAGCAGCTGAACCTCAACACAGACAGGCCAGTCCTGGTCAAGAAGTATTGTCGCCGGATCCTGGCAATGAAACATGATGCCACTATTGCGGAAACCCCAGGAAGGGCCGCCCTGGAGCTGATCGCCGGTGAACCTGTATTCCAGTCTTAGTTTATATGAAGAGTATGGTGTTTTATAATAAATATGGCCGAATTCATTATCGAAGGTATCATATTCAGAATAAGAGACTTTCATTATCCCATCCTCAACTCTGAATGTGTTCTTATAGTTCTCACCGAGAGGTGACCCTTTAATCTTAATGCTCCAACCTTCAAGATTTTCTCCGTTGAAGAGAGGGATCCAGTTTTCTTTACCAGCCGGCGGATTCCCACAGGATGTAAGCAGGACAGCGATGGTAAGCAGCAAAAGTAGTTTTTTCATAGCGTTGGTTTTTAATTATAATTTAAAAGATCGTCTTCCAGTCGCCATAACTTTAGCGAAGGAGGGTCCACCGCAGGAACGACGCACATATTGCGCGTTGCTACGATGTACCTCCTAGTTCATTCTCAATAGCCAGCCTGATGCCCTCTGCATCATACCCGCACTCATGCCACAGCTCCTGCTGGGTGCCATGTTCGACAAAATAATCCGGAATCCCCATACGCCTAATCTTAATCGCATATCCGTGATCACCGGCGAACTCAAGCACGGCACTGCCAAATCCGCCCTTAATGACACCATCTTCAACAGTGATGATCTTTCTGAAATTCCTCATCACGTCATGCAGAACTTCTTCGTCAAGCGGGTTGGCAAACCGCATGTCATAATGCTTCACCGAGATACCTTTGTCGCGCAGTTGCACAGTCGCTTCAACAACAAAATTGCCCGGATGGCCTATGCTCAGCACTGCAATATCCTTTCCGTCATTTATTAACCGTGCCTTACCTACAGGTATCTCCGCAAACGGCTGCTGCCAGTCGCATATGACACCCGTACCACGCGGATAGCGGATGCTGAAAGGTCCTTTTATCTTGTCAAGCTGTGCGGTATACATCATGTTGCGCAGCTCCACCTCATCCATCGGAGCAGATGTGATCATTCCGGGGATGTTACGCATAAAAGCCAGGTCGAAGAAACCGTGATGGGTTGCACCGTCTGTGCCTACCAACCCTCCGCGGTCGATACAAAAAACAACCTTAAGTCCTTGTAAGGCAACGTCATGAACCACCTGGTCATAAGCCCTCTGCAGAAATGTCGAATAGATATTGCAGAAGGGCAGGAGCCCGTCGGACGCAAGTCCGGCAGAGAATGTCACAGCGTGCTGTTCTGCAATGCCTACATCATAGGTCCTGTCAGGCATCTCCTTCATCATGATATTAAGCGAGCATCCGGTTGGCATGGCAGGGGTGATACCAACGATCTTATCATTCATGCGGGCCAGCTCAACTATTGTATTTCCGAAGACCTCCTGGTAAAGAGGGTGCTTCGAACACTCCGCAGGTTTGATCAGCTCGCCGGTACATTTATCAAATTTTCCAGGAGCATGAAAGACTGTCTGGTGCTCTTCAGCTTTAGGAAAGCCTTTCCCTTTTACCGTTACACAATGCAGGAGCTTCGGCCCCGGGATCCGTTTCATGTCCTGCAGCACCTTAACCAGATGGAGCACGTCATGACCGTCTATTGGTCCGAAATATCTGAATTTCATTGATTCAAACAGGTTACTCTTCTCGAGCATAGTACCTTTTATGCTTCCCTCGATCTGCGAGGCCAGTAACCTCGCCTTTGATCCCATACGGCTTGAAAGGCCAAGGAAGTTCCAAACCTTATCCTTGAACCTGTTGTAGGTTTTGCTGGTTGTGATATCGAGAAGATATTCCTTAAGAGCACCTACACTTGCATCAATAGAAATGTTGTTGTCATTCAGGATAACGAGCAGATCGGCTTTTTCATTACCTGCATTATTCAAACCTTCGAATGCCAGTCCCCCCGTCAGGGCCCCATCGCCTATCACTGCAACCACCTTGCGTTTTTCACCCCGGGACCTGGCTGCCACTGCGATTCCCAGGGCAGCAGAGATGGAGGTTGATGAGTGCCCCACCCCGAAAGCATCATACTCACTTTCAGCCATGCGCGGGAAGCCGCTGATACCATTATATTTACGATTGGTTTTAAATCTGTCTTTTCTGCCTGTCAGTATCTTGTGTCCGTAAGCCTGATGGCCTACATCCCACACTATCTTGTCATAGGGCGTATTATAGACATAATGGAGAGCGACGGTCAGCTCAATAACACCGAGGCTTGCTCCGAAATGGCCGGGATTGGAGCTTACTTCGTCAATAATAAACTGCCTGAGTTCATCGCTGACCCTGACCAGATCCAGCTCATTTAGTATCCTGAGATCTTCCGGAGTGTTAATTTTATCAAGCAGCCTCTGTTTCTCTGACATTTCAGAAGTGTCATAAATGACGGCGCAAATATACTTATAATTTGATTTTTAAGCTCAGATTTCAATTTCCGGCGGTGGTGGTAAAAAAACGCTTTTGTTAATTAATCATCCTGCTATTAACAAAAGGTTTTACCTTTTATTGTTTAATTCGCGGCAGAGGTATAGTCAAACAAGTCAGTCATGGTATCAAGAAAATTAATCTTGCCGGTGCTTCTGATAGCAATCATAGCAGGCTCATGTGTTACGGGTACGAAATACAATTCCCTTAGCAACAGATCCACGTCTCTTCTGATTGAGCGTGATTCCCTGAAGGCGGAAAACCTTTGGTTATCAATGTCGAACAGGGAGCTTACATCGAAGTCGAAACAACTCATCGAAGACACGGATAAACTGACTGCAGACCTTGGCAAGGCCAGGACTGATCTCGCGCAGTCAGAGGATGAGTTGAACAGGCTGACAACACGTTATACAGATCTGCAGAAGGCACAGGAGGAGCTGATGACCGGAAAGGTCCAGGAGACACAGCGCCTGCTGGCTGAGCTCAGAACTGCGCAGGCAGATCTTCAGAAGAAGGAAGAAATGATGCGTGACCTCGAAATAAATCTCGACACAAAAAAGGCCACGCTGGAGGAACTCACCTATGAGCTTGACAGGCGCAATGCCCGTCTGACAGAGCTGGAGAAGATGCTTGATGCACAGCAGAAAGCTGTCAGAGAGCTGAAGGCCAAGGTATCGGAAGCACTTTATGGCTTTGAAGACAACGGGCTCTCCGTAACCATGAAGAACGGACAGGTATATGTGTCTATGGATGAGAAGCTTCTCTTTAAAACAGGCAGCTATGAGATTGATGCCAATGGCCGTGCTGCCCTGCGAAAGCTTGGAGCGCTGCTTGAGAAAAATCCGGATATTTCAATCAATATAGAAGGCCACACAGACGACGTTCCTTACAGGGCAGCCGCAGGCCAGCAGCTTGTTGATAACTGGGATCTGAGTGTGAAGAGAGCGACCACTGTGGTAAGAGTACTGACACAGGACACGAACATCAACCCGAAACGCCTGGTTGCCTCAGGCCGCAGTGAGTATATGCCCGTTGATGCCAGGAAAGCCGTCGATGCACGCCAGAAGAACAGGAGGACGGAGATCATCCTGACACCTGACCTCACAGCGCTTTACAGCATACTTGAGAGCTATAAATAGCAGTATTAGTCACTGAATTCACCCAGCCTTATCTTTAGCCTGCTGAGTGCTTCCATCAGGTCATCCTCGGGCTTTAGGAAATCGAAGTTCTTCCAGAATTCAGGATCATAACCGTATATGGTGTTTGAGAAGACCGAATATACCGGAGCAAGTTCCTCATGCTCGAAACGGATGACATTTTCGGTCTGGTGATCTGTCACGGCCAGCTCAAAAAAGACATTAAAGCGGCTGCTGAAGAACTTCTTCCTGCCCCTCGCCAGGAAACCAAGATCTCCCCGCACATGTGAGAGGTAATATCTGCCATCAATGTAACGATATCGGATTCTGTATCTTACATACTCCGGCTTCATTGAGTAATTGCGCGGCAGCCTGCTGATATAAGATTCTGAGGTCTGGGCTATATACAGGGGATTAATTTCAAATTCAGCTCCCATGACACCATAGTTGTCCACATTGATGTATACTTCTCCCTTCATTAGGGGTTCTGTAACCCAATCCTGCTGGCTGAACGAAATGACAAAGGCTGTCTCACCGTCTATGGTGACGATATCGGTCAGATGATAATCATATGACTTGAGCGACATGGGGTCAAGGAAATCAAACATGTTTCTCATGCCGTCAAGTGTCAGGGAGGAGCTCAGACCTGCCTTCAGTCTTACAGCCAGGGTATCCTCTGCCTCGAGGTTTTCTATTTTTCTGCTGCGTATCACCTTCATCTGGTCATTCTGCAGTGACCTGGCGTAGGGGCTCTTGTATATCTGCACCACTGCCTCCGAATAGATCTGGGGTTCTTTTTTCCTGTAGACACCCTCACGGTAGAAGCCGGTAAGCAGTACAGGTGTGGTGCCGTAATTGGATGCAACGGAGGAGACAGCTTTTCCGATGATGAGCACCGGATCCTGAGCCCTGATGATTATCTCCGGAATGGGGATAAAGTCACGCTCCATGCTGATTGTCATTACGTTGCCAGGCATGCTTCTGACAGGTATCAGGCGGTTAATATAACCTACGTAGGAAACAGACAGTGTGTCATTCAGGCATTCGTCGGGGATCTTTAAAATAAAATCACCGTTGTTGTTGGTCACCATGCCCCTGCCGCGATGACTTATGCCCACGGTAGCAAAAGGAAGCGGTTCCGATGTCTCGGCATCAACCACTTTACCGCTTAAAATATGCAGGACGGGCAGGGTATCGTTTACAGCCTTTGGCGTATCGGTTATCAGGTCACGGTACAGTATAATATGTTTTTCAATGACTGAATACCTGATATTCGGGTCACCGGTTACCGAGTTGAGAAGCTCCCTGACAGTAATGTCCGATGGGGGCAGGGCAAATACCCTGTCATCATCGATTATTCTTGTGTCATAGGTAAAGATGTAGCCGGTAAGCCTGCTTACCTCACTGAGCGCCCTGGATGCCCTGATACTGTTGCCCTGCATCTTCACCCGTCTTTCAAGTATACTCTCCTGCGGGAAAAGCTGCAGTGTCAGAAAAAACAGGCCGGCAACCAGGATCAGTATCCTTTTCTCAGTACATGTCGGCCACATCAGATCTTGTCAATCCTGTCCCGGCAGAAGGCTGTAAGTACCGCCTTCCACGACAGAATGAAGGTTAAAGGTAGTGCAAATTACCTTAATAATTGTATCGTGCGGCTGATTGTCAAAGCGGGATGTGAGACGGTAATCATTTATTGCCGGGTCTGCTGTGGCAATATCAATATTGAAGGTACGTTTCAGATCGGCAAAGACCACCCCGAGCCTTTCTCCGTCGTAAGTAAGAATGTCAGTGTTCCATGAGAGGTAGTTAGCGTCGGTGTTGAGAGCACGAGAAGAGTTGGTTCCTGAAATCTTCCCTATGTAACCCGGCTCAATCATCAGGTTCTCTGACCCGTCGTTGCTGGTAAGCATGACTGTTCCGGTGGTAACAAATACCTCCACCTCGTTTTCCTTGTTATCAGTGATTACGTTGAATGATGTTCCAAGAACCTTTACTCTGGCATTGCCTGCGTCAATTATGAACGGATGTGATGCGTCAGGGGCGATATCGAAATAGGCTTCACCCTTCAGTGTCACCTTGCGGTTATTGCGCCCGAAAGTTTCCGTGTAAATAAGCCGGCTATCGCGGTTAAGGTAAACTTTGCTGCCATCGGCAAGAAGCACCTCTATATTTTTCTCATCCATGGCCGCGGTCACGGTTACTTTTTCCGGCACTGCCACCTCGAACATCAGCCAGCCGAGACCTGCAACTATTATAACCATTGCAGCTATCCGCATAAAGGCCGGCATTAATGACTGCCTGCGGATCGGAATAACAGGTTTTTCAGCTTCTATCCTGTGATTGAGGTTATTCCATGCTTTGTCAACATCAATATTATCAGCATCCGTGTTTTTCAGATCATTCCATTTTTTCATTATCTCTCCATCTTCACTTACCAGGAAACGGGCAGCTTCATCGTTTGATGTATCTTCACCTGAGAGCCATGCAGCTGCATCAGCCCATTCCTGGTCGGTCATTTCTTCTATCTTGTTATTCTTTTTCATTGCTCTGCAAGTGCCTTTCTGAATTCTTTAAGCGCTTTTCCCATATTTGACTCAACTGTCTTAAGCGAAACTGACAGCTTCTCTGCTATCTCATTGTATTTTAATCCTTCAAACCTGCTCATCCGGAAGATGACACTGCATCTTTCCGGAAGCCGATCAAGCACTTTTGCCACCTTCGACTGCAATTCGCTGTAATAAATTGCCTCAGTCACGGGTTCAGTTGTTTGTTCGGCGCTGGCGGCAATCTCTCCGGCATGCCGGTCGACCACTTTCTGATGTTCAATGAAGTGCAGCGACCTGTTATGTACAGAGCGGAAGAGATACCCGTTCAAAGAACTTTCAATCGTGAGGTTGCCCCTGTCCTGCCACAGCCTGAAGAACAGATCCTGAACAATTTCTTCCGCTGTGTCATGGTCTTTGAGTATTGTTTTCGCATAACGGACCAGCGAAACATAGGAGGACCGGAACAGCTTCTCAAACTCCTGCTTGTCGCCCTGTCTGATCCTCCTTATTATCTCACTGTCACTGTTCATGCGTCAACAACGCTTACTTATTCCCGGTTCTGTCACTGAACTTGACTTTTCTGCTAAGTCGTTTTATGGCTGCCTCGATACTCTGGTCAGGTTCTATGACGTTATAGTCGCCCCAGAAATCAGGATCTGCGAAAGCTGTAACCTCCTCAGTGAAGAAGTCAGTAGTATGGATCCTTTCCTTTGATGTGAACTTAACAACATCTTCCTCAGTACGGTCAGTGATGGCCAGCTCTGACATGGTTGTGAAGTTGGTGTTGAAGAGTTTCTTCTTCCAGTCAACCTTGAACTTGACCTCTGCCCTTGAGTGGGCGAAATACCACTTGCCATCCACTTCGCGGTAGCGGACAAGGTATGATGTGATCTCGGGTGTAACCTGCATTCCTATGGGTTTCTTCCTGATGAACATTGATGCTGCCAGGTCTTTGTTCTCAAGGTTAAAGGAAAACTCTGCCTGTGCAATGGCGTATGTCTCGATATCGATGTACAGACGGCCAAGGTACAGGGGAGTTGTGATGAACGGCTTCTGGAAGAAGTTTATCACGTAGTTTGTCCTGTTATCTATTGCGACTATGCTTGACAGTTCAAGGTCATACTGCGTGAGGGCTTCCCTGGTCAGGAATGTCTCCGGGTTCTTGACGATATCAAGATAAAGAGCCGTGGTGGGACCACCCTGGAGCTTGAAGAGTACGGTGTCCATCTTCGCGACATCATCACTCTTTCTTCCTTTGTATATCTTGACCGCATCATATCTGAGGTCATTCTGGTAGGGCGCCTTGAATATTTCCACGACGGCTTCACCGATAGATATATAGTTACGGTTTTTCCTGATCGTCTCACGATAGAAGCCGGTCATGTCATTTGCCACCGAGGTGTAGTTTTCGTCAAAACGTGAAATCACCTCTTCGAGGATCTCTTCAGGCACCATCGGTTTGACAATTATCTCTTTTATAGGGATCATGGCGGTCTCAAGCTCAATTATGTTACGCTGACCATTGGTTTTCAATTCATCTATGGCCATCACCAGGTTCTTGTATCCGACAAATGAGAATTCTATCTTCCCCGTTTCGGTATCACTTACCTTAAGCGTGAATTCACCGTCAAGGTTTGTTACGGTAGAGACATTACTTCCCTGCACTGATATGCCTGCAAAAATCAGAGGGAGGCCTGTCTCGGCGTCAACCACCCTGCCTCTGATGGTTATCACCTGCTGTTGTTCTTTCTTCGGCCTGGCCGAAGGTCCTGATGCAAGCAGATCTCCTGCTGTTACAAAGAAGAGGAGCGTTGCAGCTATTACTGAAAAAAAGACTTTTGTTTTCATGGTTCTTTAATGTGTTGGTTTAAATCCGGATCATCTGTTCACAATAATGACCGGGAATATCCCATCTACCCTATACATTGAAGAAAAAAAATTGTTCATTTGTTCCAATCATGCGTGCTCCGTATCTGAATGCAATTTACTCCGTTTTATCTTACGGAATGAAGAGATATGCCGGCATTTCTCTTCAGCCGCCTTTGCCACCGGCAATAAATGTTGAGCTAAGCAGCAGATGTAATCTCTCATGTCCGGAATGTGTTACGGGTACAGGACTGTTGAGAAGGAAAAATGATTTCATTGATTATTCACTGGCAGGCAAAATTGCTGCGGAGCTCTCAGGCAGGACATTATCTGCCTGGCTCTATTTCCAGGGCGAGCCGATGCTGCATCCCCGTTTCTTTGAAATAGTCAGTCTGTTCCGCAAAATGAGACCGGTGATATCGACTAACGGTCATTTCCTTAATGAAGAAAACTGCGGGATGCTTGCAAGTTCAGCCCTGGAGAAAATTATAATTCCTTATGACGGGGCTACATCCGGAACATATAATTTATACCGTATTGGCGGAAACCATGCCTATGTTTCTGAAGGTATCAGGCGCCTGGCCCGGGCTATAAAGACAAGCGATTCTAAGGTTAAGATCGAACTGCAGTTCCTTCTGCACAGGTACAATGAGCATGAAGTAAATGCAGCAGCAGCATTTGCCAGGTCTGTCGATGCCGTCTTCAGGATAAAGAGCATACAGGTTCTCGATGATGAAAGAGCCGGATACTGGATACCCTCTGACGCGAGGAGATCACGCTATGTGAAGTATGAGGACACATGGAAACCTGTGAGATCCCCTTCCCGGGGGTGCTTCAGGATGTGGACCACGGCAATCGTGACTGTTGACGGCGATGTGGTGCCCTGCTGCTATGATAAGCATGCCGGTCATGCCATGGGCAACCTCAATGATCAGATTTTCGGCGATATATGGAATGGTGAAAAGTATAAATCGTTCAGGGAGACCGTGATCAGGAGCCGTGCCTCCATAGATATCTGTTCCGGGTGCCCTCAGGGAAGGCGGATACTTTTTTAAACAGACCAAACATTTGCAGAAAGCATTTGGCAGGCCTCACCACCGGACGATGTGTCAGATATCACCTGGCCACCTTGACCACGGAGACCTTGTTATCATAGAATATACGTGCGAAATATACTCCTGAAGCCAGATTTTTGAGAGAGAGTTGCAAGGATCCGGAGATATCAGAAAATGTTTCCTGGCATACCTTTCTGCCGGCATAGTCAAGAAGTTCAATTTTCACCGATGAGCACCTGGTGAATGCCTCAGATTCTATCGTTACAATATCTTCAGCGGGCAGAGGATAGACCTTTATTCCTTGATCTGTCAGGGGTGTGTTGTTAATTCCACTCTGACCACTCATTATAAGGGAGAAAGTGCCAGTCAGCCCTCCTCCGCTGCCGTCAACCTGAACCCAGTATTTCTGTCCGGCAAGGACATTCATCGCAGTAATCCGGGGATTATAGTCGGAATCAGTATAATCATCATTGGCTCCGACGAGCGTATAATTGCCGCTTAGTACGTCCTGATATGTTGATGCCCTGTAAATGGCTATCTGGTTATCGAACCCGGTCGAATAAAATGTAATTGTCTGATTTGCTGTGGGTGTAAAATGGAACCAGACGCTTTTTTCAACTATGTTTTTCCCTGTTCCATATTCATCGCACCATGAAAGCTGCCCTGTACAGGATTCAAAAGGCGGAACAGGTTCATTCTCTTCAATAGTGGCGCAAAGGTTGGAGTAGGGCCCATTGGTTCCGGCACTAATCTCAGTTGCATCAGCGATATTATCATTTGTCTGGGCCGTGAGCGGAATTTTGAACTGGAGGGCGTTCTGGCAGGTTCCCTGTATACCTGTTAACATTATCTCAATATCGGCACTCCGGGTTAATTGAACTCCTTCGTTCAATTTTACCACTGCCGGATTGGCTGTGCTGCTTTCTATATGAAAGTAGTCATCAGCAGCATCGGAGAGCGACCAGAGATAAGCATCGGCGCCATAGGCGCGTATCGTCATAATGTTAAACGAGTGTGAGCAGGAGTTTGCCAGACCTGAAGGATATGCTTCAAGTGAAAGATTTGTTCCGGCACTGATAAAGTTATCGACAGCTTGAATGTCAGAACCAAAGCTGTTAGTTACTTTCAGAGAAACTCTATAACTGCCATTCACTGTGAAAGATACTTTGGGTGACTGAGAGTCGGAGCCGGTTCCTTCATGGTAAATGACATTTGACGGACTGAAAGACCATTGCCACGACAAAGGGTCAAAAGCCGAGAAACCGGTAAGTTCAACAGGTGAATCAACACATGCTGACCTGAATTCCGACAGGAAATTTGCATCAGGCAGGTTGTCAGGAGGGTAGTAACCATCAATGAATGTCACGCCTGTATTATCAGGGTCAAGAAAGAGCTGAAGCGGAAAAGTTATTGGTTGCACCCATGAATAACTTAGCTTTCCAAAATAATCCTTTGTTCTGCCACCATGCAACTGCCCGGTTATCCTTTTGCTCTCATTGAACAGGGGCCCGCCGGATGAACCTGAATAGGTTGCCCCGTCATCAAAGACAACTTCCCAGTGCGATCCGGATGGCGTCACTGATCCCCCTTCCCACGATATAGTATCATTATAGGAGATTGCGGGATCGTTATCAATAGATATCTTCTTTTTGTTTCCGTCCGGATGATGAATGCAAACCGTATTGAGAGGATCTGTGCCGCTTACATCCCACCCGGCAAAATATGGCTGGTATAATAATGGCACCTGGTCGTTGAATCTGATAAGTGTAAAATCGGACGATTGGCCCATTGTCTTAATCGACGCTCCGGAAAGCGTCTGTGGCGTGTATTGGGAGGTAACTACACATGAGGCGTCTTCATAATTGAAGTAGGCTAAAACTGTGGCGGCTTCTGCTTCGGTGTTGATGCAGTGGTTGGCTGTCAGGAAGTACGGGGTGCCGTCATTTTTAGTATTGTTTATCAGAGCTCCGGAGCATAAGTAACTGTACCGTGCGTCATTGAAACTGTACTTGCAGACAGAATGCTTCTGATTCTGCCAGTCTTTCCCCTCATCACAGTTGACCGGAATAAAGCCGTTTGCATCCTCATTTCTCGATTTGATCGCGAATATGTCGATATATGACTGCCCTACCCATCCGATAACAACCTCTCCTCCGAATGAAACCCCTGCAGGCTCATAATACTCGATAATGATATGGTTACCGGGGATATCTCCTGTCACAAACATCAGGTTTTCGGCCATATTTGATTTTGTGAATGCTCCAATGACATTAACGTACGCGTCATTATAGAGATAAAGCTCAGCACCTTCAGGTACCAGATATTTTTTAAAAATCACCTGAACTGACTTGCCGGCTTCTGAATTAATCCTGTACTGCCATAATGTCCCTCCATCAGAAAGTACTGTCCTGGTTCCTGCCGATTTCATGTCAATGGAAACCTCTTCAAGAACAGCATACCTCAACGGGAGAGGATTTTCTTTATTATAAGCTAACAGACTGGCGGTATCAATTTTCGGAAGATTGTAGTGAGCCGGAGGTGTAATGCCTTTGACATCGGTTGATTTATATGACCGGGGTAATCCGCCTTCGGAAATTTGAGCAGACAGGTAAAAACAAAAAGAAAAAATGACAGCGACAAGAAATACTTTTTTCATTTAGCAAAGCTAAAGAATTTGTCAGATCAATCTATGTTGTAAGTGTAATGACAGGAGGGTATCAGACTGTCATTATTTCTTTTTCCTTAGCCTCCATTACCTTGTCGATTCGCCCGATATGCTTGTCGGTCAACTCCTGGATAATCTTTTCACCGTTTTTCTCTTCATCCTCAGGCAGGCCGTCTTTTATAAGCGTTTTAAGCTCATCATTGAACCATTTTCTTGCTGTGCGTATGCTTATCTTTGCGGTCTCGCCTTCCTGCCTGACCTGTTTCACCAGCTGGTGCCTGCGCTCTTCCGTAAGGGGAGGAACGTTGATACGGATCACCTCTCCGTTGTTTATTGGGGTCATCCCTATGTTTGCTGCAAGAATGGCTTTCTCGATAACATTCAGCATGGGCTTTTCCCACGGCTGTATCAGAATACTCTTTGCATCGGGAGTATTTATATTCGAGACCTGCGACAGGGGTGTCATGGTGCCGTAATAGTCGATATTAATTCCGTCAAGCAGCAGCGGATTGGCTCGCCCTGCGCGTAGATGTGAAAGCTCGTATTCAAGGTGCTTTATGGCTTTGTCCATTCGCTCTTCGGCTTCATCTTTTGTAAGTTCCAGTTCGTCAGTCATATGATCCGTATTTTTTCCGGTGGTAACAAATGTAAAAAAAATCTTTTCAGGGAGCAAGAAAGGTACCGCACTTACTGCCGGATGTCACAGCTTCAAGGTTGCCTTCGGTGTTCATATCAAAGACGATGACAGGCATATTGTTCTCGCTGCACATTGTGAAGGCAGTCTGGTCCATTACCTTAAGCTTCTTCTCCATTGCCTCATCAAATGTCAGGGTCTCATACCTGACCGCAGAGTGGTCTTTCTCGGGATCGGCAGTATAGACGCCGTCTACGCGAGTGCCTTTTAACAGTACCTCACAGCCCAGCTCTGTTGCACGCAGGGCAGCTGCCGTATCTGTTGTGAAGAAAGGATTGCCGGTGCCTCCGGCAAGGATGCATACATTACCGTTGTTCATTGCTTCCGAGACCTTATCACGGTGATAAAGTTCGCCCACCGGCTCCATACGTATGGAGGTGAATACTTTAGCCCTGCATCCTGCCCTGCTGAGGAAACTCTCTAAAGCCAGGCTGTTTATCACCGTGGCAAGCATGCCCATCTGATCTCCCTTATAGCGGTCATATCCTTCGTCACTGCCACCCAGGCCGCGGAATATGTTACCGCCACCGATGACAATAGCCACCTGGCAGCCTGAATCAGCAACTTTCCTTATCTGCCTGGCATAGCTTGTCAGCACCATTGTATCAAGGCCATTTCCATCAGACCCTCCGACAGACTCTCCGCTGAGCTTAAGCAGTATCCTTTTATATTTCATTATAACAACCTGTTTTTATGATGGTAACGAAATCATCAAAAATTATGCCTGAAATCCTGGTCATATATATTACAAGTAACGACGCCCTGTCAGGGCGTCGCTACCTTAATAGCATCACAGCCGGGTGTAACTATTCTTTTTTTTCCTTTTCGAGGGTGTCTGTCCTGAACAGGTACCAGATCGGGCAGGTCTTTGTTAGCGCAGTCACGACAAGAATTAATGCAAGGATAATTAATATTATCCCTAGCCACTTGTTTACGACGAAATAAAGAATTACAGCCAGGGCTGCAAGTACCAGTCGTACAATCATGTCTGTTTTACCAACGTTCTTTTTCATAGTTTGATAATTTTAAGGGTATTAAGTTACAGATTTTTTAATTATGAACATAAAAAAGTAACGACGCCGATCCGGGCGTCGCTTGATTGGGGATAAAACAAATAGAGACACCCGACTTGGGCGTCTCTATAATGTGGTGTAAAGTATAATTTGTGTATTATACAGTCAGCGAATAACGCAGGAACCCGGTTGCCTTGAGCTCTTTGTTCTTGCTCTCAAGGTACTGTCTGACGGAAAGCTTGCTGTCCTTGATGAACTCCTGGTTCATGAGAGTACTTTCCTTGAAGAATTTGTTCACCTTGCCCTGGGCAATTTTTTCGAGCATATCTTCAGGCTTGCCTTCGCGGCGTGCCTGTTCCCTGCCGATCTCCAGCTCCTGTGCCAGGATCTTTGCAGGAACGTCATCCTTATCAACTGAAACAGGATTCATTGCAGCAACCTGCATGGCAACGTCCTTGTAAACCTGAACGTCAATTCCTGCTTTGGTGAAGCCCACAAGGGTGGCAAGCTTGTTCCCGGCATGAATATAAGCCTGAACAGCCGGAGCGCTGATTTTATCGAAATATGACAGTTCAAACTTTTCTCCGGTTATACCGCTCTTCTCCAGAACAAGCTCGGCAGTTTTCTTACCGTCAACAGCGGTATTCTTCAGAGCTTCAAGATCGGCCGGATCAGTCTTCAGGGCAGCGTCAAGGATCTTGTTTCCAAGAGCGATGAAATCAGCGTTTTTGGCAACAAAGTCAGTCTCGCAGTTGAGCGCGATCATCATGCCTTTCTTACCGTCAGCGGTTGTTTTTGCAAGTACCACGCCTTCTGAAGCCTCTCGGTCAGAACGTTTGTTTGCTATAGCCTGACCTCTTTTACGAATCAGTTCCTGGGCTTTCTCGAAGTCGCCTGTGGCTTCTTCAAGTGCCTTCTTACAGTCCATCATGCCGGCTCCCGTCAATCTTCTCAGTTTGGCGACATCGGCAGCACTTATATTTGACATACTTTCTTCAGTTAGTGTTTGATCTTATTTTACCTCTTCCTCAGTCTCTGCTTCAGCTTCGGGTTTTCCAACAGCTTCAGTCTCTTCCTCTACCTCAGCTACCACCTCGTGCTTCTCTTCTTCATAATCGAGTGCATGGAATTTGCCTTTATGTGCACCTTCGGGAACAGCTTCCTTCTCGGCCGGTGAATTCTCCTTATCTTTTTCTGCCTTACGCTCATTCAGACCTTCAGCAAGAGCCTGGCACATGATATTGATCACCAGTGAAATTGATTTGGCGGCATCATCGTTGGCAGGTATGACGAAGTCGATCTCTGAGGGATCAGAGTTTGTGTCAACCATGGCGAACACCGGTATCCCCAGTCTTTTTGCCTCATGAACGGCTATCCGTTCCTTGGATACGTCAACCACGAACAAAGCTGAGGGCTGGCGTGTCATGTCTGCTATTGAGCCGAGGTTTTTCTCAAGCTTGGCTCTCTGGCGGGTAATCTGAAGCTTCTCTCTTTTTGAGAGGTTATCAAATGTACCGTCGGTAGCCATCTTGTCTATCGAGCCCATCTTCTTCACCGCCTTACGGATGGTGGGGAAGTTGGTAAGCATACCACCCGGCCACCTCTCGGTGACATATGGCATGTTCACTGATCCGACTTTTTCTGCTACAATATCCTTAGCCTGTTTTTTTGTGGCCACGAAAAGAACCTTGCGGCCACTCTTGGCTATCTGCTTCATTGCAGCAGCAGCTTCGTCAATCTTGGCTGAGGTTTTTTCAAGGTCAATGATGTGAATGCCGTTGCGCTCCATGAATATATAAGGAGCCATTCCGGGGTTCCATTTTCTTTTCAGGTGCCCGAAGTGTACACCGGCATCAAGTAATTCATTAAAATTGGTTCTTGACATTTTCTGTGTTTGTTAAAGTTTACGTTCTGTGAAGTCAATTGCAGAGTAGTTCCTCGCGGGAAGTCAATGCAATTTAGATACTAAACCTGCATCTATGATAATTGCTGTTGAACTCCTAACGCTTGCTGAACTGGAACCTCTTACGTGCTTTGGGCTGACCCGGTTTCTTTCTCTCCACCTCGCGCGGATCGCGTGTAGTAAAACCTTCAGCCTTCAGCTTGGGTTTGTACTCCGGATCAATCTTGATGAGAGCTCTGGAAATCCCAAGACGTATCGCCTCTGCCTGACCTTTGGATCCACCGCCGTCAAGGGTGACTGTGATGTCATATTTGTCGGCAACATTGAGAAGGTTAAGAGGCTGAAGGACAACATACTGCAGGATTTCATTCGGAAAATACTGTTTGAATTCCCTGTCGTTGATGGTGATTTGTCCCTTGCCGTCGTTAAGGTAAACCCTGGCAACAGCTGCCTTCCTTCTTCCGATAGCGTTAATAACTTCCATGTTTCTTACTTAATGGTTTTTAAATCAATTAGTTTGGGTTTCTGGGCCTCGTGCTGGTGCTCCGGGCCTGCATACAGATAAAGGTTCCTGAAGATGGCGCTGCCGAGACGTGATTTCGGAAGCATCCCTTTAATGGCATACTCTACCATTCTTGTCGGGTGCTTCTTCATCAGCTCATTAGCCATGACGATCCTCTGGCCACCAGGGTAACCCGTGTGCCTGATATACTCTTTGCCTGTCATCTTTTCCCCCGTCAGCGTGACTTTGTCGGCATTGATAACAATTACGTTATCACCGCAGTCAACATGAGGCGTGAAGCTTGTCTTGTGCTTCCCCCTCAGCATCAGGGCTACTACAGATGCCAGACGTCCGAGTGTCTGACCCTCTGCATCTACCAGTACCCACTCTTTCTCTACAGTAGCCTTATTGGCTGATACTGTCTTGTAGCTTAAGGTGTTCACTTTAGTACTTAGGTTTCGTTAATAAATGATTTTCAAAATATAAACCCCATTTTTAGGGTTTGCAAAAATACAACATATTTTTATTTCGAGCAATATGTTGTACTTTTAATTTCTTTATGATCTCATGTTCAGCAGACCGGTCCCCCGGATAATTCACCAGATTTGCCTCATGCCGGCAACATTCCTTATGCCGGTATCACTATTGCTTCTGTCTTCGGTATCAATTGGCGGAGCCACATTCTTTTCTTATTTTTACAAGCTGTTACTTATGTTTGAAAGCACTTATGGTACTTAATTCTGAAGACAGGAAATTCCTGAAGCTGGCAATAGAGACCGCATCAGACAACATAAAGGAGCAGGGAGGGCCTTTTGGAGCTGTCATCGTCAGCCAGGGGAACATCATCTCCCGTGCCGGCAACAGCGTCGTTACCGGGCATGATCCCACGGCACACGCGGAGGTGCAGGCTATCAGGATGGCTGCTGCTGCCCTGGGTACACATGACCTCAGCGGCTGCGTGATATATTCATCCTGCGAGCCTTGCCCTATGTGCCTGGGAGCAATATACTGGGCAGGCATCAGGCGCCTTGTCTATGCTTCTGACCGCTATAAGGCAGCAGCATCAGGGTTTGATGATGAGATGATTTACACCGAGCTGGCTCTCGACCATGAGAAGAGAAGCATTGTCATGAACCGCGGTATGAAAGACGAAGGAGACAGCGTTTTCAGACAGTGGGATATTTTCCCGGGGAAAGTCTTATATTGATAAACACAGATGCCAAGAGTTAACAGGGAGTTTTTCCTCGGTGATGCTGTAAGTGTGGCACGGCGCCTGCCCGGTATGGATATTGTGATTGATGGGGGCAGCATTCCGGAACACTATATGATCATGGAGACTGAAGCATACCTGGGAGAAAATGACAAGGCATGCCATGCCAGCAAAGGAAGAACAAAACGCACAGAGGTGATGTACCTTGAGGGAGGGCACCTCTATATTTATTTTGTTTACGGAATGCATTGGATGATGAATATTGTCACAGGTCCCGGCGATAACCCCCAGGCTGTTCTCATAAGAGGTGCAGCCTCGTTCACCGGCCCGGGACGCGTTACAAGGAACCTCGGCATAAACGGTTCATACAATGGTGAGGATATCACAACATCATCAAGAATATGGGTGGAGGACACAGGTTACAGGCCGGAACTTGCCGCAGGCCCCCGGGTTGGAATAAACTATGCCGGAGAGCCATGGGTGAGCAAGCCATGGCGGTTTATAATCACAAAAAAAATAACCGATAGAATATGATAAAAGGATTTCGGATCTGGAACAACATAACGGGATGGGTAGTATTTGGCGTTTCGCTATTGGTATACTTCCTGACCATTGAACCGACAGTCTCCTTCTGGGACTGCGGAGAGTTCATTTTGTGTTCATACCGTCTTGAGGTGGGCCATCCTCCCGGCGCTCCCTTGTTTCTGCTCCTGGGCCGGTTCTTCACTTTGTTTGCAGGATCAGACACATCAAAAGTGGCTATGATGGTGAACATTATGTCTGCTTTCGCCAGCGCCTTTACCATCCTTTTCCTCTTCTGGAGCATAACACGACTAATCCGCCTTGCAACCGGTGATGATGAAAACATATCGGGCGGAAGAGCAATAGCTGTCATTGCATCCGGGGTGACAGGAGCCCTTGCCTATGCGTTCTCTGACACATTCTGGTTCTCAGCTGTAGAGGGCGAAGTGTACGGTACCAGCTCACTCTTCACTGCAGCCGTTTTCTGGGCTATGCTCAGATGGTATGACGAAGCCGATGAACCGCATGCAAACAGATGGATAATACTTATTGCCTACCTGATGGGACTTTCAATCGGGGTGCACCTGCTCAACCTTCTTACGCTTCCCGTGCTTGTGCTGATTTACTATTTCAGGAAATACAAGGCAACGGGAAAAGGAGCCGTATGGGCCGTTTTTTCGGGATTTGCCATGCTCGGGGTGCTGAACTTTATTTTCATTCCGGGAGTGGCAAAGGTAGCCGGGTGGTTTGAACTGCTTTTCGTAAACAAATTGGGCCTTCCGTATAATTCCGGCCTGTATTTCTACCTTTTCGTGCTTGCAGGTCTGGTCGTATTCGGGATCTGGTATTCTATCAGGAAGGAAAAGATCATCCTGAATTATGTCATGACTGTGGTCGCAGTACTGATCCTTGGTTATTCCTCCTTTGCCCTGATAATTATAAGGGCCAATGCTCACCCCCCTATGGACCAGAATGATCCATCTGATGTCTTCTCGTTTATTTATTATATCAACAGGACTCAATACGGCCGCACTCCCCTGGTTTACGGACCGTATTATTCAGCCCCTCCTGTAAGTGTGGAAAACAAAATCTCGGGATATAATAAAAAGGATGGTAAGTATGTGCCTTATTACTTTCCTGATTATAAATATGATAAGCGGTTCATGACAGTATTCCCCAGGATGTACAGCACTGACCCTGAACATATAAGACAGTATGAATACTGGGGCCGTATCAGGGGGAAAAAGGTTACTGTAAGGTCGGGCGGTCAGGGTGAACAGCTTACTCTCCCTTCTTTCGGTGAAAATCTTCGCTTTTTCTTCAGGTACCAGGTAGGCGTGATGTACCTGCGATACTTCATGTGGGACTTTGCCGGCCGGCAAAATGACGTGCAGGGCAACGGCAACGTTATGGACGGCAACTGGATATCAGGAATCCCCTTCGTTGACAATAACAGGCTTGGAGACCAATCGCTGTTGCCTCATGATTACCTGAACAACCCTGCCCGGAACAAATATTTCTTACTGCCGCTGCTGATCGGGCTGGCTGGACTTGTATGGCATTATATGCGTCACAGAAAGGGATTTTCTCTTGTTATGCTCTTTTTCATCATGACAGGACTGGCGATTGTGGTTTACCTGAATCAGTACCCCAGCCAGCCGAGAGAGCGCGATTATGCCTATGCAGGCTCTTTTTATGCTTTTGCAATATGGATAGGAATGGGTGTAATGCTGCTTTTTGAACTGCTCAGGAAATTTCTGGGTGAACGGCCTGCCGCCCTCATCCCTGCTCTGGTGACACTGGCAGCAGTCCCTCTGCTGATGATAGTGCAGAATTATGATGATCACGATCGTTCAGACAGGTATACGGCAAGGGATATTGCCTCGAATTACCTGAGTTCCTGTGATGAAAACGCCGTTCTTCTCACTTATGGGGACAATGATTCATTTCCCCTGTGGTATATCCAGGATGTTGAGGATTTCCGTACCGATGTACGAGTGGCAAATCTCAGTTATCTGCAGAGCGGTTTTTATATAGAAACAATGAGTCGCAAGGCTTTTAAATCCGATCCGCTGCCTTTCACTTTACCCATTGAAAAATATATAGAGGGTGAGCGCGTGCAGCTGCCTGTGGAGGACCTGGTTAAAGAACCCACAGACATAAGAAAGGTGGTCGAGTTTGCAGGGTCCGATGATCCGAAGGCAAAAGTTGATCTGTCAGGACGCGGTGATTTTTATAATTTCATTCCGGTCAGGCAATTTGTTGTAGATGTTGATTCTGCCCACGTACTTGGTACAGGAGCCGTAAGACCATATCACGCTGACAGGATGCTGACACCAATGATTTGGAAATTCAAAGGATCGATGGCAATGAAGGATGACCTGGCCGTTATGGATTTTATGGCAGGGAATAACTGGGAACGACCGCTCTACTACGCCGTTACTGTCCCGGGTTCAACTTACATCGGTCTTGAAGACTACTTTATTCTTGAAGGAATGGCTTACAGGGTAAGTCCTGTGACCATTGATAAACCTGCTCCCGGAGAGATTGGTATGGTTGATACGGAAGTGATGTATGAGAACATGATGAACCGTTTCAAATGGGGTAATGCAGACAAGAAAGGGGTCTATCTTGATGAGAACACCCGCAGAATTTTTGATGCCTTCAGACGCCAGTTCGGACGCCTTTCCAAAGCCCTGGCCCTTGAAGGCGATACTGTCAGGGCTGTTGCTGCCGCTGAAAAAGGAATAAACATTGTCCCTGCTGAGAAAATGCCGTATGATTATTTCAGCTCTGACCTGGGAGAGGCGCTCGCTATGGCAGGAAAGAAAGATGAAGCCGAAAAATTTCTGACAATTATATCTGATAATGCAGTGGCTATGCTGGGTTTCATTTCCTCGCTGCCGGAAAACAAGACTTATGGGCTCGATTTTAATATGGGCATATCTCTGCAGGCGTTATACGAGGTATATACCCTGGCAGACCGGTACGGGATGACTTCACTGGCCGTCAAAGCAACAGAGGAGCTCAACAGATTTTACGGAGAGGTGCCGGTAAAATGATCAGGAAGTTCAGGAGACCATTCCCCGCTGGTATTATTTATCCTGATGCCATATTCAGGATTACCGGTACGGGTAAAAAGCTATATCTGACATTTGATGATGGGCCCGACCCGGCTTCAACACCGCAGATACTTGATATCCTTCGTTCACATGATGTGCCTGCCACCTTCTTTTGCACCGGCAGCAAAGTACTCGGGTCGCCCGGCCTGCTGGGCCGCATAGCTTCCGGAGGCCATGCCATAGGCAATCATGGCTTCAACCACCTTAACGGACTGAAGACACCTGTCCGAACCTACTGCGCCGATGCACTGAAAGGAAGGGACGTCACTTCAAGCAACCTCTTCCGCCCGCCTTACGGAAGGTTGCGGGTAAGACAGTACAGGATTCTTGAGAGAACTATGAGAATAGTGTTCTGGGACATTATGCCGTATGATTTTGACAAAAGCATATCCCCGGAAAAGTCTTACTCAATATTGTCATACAAGTCCAGGCCGGGCTCTGTCATTGTGCTTCACGATAAACCTGACAGCCATGCTCTTGTGTATCTTGACAGGTTTATCAGATCATCTCTGGAAAAAGGGTATGCTTTCGGCTCTCTCGATGAATATTCATTGCACAGATGAGTTATTTAATCCGAAATGCTATTTTTGAAAAAGAATGAAATCAGGACTATGAATATTCTTATTCTCGGATCCGGGGGACGTGAACATGCTGTTGCCTGGAAGCTGTCCCAAAGCGGAAGACCGTTGAAGCTGTTTGCTGCACCGGGTAATCCCGGAACAGCTGCCGTCGCTGTTAACCTTCCTGTTGATCCGCTTGATTTCAATGCCGTAAAGACAGCCGTCATCTCCAATAAAATTGAAATGGTGATTGTCGGCCCGGAGACACCTCTCGTTGAAGGCATTTCTGATTTTTTTGAAGCCGACCCTAGACTCTCATCCGTTCATGTAATAGGCCCGGGCAGGAAAGGAGCCATGCTGGAGGGAAGCAAGGATTTTGCCAAAGGATTTATGATGCGGCACGGAATACCCACCGCAGCCTACGAAACTTTTACTGCAGACCGTACCGGGGAGGCGGCGGCGTTTCTCTGCAAACTTGATCCTCCCTACGTGCTAAAGGCAGACGGACTGGCAGCTGGGAAGGGAGTTCTGATAATAAATGATTACGACGAAGCGGTCAGGGAACTTAATGCCATCCTGGGAGGCCGTTTTGGCGCTGCCGGGAATAAGGTGGTGATAGAACAGTACCTGTCCGGCATTGAATTGTCGGCTTTCGTCATAACAGACGGCGTCTCCTATAAGATACTCCCTGAAGCAAAAGACTACAAGCGTATCGGTGATGGTGATACCGGTAAGAATACAGGTGGCATGGGTGCTGTATCGCCGGTGCCGTTCGCTACCCCATCATTCGTGAAGAAGGTGGAGGAGAAGGTCATTTTACCGACAATATCAGGACTGAGGGAGGATGGGATTGACTATCGCGGATTTATTTTCTTCGGGTTGATGAACGTTGCAGGCGAGCCTTATGTTATTGAATATAATGCCCGACTCGGTGACCCGGAGACAGAGGTGATGATGCCGCGCATAGAGAGTGACCTGTTCGAGCTTTTTGAGGGTGTCGCCTTTCGCGATCTTAAAGACCGCACCCTGAAAATACATGATGATACTGCCGTAACGGTAATGATGGTGTCAGGTGGTTATCCAGATGCCTATGGAAAAGGCTTCGGAATAACCGGTCTTGAAAAGGTCTCTGAGAGTGTTATTTTTCATGCAGGTACCAAACGCACGGCGGAGGGGCTTGTCACATCCGGCGGAAGGGTGCTGGCAGTTACTTCATCCGGGGTTACCATGACAGAAGCGCTTGAAAAGAGTTATCGCAGTGTCTCGGAAATACACTTTGAAGGAGCCCGGTACAGGAAGGATATTGGTTTTGACCTGAAATTGATAAGAGGATGATCAGACTTTTCAGGGGTACAGGTATCGGCCCGTTGCTGGTGATGATACTCATCGCAGTAGCATTATGGTTTCAGTATTTTATAAATCCGCCGCAGGTGATGCTCCCGCCGGGCGGAGATGCAATGCCCTTATGGGGTTTGATATTTGAACCCCTGTCCCGCGTGCCCCTTCTGGCCGTTATCCTTTCATTTGTGCTGATGGTGATAATGGTCGTTGTGATGATCAGGTTCAATACCACCCTCTTCTTTATTCCAAGGAGAACTTATTTTCCCGCACTCTTTTTTATTTTGTATTATTCAGCTTTACCGGATGTGATGATCCTCAATCCTGCCTTACCGGCAGCACTTCTGATCATGTTGGGAATTTGGCGCATGATGGACGCCTACAGAGTGAACGGCATGGCATTTAATTTTTTCGATGCAGCCCTGCTCATCTCTTCCGCAGGAATGTTCTACGCCGGATCATTATGGTTTGTGTTGCTGGTGCTGACAGGCGCACTGATACTCAGATCTCCCGATTTTCGTGAAATCACCATTACTGTAGCGGGAGCCCTGCTGCCATGGATTATTCTTTATGCTGTCTGGTATCTTACGGGAGGCAGCCTGTCAGACCTTTCAGAAATTATCAGGCATAACCTGTTTGACAAGATGCCACCGGTATCCTGGAGCCGGGCTCTGATAATCCTTTTTATTGTGATTGCCGTTGGTTTCCTTCCCGCATTGTTGTCACTCATCAAAGAAATGCCCACACTGAAGATAAAGTCAAGAAAGACATTTGAACTGTTTCTATGGATGATGTTGGTCTGTGGTGCAACCTATGCTTTTGCACCTTCGGTATCGGCAGAGATGAACGCGATAACAGCAATACCTGTTTCGTTTATCATGGCTAATTACTTCGCCTTCACACGTCGTCTGGTGATAACGGAGATACTGTTCTGGCTTGTGGCTATAATGATTGTTGTTGCACGTCTGTGGACAAACTGATCATTTAATCATCGAGACCACGCCGACACCCGATCCCTGCTCCCCGTTCTTAAACCCGTACCACAGGGTATAGAGGCCGGTCTTGTTGCAAATGAAATCGACCGAATTGTATTGTTTGCCAGTGCTCTTGTTGAATGAAGAGATAAGCTCTTTCCCCTGGTCATAAATAGTGATAACAAGCTCTCCTTTTGATATCGGGGCGGCACAGACAGAAAATCTGTACTTCATATTTTTCATCAGGTACATATTCGCCTTATAGACTGGCGTTGCATCATTGGATACAGCTTTTGGCAACTGTACACGGAAGTCTTTCAGATAGGTAGTGTTTTCGCCTGCTGCAAGGACACATGTACTGACAAGATCATCCGTTGCGGCCTGTCCATTCATAAAGGGAGATAAAAGGACCAGTACGAGGGACATTATGACGGATCTGCATTTCATAATTTACCTGAGATTAATTTGTTTCTGACATCTTTGGAGAGATCAGCTATTTTCATCAGCTGTTCATCAGTCATCTCAACCATGCTTTCCTCATGCTGTATCATAATAAGACGGCCGTCCTCCTCTATCGTCTCCGGCTCTCCGAGCCTGTATGTGATCCGCACATCGCGGTATGAGGTGCTGATCTGTTCCATCATATAATACAGTGCGGAGTACTCAGCGGTGCTCTCCCTGTATGGGCGAAGCAGCATGAGAAGATCTCCCAGGATGATCTTTTGTTCCCCTATACGGTCCCTGAGAATCCTATCCGGATGATCTGACACAACCTGTGTTGCCAGGTACTGTCCTTCAACCCATACCCCTGCGATCATCAGGGCAGATATTGAACCCCTTTCGTTCTCCCTCAGGTACTGGTCTATCTGGTTGTAGGAGTTGACTGACAGGAAGAGAAGTGAGTCAAGATCGGATTTGTTGACGGAAAGTCTTTTAAGTGTCTCGAAATCAAAATATTGACCTACGCGGAGCCCATCGGCAAGCCGCTTGATGGTTGACAATACATCAACTGAATTACCTGTTTTTTCGTACATATTCAGGTATCCGAGATCAGCGCCGTATATCCCCAGCATGATGGCCTTCTGGAAATTTGTAGTCAGCCTGTCTGCTTCCAGTGTGGTGGCAAGATGGTCTGCTGAGAAGGGCACATTCAGTGCCTGGAGAATGGCGGCGATCTCAACGGGTGATGCAATATTCTGTACTATATCGGCAATGGCTTCCTCACTAAGTTTTTCAGACTCACCTGCCGGTACCGAATCGTCAACGGGAAAATTGAGGGTTCCCTGCCTTGTTCCAATGTTTCTGCATGAGCAGATACATATCAGCAGGATCACTGCAACCAGCTTAGAAATAGTTCCTGTCATCAGGTGAAAATGTTATTATACAAATGTAAGAAAAATGGTCATTCCAAGCCTCCGGGTCATTCTTTTTGAAGCCTGAGGCTTTCGAAAAAGGAAATAATCCGTTTCAGCACTTCATAGTAGAGAAGTATATAAAGAACAAGGGTGAAGAAAAGAACCAGCACGATGTTGAAAGTGTAGGTATCTGTTTTCAGTCCCATAAAAGTTTTTACAGGCGCCATGAAGTGTGTCCGGAACTTAAAGGGACTGTCAGCGACAGGCTCGAGATAAATAAGGTCAACATTCTGAATAAGCTGGTCCTTGTACACCAGCATCTTGTTTTTCTCGTAAATTTTCCTGACTATCTCTTCAAGCTTGTCATTGTGATAATCGTCATACATTATGTCAAGCGCTTCCTTGTTATTACTGACATAGTTGTCAAGTTTCATATCAGCCGCATTGCTTAGCCTCCTGTATTCTTTATCAGCGGAGCTGAGCCAGGCAGAAGCCCTGCTGCCAAGCTCCACGGTAAAAAGCTCAGGTGTCAGAGAGTCCACTCCCGTGAACGGACTGATAATACCTGCCGATGAAATTGTACCAATCTCGTTACTGATAAGCTGCAGCTGATTATCTCCGGGTTCGACCCTGCCCTCCCACTGGATCCTGCCCATGGTAATTTCAAGCGCATCCTTGATTTTCGGAATACGGTAAACGGTATTGAAGTCGGAAATGCTCATCTGCTGCTTGAGTCTGTAGACTCTTTTGCTGTACTCGTTACCAGTGAACTGCTTTACCATAAGCGCCTCGTAAGTCCAGCGGGTAGGCATTATCTCAGCAATAAGGGGGACTCTGTCTACGCTGCCGATCTGTCTGTTCAGCTTGTCGAACGGGAACATTGCACCGCTGAGGATCATCATGGGAATCATTAGCAGCGGGATAACTATATATATAGTAATGGCTGAGTTGAAAGCTGATGAAATATTCAGGCCTATCATGTTTGCGCAGAAGGCGGTAGCGAACAGTGCCAGCCAATACTGGAAGAATAATCCTTTTATCCCGAGAATGGGGTTGGCAATGATGAGGAAAAGAAATGCCTGCAATGACGAAATTACTATAAGTACTGCTATCTTGCTTACCAGGTAGCTGCTGTGGCTGAGATGAAGAAAATGTTCCCGCTTTAGCATCTTCCTGTCCTTGAAGATCTCTTCGGCGCTTATTGTCAGGCCGAGGAAAAGAGCCACAATAATGCTCATAAAAATGTAAATCGGGATATTCTCGTTTTCCCTGAAAATATAATTATCTGATGACGGGTCTGCAATATATCTTATTATATATGAGAGGATAAGGCCGAGGATAGGACCTTCGAGCAGTGTCAGCAAAAGATACTGTTTGTTTGCCAGCTTGCTTTTAAGGTCACGTGACAGGAAGATGATCATCTGGCGCCACCATCCGGGTCTGTCAAGGGTGGAATGCGGAGTGGAAGTCACCTCCTGGGGCTGGGATACCGGGCTGACTCGCCGGAAAGCCTGTGCCCACTCAACAGGGGAGACCCTTCTTTTATCGGTGTAACGCCCGTACTCATCAATAACCCTTGTCTCGAGGATATTAAAGAGGGTTTCGGGATTGACATTTCCGCATTCGGAGCATTCACCCACCACGCTGTTTATCTGGGCATCCAGCGTCTTAAAGTGAACGATTGATTCGATCGGATTACCGTAAAAGACCAGGCGTCCTTCCAGGTCAAGCACCAGCACCTTGTCAAAGCCCTTGAATATCTCCGAGGAGGGCTGATGAACAACGGTCAGCACCAGCTTCCCTCTCAGGGTAAGCTCATGCAGCAGATCCATCACATTCTCTGAATCACGCGAGGAGAGTCCCGATGTAGGTTCGTCAAGAAAGAGAACTGCAGGCTCCCTGATGAGTTCGAGTGCAATATTCAACCTTTTTCTCTGGCCACCGCTGATCACTTTATTCAGAGGTGAGCCAACCTGGTAGTTTCTCTTTTCAAACAGCCCCAGCGTGTTCAGTGTCTGGTTCACGATGCCCGTAAGTTCCTCCCTGTTCATCGCCGCAAAGCACAGCGATGCTGCATAATAGAGGTTCTCAAACACTGTCAGGTCCTCAACAAGGAGGTCATCCTGGGGGACAAAGCCTATTACACCGTCCAGCTTACTTCCCGGCGAGAAGATAGAGATACCGTTTACCCTTACATCACCGGAGCGCGGTCTTAACAATCCGCTAAGCAGATTGAGCAGTGTGGTCTTGCCTGAGCCGCTGGCTCCCATAATTCCGATCAGGTTACCTTCACTGGCTGAAAAGCTGAGGTCTGTGATTGCCGGCAAGCCGTCTGGAAAAAAATATGTCAGGTTCTCGGCAACGAATGACAGGCGGTGAATATCCTTGTCAGAGACAAACCGTGCGGTGATGTCACTGTAATATATTGGGATGGATGGAGGAGTGTGCACCGAGCTCCCCTGGGCAAAAGTATAGACCTTGCGAGATATAACCGGAAGACCGTTGAGGAGGGTTGTGCCTGTGCAGAAGCATCTGAGGAAGTAGAGATTTACGCTGGCTGTTTTCAGAAAGGCAATGAATTGCATTGATACTGCCTCCGTATCAGCTGTGATGCCGGTCTCTATCACGAGCATCGAGGGATCCGAGAAACTTGCCTTTTTTTCTGCCCTGATAAAGAGAAGCATGCTGTTGAATTCTTCCAGAGAGATCCTGAATACCTCAGCAATGGTATTGATGATGTTCATCCGCTGGGGCGTGTACTGCTTATCTGCATCAATCAGCTCCAGGCATCTCAGGACAACAATAACCCTCTGCTCCTGGGAAAGGGTTTTATTGATCTTTTTACAGATATTGAAGATTCTTATTAGAATCTTTAACCGAGGGGATATCACTTCCTGACTCGTGACCTTTTTCCTGCAGCGGCCCTGAGTTTTCAAGAAAAAGACTCATGAACTCATCAGCGCTCTGATGAGAAAGCTGCTTGTTGAGAAAGATTGAGACATAGTCCCTCTCACTTAACTGCATACCTCCGTCCTGCTTGACTATCAGGGCGAACAACTCCATCATTGCCCGCAGGATCTCTTCACTCATTTTTCAGGTTCTGTTCAGTTTCAGGTTCAGCTACCAAGATAACGAAATTAGGTATAAAATATGTTTAAAGTAGTGTACATATAGTTATGCAGGGAATGTAGGTCCATTAAAAATCACATATTTAATGCTGGCATAGCTAAACCTCTGTTAATTGAATCCTGTAAGCATTAAATAAAAACCCTAATCCATTTTTCTATGACCCGCTTAAGGTGCCTGTTCAGGGCCGGAGCGTTGTTGATGCTGCAATCACGTCTTCAGGCAGCCTGCCTGAAGAGGTGGTTGTTAATGGCTATGGCACTGCTGCCAGGAAAGACATAACAGGTGCTGTTACATCCGTTAAAGGGAAAAAACCGGCTAAAATTCCTGTAACGACAGCTGCAGAAGCCATGACCGGTATCTTCTCATGGGATATTATTAAGGGCCTGCAATTCAGAACAGAAGAAGCTCTTGATTATTCCACCACCAATGATGACCGCTTCTATGGAATTACAACCTATTATATAAAGAATACTCCTTCTGCACTTTATCAGAACCTGCCGCCCTGGAATCAAATGGAAACATAAGCAACACCCCGGGATAGCCTGATCTCAAGACATATAATATCGTGGCTGACAATGATAAAGACGGTATGTCTGACAGCTGGGAGAATGAAAAAGGACTCAATCCCGGGGACCCTGAAGACCGCAACACAGTTGCCTCGTCGGGTTATACTATGCTTGAGGAATATTATGAACAGCCTCGTAAGCCGCTGATAATTTGAGTTATAAGAACTACTTTGAGACTTTTATCTCTGTAATTCCCGCCAGGTTGCTTTTCCTGTGGCCATACAGGAAGTATATCGTCAGGCCGATTACCAGCCACACGCCGAACATGGCCCAGTTGGTCCAGCCCATTCCCGTCAGCAGGTAACAGCATGCCATAAGTCCTATGACCGGGATCAGGGAAAAGTTTTTGACATACGAAAGAATTGCAATGACTGCCCAGACAATATAGAATATGATCATCGGGTAGTTAAGCCGGGTGTTTTCTGCATCAGAATAAATAGAGTTGGGATAGAACACCGCAATAACGGTCAGACTGACAGCAGTCGCAGCGGGAACAATATATTTTGCATTCACATAAGGTATCCTGAACCTGCCTTTTTCTTTAGGGTCAGTGTTCCTGGGCAGGATAAGGATCCCGCCGCAGACCAGCGCAAAGGCAAATAATGTACCTATGCTTGTAAAATCGAGAACGAGCTTTTCGTCTGTAAAGAAGATGGGTATGCCTACAACCAGACCGGTGACTATGGTGGCAAATCCCGGAGTCTTGAACTTCGGATGTATTGATGAAAACTTCTTTGGCAGCAGGCCGTCCCTGCTCATGCTCATCCATATCCGTGGCTGGCCCATCTGGTAAACCAGGAGGACGCTTGTCATTGCTATTACGGCAGCCAGTGAAACAATGAACAGCATCCATTTTACACCTTTGATCTTGAATATCTCGGCAAGGGGATCGCTCACTCCGAGCAGCTTATATGGGGCCATACCGGTTATCACCAGTGCCAGGACCATATAAACCACAGTACAGATTATCAGGGAATAAATCATCGACCGCGGCAGGTCTCTCTGAGGATTTTTGCTCTCTTCCGCAAGGGTGGATACTGCGTCGAAACCTATATATGCAAAAAATACCGCCGATACTCCGGCCATCACACCATTGAAACCGTTGGGCATGAAGGGGGTCCAGTTTTCAATATCGACATGAAATGCGCCGACTATTATCACGAGCATGATAATGGACAGTTTAATTATGACCATGGTATTGCTGAGGTTCCTTGACTCACTTGTACCGACAAACACAAGGGCTGTGAGAAACACGTTTATCGCCAATGCCGGCATATCAAAAATAATCCTCAGTCCTCCAATCTGCGGAGCTGAAAGCCACGCATTCAATCCCTCACCCGGTGTGTTTAACAGGAAGGCCTGATGAGCGGACCTGTAATTAATGGTGAGCCATTCCGGGATCCCCTGGACAAGATTGGTGAAATAGCCGCTCCAGGAAAAAGCAATGTATATATTGCCGATGGAATACTCCATTATCAGAGCCCAGCCGATGATCCAGGCAAACAACTCGCCGAAGGTTATGTAGGCATAGGTGTAAGCGCTTCCTGATACGGGCACACGTGAGGCAAACTCGGCATAGCACATCGCCGTGAAGCCGCATGCAACGGCACATATTGCATATAACAGTATGACCCCCGGACCGCCGCTATAACATGCATTTCCTATGGCACTGAACGTGCCACCGCCGATGATGGCTGCAATTCCGAAAAAAGTGAGATCCTTAACAGACAGCACACGGCGCATGCCCGTATTCTTACCTTCTGCATCAGCAGCCGATACCGTCTTCCTCCGAAGTAAAGAATTCAACATATTATATTGACACGAACAAATATAGCTATTTAAAATCCCGAATGAAAAACGGGCAGACTCAATAAATATGTAGGTACATTTACTTTACATAATACCATACAGGATGATTGATTTGTATATCGTACTGAAATTCATCTGCCAGCTGAAAAGAAAGGCATTGTTGTTGTTACTGATCTTCTCCGGGACCTCTGCCATTAACTCCCAGTCATTGCCCGGATTTACGCCATCCGGTCACTATAATGAGCAGCAGATGGTCATAGAAGACTCTCCTTCCGGAACGCGCATCCTTATAAATGCTCCGCTTAAAGGATTTGAGAAAGATGACCGGGTGCTTCTCATACTTTATGCCTTGCCGAACGGTAATTCCATTGAACAGACCTTTGGCAAAAACCTGAAGGAGGGCGATGACTGGCATTTTAATATTCAGCATATCGGTGCGCAGACGAGGTTCCTGAGGAACATCATTAAAGACAGGACTGTTGTGGTTGCATATTTTGAAAACAGCAAAAAAAGCTGGCCCGCATGGAACGACGCCACAATTGATTACGGGGAACAGGTGAGCTGGATGGTTAATGATGTAAAATCCTTGTTTGAAGCCTGGCAGCCTGAAGTCGTGCTTAACGGGCACAGCGGGGGAGGAAGATTTATTTTCAGCTTCATCGATGCTGCAGAAGAAATTCCGCCTTATGTGAGCCGCATAGCATTCCTTGACAGCAACTATGGCTATGAAGATACCATCTATGGCCCTAAGCTCACCCGGTGGCTGAATTCAGGCCGGGATAAATTTCTGTGCACCCTGGCATACAATGACAGTGTCGCTTTATATAACGGGAAACCATTTGTTTCTGCCACAGGAGGAACATGGTACCGGACCCGGATGATGCAGAAATATCTTGCCGGTCCTTTCCGTTTCAAGATACAGGATAAAGACTCGCTTATATGGTACCGTGCCCTTAAGGGAAGGATCGAGATCATTCTGAAAACCAATCCTGACAGAAAGATTTTTCATACTCAGCAGGTCGAATATAATGGGTTTATACACAGCATATTAAGCGGCACAAAACAAGAACATAAGGGCTACAGGTATTTTGGCGCCAGAGCATATTCTGACCTGATCGCCGATACCGTTATTATACCAATCCGGAGGTTTAATATTCCAGTTCGTGACCCTGCGGCAGAGACCGGATCAGATTTCATGAAAAGGATAAGTGAGTTGCCGCTTAGCGAGCGTGAAGACGAGATATACAAGGCCGTAGCCTCCGGAAACATTCCCGGCTTCCTGAGAGAGACCGTCACTTTAGAAGGTGTCTTTGAGGACCTGAATGGGGGTAAACACAGTGTGATATATGAAGTTATGCCCGATTATCTTGCTGTCGGCAGTGACGATAATTTTTGCCGGGTGCCGATGAACCCCCGCACTGCACAAAGGCTGGCAACCCTGTTCGGAGCCTCTCTTTTAACATCTGTGCTGAGCGATCATATCTACAGCAGGGCGGACTTAAGGCTCGCTCCCTTCAATTACGTACCTGTGGCCAATGCGAATGAACTTGTATCAAAATTTGTCGAACATAATGCGCAGATTGAGAAGCAATTCTCCGGTGCAGGAGGTAAGCACGGTCAGCTTGTGGCAGGCATTAAGAAGGATATCATCCTCTCATCGCGGATCGCTGAAAAACATGACAGGGTAGTACTATACGGCTGGCACAAGCCGGACGGAATTCCGATTCAACCTGTTTACAGCGGTCATGTCTGGTGGTATGTCGACTACAGCCACGGGATCAGGTTAATCAATAACCAGGTGATACTTGACGGCAGGCCGGCATTGGTTACAGATATTTTGAAGGATCCGGTACTGTTCAGAGTTCTGAGTGATGAAGATGAACCTATGGCGGAACCATTTTATTATGTTGAAAACGACCTGATTGAGAAATAAGGACTACCTTTATTATTCCTTTTTAATTAGTTAATTAAAACATCAGGAAAATGGAAATTGTCGTTACTCTTATCATCGGAGCTGCAGCCGGCTGGCTTGGCAGTATGATCTTCAAAGGCAGCGGCCTTGGTCTCATCGGCAACATAGTTGTTGGTATTATCGGAAGTGTTCTGGGTTACTGGATCCTTGGGAAACTTGGGGTAAGTCTTGGCGGCGGATGGATCGGTGCCATTCTTACAGGAGCGCTGGGAGCAATAGTTATTCTGGCTGTTCTGAACCTGATTTTCGGGCGACGATAACGGTTTTACCCACATATTCAGACCCTCTCCGAGGGTCTTTTTTTTAAAAATTTTGTAAATTTGGATATTAAAAGTGTGGAAATTCGAAAAAATGAGGGCATATCTGTAGTCCCCGACGAAAGGGTAATAAATAAAATTTATCTTATCAGGGGTGAGAAAGTTATGTTGGATTCTGATCTTGCGGAACTGTACGGAGTCGAAACCAGGCGACTGAATGAGCAAGTGAAAAGAAATATAGAACGCTTCCCTCCAGATTTTATGTTCAGGTTAACTTCCGAAGAATTTATTGACTTGAAATCGCAAATTGCGACAACAAGTTGGGGAGGTCGTCGCAAATTACCATATGCATTTACTGAACATGGGGTTCTGATGCTCTCAAGTGTTATCAACAGCGATTTAGCTATAAAAGTAAATATTCAAATAATGCGTGTTTATACTAAAATACGCAGAATTATTTCGACCAATGAGGATTTGCTCATAAAGTTTAATCAGTTGGAAACCAGATTAGCTGACCACGATAATCAGATCATGACAATTTTTGAATACCTCAGGCAACTTGAGCAGGAGAAACAGAAGAACCAGGGCCAAAGAAACCGACCACGGATTGGGTTCAAGTAATCCCTTTCTTCAAATGTTAAGCAGTGTAAATCAGGCTTTAACGCGGTACAGGTAATCCGCTCAGTGCTCCGTGCACCATGCACCTTTTACCTTGCTCTATGCCCTACGCCCCATGCCCCATGCTACCTCCTGCCAACCCATCCCGGTCCACGGACCACCCTTCCGGGTGTCGCCCCCGTGTGTTCACCGTTTTTCAGCACCTGCACACCGTTCACGAATACATGGCTCATGCCGGTCGAATACTGGTGTGAGTTCTGGAACGTGGAATGATCCTAAATCTTTGCAGGATCAAACACCAGTACGTCTGCATAAAACCCTTTCTTCAGGGCGCCTCGCTTTTCGATCTTCATATTGGCAGCCGGCAGGGTTGTCAGCTTATATATCGCATCTTCGAGCGGAATGACCTTTTCATCCCTGACATACTTGCCCAGCAGACGTGCAAAATTGCCGTACGCTCTGGGGTGTGTCGCTGATTTCAGGAAAACGCCCTCAGGGGCCATCGATTTTCCGTCGGAGCAGAAGCTCATCCATGGAAGGGCTATCTCTTTTTTAAGGTTATCTTCTGACATCGAGAAATACACGACACTGCAGCGGCTGCCGTCATCGATCACCAGGTCCATCACCGTCTCTTCCGGCGAAGTACCTCTTATGGCAGCTATCCCGGCAAGGGTCTTTCCCTGGAGGTATTTTAATGAATCGGTATCGAAACCCACAACAAGCACCTTTTCCGGAGATCCCTGTTTTTTCATTATGGTATTGATTATATACTGTCCGACGGTTTTCCTGATCTCCGGATCGCTGAGCCGTTCAACCAGCTTCTCAAAGCCACCCTCCTGCACCCATCCGGGCATGATTATATCGAAACCTGTTGAGCTCGCAACATAATTGTACATGTCGGCAGTGATATACAGTCCGGCTGCCCTTGCCGAATCAATTTTTTCAACAGCTTTGTCAAGCTTGTCCCAGTTGGTTTTTCCTACCTGCTTGAAATGATAGATTTCCGACCTGATATTTGCCTCTTTTGCCACTCTGAGCAGTTCATCAATAGCTTCGAGGAACTGAAAGTCTTCGTTCCTGAGGTGCGAAATATACATCCCGTCATACTCTGCTGCCACCTTGCACAGTTCAATAATTTCTTCGGGCGAGGCAAAGCTGGCGGGTACGTATTCCAGTGCCGAACTGACGCCGATAGCGCCCTCTTCCATAGCCTCCCTGACGAGCTGTTTCATCATCTCCAGCTCTGTTTCAGCAGGTTCACGGTCTTCATATCCTACAGCATATATCCGGAGTGTGGAGGTACCTACAAATGAAGCGATGTTTGTCGACACACCCTTCTTTTCTAGGTATTCAAGATATTCACCCAGAGTTGTCCATTCTATATCATATTTTATGTCTCCCATCGAAGCCTTCATATCTTCTTTCATCTTATCATTCCAGGGTCCCCATGAATCTCCCTCCCCCAGAACTTCAAGCGTAACACCCTGTCTGATATCGCCCTGCGATTTTCCGTCCTCGATAAGCAATTCAACGGCCCAGCTGAGCATATTGATGAATCCGGGTGCTACAGTCATCCCTTCGGCATCAATCTCTGTGCGGCCTTTTGCATTTTTCAGATCTCCGATGCCGGCAATTGTATCTGCCATTATACCTATATCCCCCCTGAAAGCCGGAGATCCGGATCCGTCAATGATCTGTCCGTTCCTTATCAGGAAATCATATTCAGTGTGTGATGAACATCCAGATACGATCAGCAATAACAAAAGAAGAGTTTTGAATGGTTTCATAATTCAAAGGGGTTAGATTCTGCTATTATATTTCAAATGATGGCTATCCTATAAACAAATTTAACTTCTTTTTAATGGAGTAAGCTATTTTTTGACTTTCCGAATAAATTGTATGACATATTAATTTTTTACTCTTTCAACTTGTTTTACGTGATCCACACTGCACTTAATAACATTATCCTTTATTTTATCAACTCGAAACCTAATGTTCCATGCTCAATGTTAATTTTTATTAAATCACATATATGATGTATTACAAATTTTTTTTTGATATTCAAATAACTCGTAACTTGTACGTGCAAACCTTATAACTAACGCGTTTTTTTCATGAAAAAACTAATCTTTATTGTTTTGTCGGCATTATTTGTTAATGCCGGCATGGCACAGACAAGGGTTACCGGAACGGTAACTGCTTCTGATGATGGTTCTCCGATCCCCTATGCAGTAGTCCTTTTGCAGGGCTCAAGGGGTGTGGGTACCAACACTGACGCTGATGGCAGATATGCCCTCGGCAATGTTCCTTCTGACGGTGTTCTGGTCTTCAGCTATGTAGGCTACAAAACACAGCAGATTACTGTAGCCGGGAGAACAGTCATTAATGTCGAGATGGTGACTGATGCCCTTGCGCTTGATGAGGTCATCGTTGTTGCTTACGGCACCTCCACAAAAGGTACTTTCACCGGCGCTGCCAGTGTAGTGAAAGCGGATGCAATCAAAGATGTGTCTACTCTCTCTTTTGAGAATGCAATGGCAGGGAAGGTAGCGGGCCTGCAGGTAACAACACTCTCAGGACAGGCAGGATCAACATCTTCAATCAGGGTGCGAGGTATAGGATCCATGAACGCATCCAATGAACCGCTCTATGTAGTTGATGGTATCCCGGTAATTTCAGGTAACGTTTCACAGCTTAGCAGTAATATCTATACAACCAACAATGTAATGAGCACCATTAATCCAAATGACATTGAATCCATTACTGTTTTGAAGGACGCTGCCGCCTCAGCCCTGTATGGCTCAAGAGCTGCAAACGGAGTTATTGTCATAACCACAAAGCACGGAAAGCAGGGGAAACCTGTGATTAATTTCAAGGCTTCAGTGGGCATAACCCCGTCATATGCAACAGATAACTTTGAAGTTGCTCCCATTGAAGAACAGCTTGAGCTTTATTATGAGAACTTCTGGAACGCAGGTGTGTATTATGAAGGCGTTACGCCCGCTGAGGCAAGTGCCACCGCTTGTGCTGCTTTTAACAAAAGGTTTAATAAGCATGGATACATAATGTCGGCTCCCGACAATACCGTCAACTCACTTACAATCACGGGCGAAAGGGCAGGCAGATATTATAACTGGGACTCGGTCCTGTTCCGGACAGCGGTTTATCAGTCTTATGATCTTTCAGTAAGCGGTGCTACTGAATCATCAAGCTATTACACCTCATTCTCTTATACCAATGAATTAGGGCGCAGCACGATAAACAATTTTGATCGGATTACCGGCAGAATTAATTTTTCCCAGGAAGTAGGCAAATTCGTTGATTTTGTGACTAATATAAATATTTCCAGCAGCGGGAAGGAGGGTTTCAATGATACACGCTCAATGCAGAGTAACTACTTCATGCAGAGCCGCAACGTACTTTGGCCCCTCTACTGGCCAACAGACTATGTGACTGGTGACCCCTGGACAGCCAGATATGGCAGTTATGCGTATAATCCTGTCTTTCATAATAAACAATGGGATAATAACTCAAATACGCTCAGAGTAATGGCTAATGAAGTCTGCAACAGTAAAGATACTGCCAGACCTGTTTTTGAAATCTATTTTCTCATATGACAACACACAGGTAAATGATCACCTGTATTACAGTCCGCTACATTTTAACGGAGCCAGCACCAACGGCTCGATAACCGAATCGAGCACAAAAATTAACAAGCTTGTATCTTCAACCACACTTAACTATCTTAAGAAGTTCGCTCTAAAGCATAATGTGGGGCTTTTAATCGGCTGGGAAGCAGAAAAAAATAATACTGACTATCAGCGGGCAACGGGTACAAACCTGCCGACGAGCGCCCTCCACACAGTGGCTACTGCCGGGAAGCTGGATGCCAGTGCATACTACTTCGGTAACACGATGCTTTCTATGCTCTCACGTGCAGAATATAATTACGAGGACAAATATTATGCCTCAGCCTCGTTCCGTCGTGACGGTTCATCTCGCCTGGGTTCCAATACCCGATGGGGTAATTTCTGGTCTGTCGCCGGTTCCTGGAGGCTTGACAAAGAACCTTTCATGGAAAGCATTGATGTTATATCAGGCCTGAGGCTTAGGGCATCCTACGGTGTGAACGGCACGCTTCCGTCAACTAACTATGGCTGGCGTTCTCTGACAAGCTATAATGACAAGTATATGGAACTGCCAGGGGGTGGTGTGAGCACCATTGCTGATGCAAACCTCTCATGGGAGACAAGTTATACATCCAATATAGCCCTTGAGTTCAGCCTTTTTGAGCAAAGGATATCAGGTTCACTGGAGTTTTTTAACAGAAACTCAAAAGACCTGTTACAGGATGTGCCTATCTCAACGGTGACAGGTTTCCCTTCAACCCTGAGAAATGTTGGTGAGATAAATAACAAGGGATTGGAGTTTGAGCTGTTTGGTGACATTTTAAAAAAGGCTGGTTTCACATGGAGCGCCGGACTGACTGCTTCTCATGTAAAGTCTACTGTCACAAAACTGTATGGCGGCCAGGATATTATCTGGTATGATCCGACCGGTGGAGATGACAGGGCAAAATTCATCTATACCGAGGGTGAATCAACACTGGCGCTTTATGGCCTTGAATGGGCCGGTGTTGAAGATGAGTCCGGAAAGAATCTGTGGTTCCTTAACAACGATGAGACACCGGATCTGACAGTTGAAGGCCGCCCTGCCACTTATGACTTTAGGAATGCCTCTGAAGTTATTATCGGAGATGTTCATCCCTTCCTGTTTGGAGGCCTTAATACCGACCTGAGCTGGGAAGGACTGACTTTAGGGCTTAACTTCGCCTACAAACTGGGCGGACACACTTATGATGCCGTTAGTAAGGATCTGAATGAAGATGGCTATTACTGGGAAAGGATGATGTCTCAGGATTGCTATGATAACAGATGGACCCCTGATCACAAGGATGCATTATATCCGATGCGTATTGCTATTGACCTTGAAGACGCTCTCCAGAAGAGCAGCAGGCACATGCATCCGGCAGACTATCTGCGACTTAGGAGCATAACACTTGGTTATAACCTTCCTGTGAACATAATAAGTAAGCTTAAGATTTCAGGAGCGAGAGTTTATTTTAACGGCGCTAACCTGATGACTCTGGCAGCCTGGAAGGTGTACGACCCGGAGGTTAACGAATATGGCACCAGGGGGTATGAATTGCCTTTAGGGAAAACATATTCATTTGGAATTGAAGCAAGTTTCTGATCTAAAAAAGGTACTACGATGAAAAAGATAAAAATATTACTTACGGTACTTTGTATCATGCTGCTTGCATCATGTGAGGATTTTCTGGATGTAAAGCCAAGCAACTACGCTGCAGCTGAAACCTCAATTACTAACGCTACCGACGCAAAGGTGGCGATCAATGGTCTCATGAGAAAAATGACCTCCTCTAACTACTATGGCAGAAACTTTGTCATTTACGGAGATGCAAAAGGCGGCGATCTGGCCGTGCGCTCTCAGGGAAGAGGACTGGATTACTATTATTCATTCAATCATTCAGCCACATCGGGTTCCGGTTCAGGATTTTGGACACAGATTTACCACAACATCCTGCAGGCCAATAACCTGATTATGAATATTGAAAAGATTGAGGAGGCAGGTAACGGAACAACTGCCCTTAGTGAATATAAGGGACAAGCCCTCACGGCAAGGGCATTAATGTATTTTGATATTGTCCGTCTTTATGGAAAACCGTATAATATGGATAAGACATCATACGGTGTGCCCCTTATTCTTGAACCTCTTGACGCTTCTGATCAACCGACAAGAGCATCTGTTGAGGAGGTTTATGCACAGATAATGCAAGACCTGAATGATGCTGCTCCGCTGCTTTCCAAATCAGTGTTGAAAGGCTTTCTTAACTACTATGCAAACAAGGCCCTGCAGGCAAAGGTCAATCTTTTCATGGATAAATATACAGAAGCACTTGCTGCAGCTGAGGAGGTTATTCTCAGCGGTAAATACGTACTTTATGCAAATGATAAATGGGTAAGCTCCTGGTCCACTCAGTTTGGCTCTGAATCAATTTTTGAGCTGGCCATTTATCCTGCCGAAGCAGATCTGGGCAGTGGCTCACTTGGCTATTATCTCCTTCGTCTCAATAAAGTGTCAGGTGCCGCAGGCTGGTTTATGGCCAGTGATTACTTCCTTACCCGTCTCGGGGAAGATCCGACTGACATACGTTGGGGAATCATGGACTATGACGAGAGCTCAAATACCAGGTTTGGCTCCTGCCTTAAATACACGGGCGTTGATCTTAAGGGCGATAAAGGAACATCAGCCTCTGCAGTTAACGTGAAGGTTATACGTCTCTCTGAAATCTATCTTCTTGCTGCGGAAGCCGCGCTGAAGCTTCCCACCCCTGACAAAACCAAAGCTGCTACTTATCTGAATGATATCCGGAAACGGGCACCGGCTCTGGCACCTGCCACTGATGCAACCATCACCATAGATATGATAGTTGATGAAAGGAGCAAAGAGCTCTTTGCCGAAGGTCACAGGTTCTTTGATCTGATACGTCTTAACAGCTCAATTGAGTTCAATGATGAGTTCATTGATCCGGTTGTCCTGATCCCTCACCGTGAAAAGATTATAGACAGGACTTTCTACAAGATCATTCTCCCTATATCAAAGACAGAGATAGATGCAAATCCCGCCATTGCAGACCAGCAAAATTTTGGCTACTAATTCTATTATTTATTAAAACTGAGAGGGTGACTTAATCTTAAGCCACCCTCTTTTTGTGCGCCCGGCATGGGCGATAACTTTAGGGTGAGAGTCCCGAACGCACCTTGACAGAAGGAAGCGTTAGCCAAAAGCAAGGGTGCCCACCGTGAGGCGGGATCTGAAGGAAGCCGGAGGCAAAGTCCTGGTCTGACGAACAGGAACTTCATAAAAGGCTTATGGTTGTGGGATGAGTTTGCAAATCAAAACGAAGTCCGATACTGTCCGGAGCAACCAAAGTAAATGAAGCAGACAGATGGGATGAAAGTTATCGTTCTTACCCGGGGAGATCTCGCGGACATGTGGAAACGGAGTAAGAAGCATGGTCGAAAGAAGGTTTACCGTGAGAAGTCAGCCGAGGCCAAAGTACTGAGGGACGACACCCCGCAGGAAGGGCCGAACCTTAAGGAGTGAGTAGTAAATGAATGTTACTGAATGAAAGAAAGAGAGCAGAAAATCTTTGAGAGATCAAGGACCTACCCGCATGGAGATAGGACGGCATCCGAAGGACATGAGGGAGGGCAGACTTTCATGAGGATAACTGAAAACAACCTCACCAGCAACAATCACCAAACAGGTATTGGATTGTTGGAACAAATTCTATCGCCCTCGAACCTTAACGCTGCCTTCAGACAAGTGAGGCGGAACAAAGGGGCAGGGGGTATTGACAGGATGGATGTCGGGTCATTGAAAGACTATCTTGTCAGGCATAAGGAGGAGTTGATAACATCCATTGAGATGGGCAAATACCGCCCCAATCCGGTCCGGAGGGTAGAGATACCCAAAGAGAACGGGAAGCGTCGAGGGCTGGGTATCCCTACTGTAGTAGACAGGGTTATCCAGCAGAGTATAGCGCAACAGCTCACCCCGCTCTACGAGCCCGCGTTCTCCCCGTGGAGTTTTGGCTTCAGGCCAAAGCGGAGCGCTCACCAGGCACTTAGTAAATGCCGGGACTACATCACTGAAGGCTATGTGTATGCGGTTGACATTGACCTCGAGAGGTTCTTTGACACAGTCAGCCACAGCAAACTGACAGAGGTACTGACACACAAGGTTAAGGATGGGCGGGTAATCTCGCTCATCCATAAGTATCTCAATGCAGGAGTGATGAATGAAGGCAAATACGAAGAGACAACGGAGGGCGTACCACAAGGAGGTCCTTTAAGTCCGGTTCTGAGCAACATTTTGCTCAATGAGCTGGACAAGGAGCTTGAGAGGCGGGGGCACAAGTACGTTCGCTATGCAGACGACATGGTCATTTTCTGCAGGAGCCGACGGAGTGCCGAGCGCACTATGCAGAACATCATCCCCTTTATAGAGGGGAAGTTGTTCCTGAAAGTGAATCGGGACAAGAGTCAGGTTACCCATGTCAGGGGCATCAAGTTCCTTGGCTACTCCTTTTACATTGTAAAGGGGGAGGGCAGACTGCGGATACACCCCAAAAGCGTTGTAAAGATGAAAGCCCGTATCAAGGAGCTGACATCAAGGAGTAACGGCTGGGGCAATGACCGGAGGAAGGAAGCACTGAGTCAATACATTAAAGGCTGGGTGCAATACTTCAAACTGGCAGACATGAAGATGCTGCTGATAAGGGTTGATGAATGGTATCGCCGGAGGTTACGTATGGTCATTTGGAAACAATGGAAACGGATAAAGACCAAGATGGCTAATCTCATTAAGCTGGGCATAAACAAGCATAAGGCTTACGAGTGGGCGAACACGAGGAAAAGCTACTGGCATACTGCTGGGAGCTATATCCTCACCAGAACCATTACCACGGAACGTCTCAGGTTAGCTGGTTACGTCTTCTTATTGGATCACTTCAATAAGGTGAAAGTTGTATCTTAAGGAACCGCCGTATACGAGACCCGTACGTACGGTGGTGTGAGAGGTCGGAAAATGAAATAGGAGGAAACCTATTTCATTTTCCTCCTACTCGATTATTCCCTTTGCTCTGTGCCCCGTCCTCCATGGTCTGTACTCTATCGTCTGATCACAATATAACCGCTTACCGAATCGCGATTCGCGGGTTCAAGTATGAAAAAATAGGTATCATCAGGCAGTGGGTTCCCGTTATAGTCGACACCGTCCCACTTGTTGTCGTAATCCTTATTCTCAAATACCAGTAAGCCACGCCTGTCAAAGATGGTAATAATGGTTTTCCCGAGTAACTCCAACCCATTCATGTAGAAATAATCGTTTAATCCGTCATTGTTAGGTGTTATTAATGTAGGAATGAGCAGATCATGCACCGAAACTGAAAGAAAATCCAAGGCAGGCGGACAAACGCCGTTGTTGACAGCCCATTGCAGAATATTTTCACCTACCGCAAGATTGGATACGGTTGTTTTTGCATAATTGGTATCTGCAAAATGCCCTGAACCTGAAACGACTGACCAGCCTCCCGTTAAATTTTCCCCTGGAGCATCTGCATCAAGTGAGGTGCTGAACTGATATTCAAGAACCTGGTCAGGCCCCGCAAAAGCAACCGGTTGAAGATACACTTTCACAATTACAGGCTGAATGTCAGAACAGCCTGATGGTGTCGTTCCCTTTATGTAGTAAGTGCCATCAGTAGCCGTAGCCGGTGTACTGTAAGGTATTGATCCTATAATATCCTGCCAGTAGGAATAAGTCAGACCCTCAGTCGAACCAGCAGTTATTGCAGGATTGGTAAGATCGACCGTTGCAGGAGAGCAGACAGGGCCGGGATTTGTGATTTCCACTGACGGAACGGGTCCGGGTCGGGGATTGATAACCACGTTGGCAGATACCGCTGAAGGACATCCGGCCGCATTTGTAACATAGAAATTGTAAGTGCCCGACTCAAGTCCGGAAACAGTGGTACTCGTCCCGGTACCGGTAGAGGTTATGCTTCCGGGCAGACGGGTTAGTATCCAGACGCCCGCCGGAGGTAATCCGTTCAGTTGTACGGTCCCTCCGGGTACCTGGCAAGTGGGATGGGTGATGGCTCCCGGTACAGGTGCTGCTGGCGTTGGAGGTTGCTGATTGATAACCACATTGGGTGATGCGGATGAAGTACACCCGTTTGAATTGGTAACTCTGAAATAATATGTGCCCTGTCCGAAGCCTATAATAGTTGTGCTAACTCCTGTTCCTAAAAAAGTTGCTCCGTCAGGATAACGGGTCAGGGTCCAGGTGCCTGTCGCTGGGAGTCCGGTTAAAATCACACTTCCGGTCGATACAGTGCACGTCGGCTGAATTATGATGTCTATTACAGGTGCGGCCGGAACTGAAGAACCAGAAAGAATGACTATGTCGATGGTTGGTCCCGATGTACATCCTGCTGCATTTGTTACCGTGTAATTCCATGTGCCGGCTAATAGCCCGGTAATTGTTGTGCTTGTCCCTGTACCTGTGGTGGTGGTCCCTCCAGGCATGCGTGTCAGGGTCCATGTACCGGATGCAGGCAGGCCTTCCAGTACCACGCTGCCTGATGGTATTTCGCAGGAGGGCTGGGTGATGGTTCCGACTATCGGCACGGTCGGAGTGAGGGGCTGGGGATTGATGACAAAATTTACTGAGGCCGGCGAAGTACATCCGTCTGAGTTGGTAACAGTGAAATAATGTGTTCCTGGTTCTACTCCTGAAACAGTCTCGGTAGTTCCTGTCCCCGTGGTAGTTGTCAAACCTGGGAAGAGGGTCAATGTCCATGTGCCTGTCACAGGCAGCCCCGACAGATAAACCGTTCCGGTCGCGGTTGAACATGTCGGTTGGTCTGCAGATACTATCACAGGCGCTGAGGGGACTGCGGGAACAGGCTGGACAATTATATTTTCTGAGGGATCTGACGTACAACCAGCTGCGTTTGTAACTGTGTAAGTCCATGTGCCCGGATCAAGTCCGGTGATGATCGTGCTTGTTCCCGTGCCTGTTGTGATCACTGCCCCCGGCATTCGGACCAGGGTCCACGTGCCGGTGGAAGGCAGACCCTCCAGTACGACACTGCCCGACGGAACCTCGCAGGAGGGCTGAGTTATACCACCCATTTTTGGTTGACCGACCAGGGCACATATAATTTTGACCATGTAATCTTCAACCTCTCCGTAGGTGGCATATCCGGTACTGTTCAAGCCACTTGGTCCGTATCTGAAACGGACATAGACCGGCTTGAAAGCTATAGCATCCACCGGTACATTAACCGAAAGGTTAAAGGATCCGGAAGCTCTGGATATATTATTGGCCACCTTTTCATTGAAATCATCAAAGTCTCCGTCTCCGTTCCAGTCCATCCAGCCGTTTAAACGGCCGGACCCGACAATATCTATCCGGACAGTCACTCTTGTCCCCTGTATCATATCAGGGAAAGTCACTCCGTCTTCATCATCATTTCCGCTTCGGTCATCTCCGTCCGCTTCCTGCGAATACTGTGGAGTTGCTTCAGCGTCAGGCTGTGTTCCAAGGTAACGTGTGTTAAGGATAATATAATGGCTTGCCAACCCGTAACTTTCAGGAGCATCACCAAAATCATTTGTTGCAATCTGCGCAAAAGAAAAGAGAGGAGTGATGATAATCAATATGGTCAGCAATATTTTTTTCATCGTCACATTTACCATTTAGCACAACAATGATGCCACCAGATTGCCGCAATGATGCGCATCTCATGCAAAAAGAACTGAGTTACACAAGTTAAGGCAGATACTTTTTGGTTCATAAGAATTTTTGACAGACAGAGATATCTCTTTCAGGTTTTTCCTATCGCAAAACGACATTAAATGGTGTTTTCAGTACTTTATGTCAGGGCTATCGCAAATTTGACGAACAAAAGCAATCAATATGTTAAAAATTTTGAAAAAATGGTACTAAACAACCTGTCAGAGAGTGCCGGTCCGTGCTAAAAAGGCACTCCGATACTTACACCTGCCCACGGCCAGACAGGCGGCCACCACTCATTAGGACCTACATATATCGCATATACCGGGACCCGGATAATTATTCTGTTGCCCCTATATTCGTATCCGACTGAGATAAATGGCCAGACGCTGACATCTGAGCTTCCGGAAAAACAGTCAATGCAATCCAAAGTTATTCCTGTCTCGGTAATTGCATGATGTCTCTTCTTTCCGAATGAATAACCGCAATAAATTGGAAACCTGAGATTTAAGTCAAGTTCTTTTTCTGCTTCATTTATGTACATATAGCTGATACCTGCCAGTCCGGCCCCTGCGCCAAAATGGAAATTCTCAACCAGGTATCTTTCGTAAGAAATGTCAAAGTAATACAATGATTTACCGGCTAAATCCAGAATGACTGCATTCTTTTTGAATTGCGGGTAACTGTTCAGGCAGATTACCGAAAGCACAGCGGCGCACAATATGAATTTAACGGTTCTCTCCCTGAAGTAATCTGTTTTTCTGATGGTTATCATTCTTTAGTAAATTATATACTTTACTTACACCATATGGGTTGGCATGGATGACAGAGGTAAGGTATTAATTTATTTTTAAATGAAAGGACAATATGTACCTTTAGAATTACAATTTGAGTCACCTGATAAAACAACAGAGCTCACTTTGCTTTTTCCTGAAAACAATGAAAATCCTGACCAAAAATGATGCTATCCTGCCAAACTTGAGGCAGAGGCTGTGGTAAATGAAATAATACGGCAAAATCATCTTTCACTCATGGAAGAGAATGATCTTGTCAAGCTGTGTGATCTGATTGATAAGTTATTTGTCCTGCATTATTTTGTTGCAGTAATTGACCAGCCTGATCAGGTCATCACGGTTCTCTATCTTAATATTGTTCTGATTTATGAACGCTTCAATCTCAGTGCTTTTCTCCGGGAAGATTTTCACGAACTGCCTCTTATTCAGAAAGCTTATCATGGAGTTGTCTTTACGTACCCAATATACAGGTGAGGGTTTTATCTCAAAATCATCGAGTATTTCTACCTTGTAGACACCGCCTTTCTCAGGCACATAAGAATACCTGTCGACACTGGCAGTTTTGGAGGTCCCGCCATATCCTACCGGCTTACCGGGAGGAAGTAGTTTGCTATTATGCTGAATAAAAGCGGATACGGGGGCATTCACAATTACCTCGTAAAACACCTTGCCAGCCGGAACAAACCGCCTGTCATTGATGATGATCGTATCAACAAGATGAATTGAAGCCATACCGTATATAATGTCATCCTTCTTAAAAGCCATCATTTCTGTGACGGTGTTATAGTTGACGACCATGTTGTCTACTACGCCGTTTTTCAGTTTTACGACGCAGGCGGTAAAATCGGGGAAGAGATACTGTGACATCTGAAGGTCGGTACCTGCCTGTGCTGGCAGCATAACGGCGATGCTGCATAAACCAGCAATAAGCAACGCTTTTCGCAGTATGGTATGAAAGACTGAATTTTTCATCTTACCCGGAATGAAAAGTTCAAATTATTTCCCTGCAAGGTAAGGGATTATTCAACAGGCACGACTTCCTGTTCACGTTCGCAGAAACGGCAGATTTTTGCCTGTGCCTGGATTTTTTCAGCACAGTACGGACACACTTTGAAATCGTGAAATCCTTCTTTTGCCCTGTCTTTTTCAAGTGATATTATTCCCTGGAACAAATCGAGTTCTGTCTGTGTGACAAATTCCACCGGAAGGATCATGCTTCCTCCCGCATACTCTACAATCAGGCAGTTCTGTCTGCGCCGTATTATCAGAAATACTCCCCCTGTCACTGTCAGCAAGGCAAGTCCCAGCATTATCAAAGTCGACTGTCTGACGTCTGACATTATTCCGAGCAAAGCAAAGAGAATACCGAGTAATACAATTGAATAGCCTAACAACGGCTTTGGTAATTCCCTGGTTGTGGTTCCGGTGACATCTTCAAGGTTGACGATTTTTTTGCCCGTGTTTACTCTCCGTCCGCCAATCAATCCTAGCAATCCCAGCTCGTAAACTTTTCCGAACTGATAAATGCGCTTGTCGGATATGACTATTGCCGGCTTTGAAAAATCATCTTCGGTTAATATTGATGAAAAATAATCAGGGCCCATGATTGCCACAAATTTTTCGGTCCTGGTTGCAAACAGGCTTTTGTAATTATACTTCATGCGGATCAATTTTAAATCCTGAAATCAATCCCATGCAAGGATGTTTGCTGAACGCTTTGAATACGATGCAATAACCGGTCGTCACTGCAAGAGTCAGAAAGCATAGTATCATATGAGCAAAAAGGTAACCCATTTTCCTGTAAATGTCATAAAATCATCACATACCGTTGATAAAAATCCGCTATGAATATTGGCAGTACGTAGTAATTGAGGCTTAAATTAAAAAGAAATATTAATCCATTTATAAAACATTTGGGGATTTTTGACTAATCCAAGGTTCCCATAGACGAAAAGCCAAATATTTTAAACGGGATGGATACTTCCGGCAAAAACAGACAGCTCCGCCACTGAATGCTTCAGCAGGGAGCTGTCCGTATTAAGAATACAAAGTTGCGAAGAAATTATTTTTTCTTGGGCGCTGCTTTCTTAACTACTTTTTTTACTGCAGGTTTTTTAGCTGCTACTGCTTTTTTTACTACTGCTTTTTTTACTGCAGGTTTTTTAGCTGCTACGGCTTTCTTAACTGCTGGTTTTTTTACTGCTGGTTTTTTTACTGCTGTTGCCATGACACAATTTTTTATTGGTTCAGGCCAAAGTTATTTAATCAATATGCAAATGCAAATTGTTTAAAAAATATTTGTAAGTATCTCGCACAATTTTATTAACAGTCATCACAAAAAAATCAGATCATATTGTTCATTGTATGTAAAAGATATTGTTTTATTAATGTTGAAATGCAGTTTTACTAAATAATTTAGAAGACTTGATTCATATTTCCGGACACATGCATATGATGTATCTATATATTATATAACGTGCAATAAACAAGATAATTAAAAATATTTAGGTAATATGTTGGGTTTGTTATTGGTATAAAAGCCAACAATTGTCCCGGGGCCTGATTTGATATCAGAATCATAAAAATAAGTTCAGACTCCTAAATATAAAAATATTTCTTCTGTAAAAAAAATGAACATGTAATTACACATGTTCTTTCTTTCTTACCGATTGCATTTGTTAAATGAAAAAAATCATCAGGAAAATTTCTGCGTCATTGTCCTTACTGAAATTTATTTTCTGATTCTAAGTGAAATTATTTTTGTCAGTGCCCGGGAGAATTTCCGGGAAAGGAAAAGTCTTGCTAAGCTACAGATTTAGTTTTCTGCGTGCAGAAGTATGTCAGACCGTTTAGCTCAGTCATACTTACGAGCTGAAGGCTGCATTCTTCAAGGAGGTGTGAGACCGTTCTTTTAGTGAGGTACCTGTTTGTCCTTGAATCAATGAAGCTGTACATCCTGTTTATAAAAGGTATTCTTGATTCGATACCGTTTTCGTATGCTTCAGCTTTTTCCGAAAGCTGCCTGGGAAGGTTGCTGTATTTATCTGAAAAACCGGTCTGCGATTTGTTGTCGATAAAGCAGCCGACAAAACTGCTGTTATTCGGCAGCATCTCGGATATCTTCCTCAGGAACTCCCTTATTTCCCTGACATAGTTGAGCTGTTTAAGATTAATTACAGTCTTAATTCCCCTCATGTCTTCCACATCATAAAAAAAATGGCGGGTTGAGGGGATGACAAGAACTTTCGCTTCGCCGACCAGGCCCATCCGGTCCAGATAAGTGATGAGGTCTTCACGCACTTCATCCGTCAGCTCCTCGAAGAGAATGTTAAGCTTACGCTCCCTGGTTGCATTATTATTCCGGTAAGAACTATTGATGGCTTGATCACTAATTACACCTGAATTGTTACCGGCAGTATTGTTATCCATAACATTCATTTTGTTTGGTGTAAATGTAATGCATAAGTAAACTCACGACAAGCATAAGGAGCTTATATAGTGGGTAAATGCGGCTAATTTAAAAACTTTGATCACAACAAAACGGTAGTTCACTGCCGGTTAAAAACAACTGACGACCGTAATAAGGTCATTCGTCAAAACCGGGTAAATTTTTACATTGAATCATGGGTAAATATGGATTTTCCGGACCTGGAATTTCCTATTGTATTTATTTGGTGGATGATAGGGAAAGAGAATATTCAGCTTCTGAAGAATATCCATTTTGACAAACGGAAGAATTTAAATGATAAAATTCAATTCTCATTCCTGAATCTGAATCATCGTCGTCACTGGCATTCAAACCTGAGGGACCTCCCGTGAAAACTTTCGGGAAGAACTGAATTAAATGAATTTGACTTTAGTTTTTTTCTGAAGTAACTTACAAGTACAAAAAAATGTGATTTTGGGACGTATGGAACAGTCTTTGGGACGCATAGCAATGTCATTGATATTTCATATGTCGAACTTTGCCTGAAGAATTTGATATTAACTAAAATCCACCAGCTATGAAAAAACTTGTTGCACTGTTATTACTGGTTATGCCAATGTCTTTGTTTCCTCAGAATATTGACGTTGACATACTAAAGACAATTCACTCACCTGACCCACTTTCATCTGATAATTTCTTCAAGGTTGTATCTGATGTCAATATCTATGTGATCGCCGGTACTCCGGTAACTATGGCAGTAGCCGGACTTGCTTCACATGATGATGAATTATTGAGAAATGCTGCTGTGATGGCAGCAGGAACGGCAGTCAGTTACGGACTTGCATTAGGATTGAAATATACTGTTAAGCGCGACAGGCCTTTTGTTACTTACCCGGGTGATTTTGCAGACAAAACAGGACACGACTTCAGTGACAGCTACTCATTTCCCTCGGGGCATACCACAACGGCATTTGCCACTGCAACAGCATTGAGTCTCGATTATCCGGAGTGGTATGTTATTGTGCCATCTTATGCATATGCCGGTACCGTTGCATATTCCCGGATGCATCTGGGCGTTCATTATCCCTCTGATGTGCTTACAGGGGCGTTAATCGGATCAGGTTGTGCTATACTGTCTCATTTCGTCAATAAAAAACTACAGGGTAATTCAAGGAGACGCTGAAAATATATAATTGTTGGCACTGTATCATGATACTATAATACCCCTGGGGAAATTCCAGGTAGAGAATCTGATGCCTGAACCCGCCTTAAATACAGTCTTTTCATCTTCATTATAAACACATTACAAAAGTAAACCTGAGACGATCGCCTGAAAGGGCCTCATTTCCCATTTAATACACATCACCATAAAAGTTTTTTTATTGATATTTCTCCCCCTTTACTGGCACAGGCTATGTTGATTATATAACATTTTACTGAATTGAACGTTCAGTAAGTAGGGCATTAAATTGTTTTCGTGAACTGTAAAACACATGTACATTATTCTAAGAATCCAAATTCCGACAAAATGAAAAATATACTCGTTTGCCTGACATTATTGCTGTGCAGTTCTGCATACGGACAGTGGAAGGCGCAGACAGCAGAAACTTACAACAAAACATACAGGATTGCATATGTTACTTCCAGGAGCGGCAATGCAACACTTAGAATACTTCGTGACATAACGTCTTCTCCCAAAAAAGGGGCAAATCCTTACGATCAGATCACAGGCCAGATTTTACTGAATGATAAAATAGATAAAGACAGTAAAGTTCAGAGTTTGGTTTTCAGCTTTGACGACAGTCCTGAAATTTATGTGCATCAACCGGCTGAGTTCAAACAGGAGTGGGATGCAAATGTCAGGAAGTACATTGCCACATCAGACTGGAATACGTGGAGACAGGAAGATTCGAGAGACAAAGAGGTCAGATCAAATAAACCGGATTCTGATTCGCAGGCCAAACCGGTTTATGCAAAAGATATTATCGAAATGCTGAAGGCTCATAAAAAGGTTTTATGTCAGGTTGTAATGCTGAACGCAATATATGGAACCCAGTCAATAATCGATTTTGAATTTACATTACAAAATTCAACAAAATCAATAAGCTATTTATTCAAGTAGCTTTTACACAATTGCGTTTCTTTTTCTTAACCTGGCGCAACCGCTAAAAGCTGAAATCTATTTTAAACATATTCAGGTACAAAATTCCCTGGATGACGAACCTGGCAATCCTCGAAAGTCCGAAAAGAAGGTACATTCTGAAAGGATATTTAAACATGCTTACGGCAATAACAACCAATGAAAAGGGTGAGAAGGGGAATAAGGCAGAGATAATAATAAAAGCTCCTCCCCACTTTCTTACCATGTTGATGTATTTGTCAAGCACACGCTCGGAATAAGCTTTTATTCTTTTGTTTTTTAAAAGCAGGTACCCGATAAGATATGAAATTGCCCCGCCGATATAAGAAAGCGCCCCAAGGATTGTCATAATAAGAATCGGGCTTTCGAATTTGGTAGCCCATATCACAAAAAAATCAGGAGGAATCATTCCCAGAAATGACTCGGAAATAAAAAAGACGCCAAACACAAGCATGTCGGGGAAACGCTCGGTAATAAAATTGAAAATGGCATTAAAATCTATAAGATACTTTCCGGCCAGCACAGCCGGTATCATAACAAGTAAATAAATCCCGATTATTTTTAATGCTGTCTTCCACATATAACCGTAAACACCCTCACCCTTGTTCTTGTGGTGCTTGGCTCTCAGCCTGGTCAGGAAGTTTTTCAGTATCGTGTTTCGCATTAAATACTCGGGCTTAACTATTCTGTCGCAAAGGTAACGAATAGAGGGTAGTTAAAGGAGTGCTGGTTCATGCCTTCCAATGACCTTTTTCCGTGTAATTAACACTTTCCGGTGTTTTTTGTTTGACTTTGGGACAAACAGAACAAATTTCGGGAGATGCGGAACCGGAAAAAGGAGTGCCTTGATCTCAACAAAGGTCATCTTCAACATGCCGGTAAAAAGCCAGTTGGACTTCTCCTAATTGCAATTATAACCGTAGGATTCCCACTTATTTTTGGACATTGCATTACACACATCAAATCTGTCAGCCGGATTATTGGGATTAACACATGTCCAGCAAATATCAGCTTCCGCACAGGAATTAAAAGTCAACATAAGAATATAAAGGAGGATGCTGAGAACTTTATAGTTGATTCTTCCCGTTTTCATAATCAGTCTCACTGGCTGCAGCCAAATATACTAATTTACAGCTTCTTATTTATTCAGTCTTGACCATGACCCAAACCAGTTCTTTTCCTTAGCGCCTAACCAGTTACATTCTATATTGACAATCGCTTTATGTATCCCATACTGACACAGGACTTTATCATGCCTGCCTTTACAGGACTTCCCTCCGGGGTCATCATTATAAAGACCGTAAAGAACGGGTAATGCCTTGTCTGACCGGATCTGGCCTAAAGTCCATATTGCTACATCTGTCCTGTCTTGTGGAGAGTTTGTTGTATCTGAAAGATATGCAAGTAAGGCATCCTCCGCAGTGCCTGAGTATTGCGCTTTGGCAATAGTGATATGTTCCTTTATATCATGCCCGATCCAGATACGCATGGCAAAAAAGAAGGCAACAATCATGAGTATAATGCTTATCCCGATATAAGCCAGAGTCCGTTCCATGTTTTTTTTCATATATAACCTCCGGATAATTGATGAATAAAGGTAATCATTTACACCAGAATGCCAGAACTTGCCAGTGGCTATCAATAAACCTTTGTTAAATATTGAATTAAAATCTTATTGTTATTCCCAATCCGACCGCTACCGAGTTTTCTGTTTTCATATCAAACGCTTTCAGAGCGACTTCAGCTTTAGTTTTTCTATTGCTGCCGATTATCCAGAGAGGGACGCCCGTCAATCCTGCAGCAGCACCGCCTAAAGTTAAAGCTGCATACAAATTCGGTTCAGTACTGTTCCAATCTTTAAAAGGTGTTTTCATCATAAAATTAAGAAGGAGTTTAGTACCTGTTATGCAAGCCGGAACTCCAATCAGCGTTAACACCATTCCTGCGTTTTTCATAGTAGTTGCTTTTTCTTTGTAGAGATTAAGCTGGTCAATATTTAATGTATCAAGGTTAATTTTCTGTGCCATTGTGATATTGGCAATAAAGCACACTGAGAGTATCAAAATGACTCTTTTTAAGGCAAAATAACTTCTTTTCATATTCGGAGATTTACTATATATCAAAGGTATGCCACCAAATGGCAGGAGTCAAGGTCGGTATTTCTTTGACAGGGGACTTTTCTATACGTCCCAAAGATTGTTCTCTGTGTGCCAAAATCAACAAAAAGCCCAGGTCGTGTGGCCAATCCGGGGTAAGTGTCACGCTTCAATCCTCCTGTGAGGTTTGTACCAGGAATGGAACCTGAAGCTATTCTGATTCATTTAGGGCTCCCGGGCACATTGAATTACCTAACCTGCTCATTAGGGCAGGGATAGTGGCTTAGAAGATAGGAGAAGCGGCAATGATGTCGATCTGCAAGGAAGACAGCACTTCCTAAGATATCGCTACACTGTGAAAGGAATGCCCCCCGGAGCTGATTCCCGGGGGCTTCCTAAAACTGATGTGTTATATTATGGCACAAACGGTGACAAACCTATTAATTTTATTGTCCGTGCTATGCTTAGATGTATTGCTATTTGTCAATGTCAATCTGAATGTCGGTGGATTTTTTAAAATCGAGGTTAAACTCTTTGAATGTAAATCCCGCTTTTTTAAAAATTAAGTGATAGTCATCGTATTGTAACGGACCTAATTTAAATTCAAGGTCATAGGGGCAAATGCAATTTGCCAATGCTGTTGACTCTTTTTCAGTAATTATGATCTCATTAGATGTAATCTCTGCCGATAAAGTTATTTCACCCGGCTCGCAATTGAAAATTGAATTGAAATGATTAAAGAGCAAGTAATAATCCTCAACAGTTTTTAATGTTATGTATTCTTGTTCTGCACTCTTTGTATTATCGCCTTTTGTTTTGCAACCGGTGACTGAAAGATCTTTCAGAGTGAAAGGATCATCAGGAAATTCTTTTTTACATGAAGTAAATGCAAAAATCGAGATTAAGAGGAATGGACAAATTGCAGTAGCTTTCATGGTTTGAAGTTTAAGAGCGTATATAACACGTTTAATAATTTGTTGTCTGTTAATTTATTCACAGCAAAAATCATTCCATATTGATGTGCAAAGTGACTTGAATTTATAACTCTACCGTTATGCTTAGACGGGTTTTGTCAAAGGCTTTACTCTGCGTCCCAAAGATTGTTCTCAGTGTGCCAAAATGCGGCAAGTAAGGGTGGTTCCTTTAATTGGCAAGGGTCTACAAAGCTCTGATGCGGCTCTGAAAACCAGGTGGTGGGAGGGAGAAGTCCTGAGAAAACAAAACCCGCCATCGCTCCTCGTAAATCCGGAGTTATGGCGGGCGAAGGTGGAGATAAGGAGTTTCGAACTCCTGACCTTGTGACTGCCAGTCACACGCTCTAGCCAACTGAGCTATATCCCCGGTCCGACGCAAATATAAAACTTTTTCTCATAATTCGATTTATCAGGCCCCGTTGGACTTCACAAACAATTTCATAACTTTGAAGTACCGATTAACTGCAATCAAATGGAAGTCAAGAAAAACCCGAAAGCCGACCTGGAAAACAAGAAGACCCTGTTCCTCCAGATAGGCCTTGTCATTGCACTCGTCCTGTGCCTCCTGGCATTTAACTGGACCACCGGACAGAGAGATGATTCCATCTTTGATAATATGACTGAACAGGCAATAGAAGAGGAACAGATACCTGTCACGGAAGAGATACCACCCGAGCAGGCCCCGCCGCCGGACGTGACGGTAACTGACCTGTTCGAGATAGTGCAGGATGATGTAGTCCTGACAACAGACGTCTCCTTTGATGATGACGAAACCACTGAAGATAAGGTGGTGGAGATCTACGCCCCCGTCAGCCTGCAGGCTGAGGAAGAGGCAACGGAAGAGGAGGTCTTTGTTATAGTTGAGGATATGCCTAAGTTCAAGGGAGGCGATATAAATAAATTTCGTGAATGGGTACAGAAACGCGTTCGCTACCCCGAAATCGCTGCTGAAAACAGCATACAGGGCAGAGTCTACGTAACCTTCGTGGTTGAGACCAGCGGTCTTGTCAGCAACGTCAGCGTCACCCGCAGCGTCGACGCCCTCCTCGATAATGCTGCAAAAGAAGCAGTCGAAGCATCACCTAAATGGGAACCGGGAATGCAGAGAGGACGCCCCGTTAGAGTGAGGTACTCAATACCCATAATATTCCAGCTCGAATAGCCGATTGTCCATGAACCTAAAATATCTCCGTACGTTTTAACGTTTAAGCATATACACAATATTCCCTGAATGAAAACGACAATATCTATCCTGTTCCTTTCCGCACTGCTGATGGCAGGATGCGGATCATCAAAAAAATATGTTGAATCCGGCAACTACGACGCTGCTATAAACAAAGCTGTTGCAGAATTAAGGAAGAAACCGAATAGCGAAAAGGACATCGAGAGCCTCGAACGCGCAATGAATATAGCTCTCGAACAGGATAACGAGCGAATACGCTACCTGAAGGTGGAAGGCAGAGCCAATGCCTGGGATGAGCTTTATCTTATCTATAAGAAAATGAGCGACAGGCAGGCACTGGTCCGTACCGTCACCCCGATTGAATATCAGGGCAGAACAATACAGTGGCCCTATGTCGACTATATGCAGGAGATGGTGGCAGCAAAAAAGAAAGCTGCTGATTTCTATTACTCTCACGGCCAGGAACTGATGAAGGGCAACACAAAAGAATCATACCGCCAGGCCTATTATGAATTTGTCAGAGCAAAGGAATACGTGGGCGATTATGAGGGTATTGACCAGATGATAGGGGAGTCAAAATACCTGGGCATCAGCCGCGCATATGTAACACTGAAAAACTACTCACTGACCAAATTCCCGGCAGAGTTCGAGAAGGATCTGCTGGCCCTTGATCTTCCGCGCCTCAACAGCGAATGGGTGGAATACCACACTGACGTGCTGAATGAAGATACACAGTATGACTACCTTGTAAACGTAAATATCAGAACAGTAGGCGTCAGTCCTGACAAACAGTTCCAGCGCGACAGCCTTGTGAAAGCAACGATAGAAGACGGTTTTGAATACGTAAAGGACTCAAGGGGCAATGTACTGAAGGATACTCTTGGTAATGACGTCAAAGTCAAGAAATATACGAATCTTCAGTGTGCCCTCATCCAGACCTTCCAGGTCAAGGAATGTATCATTGCCGGAGATGTGGAGATACAGGCCCTTAATCCTGAAAAAATGATTAAGAAAGAACCCATTGGCGCCAAATCGAACTTTGAACATGTGTCAGCCCGGGCTATAGGTGATGTCAGGGCGCTCTCGGCTGAGCAGAAGCAGATGCTGCAGTCGCAGGTGGTAGAGTTCCCCACCGACCTCGATATGGTTATCATGTGTACCGAGAACCTGAAGAACGCAATAAGGGGGTTCATGGAGACAAACAGGAGATATATTAACTAAGGGACCCCCTCGTCCCGACAAGTCGGATCACTCCCCCTTGTCAAGGGGGAGAAATGTAAGGAACAAGGAAATAGAAAAAGCAATATTAGTCGGAGTAATCACTCCGGAGATCAGTGAGAGCACGGCCCGTGATTATCTTGACGAGCTGGCATTTCTTACTAAAACGGCCGGAGCAGAGCCCGTAAGATATTTTCTTCAGAGGGTTGAACATACCAATCCGCGCACATTCGTCAATAAGGGTAAGATCGAAGAGATCGCAGCCTTTATTGAAGCAAATGAAATTACTCTGGCCATCTTTGATGACGAGCTTTCTCCCAGCCAGATGCGTAACATTGAGAAAGAGCTCAACTGCCGTATCATTGACCGCACTAACCTCATCCTTGATATCTTTGCCAGCCGTGCCCGCACCTCGCATGCCCGTACACAGGTAGAGCTGGCCCAGTACCAGTATCTCCTCCCCAGGCTTACCGGCATGTGGACACACCTCGAACGACAGCGTGGTGGTATCGGCCTTCGCGGACCGGGTGAGACTGAGATAGAAACGGACCGCCGTATTATACGCGAAAAAATCTCGAAGCTGAAGGAACAGCTGAAGAAGATCGATACCCAGATGAGCACCCGTCGCAAGGGACGGGCCAGCATGGTCAGGGTAGCCCTGGTAGGTTATACAAACGTTGGCAAATCAACATTGATGAACCTTATCAGCAAGACTGACCTTTTCGCAGAGGACAAGCTTTTTGCCACCCTCGACACAACAGTGAGAAAGGTAGTAATAGGGAACCTGCCGTTCCTCCTTTCCGACACGGTGGGCTTCATCCGCAAGCTGCCGCACGATCTGGTAGAGTCATTCAAGTCTACCCTCGATGAGGTGAGAGAGGCCGATCTCCTGCTTCACGTCATTGACATCTCCCATCCGGGCTTCGAGGAGCAAATGCAGGTCGTCAACGCCACACTCGGCGATCTCGGTGCGCTGAACAAACCCACGATCATGGTATTTAATAAGACGGATATTTTCTCTTTTACTGAAAAGGATCAGTATGATCTGACTCCCGTGATGAAGGAGAACCGTTCACTTGATGACCTCCGCAATACCTGGATGGCTAACCAGGCTGCCCAAAGTACCGTGTTCATCTCAGCTAAAACAAGGAATAACATTGAAGAACTAAGGCAGATGCTGTACGAGGAGGTTAAGAAGATACATACTCTGCGTTACCCTTACAATAAATTACTTTACGAATCTCAGTGATCCGTTACAACAGTCCGGCAGAGATCATGTACTCTGCTATCTGGACGGCATTCGTGGCAGCACCTTTGCGGATGTTGTCAGCAACGACCCACATGTTAAGGGTCTTCTCCTGTGAGAAGTCGCGCCTGACACGGCCCACAAAGACCTCGTCACGGTCATGGGCAATAATAGGCATAGGGTATTTTAATTCAGCGGGATTATCATAGAGGATGACCCCGGGTGTTTCTGACAGCAGCGCTCTCACCCTGTCAAGTTCAAACTCCCGTACGAATTCAACATTGACGGATTCGGAGTGGCCTCCTGTGACCGGTACCCTTACTGCTGTTGCCGTGACGCGTATCTCCTCATTGCCCAGTATCTTGTGGGTCTCGTTCACCAGCTTCATCTCCTCCTTCGTATATCCGTTGTCGACGAAAACATCGCAGTGCGGCAGACAGTTCTTGTCGATAGGCCATGGATAGACCATCTCGCCACTGATTCCCCGCCGCTCATTCTCGAGCTGTGTGACAGCCCTGACACCTGTACCGGTCACGGACTGATAGGTCGAGATCACAAGCCGTCTGATGATGTACTCCCTGTGCAGGGGAGCGATGGCCATCAGCATCTGTATCGTTGAACAGTTGGGGTTGGCTATGATCTTATCTTTTTTGGTAATGACCCGGGCATTGATCTCGGGTACCACCAGTGGAATATCCTTCTCCATCCTCCATGCCGATGAGTTGTCGATGACAACAGTACCGACCTGTGCAAAAACGGGGGCCCACTCTCTTGACACGGCTGCGCCGGCGGAGAAAAGGGCTAATTCGGGTGCTTCCTCAACAGCCTCCATCACACTCACCACTTTCACGGGTTTTCCCCTGAAGGTCAACTCCTTGCCTGTCGAACGCTCAGAGGCGGCGGCAATAAGCGTGTCGACCGGAAAACGCCGCTCCTCAAGAACCTTCATCATCATCCGGCCTACCATTCCTGTGGCACCTACAACTACTACCCGCATTTCTTTTTGTTATTTGAAATATTTATCCGAACTTTATCCTGAAAGACAGACAAATTTAATTCTTTTTTGTTCCCGCTGCATGAAAAAGATTATACTGTTGTCGTCATTGCTGTTGTCTTTATGTGCTTCAGCTCAGCATTCATACGACTATGAGGAGAGCACAAAAGGATCTGCCACAGGTGATGTCGTTATCTCAGAGATCATGGCCGACCCGTCGCCCCCGGTTAAACTACCGGCCAGGGAATATCTTGAGATCACTAACCGCACGGCTGACAGCCTCTTTCTGGGAGGCTGGATGCTGATAGCCACGAATGATACTGCATTTCTGCCAAAGGCATGGATAAGGCCTGGTGAGTACATCATACTCTGTTCCGCTTCAGGGAAGGCTGAATTTTCTTTTTATGGTCGTGTGATTTGTCCGCCATCGTTCCCATCGCTTAACGACGGCGGTGAGACCATAGCGTTGCGCGATGCCAGCGGGTCGCTGATGCATGCCGTATCATATACTCCGGAATTTTTTAATGACGGCCTCAGATCCGGGGGCGGGTGGTCGGCGGAATTAACTGATTTGACCAATCCGTTCAATGAGCCGGAGGCATGGAGAGCATCCCTAGATCCTTCCGGTGGAACACCTGGTAAAGGCAACTCGTCAGTAACACTGACAGAAGACCTGAAATGTCCTGAGGTGATAGCTGTATGGCCAGTGACGCCGGATAAACTGAAGGTGCTCTTTGACGAGACCGTCGTTCAATATGAGGGCGCAAAATGGCTGGTTGATGGCACAGAGACATTTCCTGCCGTTTCTGATGATATAGCAGACCGTGCCGTGCTCATTCCCCTTAAAGAGGCGCTTCATCCAGGTGCTGTCAGCAGCCTGCTGATCCCTTCTGTAGTCACTGACTTTGCAGGGAATAGTCCCTGCGATACTGAGCTGAAGACCGGACTGTCTTCTGATCCTTCAGCGGGAGAAATTCTTTTCAATGAGATAATGTTTGATCCTGCGGCCGGATGCAATGATTATATCGAGCTTTACAATAATTCCGAGCTGGTTTTTGACCTGTCGCAGCTTTTCCTGGCCAACGGCAGCAATACTCCTGTTATTTCTGTTTCATCAATACCCCGCCAGCTTCTGCCGGGCGATTATGTTGCGCTGACAACTGACAGGGCGTTGGTTACGGATTATTATCGCTGTGCCGGAAAGCGTTCTCTTTTTGAGATCACCGCACTGCCATCGATGCCTGACGACAAGGGCAGTTTGGTACTCTATGACCGCGGGCTCAATATCATAGACAGGGTCGATTACAGCAGTTCGATGCATTTGCTTTTTCTCTCCGGTACCGAAGGAATTGCTCTTGAAAAAGTGTCGCCCGGACTGTCGTCAGGCATTCCGGGCAACTGGCACTCGGCTTCCGAGGCCTGCGGCTGGGGTACTCCGGGCACGGAAAATTCAACTCTTCTTGATCCGGCGGACGAAAGCAGGGGAATGACCCTCTCTTCATCAAGAATATCACCCGACTGTGACGGATTTGAGGATGTAGTCTCCGTGGATGTCTTTCCCGGAGGCAATGAAAATGTCATCACGGTAACTGTCTTCAGCGACCGTGGCTACATCGTCAGACGGCTGGCTGAGAGGTTTGCTGCAGGAGAGGGTGCAAGGTTTGTATGGGACGGCACATCTGATGCCGGGGCAAGACTGCCTGCAGGTCTTTATATGATAATCGGCGAGACCTTCAACACTGAAGGTACTTCCTCAAGATGGAAGGAAATATGTGCTTTGGTGTATCGCTGACGGTCAGAAGGTGGCTATGAGCTCCTTAATTATTTCCGTCATCTTCTCCTCGCTCTTTTCAGCTGCCTGCTGAACAGATTCGTGAGTTGTGTATTCGATCTTGCCGTCCACACCAAGGTCTGTGATTATGCTTACGGCAAAAACAGGCACGTCCATGTGCCGTGCCGTTATCACCTCAGGGGTGGTTGACATGCCTACGGCGTCAGCTCCGATCATCCTGAAATGTCGATACTCTACAGGTGTCTCGAATGTAGGTCCGGTGGTTGAAAGATAAACCCCGTGAGTAACCGGGATGCCGAGCCTGGCGGCTATGACTTCAGCTTTGGCAATAAGATCCCTGTCATAAGCTTTGCTCATATCAGGGAAGCGCGGTCCGATACGGTCGTCATTAGGCCCGATGAGAGGGTTGGGCAACAGGCTTATGTGATCGGTGATGATCATTATATCACCTATTCTGAAAGAAGGATTGGTGCCGCCGGCAGCGTTCGAGAGAAACAGAGCCCTGATGCCCAGCTCTTTCATGACCCTGATGGGGAAGGTCACCTGTTCTGAACCGTAGCCTTCGTAATAATGGAACCGTCCCTGCATGGCCACCACTTTCCTTCCGCCGAAATCACCGTAAATAAGCCTGCCTGCGTGACCTTTCACCGTTGAGATCATGAAATTCGGAATGTCTGCATAGGGTATTCCGATCTGATTCTCTATGGCAGTGCTTAGCCCCCCGAGCCCTGTTCCCAGCACGATACCGGCATCAGGCGCCTTAAAGCCTTTCAACCTGAGAAAGTCAGCCGTCTCTTTTATCTTTTCCAGTATATCCATATACTTTCCTTATAAATTCGTCCTCATCTTCAATGAATTCCACGCTCACGGGAAGGCTGTACAATGCCTCTCTGAGGCTGTCTGCAATATTAGTGATTTCTTTTAATCTCACTGCATCCTTCTCGGTAGTGACGACTATTTTATCTTCGTTATCTATGGCATCAAACTTCGAGGAAATTGCCTCAAGCTCTCTCTCCTTAAACCTGTGATGATCGGGAAATGAAATATGGTTCACCCGGGCGGCGATGCCTGACAGATACTTAACCATGGGAGCAGGGTCTGCTATGCCCGTCACCAGCACGACATCCGTTTTGCGGGTTATCGTTCTTCCTGCTCTCATGAAAAGCGGAACAGGTTTCCCGTAAGTGAGCCCGGTGAAAAAAATGCTTTGCCCACCGGTGATCTTCATCGTTTCTCTTACCCTTTTCAGATCTTCAGGGTTTGTTCCCCGGGGTACCTTGGAAACGATGATCACATCAGCTCTCTTCATGCCACTTAGATTTTCCCTCAGCCTGCCCAGCGGCAGGAGGCGGTCATGCGTCATCAGTCTGCCATAGCTGGTCAGCACGATATTCATGCCTGCTCTAACCGATCTGTGCTGAAAGCCATCGTCAAGAATGATTGCCCCTGCAGCGGGTGATGTGCGCATTATCTCAGTTATCCCGTGAACCCTGTCGCGGTCTACAAATACGCGTGCATCCGACATCCGGCGCGCCATCAGCAGCGGCTCATCACCGGCAGTGTCTACACGGTCGTCTGCCCTGACAAGTCTGAAACCTCTGGTCTTCCTGAGGTATCCGCGGCTGAGGACTGCTACCTGCATCATGTCAGACAACAGTTGCGTAATGTATATCACATGAGGTGTCTTGCCGGTACCACCGACTGTAATATTTCCGACACATATCACTGGCAGGGGGAATGTTCTGCTCTTCAGAATGCCAAGGTCATACAACCTGTTTCTCAAAGCTGTGACTGCCCCGTAGATCAACGAGGGCAGCCACAGGGAGATTTTCCTTGGCAGGATCATATTAATAAATGTCTATATACCAGGGCATTACAGCCTGTACACCTCCAGAAGAGATAATCTCTTTCAGGTCATAATAATATCTTGCAGCTTCGCCCAGTTCCCTGGTTACTATTTTTGATCGTACATCGCCCATCATTTCCTTCAATAATCTGGTATATAAATCAACTGCCACAGGCCTCTCAATTACCCGGTAGGTCTCCAGTTTTGCAAGTGAGGCAGCTTCTTTAACAGCATCATTCAGTCCACCTAAAGCGTCAACCAGTCCTATTCCGGCGGCATCTGATCCACTCCATACATGTCCCTGTCCGAGGCTGTCAACATCAGCCTGGCTCATGCCTCTCCCGGCAGCGACGACGCCTGTGAAAGTGTTGTAAGTTCGTTCAACAGTTACCTGGAGGACCTCTTTTTCAAAGGCTGTGAGAGGCCTTGTGATCGAAGGAAAGTCTGAGTTTGCGTTTGTCTTGACGACGTCGGAACTGATGCCAAGCTTTTTATCAAGCAGGGGCTGCATGTTTGGAATCATTCCGAAAACGCCTATAGATCCGGTGACAGTAACCGGCGAGGCAAATATTTTATCAGCCGCTGCAGAGATATAGTACCCTCCGCTGGCGGCGTAGTTGCCCATAGAGACTACTACAGGCTTCACTTTGGAAGTGAGATCCACCTCGCGCCAGATCATGTCCGAGGCAATTGCGCTTCCCCCGCGCGAGTTTACCCTGAAAACCACTGCTTTGACTGTGGTGTCAAGTCTAAGTTCACGCAATTCTGATACATACTTGTTCCCGCCGATATTTGTTTCGTCGCCTTCACCATTGCCAATGCTGCCTTCAGCATATAGCACTGCGATTTTCGATTTTGCGAGACCTCCACTATGCTTCTCAGGCACCTTCGAATATTTGGTCATGGAGACGTAGTTGATCTTTTTACCTTCCTCTATGCCCGCAGCGCTTCTGATGCTGTCTTCGAGCTGATCACGGTAAATGGTTCCGTCTATCAGGCCGGTGTTGGTCATCAATACGGCATCATAGCCTGAGAGTGAGTCAGCAAGCTGCATGACACGTTCGACAGGCACACCTCTTGATTCCGAGATGGCTTTTACGGCATGTTCCCAGATAGATCCTACATATTCTGAAATCTGGAAGCGGTTCTCATCGCTGAGCTTATCAAGCATGTATGGCTCAACCGCTCCCTTGAACTTTCCATGACGTATCACCTGCACGTCGACGCCCAGTTTTTCAAGCGCATCCTTATAGAAAGAAATCTCAGCCGCCAGTCCCTTAAAGTCGAACATCGATGTCGGGTTCAGCCAGATAGCGTCTGCAGCGGTCGAGATGAAATAACTCTCCTGCATAAGAATATAATCGGAGTAAGCATAAATGAACTTCCCGCTTTGTTTGAATTCTTTCAGCGCAATGCGCAGTTCATCGGCAGTGGCCCATCCTGATTGCATTGGTCCGTTATCAATGAGAATGCCGCTTATATTATCGTCCTTTGCAGCCTTGCGCAGGTTCTTTAGTATATCGTTTAATCCTGCCTCAGGTGTAAACTTCATTGAAAAGGGGTTCAGCATTGAAAGGGGATTACTGTTCGTGCGGTCAGGTATTGCTGTACCTGTCTTGAGCATCAGAACCGATTTTTCTGCTATCTCTTCCGGCTTGCTGCCTGCTGCCGCTATTCCTGAAATAACAGAGAGCATGATAATGAAGAACAAAATGCCGGTTAATATCAGACCAACCACGACCGCAAGGGTCATCTTAAGGAAACTTTTCATTTTAAAGCTTTTTAAATCGATGGCCAAATTATAAAAAAATAAGCATCTTTATGGCAGTAAAGCCCTTAAGATGAAATTATCAGCCCGCACTCAGGTCATCATCGGACTGGGAAGCAATCTCAACGACAGGTTTGCCGCTCTTTCGCGTACCCTTACGCTGTTGAAAGAGGAAGCAGGCGATATCGTTACTGTCTCGTCAGTATGGGAAACTGAACCGTGGGGCTTTGAGGCCGACAATCAGTTTCTCAATATGGTTGTGGTGATTGAAACAGGAAAGCAACCACGTCAGCTCATGCAGCTTTTCAGGTCACTTGAAGGGCGCATGGGACGAAAACGGAGCGGCGGGGGAAAATATGAATCCCGTATAATTGACATCGATATTCTATTGTGGCATAACCGGGTAATATCGATGCCTGGGCTTGAAGTGCCCCACCCGAAGCTTGCAGACAGGAGGTTCGTACTCGTGCCTTTGTCAGAGGTTGCCCCTGATGCTGTGCATCCTGTCACAGGACTGACGGTAAAAGAAATGCTTGCCCTGTGTGATGACAGGTCGGATGTTAGGCTCGCTCAAAAACAGTTTTAGAGAGCCCCGTTGTCAGCGAAACTGTAATAATCCTTTCCGGTGACGATCAGGTGGTCAAGCAGCTGTATATCCATCAGCGCACCGGCCTCTTTTATTTTTTGGGTGATGCGTATGTCAGAGTCACTGGGACTGTTATTCCCCGAAGGGTGATTATGACATATAACCAGTCCTGATGCCAGGGTCTCTATCGCTTTTTTCATGACAATACGCACGTCCGTCACCGTGCCGCTGACCCCTCCCTGGCTTATCTTCATCCGCCCTGTGACCCTGTTCGCACGGTTGAGGAACAGTATGGTTATCAATTTGATTAAATTCCTAATTAATTAATAATTAATATTTTATGATATGAGAAGCTGACATTTTATAGTATGAAGGTGTATGCTTATGGTAAACAATCTTCTTTATAGATGATTTTACCAGTTCCAGGAGGGTCAATCATTATTATGTTATATACGGTTTAATCTATTGACTTACAAATAAACTTGACTTCGGATTATTGCTGGTGTAACTTTGTATTTCTTTCTGGTTAGTAAATTATTAGGGAATTTATATTGTACCTACTTTATAGTTACTAACTAATACCTTACAGATATGAAAAAAAATTGTTTAATCATGACAATTGCCGTATTCCTTCTTTTCAGTTCTATTGGAATACAGGCACAAACCACTCAGAACACAACCTACTCAAGTTGTCATTGGTACAAGGGACATTATTCACTCAAAGATTTTAAATGAACAAAGAGAGGTTTGGGTCTACGTTCCAAGTAGTGCATCAGATACTACTTATTCAAAACAGCGTTACCCTGTAGTCTATTCTTTTAGATGGTGATTGCGCACTTCGCTTCAGTTGTGGGTATGATTCAACAATTAAGTTCTACATATGTTTGTCCAGAAATGATTGTTGTAGGAATCCCAAATACAGACAGAACAAGAGATTTAACGCCTACTCATATGGATTCTTGGCAGTTTCTCAATGTTTTATTGATAGTAATTTTTGTAAAAATTCAGGTGGTGGTGAAAAATTCATTTCATTTATAGAAAAAGAATTAATGCCACACATTGACTCATTATACCCAGCCGCACCCTATCGAATGTTTATTGGTCATTCTTTTGGCGGCTTGACAGTAATGAATACTTTAATACACCATACTGATTTATTTAAGGCTTATGTTGCTATTGACCCTGCTATGTCGTGGGACAATCAGAAACTTTTAAAAGAAGCTAAAAAGACATTGGCAAATAACTAATTATTCAGGCGTTTCTTTGTTTTTAGGGATAGCCAATACAATGAATGATAGGAATGGATACAATAAAAGTCAAAAAAGATACAACTAAAAGTACAGAACATATTCGTTCCATTTTTGAATTAAGAGACTATCTAAACAATAACAAACAAAATCAATTAAAATTTGCATACAAATATTATAATAATGATGATCATAACTCAGTTCCATTGATTGCTGAATATGATGCGCTTCGTTTTATTTTCAATTACTATCATTTTGATTATTTTAGATAATGACTACAGGAATATCGAAAATCTTTATGAAAACGTATCTGAAAACTTTGGTTATAAAGTAAAGCCGCCTGAAGAGTATGGTGAATTCCTTGGCTTATACGAATTTATATTTTAAACATTTTGATGACAGCTATTTATTTATTCAAACTGAATGTCATCAATTATCCTGAAAGTTATAATGTGTATGATTCAATTGGTGATTATTATGATGCTAAAGGCGATAAAGCGAATGCTGAATGATAATTACAAAAAGGCTTTATCAATTAAAGAAGTACCTTATACAAGGCAGAAATTAGAAAAACTTCAAGGGAAATAAGAAAGATTTACTTGACATAGGCTTTTTATTGTCGTAACATGCATCAAATTATTGATTTACAGTTATTTTAGTTATATTCATTAACTAAAACTCAATCATATGAAAAATTTTTGTTTTATCACAATGATTGCTACGCTGTTGCTTTCCATTTTTGGTTGTGGTAAGCAGCAAAGTGACCAGTTAACGCAGCAACAAAAGGACCAAATCAGGAAAGAAATCAAAGTAGTCGTTGACAGCATCTTTGCACGTGTGGAAAAACTGGATGTGAATTGGTTAGATTACTATGCAGACTCACCTGATTGGGGGATGGTAAATGCTGATGGTACACGATGGGATTATCAAACCACCAAGAAAGTGCAACCTGATTTCTTCAATTCCGTAATTTCATATAAATGGACAACCACGCATGAGACTTCTATATTCTTAACCAAGGATATCGTCATCTACTCTTTGGATGGAAAGGATGAGACTATTTTGAAGTCAAACGACAAATTAATTGCCAATAAACCATTAAATAGTCTCTTTGGTAAAGATGATACTTCCTTGAAATTGGGAGATAAAATTATATACGATCCGCATGCCTATACATTGGTCTTCAAGAGGATTGAAGGTCAATGGAAAGTTATATACAGCCATGATTCTGGCATTCAAGTAACACAGAAAGCAGAAAAGAAATAGAGTACCTTTTTAATCAATCTCAAGTAAATCATTCCTATGAAAACATTTTGTTTGACAACACTGATAGTTGCCATTCTGTTACTTTGCACAAATGAGATACAGGCACAAACCACCCAAACAAAACTTGACCAAATTGAGTTGATGAAGCAGTGTTTAGGTATTTGGAAAGGAGAGTTGGCAAAAGATACAATCATGATAATGAATTGGACTTCTTATGGCAAAGCAATAGAAGATGATTACAAAATAGTCACAAAAGACAAAATTCTTTATTCAAGGAAGGCAATTTATGGGTATGACCAAAAATATGACAAAATTGTTACTGCAGCAATTACAGACAATTCTCCAAATATTGACCTTATGGCAATTTGGTTCAGTTCAAAGGACACAGCGAATCTTGTAGGATATCAATATATCTCTAATCCTGAGAAATCCAATTTTAAAATGCAATGGATTTTCATACAATCTGATTCAGCTAAAAGAATTATCATCAATAATAACAAAATAGTAAGTGTAAGTACATTTTTTCGTGAAAAAAATGAGCAATCACATTAATTAGGTGGGTATTACACATGCGTGATGACAGGTCAGATTTGAGGCTCGCTGAAAAGCAATTCTAAAGCGCCCCATTGTCTGCAAAGCTGTAATAATCCTTGCCGGTGACGATCAGGTGGTCAAGAAGCTGTATGTCCATCAGTGCTCCGGCCTCCTTGATCTTCTGGGTGATGCGTATGTCAGAGTCGCTGGGACTGTTATTACCCGAGGGATGATTATGACAGATCACCAGTCCTGATGCCAGTGTCTCTATCGCTTTTTTCATTACGATACGCACGTCGGTCACCGTGCCACTGACGCCTCCCTGGCTGATCTTCATCCGCCCGGTGACCCTGTTGGCCCTGTTGAGGAACAGGATAGTTATCAATTTGATTAAATTCATAATTAATTAATAATTAATATTATATGATATGAGAAGCTGACATTTTCTAGTATAAAGGTGGTTTAACCTGATTATTCCGGACAAACTGAGCCACCGTTCCGGCTCAAATTGAGCCACCCATTTTGACGGTGGATTTGATCTGTAAATTTATTCTTTTTTTTCTGACTTTTTCTTTCTTAATGATTCTCCTTTTAATTCTATTCTGTGTGCATTTCCTGCCAATCTGTCCATTATTGCATCAGCCAGTGTTGGTTCTGCAATAAAATCATACCATTTAACCACCGGAAGCTGTGAAGTTATTATGATTGACTTTTTACCATATCTGTCTTCGAGTATCTGTAGTAGCGCCAGTCTTGATATATTGTCAAGAGGCGTTAATCCAAAGTCATCAAGTATCAGTAAATGTGTTTTTTCGATCTGATTAAGCATTTTAATAAAGGTTCCGTCAAGCTTGGATTGAGACACTTTCTCCAGGAAGCGGTTCATTCCAAAGTAAATGACCCGGTAACCCAGAGAACAGGCTTGTCTTCCCAGGGCACATGCCAGGTAGCTTTTACCACAACCTGTGGCTCCGGTTATAAGTATGTTTTCGGCCCGGTCAATAAACAGTCCATCGGCAAGCTTCATAAGCTGATCAGATGTTATGTTACGTGCCGGATTGCAGTAGACCTGCTCAAGGATAGCATTGTACCGAAGCTTACTTTGTTTGAGATAAAGTTGTGTTTTCTGATTGACCCTGTGTTGCAGTTCCGATTCTGCCATTCGGGCAACAAGCAGATCAGCAGAGATCTGCTCATGCACCGGAACCGTTAGTGCCGCCTCGTAGGCTCTGACCATGCCATGTAGTTTTAATTTTCGTAATTGGTCGACTGTTGTCTGGACATTCATATTGTCTTGTTTTTAATGATTTAATTGTATGCTTCTGCTCCCCTGATATTTTCATGCTCAGGGATAAAAAGGGTTAATTCATTTTCTTCTATCTGGTATTTTATCAAGATTATTTTTAAGTATGTTATGGAGTATTTTATAGTTGATCCTACTGCCTGTATTTGCACGTCTGCAGGCAGCTTCAAGCCTGTCATTACCATATTTGTCGGCAAGCCTGAGAACTCCAAGGCAGCCATCATATGTCTGTTCGATAAATGCTTTTGCCCCCAGTAGCTTATTAATTGCGATTTTGGTTTGTTCCCCGATTCGTTCAGCTTTGTAAATGAAGTCATCTTCGTTCCATCCTTTCTGCTCTTTGTATTTAAGGTGCGACTCCGGCATATGTTCAGGTAGGGTTGTGTATCCGTTACGCCGGCAGTCTCTTCTATGGACTGCTATTCGCTTCATATTATCGATAAACACCTCGACAACCTGCTCATCGTAAACAATAGTAACTTTCTGTCCAATGTATTGATGCGGCACACTGTACTGGTGCCAGTCTTCTCCAAGGATAACATGGTAATTTGGTTTGACCTTTGCTTTGGTGAGGGACTTAAGCATAAATGGCTCAGCCGGCAGCTCCCTGAGCAAATGTTTTTCTTCACTTGTAAACTTTTCTCTACGGCTTACACCTTGTTTAAACATCACACGATCATTAAACTCTTCCAGAAGCTCCCGGACTCTCGCCCTGAGTTCCTCAAGGCTGTAAAACGTCTCATTACGCATTCGTGCATATATCCGCTGGTATGAAAGGTGCACGCTTTTTTCCACAGATGGTTTATCTTTTGGTTTTGCAGGCCTTGCGGCTTTCAGAGCGGTATTGTAGTGAACCGACCATTGCTCAGCCAGCAGTGTAAATGACGGTTCATAACGGTTTGTTTGGCTCACTATCTGCTTCATATTATCTGTGAGGGTCACTTTAGTCGTCCGCCAAAGTACTCAACTGCACGGTTCATGGCGGGCACCAGGTGCTCCAGTCTGGATGAAGCCAGCGGCTCTATATAACTAAAGGAACTATATGGCAGTGTAAATACAAGTACAGGACACTCTACTATCTCGCCGGTTGATCGGTCAACATAGCTCATCTTTTTACCCGCAAAATCGAACTCGGTCAGCTCTCCCGGGAGTATATGTATTATGGTAAACAGGATTCTTTTTACAGCTGTGCCTTGAAAGAAGATCACAAAACTGAGAGTAGCCGTAGCTTTCAGGTACTGTTTGCCGGTACTCATTCCACAACAGCTCCCTGGTTACACCTGTTCTGTCTAACTCATTTAAAAAATAATCAAGGTGCTCATCAAGATATTTTCGCCTGGGATCCGGCTCTTTGACGGTCTCTTTCGGGTAAACAAGCGCCGCAAGATCAGTATCGGAGAATCTGTCAGCAACTCATCATAACTCTTGCCCGATTGACTAAAACGTGACTCATAAGAATCGATGGTATTACGGCTGGCCCCGGTCTGACGACTGACCTCCCGCTTGCTGTGACCATCTGATAATAATTGTAATATCCGACGTACTTGTAACATACTTTTTGTTTTATTTGCCATGTTATTTGATTTTGCAACCAAAATAACACAGCTTTTCGTTACAAATCCGCCGTCAGCGGGGTGGCTCAGTTTATGCCGGAATGTCAGTTCGTGATATTCCTTCAAAAAGTGGCTCACTTTCACTCCGGAACAGGTGGCTCACTTTGCTCCGGAATAAGTGGCTCAGTTTACTCCGGAACAGTGGCTCAGTTTGGTCCGGTATACTCAGTTTAACCTATTGACTTACAAATAAAATTGACTTCGGATTTTTGCTGGTGTAACTTGCATTTTAAAATTAAACTCTTATCATGTGAAAAAGATCTTTTTAACAACCACGACTGCAGTGTTCCTTTTACTATCTACAAATGGAATACAGGCACAAACCACACAAACCCAACTTAATCAAGTCTGCCTTGATAACACTGAACAATTTTCGATAACATCAAAATATGTCGAAGGTGAAACTTATATAATTCAGGTAGGCTTGCCAGTCAACTACTCCAACTTACAAAAATCTTATCCTGTTTTATATGTTTTAGATGGTGATAAAGAATTTGGAATGGCAAAGGAAATTGCAGAATGTTTGATATTAGGAAATGATATCAAGGACATTATTGTAGTTGGTATAAGTTATGGACAAGGGGTAGATGCTTGGTGGAACAAAAGAGCAAGAGATTTAACACCAAGTAAAGATACTATATGGGATATGGGTAAACAATTTCTAAACGCAGGTGGAGCGGACAATTTTCTCAAGTTTATTCAATATGAATTATTCCCTGTAGTCAATAAAAACTATAGAATAATACCAGATTCAATTTCAATTTTTGGTCATTCGTTTGGCGGATTATTCTGTTCATATATTCTCTTTAAACAACCTGAATTGTTCAAAGGCTATATTATTGGTTCTCCTCCAGTAATTTGGAATAATAAAAGCCTTTTAAAATTGGAAGCTGAGTATTTCAGAAATCACAAGGAACTAAATAATATAGTTTATTTTAATATTGGTTCTTTGGAAGATAAAGAATTTATAAATCTATTAAATGAATTAATTCAAAATATTCAAGCGCACAATTATAAGGGACTTAGGCTTGTTACACAAATATTCGAAGGAGAGACTTATGTCTCAAGTCCTTCAGTTGCCCTTAATCATGGATTGAGGACATTATTTAAACCGTAGAATTCCTATACAAACCAAAATCCATTCATATGAAAATATTTTTTTTGACAACAATGGTTGCAGTATTCATGTTACTCTATTCAAATGGATTACTGGCTCAAACGACTGAAATACAAAATATTCCATTTGCCAAAAAACGATTGGTATATCAAATTCCTGAAATGAAAAGTGTAATTAAAAATAATGGAATAATATATTATTCAGGGAAAGGAATGAATTTAAAAATGGATTTATATACTCCGCCAAATATTGACAAAAATAAAAGGCTACCTCTTGTGATACTAATTAATGGCTATCCAGATTCTGTCCCTAAGAATTGGTTTGGCGTAAAGCAAAAGGATTTAGAATTATTTGTATCGTGGTCTGAATTAATTGCCGCTTCTGGAATGATTGCAGTTAAGTATGAATCTGAAAAATCGCCTTTCGAAACTGATACGTTAATTAAGTTCCTTCAAAAAAATGCCGAGAAATATAATATTGATTTGGACCGAATAGCAATTTTTGGATGCTCTGCAAATACTTTAACTGCTTTATCCCTATTGCAGGAATCCAGTAATATGGTTAAGTGTGCAGTTTTTTATTATAGTGCACTATTAACTCCTGACCAGAAGTATTTCAGTGACCTTGACACAGTTTCAAAAGAAACTGGATATTATTGGGCGGATTTAAGAAAAGTACGTAAAATCCCACAAGAAATACCTTTATTCATTGTTAGAGCTGGGAGAGATCAATATCAACTCATCAAAGAGACAACGGATTATTTTGTTTCAGAAATTATCAAACTTAACATCCCATTTACATTTATTAATTACGCTGAAGGTCAACATGATTTTGATATTCTTGATGATACTCAAACTTCGAGAGAGATTATAAAACAAACTATAAATTTCTTACAAAGTCATTTGCTTAGTTTTGAATAGTATAGTAATCAATACAGTCAATCAAATGAAAACATTTTGTTTAACAACACTGATAGTTGCCATTCTGTTACTTTGCACAAATGGGATACAGGCACAAACCACTCAAACAAAACTTGACCAAGTTGAATTAATGCAAGCTTGGGTTGGCACTTGGCAACGTGTTATTGGTAAAGATTCTATTCTGGTCTTAGAGTTCCAACAATATGGAAAGGGGTTTATACAAGATTTATCTCTTCTTACTAATGGAAATAAATCTATTCAGGGTAAAGCTTGTTATAGCTTTTCTGCAAAAGATGACAAGTTCAAAGTGTTCTCACTTACGGCTGATGGAAATTACTCAACATATCTTGTTTCTTTTATATCTGAAAAGAAGTGGGTTCAAAATCTGGTTCAAGACTTTAATCCTGAAAAAACTCTTTTAAAAGGTGAAGGTGAACTTGTAACTCCAAATATTTATACTTCTACTTGGTTTGATTCAAATGGTGTAAAAACAGCAGAAGGTAAATGGACTAAAATTAAATAAACAAAAACCTTTTCAGGTTCAAAAAAATGAGCAATCACATTAATTAGGTGGGTATTACGCATGCGTGATGACAGGTCAGACGTGAGGCTCGCTGAGAAGCAATTCTAAAGAGCCCCGTTGTCAGCGAAACTGTAATAATCCTTTCCGGTGACGATCAGGTGGTCAAGCAGCTGTATATCCATCAGCGCACCGGCCTCTTTTATTTTTTGGGTGATGCGTATGTCAGAGTCACTGGGACTGTTATTCCCCGAGGGGTGATTATGACATATAACCAGTCCTGATGCCAGGGTCTCTATCGCTTTTTTCATGACAATACGCACGTCCGTCACCGTGCCGCTGACGCCTCCCTGGCTTATCTTCATCCGCCCTGTGACCCTGTTCGCACGGTTGAGGAACAGTATCCAGAATTCCTCATGGGGCAGGTCTTCCATCAGCGGACTGATTATATTAAAGACATCTGACGACGAGCGTATCTGAGGATTTTCGTTAGCCTCCGCCATCTTTCGTCGCCGTCCCAGCTCCAGTGAAGCAGCTATTATGACTGCTTTGGCATCGCCCAGACCTCTTATCTTACGTATCTCCCCCGCACTGAGCCTTCCCAGCTCACCGAGGGAGTTGCCGGCCAGAGCCAGCAGTTCATGTGCCAGGTCAACGGCTGACCTGTTCCTGGTACCTGATCCTATCAGGATAGCCAGCAGCTCAGCATCGCTGAGGCTTGAGGGCCCCTTGGTCCAGAGCCTCTCACGGGGTCTGTCCTCGACAGCCCAGTCAGTAATTTTCAGTGACATGCAGCAAAACGTATTATCCCACTGCAATATAAAAAAAATAGCCGTCACCTGGCGGTGGCGGCTTAAAAAAAATGTCTTTACTGCCTTACTTAAGGCCGGATACGTGTTTTGTTATCGAAGACTTGAGGTTTGAAGCTTTATTCTTATGAATAACATTCTTCTTTGCGAGCCTGTCAAGCATGGAATTGAGCTTGGGCAGCAATTCACCAGCCTCAGCCTTATCAGTTGTTTTACGCATATTCTTAAGCGCGTTACGCATGGTGCGGGCATGGTACTTGTTACTTTCCTTCTTTCCTTCGGCCTGTCTTGTAGCCTTCAGTGCTGATCTGTGATTAGCCATTGTTTCTGTTTATTAAAATGTGTAGTCCATAGGGGAATCGAACCCCTGTTACCAGGATGAAAACCTGACGTCCTAACCACTAGACGAATGGACCTTAAAGAACTTAAAAAAGCGGATGCAAAGATGGTAGCTTTTTTTTGAACTGCAAAATATTTCGCCAAAAAAGACTTCCCGCCTTGTGTCCGCCATTAAATGGGCGTTTAAATATAAACTAGAAGATGTACCTCACAGAAAGACCTCCGTTCCAATAGAACGGATCCGGTCCATGTGTCAGCTGTATGGAGGGCCCGACACCGAATGCAAAATTCAGCGGAATATCCTCAAGGGTATACTCAAGACCTATAACACCGTCTATACCGATCAATATTCCTGCCGCGTGTTCATCATGGTATGTTTGATTCCAGAATCCGAGATGTGCTCCCGGGCCGACGAACCAGTCAAGGTTGGGCGTCCATCCGGTGGGGTTCTGCCATTCGTAATATCCGGCGAGTGCTAAATTATTTCCCCAGTAACCTGTACCCAGCAGGAATTCAAGCGCATTGGTCTTCGATATGAAAGTCTTAAAGGTGACTCCTGTCGGGTCACCCAATCTGAGGCCGATTGCTGATTTGTAACTCTGTGCATGCGCGCCAACAGTGACCGCTCCTAAAATCAACGCAATAATCAATGTTTTTTTCATCATGAAAATTTTTAATTAATGAACCACGAAATTAAAAAAAGAGAACATAAAAAACAGACTTTTGTTTACTTAAATAGCAACAGGCTTATCGCCATCACGCCCATGCCTGACACCAGTCCGTAAATTGCAAGGTGATGCTCGCCGTATTTTTCAGCAGCGGGAAGAAGCTCATCAAGAGAGATGAACACCATAATCCCTGCTACAAAGGCAAAGAGTCCGCCCATGAGTGCTTCGCTCATTATCGGAAGGAGAATGAGGTAACCTGCCAGCGCACCCAGCGGTTCGGAAAGGCCGCTCAGAAAAGAGAGCCTGAAGGCTTTGCGCTTGCTTCCGGTGGCATAGTACACTGGCACCGATACGGCAATACCTTCCGGTATGTTGTGGATTGCTATTGCCACGGCAATAGCAATACCTATCTGCGGATTGTTAAGTGCTGCGGTAAATGTCGCCAGCCCTTCCGGGAAGTTATGGATACCGATGGCAAGTGCAGTCATCATGCCCATACGCATAAGCCGGCCGCTCCTTGCCTCATCCTCGCCTCCTTCTAACTTCCTGAGTTCATGAGGATTCTCGTATGAAGGTATAAGTCTGTCTATGATGCCGATAATCAAAATGCCTGCAAAAAAAGCCAGCACAGCTATCCACCATCCCTGGCGCATACCCATATTTTTTGTAAGCACCTCACGTCCCTGTGCGAAGAGTTCTACAAATGACACATAGATCATCACACCCGCTGAGAAACCAAGACTTATTGTAAGGAATTTGGTGTTGGTTTTCTTTGCAAAAAAGGCAATGGTGCTGCCTATACCTGTCGAAAGACCGGCAAAAAGGGTAAGCATAAAGGCAATTAATACTGTATGGAGATCGGGATGCATCACTTATTTATACTGACAAGTTCTTCGGCAAAACGTTGCACATCTGTACCGTTAAAATCACCGGAGCTCATAAGGAGGAAAACTACACCACTGCCTTCGACAGCCCTGACCATATCAAGTAGTTGGAGCGAGTTGTCGGAGACAGTCACAACGCTGCTTCCGAAAGCTTCACTGACGGTTTCTGTCGCAAGAGACGGCAGTTCTTTCATGGCGATGGCATGAGGATTAAAATAGATGAAGGCTTTATCGGCACAGGCGAGGGTTCCCCTGTACTGGCCGATGAAACCGGCGCTCAGGCTGCTGTAAGTGTGTAGTTCAAGCAAAGCCACAATCTTTTTAGAAGGATACTGTTCTTTAACCGCTTCCACAGTGGCCTTTACCTTTGACGGTGCGTGTGCAAAATCGAGATAAACAATCCTTCCGTCCTTTGCGGCAAGCAACTGCAGACGCTTTGACGTTCCCGGGAAAGAACCGATGGCAGCATAGAACTGATCTTCAGTAAGGCCCGCTGCGAGGCAGGCCTCACGTGCGGCACTGAGATTTTGCATATTATGCGCTCCGAAGAAACCTGCCTTCACCATCCTGTTTATTGTCACGGCGTAACATCCTGTCTTGTTGACCATATAACCGTGAATATCATAGGGTACCTTCCTGATATCAGCACGGCAGTCAGCAGCAATTTTGACCGCTTCCGGATCATTGGCATAATAGATCAGAGATCCGCCAGGCATTATAGTCGATGCAAAAATGGAGAACTGTTCACAATAGTTCTCAAAGCTGGGGAAGACGTTCATGTGATCCCACGCTATACCGTTAATGACAGCTATATGTGGTTTGTAAAGATGGAATTTTGGCCTGTGGTCAATAGGCGAGGTAAGATACTCATCACCTTCGATGACAGCTATCCGGGAATCGCTGCTCAGACCCACCATTGTCTCGTAACCGTCTATCGCTGAACCGACAAGATAGTCGAAAGGTATATTGTTGTGCTTAAATGCGTGCATTATCATGGCGGTCGTGGTGGTCTTGCCATGACTGCCGCCAACCACTATCCGTAACTTGTCACTTGTCTGATCATAGATATATTCGGGGAAGGAAACCACATTCAGTTCCATCTTCTTTGCCGCGAGCAGTTCAGGATTATCTGCACGGGCATGCATCCCAAGGATGACAGTGTCAATATCACCCCTCAGTCTTTCGGGATACCAGCCATCTTTTTCAGGAAGGATACCTGCAGCGGCAAGCCGCGAACGCGACGGCTCGAAGATCTCATCATCAGAGCCGGTGACATCAAAACCTTTCATCCTGAGAGCGAGGGCCAGGTTATGCATTACAGCTCCGCCGACGGCTATAAAGTGTACTTTCATGTTCAAGGATTCCTTCCGGCAAAAATACCAAAATTGGCTATCTTGCATCTGCTTAAGAATGCATAAATGAAGTTATCTCTCTTTAATATTTCAAATTTCAGGGTGGACGGCGGCGCCATGTTCGGAGTCATCCCCAAAGCCCTGTGGAGCAGGTCAACCCCTGCCGATGAGAACAATACCATTGTCCTGTCACTTAATTCAATCGTAGCGGAAACTGACGGCCATGTCATACTTGTCGATGCAGGATGGGGCGATAAACAGGATGAAAAATTCTTTCGTCATGCTCATCTTCATGGCGGCGCCGGGCTTTTAGGTGGCCTGGCCGGCTACGGATACAAGCCAGAGAATATTACAGATGTTCTTCTGACACACATGCATGCCGATCACTGCGGAGGATGTTTCATCAACGGCCCTGGCGGCAGTCAGTCGCCAGTATTTCCCAACGCAAGATACCACGTCAGCCGTGCACAGTGGGAATGGGCCTCTGAGAATAATCCCAGGGAGGAGGATACCTACCTGACCGAAAATTTAAAACCTTTTGGCGAAAGCGGCAGGCTGAGCCTGATTGAAGACAATGGCGAACGGTGGCCCGGCGTAACCATACGGATATGTTACGGTCATACACCCGGGCTCATAGTGCCGGAGATCAGGTACAAAGACCGTGTATTTGTCTATACCGGTGACCTTATACCAACTGTTGCACATATACCCCTTCTATGGAACATGGCATACGACCTGCTTCCGCTGGTAACGATAGCTGAGAAACAGGAGTTGCTGAACGAGGCATTGGAGGGGAACTATATACTCTTATTCCAGCATGACCCGGTGGCTGAGTGCTGCACCCTGACTGAAACGCCGAAGGGCATCAGGGCAGGAGTGAAAGGCAGGCTTACGGATTATTTGTGACTTGACGATGATGAACCCCTTATAACAAGCTCTGAGATAATGACCTTTGTCTGCAGGGGAGCTCTGTAATTCTCGATGCGGTCAAGTAAAAGCTGTGCAGCTATCTGCCCCATCTCATATCCTTTCTGATCTACCGAAGTTAGTCCGGGATCAGTCAGAGTTGCAATCTGGCTGTTTGTGAAACCGACAACTGCAATATCACCCGGTATCTTTAGTCCATGACGTTTCACTATCATCAGTGCCTGTGCTGCCGTCAGATCATTGACAGCAAAGAAGGCATCGGGCATGGGTTTTCTCCTGAGCAGCCCTGGTATTGTATTCTCTGCGCAATCTATGTCGTCGCATTTAATGATGTCATCCCTTGACGGCGTAAGCCTGTATTCCTTCATCGCCTTCAGGTATCCGCTGAGCCTGTGACGGGCAATGGCAAGCTGAGGCGGACCGGCAAGGTGTACAATGCGCTTTTTACCTGAACGGAGAAGATGGTTTACAGCTTTGTAAGCCCCTGTCTCATCATCTATAACTACCTTGTCTGTCTCAATCTCCTCGGCAACGCGGTCAAAGAAAACGAGTGGTATGTTCTTCTCCAGAATACTTCTGTAATGACCAAAGTCTGTGGTGGTCTTGGCTACCGAGGCGAGGATACCGTCAACGCGGCTTGAAAGAAGAGTCCTGATATTCTTGACCTCGTGCTCCCACATCTCATTGCTCTGACAGAGGATCATATTGTAATCTTTCCGGTAGACAACATCTTCAATCCCGCTGATCACCGTTGAAAAAAAATAATGCACCACTACGGGAATGATCACACCGATGGTCTTCGAAGACCCGCTCTTCAGGCTCAGGGCTATAGGGTTAGGCCTGTAGTTCCATCGCTCTGCCAGCTCATTCACAGCGTCGCGCGTGGCTTTGCTTATATCGGGATGATCTTGCAGCGCTCTTGACACTGTGGAAGGAGATATTCCAAGCTCCCGGGCAATGTCTTTAATTGTAATATTTTCTTTCCCCATATCTGTCAAAAGTCACCATTGTAAAGATAGCAAAATCAATTTGCCAAACTAATGCCTTAAATGACTTCAAACGTTTGCGGTAACGTTTGCGGAAAAAAGCGATGAAAGTGTTGGTTTACTGATTAAAAAGGACGAATTTTATCAGCCTGACTGAAACAAATCTGATTAAGCAATAATAATTATTCTGTAAACTGTAACTAAACTGATCTATTTATGGAGAAATTTTCTGGAAAACGGCTCTTCATGCTGACCTTCGGCATAATGATGAGTCTTGTTGTCTTAGGGCAACAGGTAAGAGTGTCAGGAACGGTTACCGATGCTGCCGACAGATCGACTTTACCTGGGGTAAACGTCGTTGTCAGGGGTACGCTGACGGGAACCATTACCGGCATAAACGGAGAATACTCCCTGCAGGCAAAGCCCGGGGATGTTCTTGTGTTCACATTTATCGGTTATCTTCAGCAAGAGGTGGCTATTGGTAATCAGACCGTTGTCAATGTCGCCCTGCAGACTGATGTGCAGGCTCTTGAGGAAGTCGTGGTCATCGGTTATGGTACTGTTAAAAAGAGTGACAGGACCGGATCTGTAACGGCTGTAAGCTCTAAGGAGTTTAACAAGGGAGCTATTGTCTCACCGCAGGACCTGCTGGTTGGTAAGACCGCGGGCGTTGTCATCACGACTGCCGGAGGTGCTCCGGGAAGTGGCGCAACGATACGTGTCCGCGGCGGTTCATCACTGAATGCATCAAATGACCCGTTGATCATTATTGATGGAGTGCCTATAGATAACAACAACGTATCAGGAAGCTCAAACTTCCTTTCATTTGTTAATCCCAATGACATTGAGACATTTACCATCCTCAAGGATGCCTCTGCAACCGCAATCTACGGCTCAAGGGCATCAAACGGCGTTATTCTCATAACAACCAAGAAAGGTAAGGCTGGCACTCCGTTTACCGTTTCCTATGACGGAAATGTTTCAGTTGCCAATCCCATTGCTTTTCTGGATGTATTTTCAGGTGATGAAATGAGGCAGATAGCATACGAAAAGGCCCAGGCTGGTCTTTACGATATTGATGACCTCAGCCTTCTCGGTTCGCAGAACACGAACTGGCAGAAAGAGGTCTTCCGCACAGCCGTGTCAAGTGATCATAACCTAAGCATGTCAGGTGCTGTTAAAAACTTCCCGTATCGTTTTTCAGTAGGATACACTGATCAGAATGGTATCATGAAGAACACTGATATGAAGAGGTTCACGGGCTCTCTGAATCTTAACCCTACCTTCTTCGGTGATGCCCTGAAGGTAAACCTCAATCTTAAAGGGATGAATACCCACCAGAATTTTGGTGACTCCGGAGCTAACGGATCAGCAATCAGTATGGACCCGACCCAGGCTGTCATGGATGGCAATGAATCTTCAGCCGGATACTACCAGTGGGAAAATTACAACGCCAACCTTGGCACTCCCAACCCGGTTGAACAGGCGCTGGCAGGAGATAACAGATCGATTGTGAACAGGGTGATCGGAAACATTCAGCTGGATTATGCAATGTTTTTCCTCCCCGAACTCCATGCAAACCTTAATTTGGGTACTGATTATTCAACAAGTGACGGGCATAATAACCGGCCTGTGACTTCCCCGTCAACACTGACAAGTCCTCTGAATGGCAGGCTGACTGATTACAGCGGAACGAACAGAAATAACCTCCTCGATTTCTATCTCAACTATGTAAAGGATCTGACCAGCATCAGCAGCAGGATTGATGCCACTGCCGGATATTCATGGCAGCATTTTCAGAGGGAGGGTGACAACTATTCCCGCGGTATTATTGATGAACAGCATCAGCAATACACGAAGTCGGACAGCTCCTCATATATAACTGAGAACTACCTTGTATCATTCTTCGGTCGTGTGAATTACGTCCTGAATGAAAAGTATTTTCTGACCGCAACGGTGCGTGAGGACGGATCATCACGTTTTGCAGAGGATAACCGCTGGGGGCTCTTTCCCTCAGTTGCCCTGGCATGGAAAATCAAGAATGAGTCCTTCCTGACAAATGTTAAAGCTATCACCGACCTGAAACTCAGGTTAGGCTGGGGTGTTACCGGCCAGCAGGATATCGGAAATGATTATCCTGCCCAGGCAGTGTACAGAGAGTCATTGCAGGGTTCTTACTATCCCATAGGAGGACATTTCCTGCCTACCCTGAGGCCAAATGCTTATGACCCTGATATAAAATGGGAGGAGACAACCACCCTGAACGCAGGACTTGACTTCGCCTTTGTTGCTGACCGTATCATCGGTTCGCTTGATGTCTACAAGAGAACTACCAATGATATGCTGAATACGGTAACAATACCCAGCGGAAGCAACTTCTCAAACACTCTTCTCACAAACGTGGGCAGCATGGAAAACAGAGGTATTGAGCTCTCTCTTAATGTGGTTCCGGTTTCAACATCAGCTATGTCACTCAACATAGGTTTCAACGCAACTTATAACCAGAATGAGGTCACAAAACTGCTGATCACTGATGATCCCAATTACATAGGTGTCCTTTACGGTGGCGGTATGACCGGCACGTTCCAGGTGACGAGAGTAGGATATCCGGTCAGATCATTTTTTGTCAACAAACAGGTTTATGATGCAGACGGAAATCCTATCGAAGGCCTTTATGTTGATCTCTCACAGCAGGGAGGAGTTGTCAACGGAGATAACGCTGACAAATACATCTACCATAGCCCGGCCCCTGAATGGCTGCTTGGCCTCTCGGCAAGATTTGAATATAAAAACTTAGATCTTTCGGCTTCAGCCCGAGGCAGCATAGGCAACTATGTTTACAACCAGGTGGCAGCAGGTGCATCTTATGACCAGCTGTATCAGATAGGCTACTTTAAGAATTTCACGAAGGCACTGGCCGAGACCAATTTTGTCAAGCGTCAGTTCACCAGCGATTATTATGTTGAGAATGCCTCATTCCTGAAACTTGACAACGTAAGTGCAGGATACAGGTTCGACAACCTTTTCGGCGCAGTTGGCGCCCGCCTGAGCTTCACGGTGCAGAATGCCCTGATATTGACAAAATACAGCGGCATTGACCCCGAGGTCAATGGAGGTGTTGACAACAATTTCTATCCAAGACCCCGCACCTTCATACTAGGCTTAGGGCTTACCTTTTAATTTGTAAAATGATAAGCAGATATGAATAAAAAGATTGTAATATTCGGAATTATACTTTCAGCACTGATGATCTCATCATGCGTGAAAGACCTGGATGTCACCCCGCAGGACCCGACCAGAATACTGGCAGGGAACCTGGGTGATGATCCTGTTTATATGCAGGAGGTCCTGGGTAAGATCTATGCAAGCTTCCTCATCTCGGGGCAGGACGGCACCAGAGCAGGTGCTGATATAGATGCTTCTGACGAAAACTTCTTCACCACCATGAGGGCTCTCTGGAACCTTCAGGAGATCACCACTGACGAAGCTATCTGCGGATGGGGCGATGCCGGTATAGCTGACCTTAACACTATGACATGGAGCCCTACCAACCAGTTCCTCACAGCTCTGTTTCAGCGTCTCAGTCTCAGCGTCACATACGCAAATGACTTTATTATAAAAACTCAGGGAAATACCGATCCTGATATCGTAAAATATGTAGCTGAAGCGCGCTTTCTGAGAGCTCTGGCTTACTACTGGGCAATAGACCTCTTCGGCAAGTTCCCCTTCACCACTGAAGCAGACGGCGTTGGCAAGTTCTTCCCCCAGATAGGTTCAAGAACTGAGATATTCAATTATGTTGAGTTTGAACTGCTCGAAATACAGAATACTCTCGGAGCTCCAAAATTCTCATATCCGCAGGCTGACCAGGCTGCAGCATGGATGCTGCTTGCCAGGTTATACCTTAATGCCGAGGTCTACACAGGCACTGCCAGGTGGGAAGACTGCAAGACCTACTGCGACAAGGTGATCGGCAGCGGAAGCTACTCGCTTGCAACTAATTACAGGCAGAATTTCAGCGCAGACAATGACGGCGCCCATAACCCTGAGATGATCTTTGCCTGGGAACAGGACGGGATTTATACGCAGGGTTATGTTGGTACAACCTTCATTATTGAGTCATCCAGCGATGCAGTCTATGTAAGGGCTGAAGATTTCCACGGACTGACTTCGAACACAAACTGGAACGGCAACCGTGCCAGGGTAAATTTCATGAATATTCTGGTTGACACTGTTGCAACATACGGCAATATTCCTGTACCGGCCACTGATCCTACCTTTTCACTGGCCAAGGACAAGCGTGTCTTCCTGAAAATGAAGAAATCAATGAATATCCCGAGCGCATCCTCAAGTGGCGATTATGGTATCGGCGTTTATAAATTCACAGCCAAGAATGCTGATGGATCGAGACCGGCCAACTATAGCACTGCTTTTGCATGCACCGACTTCCCGATCTTCCGGCTGGCTGACGCATATATGATGAGGGCTGAAGCACTCTTCAGAATAGGCGGAGCTGCAAATATCGATGCTGCTGTGGCTGATATCAACTTAATAAGGGAACGTGCATACGGTAATACCACCGGTAACATCACCGCTACCGACCTTGACCTTGATTTCATACTTGATGAGCGTTGCCGCGAATTCTATTACGAGGCGCAAAGACGTACCGACCTTGTACGCTTCGGCAAATATACCGGCGGGGAATACTTGTGGCAGTGGAAAGGCGGCACATTCGCAGGCCTGAGCACTTCCGAGCACATGGATCTTTTCCCGATCCCAGGTGATGAGCTCTCAGCCAATCCGAATTATAACGGAGTGAATAACCCCGGTTATTAATCTTTAAACTATAGAGCAATGAAGAAAAATTTAATAATATATCTGACATTCATTGGATTACTGGGCCTTTTCACAGGTTGTGAAGAGGACGGTACAAAGGTCGTGATACTGACCAATCCGATTGCTCCGACGCTCAAGACGGTGCCTGACATGACCCTTTCGAGGGCCAACGCCGCTCAGGTGCTTGAGTTTGTCGGCACTCCTGTTGATCCGGGATTCCAGGCTTCAGCCACTTACAATCTTGAGGCTTGCGCCCCGGGAAATGCTTTTGCTGATGCAGTAACTATATATTCAGGAACTCAGGATACCTCCATTAAAATCACCCAAAGTGATCTCAACGGGATCCTTCTTAGAAAGTTCCCGGCAGACGCAGTCTCTTCGGTTGACTTCCGGATCAGATCCGTTCTTGTTGTGGATGCCGGTACCGGAGCACCCGGTACTTCAGCTGATCCGATGGTATATTCTTCAGCTGCCAGGACAGCAGATGTTACCACATATGGTCTTCCCCGCCTTGACCTGATAAATTCAGGCCTTACACAGAAGATTGAATCAGCCAAGGGCGACGGTAAATATTTTGGTTATGTCAAGCTTGATGCTGCCAATCCGTTTACCTTGCTTGACCCTGATTCAGGTACTGCTTACGGAGCCAGCGGATCTGCACTTGCGGTAAACGGTGCAGCCATTACGGTTGGAGCCACAGGATGGCATAAACTAACTGTTGATGTCAACGCACTGACTTACAAGCTTGAAGCCTATATGATCGGGCTTGTCGGGTCAGCAACACCGAACGGATGGAATTCACCGGACAGTAAAATGGATTATGACTCCACAACTGGTACATGGTCTATAACTATCACCCTCGTTGCCGGAGACATAAAATTCAGGCTTAATGACGGCTGGGCATGGAACCTTGGTTATAATCCGGCTAACACAGGTAAACTGACTGATCTTTTCCATAACGGTGATAATATTACTGTAACACCTGGTAATTATACCATCACATTGACTATAACACAACCAACAGGGCCAACCGAAGCCGGTTCATGTACATTAGTTACAAACTAATCGTGAGAATATCTAAAAGAAAGATTTATGAAAATAAAATCAATATACAAAATGATGATGGTCCCTGTGGCTGCCGCAATACTTTTTACCGGCTGCACAAAGGAGACATCGGATGTAAGGCTTGACCCGAAGCTGGGTACAGCCAAGATTACCAACATAACATCAAATTCGGCAATGGTGCAGGGATTTGTTGTAGCTCAGGGCGACGGCTTTACCGAAAGGGGTATTTGCTACGATATTGCAGCAAGCCCCACAGTGGCGAAGTCGAAGACCCTGTATACAGGGTCACTGACCTCAGCCACCTTTGATGTGGCTATTGCAGGACTGAATTATGCTACGCAGTATTTTGCGCGCGCATATGCTGTCGGACCGACAGGTACTTTTTACGGTGAAGAGATGACCTTTACAACCCTGCCGGTTGTTCCGACTCTTACAACTGCAGCAATAACGGCAGTAACCGGTAACTCAGCTGCTGGCGGAGGCGAAGTGACCGTTTCCGGCGGAGCTGATGTAACTGCCCGCGGTATATGCTGGGATATAGCCGAAAATCCGACTATAGCCAAAAGCAAAACCACTAACGGGGAAGGTATAGGAGCGTTTACCAGCGCCATGACCGGCCTGCTTGGCAATAAGACATACTATGTACGTGCTTATGCAACCAACAGTGCAGGTACCGGTTACGGTCCGCAGGTCTCCTTCAAAACAGATACTGACCTGCCTGCAGTGACAACGACACCGGTGACAGAGATCACCAAGATCTCAGCAGTGTCAGGCGGTAATGTGACATATGACGGTGGCGGCACCATCAGTGCCAAAGGCCTCTGCTGGAGTTTGGATGCTGATCCGGACCTGACTGACAATGTCATTGCAGGCGGAACCGGAACCGGAGAATTTGTAAGCAACCTGACCGGGCTCACGTTATATACAACGTATCATGTACGCGCTTATGCAACCAACAGCAAAGGAACCGTATACGGAAGTGATATTCAGTTTACCACACTGGCAAACACCCGCACGTGGAATGTGCCGGGCGGCTATGTGGCAGCAAGCTATCCGGGTGCAGGCTACAGCGACTGGTCACCGGGGTCATCGCCACAGGTGAAGAGCACTATTACTGCTCCGGACGCTATCGAAGGATATGTTTATATGGCCGGCGCTTCAAACGAATGGAAGTTCGCTACCCAGAATGACTGGTCAGGTCCGAATTATGGCTCTGGCACACCAGCCGGCACGTTAAGTGAAACAGGCGGTAATATTGTATCACCTGCAGGCTATTATAAGCTTAATGTAAATGCAGCAGTTAATCCTATAACGTACACTGCCGTCGCAACGGTATGGGGTGTTATCGGTGATGCCACACCGGGAGGCTGGGGCGATGAAACAGCGCTGACATACAATCCGACACTCAGGATCTGGACGGGCGCAATGAATCTTACTGCCGCTGCAATCAAGTTCAGGGCCAACCATGACTGGGGCTATAATTATGGCGCTCCTGCAGGAAGCCAGAATCTTGTTGCCGGTGGTGACAACATTTCGATATCAATGGCTGATGTGTATGCTATCACCCTTGACCTGAGCCATCCTAATGAGTATACATATAGGGCAGACAGATGGGGTATAATAGGAAGCGCAACTGCCGGTGGATGGGATTTTGATCAGAACATGACATGGAATGCCGTCAACGGTGTCTTCACGGCTACTCTGACACTGACTGCCGGTGACATCAAGTTCAGGGCTAATGACGACTGGGGTTATAACCTGGGGGGCCCGCTCGGTGCTCTGACACCAAACGGTTCAAATATTCCTGTTGCAGCCGGTACCTATACCATTACTCTTAACCCATGGACAATGGTTTGCACAATAAACTGAGTGGAAACCAGAATAACATAACGGTTTCTGCAGCATAGTTTTTTAATATCAAAAACCTCTTCTTGTTTCAGAAGAGGTTTTTGATTAATTTCAAAAGTAAATGCATTTTATCACCCCACTAAAAGATGAACGATGAAAGCTAAACTGCCGGTACTGATCATTGCCTTGCTTGAGTGGAGCTTAACAGTGAATTCACAGGTTATTACCGTCAATCCGGTGTTTCCCACATCTTCAGATGCTGTTGTAATCACTTTCAACGCAGATAAGGGAAACATGGGGCTTAAAGATTACCCCGGTGACGATGTCTATGCTCATGCGGGAGTGATCACTGACCAGAGCACAGACGGATCAGACTGGAAATACGTAATTGCAGCCTGGGGTACTAATCTGCCCAAAGCGAAGCTCACAAAAGTGTCTGCAAATGTATATACTCTGACCATCTCTCCTTCGATCAGGGAGTTCTACGGTGTGCCCGCAGGGGAGAAGATACTTAAGCTTGCATTTGTCTTCAGAAATTCCGGCGGCGCTGTAACCGGACGTGATGTTGGCGGGACTGACATTTTTTATGATGTCAGCGAAGCAGCCACCTTTCAGTTAATGCTCTCGCAACCCGACAGCTACACTTCACTTGTAAATTCCGGACAGCTGGTACCGGTTCAGGCTTCTGCCTCGGTATGCGATTCCATGATACTCCTGCAGAACAACGTCAGGATCACAAAAGTTACCGCAACGACTCTCACACATGACATTACTGCAGCAGGGTCAGGGCTTTTCAAGCTGGTTATAAGAGCATGGTATAATAATGTCATGAAGGCGGATTCGGCCTTCTATTTTATACGTACGACAGCCGTAACAGAGGCGGTGCCGGCCGGACTAAAACCCGGGGTCAATGTTACGGGTGACAACAGCGCCACTTTCCTTGTTTATGCACCGGGCAAGAACAGCATTTTTGTGATGGGCGACTTCAACGACTGGCTCTACTCTGATGCGGGCTTCATGAAAAAAAGCCCTGACGGCAACTGGTTCTGGCTGGCGGTTTCAGGTCTCGATCCTGCAAAAGAGTACGGTTTTCAGTATATGATCGATGAATCAATACGGATCCCTGACCCCTATGTCACAAAGGTGCTTGACCCGTCGAATGACAAATATATCGATGCAGCAACATACCCTGATCTCAAACCTTATCCGGACGGAAAGGCTGACGGTCTGGTGGCTGTCTTCCGGACCCGTCCGGCACAATATGCTTGGGAAAATAGCCCATTCATCCCTCCGGCAAAGGAGGATCTTATTATTTACGAGCTCCTTGTCCGTGATTTCGTAGCGGCGCACGATTTCAATACGATCCGTGATACGCTTGATTACCTTGACAGGCTGGGAGTGAACGCCATTGAATTCATGCCTGTAAATGAGTTTGAAGGGAACAACAGCTGGGGGTATAACCCTTCAATGTATTTTGCCGTTGATAAGTACTACGGGACAGCCGACAGCTTTAAGGAGTTGATCGATTCATGCCATGGCCGCGGAATAGCAGTTATTATGGACATGGTGCTTAACCATGCATACGGGAGCAATCCCCTGGTGAGAATGTACTTCAACAACGTCACCAATCAGCCTGCTGCAAACAACCCATGGTTCAATGTCAGTGCGCCTCACACTGCATTTAGCTGGGGATATGATTTCGATCATCAGAGTAATGTCACACAGGAGTTTGTTGACAGTGTCTGTCATTACTGGATCAGCGAGTTCAAGGTTGACGGGTTCAGATTTGACTTTACCAAAGGATTTACAAATACACCAACCAGTACCGATGCCGCCATGTCGGCATATGATCCTTCCAGGATTGCTATTCTGAAACGTATCGGGGATAAGATCTGGTCATACAAGCCTGACGCCGCACTGATCCTTGAACATTTTACCGGTAACACGGAAGAAATGGAACTTGCATCATATGGTTTCCTCCTCTGGGGTGACGGTAAATGGAGGTACCAGGAACTTTCAAAGGGCAATGCCGCAGATCTGTCTGAAGCATCATGGAAAAACCTGGGCTGGTCTGTGCCAGGCGTCGTTGACTATATGGAGAGTCACGACCAGGAAAGGATCATGTACCTTAATCTATCCAGCGGCCAGGCGGTCACAGGATATGATATCAGGGAATTCAAGACCGCCCTGAAGAGGGTTAAGCTGTGTGCAACATTCTTCCTTACTATTCCCGGCCCGAAAATGTTATGGCATTTTCAGGAGCTGGGTTATGATTATGCTTTCAATTACAACAATGACCCGCTCGGGCCAAAGCCCGTCAGATGGGATTTTTATACTGAGGCTGACAGAAAGAATCTCTATAATAATTTCGCAGCCCTGATAGCTCTCAAAAAAAACAATCCGGCTTTCTCCTCAGACAATTACTCGCTGTACCAGGCCGGCAAGATGAAAAGGGTGAATATACAGGATGCTGATATGGATGTGGTTGTACTTGGTAATTTTGACCTCTCGCCGCAGACAATTGATCCGAATTTTACGAAAACAGGCACCTGGTATGAATTTTTCAAAGGCACGACACTTGACGTGACTGCTGCCAGTCAGAATACGCCAATTTCGCTTTTGCAGGGTGAGTACAGGCTATATACCTCAAAGCTGGTGACCCGTCCGTCATTCCTTACGGACATTGACGAACAGGCGGCTGACGACAGCAATGCCGGGCTCCTGTTTGATGTGTATCCAAATCCGTTTACGGAAGAGACACAGATCAGGTTCACTGGTGATGATGTTTACCAGCCTCATACGGTAGAGGTCTTCTCCGCGGATGGAGCGAGGGTGCATATTCTTGCTTGTCCCGCAGGTATCAGCGAGGTGTCGCTTGATGGTACTTGTTTTGCCAGCGGGATATATTACGTCAGGGTCACCTCAGGCAGACTCTATTCGGTAAAGAAGATTGCCAGGTTATAAATAAAACAGAGCATGAGGTCCTCCCCATGCTCTGTGCTCCATGCCAATTATTTCGTCAGCACCAGGTACCCCCATGCATCAAGTTGAACGGGTTTGCCCTTGGCCAGCTCATATACTTCACCTGTGAACAGCTCGGTATAACTTCCGGCTGTAGCATCGTTTTTCAGCTTGACGCTCAGCGGCTTTTTGCCGAGGTTCAGGAGAACGACCACTGCCGCATCACCTTTTTCCCTCTTATAGGCATATACGTTTTTCTGATCAGTCTTCAGTGTCACCATAGTTCCGCCTTCTGTTCCGTGCCTCAGGGCAGGATGCGAAGTGCGCAAATGAACCAGCTTTGTGTAGAACGGACGCAGATCACTATCTTTCCACTCGATCGGGTCACGTTTGAAGAACTCAAGTCTCTTGTCGAGGTCAGCCTCCTGGCCGTTATAAAGCAGAGGCACACCCGGAATGGTGAAGAGATAAGCAGCAAATGCTTTCTGTGCATCACCAAGCTTTTCGTCTATGGTGCCGTTCCATGAGTTCTCATCATGATTGGTGAGGAACCTGAGCCTGTAAGAGTCTGCAGGATAGTAGAGCAGCTCATACTGCATCATGGTATCAAGGGCAGCAGGCCTGCGCTGACCGGCAGCAACGGCATTCATCAGGTGATGATGAGCCCATCCGTAGTTCATGTCAAAAGCCCTCTCAAGAAGATAGGAGTGTTGTTCGTCTTCTGCAAGCATGAGCACCGGCCTGATGGCATTGAGCTCCGTTGTGGCCCTGAACCAAAACTCCTCGGGTACCAGCCCCGGAAAGTCGCAGCGGTAACCGTCGACACCGGCCTCGGCAACCCAGAATTTCATGGCGCCAACCATATAATCCCATAACGGCATCGCCGTATAATCAAACTGAATGACATCAGTCCAGTCAAAGGGCGAAACAAAGTTGCCCGCCGAGTCCTTCTCATACCATTCGGGGAAATCAGTGGCAAGAGGATTATCCCAGGCAGAGTGATTGCCTACCCAGTCGAGGATAACATGAAAGCCCATGTCATGAGCCTTTGCAACCAGCGCTTTAAAATCATCGAGGGTACCGAACTCAGGGTTGACAGCCATATAATCCTTTATCGAATAATAACTGCCAAGCTCACCTTTCCTGTTTTTCTCACCTATCGGGTAGATAGGCATGAACCACAAGACGTTAACACCCAGTTCTTTCAGCTGGGGCAGGGCTTTGTCAACACCGGCCAGAGTGCCCTCAGCGGAGAATTGCCTGACGTTGATCTCATACAGAACCATGTTACGGGTCCAGTCGGCATGAACGACAGTTGATTTAAGCGGTTCCGGTACACTTACCGGTTTCGGGCGGCATGATATCGCCACAACGGCTATGCCAATTACGAGAATAATGATCTTGAAAATGTGCTCTTTCATCACGGTCAGGTTAGTTTAGTTCTATTATCATTGCTGTTTTAGGTTCTATTTCAAACGATGTCAGGTCGTCAATGGTCTTTCCGGTGATGACTTCACGTCCTTTGTGGAAGCCATGGAGCGATTCAATGTACTTTTCCTTTGTGATCGTCCTGCTCTTCGTATCGTTGCTGTTGAGGATGACCATCACACTCTCCTTCTTATTATACCTGAAATATACATAAAGTCCGTCATCAGTGATATAATGTTTCAGCTTACCTGTATGGATCACATCCTTTTCTTTTCTCCAGTTGAGAAGATTCCTGGTAAAATCGAAGGCTTCCTTTTCTTCATCAGCAAGATTGGCCCCGGTGAAGACATTCTTATTATCGCCTGCCCAGCCTCCCGGGAGGTCTTCCCTCAGGAAACCGTCACCCTTGCTCTTGTCACCCTCCATTACGATCTCGGTACCGTAGTACAATTGAGGAATGCCTCTGGTAGTCAGAATAAAGCTCAGCCCCAGCTTGTAGACATTCAGGCTTTTCCCGGTCTCGGTGAAGAACCTTGTCATGTCATGATTGTCGAGGAATATTACGTTCCTGAGAGGCTCCGGATAAAGGAAATCCTGCGAGAGCACGGAGTAAAGCCTTTCAACTCCGTCGTTGGAGTTGGCCGGAGAGGTGAATGCGGTGTGTGTGGCAAAGCATAACGGGAAGTCAGTCACAGAGGGGAGGTTGGAGCGGTAACCGTCACTGTTTCTCTTGTCCAGAGACCAGTATGCCATCTGTGCCGGTTCATCAAACCATACTTCTCCGACAATAAAGAATCCGGGAAACTCATCGGTGACACGTTTTGCCCATCGTGCCATCATTTCAGGTTCAGGGTACGGATAGGTATCCATCCTGATGCCGTCGAGACCGGACCAGGCTATCCACCAGAGGCTGTTCTGCGTCAGGTATGTCTCTACAAGAGGATTGCTCTGGTTAAGGTCAGGCATTGTAGGAGCAAACCAACCCTGCTCCATCAGTCTTATATCTCCCTTTGCGGCATAAGGATCCATATATGTCGAAGCCTTGTAGTTCGTACGGGTAAACTCATCGAACTGGTGGATCCAGTCGCGCGAGGGCAGGTCTTTCATCCACCAGTGACCTGACCCGATGTGATTGAAAATCATGTCCATGACAACTTTTAATCCTTTGTCATGTGCCTGTGATACCAGTTGTCTGAACTCATCATTGGTGCCGTTTCGAGGGTCAGAACGGTAAAAGTCTGTTGTCGAATAGCCGTGATAGGATGATCTCTGCTGGTTGTTCTCAAGGAATGGATTAAGCCATATAGCTGTCACTCCAAGGTCCTTCAGATAGTCAAGGCTGTTTATTATTCCCTTCAGGTCGCCACCGTGTCTTCCGCCAGGTTTACTCCTGTCAGGCTGTTCAGTCATCCCTTCGACAATGTCATTGGTCGGATCGCCGTTGGCAAACCGGTCAGGCATAAGCAGATACAGCACATCGGAGCTGTTGATGCCCCGTGCCTTCCCTGAAGGTCTTTCATACAGCGGAAACAGATGAGTAAGGCTTTTTTTCCCGCTTGTGAAAATCAGTGTTATATTACCCGGAAGTGTCTCCCGGCTTATATCAAGGTTTACAAACAGGTAATTGGGATTTTCTGTTTTGACAAGGGTAGCCACCCTTACACCCGGATAGTCTGCTTTAACATCGTATGCAGCAATCCCCTTTCCATATACCATCAGCTGGAGAGCACTCTCCTTCATTCCCGTGAACCATGATGGCGGATCAACACGTTCAATAACCTGTCCGTTCACCGGCCCAATGGCCAGTGCGAACAGTACAGCGATTAAATAAAATCTTGTATTCTTCATTATCTGGTTATTTTCTTTTCTTCACCGGGTCCGAGAGTGAACTGTTCATTGTACACTGCCAGCGGTATTGATGCCTGCGAGAGGTTCACAACAGTCACTATCTTACCGTTAATCTCAACCCTGAGAGGATTATTCCTGTATCTTATTATAAAGGAGTAAGAACTCCATGCAGATGGTATTACGGGATTAAAACAGACTCTTTCCTTGTGTATTCTCATCCCGCCGAAGCCTTCAACAATAGAGAGCCATGTGCCTGCCATGCTCGTGATATGAAGTCCGTCCCTAACCTCCCTGTTGTAATCGTCAAGGTCGAGCCTGGCTGTTCGCAGGTAAAGCGTATAAGCTGTATCAATATCATGCAGCCTGGCTGCAAGTACTGAATGAATGCTGGGTGATAGGGAAGATTCATGAACACAGCGCGATTCATAAAAATCGAAGTTGCGTCTGATGGTTTCTTCCTCATAATCGTCTTCAAAGAAATAAATACCCTGAAGCACGTCTGCCTGCTTGATGAAGACCGAACGAAGGATACGGTCCCATGACCAGTGCTGGTTAAGCGGTCTTTCGGCAGGTTCGAGATCTTTCACGGTCTGCTGCAGCTTATCCATGTATCCGTCCTGCTGCAGGAAGATGCCGAGGTCATAATGCACCGGCAGACAGATGTTATTTATTATCTCATTCCAGAGAGTGAGTTCACACTCCGTATCAATCCGCGTGCGTGATATGACCGAGTTGAATTTCACAACACTGGTTTTGCGAAGCCAGTCAAGTGAATCGACTGTATATTTCAAAGTCCATTTTGCCAGGGTATTGGTATACCAGTTATTGCTGACGTTGTTCTCATATTCATTGGGGCCGGTGACACCGAGGATCACGTATTGCTTTTTTTCTTCTGACCAGTTACATCGCTGGGCCCAGAAACGCGAGATGGCAATGAGAACTTCCAGGCCGTACTCTGAAAGATAACCCTGGTCGCCCGTATGCCTTATATAGTTGTAGATCGCATATGCGATGGCCCCGTTGCGGTGTATCTCCTCAAAGGTTATCTCCCACTCGTTGTGACATTCTTCCCCATTCATGGTGACCATGGGATAAAGAGCTGCACCACTGGTGAAACCGAGCTTTGTAGCGTTCACTATGGCCTTTTCAAGGTGCTTATACCTGTATAGCAGCAGGTTGCGGGCTACATGCGTATCGGCGGTGCTCAGGTAGAAGGGCAGGACAAACGCTTCTGTGTCCCAGTAGGTGCTGCCGCCGTATTTTTCTCCTGTAAATCCCTTGGGCCCTATATTCAGCCTGGGGTCTTCACCGGTGTATGTCTGGTTAAGCTGGAATATATTGAACCTGATACCCTGCTGGGCAGCTATGTCGCCCCTGATCACAATGTCTCCCATCTCCCATTTCGAGGCCCAGGCTTTGATATGACTTTCAAGCAATGCATCAAAACCTTTCTTAGCTGCCTCACCTGCCGATGCCATCGCTTTGCGTGCCAATCCTTCTACAGGATGGTTTGTCGATGAGAGTACAGCAACATATTTTTTTACCTCAATGGTATCTCCGTTGTTATACTTGCAGGTCAGGGTGCAATGAGCAGTTTTTTCGCCGGTGCTCATCGTAATCTTATTTTTCACAACCTTGCCGTTGACGGTAAATGCATTCTCCATTGCCGTGGCCACCACGAAGGCAGTCTTGCGGGTCTGCGCAACCACTGCTGCTTTTAAACCGTCATATTCAGCAGATTCCTTCTCCCAGAATTTTTCATCATAGTTGGCGTCTTCATTATAGACATCGGCGTTCAGCCACGGAGCGACCTCCGCTGTTCCGCTGCCACCAGTGATCGTGACGGCATAGCTTATTGCAGCTTTTTCGGGCTCGCTCATAGAGAGGAAACGCCGTGCGGTCACCTCGGCCATCCTGCCTGACGGCATGATTGCAGTGAACGACCGCATCAACAACCCTTCCTTCATGTCAAGCACTCTGCGGAAAGCTTTTACTTTGCACTTTGCCAGATCAAGCAGCTCACCGTCTATTTTCACGTCTATGCCCGTCCAGGATGGGGCATTAGGCACTTTCGCAAAATATTCAGGGTAGCCGTTCTTCCACCACCCGACAACTGTCTTGTCAGGGTAATATATCCCTGCAACGTAAGTACCCTGCAATGTATCACCCGAGTATCTCTCCTCGAAATTGGCCCGTTGCCCCATCATGCCGTTACCCAGGGCAAAAATGCTCTCTGAATCACGGCCTCTGTCTGGCTCAAAACGCGTCTCGATGATCTTCCATTCATCAGACTGAAAGCGTGAATATGTCATTTAGGTTTATAGGTTTTTTAATTTTCCGACTGTAATTTTTCTAAGGTCGGGGATAACCAGGTCTGCCTTTCCCAGGAGCCCGGGATCTCCAACCCCCACACATTTCATTCCTCCGGCAATGGCAGCCTCGATACCTGCCTGCGCATCTTCAAAAACAATACAACAGGACGGGTCGGTGTTAAGCTCCCGGGCGCCTCTTAAAAATACTTCAGGGTCAGGTTTGGCGGTGTGTATTTTGTTGCCGTCGACTATCACATCGAACATATCCGTGATCTTGATGCCGTCAAGTATCGTACGTGCATTTTTACTGGCTGATCCGATGGCCGTGAGAATGCCTTCCTTACGCAGCTGCTTCAGCAGCCTGATACTTCCCGGAAGGATCTCATCAGGGGTCATGCCGGTAATGAACTCGACATACCACCTGTTCTTCCTGGCAGCCAGTTCTTCCTTTTCTTTCTCGCCCGGTGCAAGTCCGCCTACCCTGAGAAGGATCTCAAGGGAGGCCATCCGGCTGACACCCTTGAGTGCCTCGTTATCCGCTACGGTGAATTCAAAACCAAGTTCCTTTGCCAGTCGCCGCCATGCCATGAAGTGATACTTTGCCGTGTCGACAATGACACCGTCGAGATCAAAAATACATGCCTTAAGATCCATCACAATCTCTTATCGTCAACGTCTCTGACAAAATTCACCATCAGGGCAGCTATTACCATTGAAATTCCGCCGGCGACAAGGGCAAGCATCGTGTTTTCGCTAAAGAGATGCTTGACCATGCTTCCTAATATACTGGCTGCAAGTATCTGGGGTATGACAATAAAGAAGTTGAATATTCCCATGTAGATGCCCATCTTGTTATGCGGCAATGAGCCGGTCAGTATGGCATAAGGCATTGAAAGGATGCTGGCCCATGCAAGGCCAACGCCAAGCATCGGTACGATAAGTAAGCCAGGCGTGTGGATAAGGCTGATGGCAGCAAGGCTGATACCCCCTATAAACAAACAAATCATATGGGTAATCTTTCTGGATGTGGCCCTGGCCAGTACAGGCAGCAGGAATGCCACAACAGCGGAAAATCCGCTGTAAACCCCGAACAGCACACCAACCCAGTTGGCACCCTTATTATATTCAATGGAAGCTGTATCTGTTGTTCCGTAAACCTGTGATGTTACGGCTGCGGTTGTATATATCCACATGGCAAACAGGGCAAACCATGTAAAAAACTGGACGGCAGCCAGCTGTCCCATGGTGGAGGGCATCCTTTTCAGATCGGTCAGGATGCTGTTCAGGCCGTTGTCCCCCTTGCCTGTCGATTGCATCATGCCTGCAAAGAGCTGCAGAAGACCGAAGAGTGAAACCCCACCGGTGACGATATACAACTCCTTTTCGAGATTAACCCTTGTGAGTATAAACGTTGACACCAGGCCGACAGCAAGCCAGATTATCCCTGGTTTGTAGAAATTTATGGTGCCCAGGGCCCTGAGCTCTGTGCTCTGTGCCTCTGCAGTCTTAATAACTTCACCCCTGGCAATTTTCTCACCCTTTTCAAACTCTTCCAGTTCTGCAGGTGAATATTCTTTTGTCCTGAAGATGGTCCATAACACTGCAGCAAGAAGGACTGCTGCACCGATATAAAATGAAAGCTTCAGGTTGAACGGAATAAGTTCCCCTTCACCTGGTACTGCAGGCACGTTGAACCAGTTGGCAAGGATCCATGGCAGGAAACCGCCAATGACAGCACCAATGCCAATGAAGAAGCTCTGCATGGCAAACCCTGTTGTTCGCTGTTTTGAGGGAAGCATGTCTCCTACGAATGCCCTGAAGGGTTCCATTGAAATATTTATCGAAGCATCCATTATCCACAGCATCACCGTGGCAAATATCCATGTTGGCGAATTTGTAATGATGGCCAGTGCAAGGGAAGCCAGTATGGCACCTGTCAGAAAATAGGGCCGGCGTCTGCCAAGACGGTTCCATGTCCTGTCGCTCATGTGCCCGATTATCGGCTGCACAAGCAATCCTGTCACAGGCGCGGCGATCCACAATATCGGAATATTGTCTATGTCGGCACCCAGTGTCTGAAAAATACGGCTTACGTTTCCGTTCTGAAGGGCAAAGCCCATCTGTATACCCAGAAATCCGAAACTCATGTTCCATATCTGCCAGAAGGAGAGTTGCGGTTTCCGCCTGAAGATCACGTTCATAGTCTGTTACCGGTTAGTTTTTATTACACTCAAGTCATAAGGTATTCAAAATTAGTCTAAAATCCGGTTCCCCAACATGGCATTGCTGCCACTTAGCCTTGATTTTTAGGGCGTTTGCGTTGGATTTGTTATTTCAAACGTTTTCGGCCTGAGATACATTTCTTTTTTCACGATCCTATTTAGATTAATTCTAAATAATAATTACCACTATTGCCTCACATTTCTTATATTTGATACACGCTCAACCCTTAAAAACAATATCATGGCTGACTTCATCTACGAAAAACCATTCCAGTTCGGGAGTGATGTAACAAATTACCGTCATCTGACTTCTGACCACGTTAAAGTTACCGAATGCTATGGCAGGAAAATTCTCCAGGTAGACCCTGAAGCTCTTAAGATACTGGCACGGCAGGCCTTCATAGATGTCAATTTTTATCTGCGCACATCCCATCTTGAAAAACTTGCTGCCATACTTAAAGACCCTGAAGCTACAGACAATGACCGTTTTGTTGCGTGGATCATGCTTCGGAACACCGTGATCTCAGCTGAGGGTAAGCTTCCGTGGTGCCAGGACACCGGTACAGCAATCGTCATGGCCTATAAAGGAGAAGCTGTCATTACCGGTACCGATGATGCTGAGTATCTCAGCAGGGGAATTTGGGAAACCTATGCTGAAAAGAACCTGCGTTACTCGCAGGTGGTACCCTCAACCATGTTCGAAGAGAAAAACACCGGCAGCAACCTCCCGGCTCAGATTGATATCAATTCTGTTCCGGGGAACGAATACAAGTTTCTTTTTGTCGCCAAGGGCGGCGGATCAGCCAACAAGAGCTTCCTGTACCAGCAATCGAAGTCATTGCTGAATGAGGCTTCCATGAGGAAGTTCATACGCGAGAAGATAGAAGACCTGGGTACGTCAGCCTGCCCGCCGTATCATCTTGCTGTGGTCATCGGGGGTACTTCGGCTGAGGCGACGCTCAAGACTGTCAAGCTCGCATCAACAGGTTATCTTGACGGTCTGCCCTCCACGGGCAGTGCTGCAGGAAGGGCTTTCCGCGACAGGGAATGGGAGCAGAAAATCGAGTTAATATGTCAGGAGTACGGCGTGGGTGCCCAGTTCGGAGGGAAGTATTTTGTGCATGACGTGCGTGTGATACGCCTGCCGCGCCATGCCGCCTCGTGCCCGGTGGGAATAGGCGTAAGCTGCAGTGCCGACAGGAACATTGTAGGCAAGATCACCACTGAAGGGATCTTCCTCGAGCAGCTTGAGTTACATCCTGAAAGGTTCATGCCCGAAAAGGCTCCACAGCTTGATAAGCCTGTGGAGATAAACCTCGACCGGCCCATGAAAGAGATCCTTGCCGAGTTGACAAAGTACCCCGTGAAGACCCGACTGAGCCTGAGCGGCACGCTGGTGGTGGCGCGCGATATAGCCCATGCACGCATCAAACAGATGCTTGACGAGGGCAAACCCATGCCTGAATATTTCATGAACCATCCCGTCTATTACGCCGGACCGGCCAAAATACCGCAAGGTATGGCCTCTGGTTCCTTCGGGCCGACAACGGCAGGGAGGATGGACGGGTATGTAGAACTATTCCAGAGCCTCGGAGGGTCGATGATCATGCTTGCCAAGGGTAACCGCTCGAGGCAGGTGATCGATTCCTGCAAAAAACATGGAGGGTTCTACCTGGGTTCCGTGGGCGGACCGGCTGCTGTGCTTGCAGCGGAAAATATATTGTCAGTGGAGGTGGTCGCTTTTGAGGACCTTGGCATGGAAGCTGTCAGAAAAATAGTCGTAAAAAACATGCCGGCGTTCATTCTTACTGACGATAAAGGCAACGATTTTTTCGATCAGTATAATAAGAAATAGCGATGCCCTGATTGGGCGTTGGTACTTCCGGCAATTAAAATAAAGGCAATCTGTTTAGACGCCCTGCCAGGGCGTCGCTTTTTTATGATATAAAAAATCAATTGAAATTTAAAAAATGTATCAATACGTTAATCAAAAACATGAAAATATAATAAATATTGATATTTTTGTTCCCTTAAAATAACAATTCATTATATATTGTATGTGCGGAATTGTCGGGGTATTTGAGCTGAAGAAAGATGCGGATGAATTGAGACCGCTGGTCCTGGAAATGTCAAAGAAACTGAGGCACCGGGGACCCGACTGGTCCGGAATATACTGCGGGGAGAAAGCTATCATAGCACATGAACGACTTTCAATCGTTGATCCGGAATCAGGAGGGCAGCCATTGTACAGCAAGGACCGCAGGCTGATACTCGGAGTAAACGGGGAGATTTACAACCATCGTGAGATAAGAGAAAGATACAAGGGTAAATATGAGTTCATGACCATGTCTGACTGTGAAGTCATTCTGGCACTGTATGCCGACAAGGGGAAGGACTTTCTTGATGAACTGAGCGGGATATTTGCATTTGTGCTGTATGATGAGGTAAACGATTGCTACCTCGCAGCCCGTGACCATATGGGCATTATTCCGCTTTATATCGGATGGGACATATACGGCAACCGATATTTTGCCTCGGAGCTGAAAGCCCTTGAAGGTACCTGCAGAAAAATTGAAGTCTTCCCTCCGGGTAACTATTTATTCAGCAAGAGCGGCGAATTCACAAAATGGTATCAGCGCGACTGGGTCTCGTATGATTCGGTGAAAGATGAGACAACCGATATCAGCCGGTTGCGTGATGCACTCGAGAAGGCAGTGCACCGGCAGATGATGTCTGACGTGCCTTACGGAGTGCTGCTCTCAGGCGGCCTTGACAGCTCAGTTATATCTGCAATAACCAAGAAATATGCTGCCCGGCGTATAGAGACAGATGACAGCAAGGAGGCATGGTGGCCGCAGTTGCACTCATTCGCAGTGGGGCTGGAAGGATCGCCTGACCTGATCGCCGCCCGGGAGGTGGCAGATCACATAGGCACCGTTCATCATGAGATACATATCACTGTTCAGGAAGGCCTTGATGCAGTGCGCGATGTGATATTTTTCCTGGAAACATATGATGTTACCACTGTCAGGGCTGCAACACCTATGTATCTCATGGCAAGGGTGATCAAGTCGATGGGAGTGAAAATGGTGCTTTCGGGCGAAGGTGCTGATGAGGTGTTCGGCGGGTATCTTTACTTTCATAAAGCTCCCGGCCCAAGGGAGTTTCATGAAGAGACGGCACGCAAGCTGAGCAAGCTGCATCTCTACGACTGTCTCAGGGCTAACAAGGCGCTGGCCGCATGGGGAGTGGAAGGCAGGGTGCCTTTCCTTGATAAGGAGTTCCTCGATGTCGCCATGCGGATTAATCCTGCAGACAAGATGGCCGGGAACGGCAAGATCGAAAAATGGATTCTGAGGAAAGCATTTGAAGATTATCTTCCTGACAAAATAGTATGGCGCCAGAAAGAGCAGTTCTCTGACGGGGTAGGGTATGCCTGGATTGACACTTTGAAAGAAATGACCTCCGCGTAAGGTAAGCGATGAGATGATGGCATCGGCAAGATTTATGTTTCCGCTTAACACTCCTATGAACAAGGAGGAGTATTATTACCGGGCCCTCTTCACTGAGCACTTTCCTTCAGAGGCGGCGGCTATGACCGTACCCTCTGTGCCGTCGGTGGCTTGCAGCACGGCGGAAGCCCTGGCCTGGGACGAATCATTCAGGAATCAAAACGATCCCTCAGGCCGGGCCGTGAAAAACGTTCATAACAAAGCCTATTAAACCAGCAGAGACGCCCAATCTGAATGTCTCTGCCTGCTGATTTGTAAAAATTCTTAATTCTTAACTCTTAACTTTAATTCTTAATTCTTAATTCTTAATTCTTTACTGCCTCCTTGCCAGCATCAGCTCAAGATCCTCCCTCAGTGCATCAAGATCCTCCTCATGCTCAACTTCCTGCGATAGTATGCCAAGGATCATGTTGTATGAGACCGGGTCGCCTTCTCGGGTGAGACCAAGCAGGTTATTGTAGGTTTTGATAGCGCATTGCTCTCCCTTGATATTCTGTTCAAGCACTTTCTCGACATAAGGATCAACAGGTGCATCATAACCGCAGTTGGTTATTTTCATCCACTCTGCAGGTGAAAGTACCGGTGTGCCTCCCAGCTGAATTATGCGCGTGGTAAGGAGCACGGCATGTGCCAGTTCCTCGGTTGCGTGAAGATCAAGCTCGGCAATCACGGCATCCTTCATGGGCCCCTTGACCACCTTTGCACCAATCCAGTACTGGTAATAAGCCAGCCACTCATCGGCCAGCGCCTTGTTCAGAAGGCTGATGAGCTCATCAACGTTCATCTTAACGATTTCTCTTCCTTTTTGTGCCATTTTACTTTTATTTTTTTTGTTGGTCTAGGCCTGGTTATTTTACCGGGTACTTGATCCCGAAGTTCTTCATTGCCACCAGAGGAGTCAAGTTCCTTGTCAGAATCTGGTAGAACATTTATCAGCCTGCCTGCTTTGACGCCCCACTACTATTAACTGCATAAAGCTTGTCCAGCACGTCAAGCATGATCTCGTCAACGTTTTCACGGTTATGGATAGAGGCCATGATGCCGTATGCTGCAGCGCCCGTCTCTGAGCCTTTGCCTTCACCTTTGTTCATCAGCCCTGTAAATTTTGATGACAGTTTTCTGAACCATTTATCAGGGAGATACTTAGAGAGGGCTTTTGCCAGATAAACAACGACGTGTGATGACGCTGTTCTGATCTTGTGTCCTTCTGTTATAGCAACGGCATCTTTAAGTGCTGCTATGAACTCATCCTCATGGCCCGAGTTCAGATTTGATATTGTCATGTGAAGGGCGGGCGGGAACTGAAGTTTGTCGAGGTTCCATCCGGTTGCAGCCAGTTCATCACCAATAAGATAAATATCATGCCTGTCGGAAGTAAATGAGAAGACGCACATTGCAGGTTCACCGATCACGTGCAACCCCGGCATCGAGTTTATGGCATCCTTGATCTTTTTTGTTGTGCTCATCACCTCCTGGGCCATTTTCAGGTAGCCTTCCAACCCTATGGTTTTCAAGGCAGCCCATGCTGCAGCAATTGGCGCTCCTGATCTTGTCCCCAGCATGGTGGGCGAGGCATAGAGCCCCCCCGGCCAGGCGCTGAAGACGAAATACTGGAATTTTCTGAGCTCATGTGTCCTGTAAAGAATTACTGATGATCCTTTTGATGCATAACCGTACTTATGAACATCTGCCGAGATTGATGTGACGCCTTTAACCCTGAAGTCGAACGGAGGTACCGGGTAACCCAGTCTTTCCACAAAGGGAAGCATCAGCCCCCCGAGACAGCAGTCGACATGCAGAAGAAGTTCATTTTTCAATGCTATTGGTGCCACCTCCTCAATGGGATCGATAACCCCGTATGGAAAGCTTGGTGCAGATACTGCAATCATGATTGTATTGCCGTTTATCAGTTTGTCAACCTCAGCCGGGTTGACCTTTTTGTCAGGTGTCAGTGAAGCGTACCTGATGTGCACACCAACCATATCAGCCGCCTTGGAAAATGCCGGGTGGATAGTCACAGGGGCGATTATTTCCGGATCCTTAATAAATGGCTTGTGACGTTTTGCCCAGTCGCGGGCTGTCTTTACGGCCAAGAGGATACTCTCCGAACCGCCTGTGGTCATGTTTCCTGCACACTCTTCCGTGGCATGCAGAAGCTCAGCTACCATCGCAACAGTCTCATTCTCGAGGGTTCTGAGCGATGTAAAAAGTGATGGATTCAGGGCGTTGTCGGAGAAGAAGAGCTGGTATGCCTGCTCAATGGTCTTTGCCTCCCTGGTCCCGGGGTGGTAGACATAACCGAACATGCGGCCGTTGCGCCATGAGGCGTCGTTCGATCTGAGTTCATTCAGTTGCGAGATAATATCGTCGCCGTCAAGACCATTCTGAGGGATCCGGACATTCTGTCTGTTCATACGGTGGCACTTTAATTGCTGTACGTTATTATCAAAGTTAAGCTACATAAACGCTGAAGTCAAGTAATTGGAACGGACTTTAACCTATTATCGTTATTTTTGTTCCTGTAAAAACAGAACAATGACACGCAGAACTGCCATAACATCAGCATACCTGTTATTAATCCCTCTTTTCACGCTGCAGGCCCAGGTTCTCGAGCCTGTCACATGGAGCTTCGGCAGCGAAAAGACAGCAGATAACAAATTCGACATAGTTATGACAGCTGACATTGATAACAGCTGGCATCTCTATGCAATGGATATAGCTGAAGGAGGCCCCATAGCCACCAGCTTTACATTTGAGGAGCCTTCGGGCTATACAATGGAGGGCAAACCTGTTGCCATTGACAAGCCTGAGGTCAAATTTGACAACAGCTTCGGCATGGACATCGGAATGCACAGCGTTAAGGCCGAGTTCAGGCAGAAAATCACTGTTACCCAATATCCTGCAAAGGTTAAAGGATTTGTGACTTTTATGTCATGTGATGACAAACAATGCCTCCCGCCACGGGATGTTGAGTTTTCAATGGTGATCAGTGGCGACAGTGCGGCATCTGCCTCCACTGAGCAGATTAAGACTGCTGAATCTGTCTATGACAAGCCCCTGCAGACAGCCGGTGATGCCCCTGCAAAGCAGCAGGGAAAAGGTCTCCTTAAATTTTTCCTGTTGTCTATGCTTGCCGGATTTGCCGGTATTCTTACGCCTTGTGTGTTCCCGATGATACCTATGACAGTGGCTTTCTTTTCACAGGGAACGGAAAAGAAAGGATCGGCAATCGGGAAAGCACTTATTTTCGGACTGACCATCATCCTGCTTTATTCTTCTCTCGGTATCATCGTTTCTCTTACAAGTGCCGGTGCAGGTTTTGCCAATACTCTCAGCACGCATTGGTTGCCCAACACTCTTTTCTTTGCACTCTTCCTTGTTTTTGCTGCATCTTTCTTTGGTGCTTTTGAGATCATATTACCGTCAAAATGGGTAAGTTCATCTGACTCAAAGGTTGACAAGGGCGGGGTGCTTGCCGCATTCTTTCTCGGACTGACAACCGTGCTGGTCTCTTTCTCATGTACGGGCCCGATCGTTGGTGCCCTGCTGGTTGAGGCTGCCTCGGGTGACGTTCTGCGCCCCACAACAGGCATGTTCGGCTTCGGCCTTGCCTTTGCCCTGCCGTTCACCCTCTTTGCCCTCTTCCCCTCATGGATGAAGAAGATGCCGAAATCAGGCGGCTGGCTCAACTCAGTCAAGGTGGTGCTGGGCTTCATCATGCTGGCATTCAGTTTGAAATTTGCTTCAAACATAGACACCGTCTATTCGCTGGGCATCCTTTCAAGGGATGTTTACCTGGCAATATGGATTGTAATATTTGTCCTGATGGGTCTGTACCTGATGGGAAAAATCAAATTCGAAAATGACAGTGATGTGAGTCATATCGGGGTTTTCAGACTGGTGCTGATCATAGCTTCATTTTCATTTGCCTTATATCTTGTTCCCGGTCTTTTCGGAGCGCCGCTCACACGTATATCTGCCCTGTTGCCTCCGCGTGAAACATCAGGCTTTAATCTCCTGAAAGCGATTGGCGAAAACAGGGGGGGAAGTCCCGCTGTGAACACAGGATCAGCCGTTTGCGAAACACCAAAATATTCTGATTTTCTGTATTTTGAATACGGCCTGGAAGGCTACTTTGATCTTGAGCAGGGACTGGCATGTGCGCAGAAGCTTGACAAGCCGGTACTGATTGATTTCAAGGGCCACGCCTGCGCCAACTGTAAGCAGATGGATGCACGTGTCTGGTCTGACCCGGAAGTACAGAGACGCATAAGGGAAAACTTTGTGCTGGTGGCACTGTATGTTGACGACCGCACTAAATTAACTGAAATGGAAGTGTTTGTTTCAAAGATAGACGGCAGGGAGAAGAAGACAATGGGCAAAAAGAATGAAGACATCGAGATCTCAATGTTCAATTCCAATACTCTTCCTCTTTATGCAATTGTCGATCCTTATGGCAAGCCCCTGGTTGAAACCCGGGGCACTGACTTTGACATTCAGGAATACATCGACTGGCTCGACAGAGGAGTCAAGGCATTCGGAGAGAAATAAACTAACCTGAACGGAGGGTTCAGAATTTAACGCCTAATGACACCGAGAATCTTATCCCTGCCCACGGTCCGTCAACTGACATTTTGATTTCATCAGCTGTGGCGTCGATCGTTTGATTAATCAAAGGAGAATCAATTTTTAAGAATTCATCTTCAATGTCTGTTTGATCTTGTGCAGAAAGAGGAGATGAAGGCAACCCGAGGAAATCGCCTGAGCTGACCCCGAAATGAGGTCCGAACATCTGCAAGTCGAGACACATGTGCTTACCCAGTCCCCATTGATAACCAGTCAGGAATCCTCCTGTATGAGATGTTATAGTGCCTCCGGTGTTAATAGTAATATCTTCTTCAAGATCATTTGTATACGGTATAGCTGCGTTGCTGAATTCATAATGTCCGTACCTGTAGAACAGTGAAATATAATAGCCTGTGCTGTATCCCTTCTTCCCGAGGTAGAATCTTATTTCGGGAGTAACACTATAGCTGCTAATTAAAACGTTCCTGAAAACATCCTCTGCTTCAGGATCTTCGAATTTAGCGGTCTTGATAATCATATCAACGTAGGGGATATTCCTTTCAGGCATTAAACTGAATGATACTGCCGCAGAGACTCTTTTTGCGAGAGCCCTTTCATACTGAAGCGAAAAGTTTTTTAGTGCTAAAGAAGAAAGACTGAGCTTTATAAAGTTTTTTGAGGTCTTATCCTCGATTGTATAGTCATTTTGGGTTTCAGCAGAGGTTATTTGGGTATCTGCAGTAATCTCCCGTGAATCAGAGGTATTTCCTTGGGTTTCCTGTGCTGTCAGAACAGAAAGTGTACAGGCCAGGAACAGGGAAATAATTATCAGCTTTTTCATTTGTTAATCAGGTTAGTTTACTTATAAACGCAAATCATCACATAAAGTTAAATTATGTACCAATTCAAAATAAATATTTTTGACCAACAGGAGTTTTGAACGGATGAAAAATCAGGAGCCTTGTGCCATCACCTCTGGTTCTGATACTCCAGAACTTCATTATTATGCCGCCTGTTCTCGAGGATCCTTGAATAGTCGCGGGCGAGTTTGTTATTATAATCTGAATATGCTTTCTTCGCCCATGAGATGGCTGTTTCGAGGTCGCCGTTTATCTCATTTATTATGGCCATATTATAATGAGCCCTGCCGGCTATCTTCCTGTCAGGGTTGCTTGTCTCCTTTTCCCAGAGAACAGCTGCCTCATCCCATTCTCCGAGCTGCGCCTTACGTTTGGCGATCTTGAAATTATCAGTTCCTTTAACAAAGTAGTCGCGTATCGCCCTGAACTGGTAAGGAATGAGTCGAAGGGCGTAGATATGCCCCGCTTTGTTGCTCACCTCCTTTACAGCTGCCTTCCGGTTCATAAGCGCACTGACAGCAACTACCGGATTTATTCCTCTGCCTGTGAAGCCTACAGTCTCTGCGACTATATATTCATCAAGAATTGCCTTATCATCAGGCGAATAGATCCTCCAGCCTGTCTTGACGAGGATCTCCATTGAGGCTATATGTTCAAGAGCAGGGATGTTGCCGAGGGGTGTCCTGATCTGTGTTTTTCCCGTGGAATAGTTGATGTGTGTATCAGTATCGTACATCTCAAGTGCAAACAGTGCATCAGTGCCGTTCTCCCGGCATATGCCCTCTACCTGCTCCCATGTCAGAGGCGGTGGGAGGGAACCGACACCTGATGCTTTGAACTTAAGGTTAGTCAGCAGCTTCACTTCGCTAAACCTGTCGTTTTCCTTCAGCTCCTGAGTGACTCCATTTATGGCTTCAAGTGTGCCAATCGAGTCAAGCTCTTCGCCCTCCAGCGTCAGGAGCTGGTCCAGCTTTTCAAGCGTTTTGGTCTGATCTGTGGGCTCGGACCTGTCTATAATTCCTATTGTCTTTATCTCCGGGGCAATTGTCACCGGCGCCGGTTGCGTCACATTCAGATACAGCTCCTGTGTGGCACAGGAAGAGACGGCAAGGGCAATAAACGGAAAAACGTAGTACTTCTTCATAGCTGATATATAAATATATTCAATAATGATAAACGGAAAAAAGCCACGAATGGTATAGATCTGTTGCCCGCCCTGCAGTCTGACAGCTCCCTGTCCAGGCATACCATGCCGGGACTTTACGGTCGCTTCTCTATTCAAGCGAGCCTACTACCTTCTCAACCTCAATCAGAATCTCGCATGATTTTACCAGTTCCTTCATGGCGGTGTGGTCAGAATAGAGCGGACGGTCGATATCGAGGAAATCAACATGCTTTCTGATGACATCCTTTGCCGTCTGTACACCCTTTCCGAAACCGTATTCAGTTTTCCTGAAATCTAGTGCCTGTGCTGCTGCCATCAGTTCAATACCCAGCACACCGTAAGCATTGTCGAGTATCTGGTTGTTCTTTATGGCCGTGTTCATACCCATGGAAACGAAGTCCTCCTGGTCGGCTGCTGCCGGGATCGACTGTATGGATGCAGGCATAGACAGTATCCGCTGCTCCACTATCATCATATCGGCAGTGTACTGGCTGAGCATCATTCCCGAGAACATACCGGCACCCTTTGTAAGAAAATCGGGTAATCCGACACTGAGTGCCTTGTTATTAAGACGGTTCATTCTTCTCTCTGACATGACGCTTACCATTGTTATGCATGCACCTGCCATATCCATCGGCACGCTTACAGGCGAACCCTGGAAGTTGGCACCGGAGAGCTGCAGGTTCTTATCGGGGAAGAAGATAGGATTATCGCCCACGCCGTTAAGCTCTATTTCCACCTGGCTGAGGGCATAAGCAAGCATATCGTGCGCTGACCCTATGACCTGCGGGGTTGATCTCATCGAATAGGCATCCTGTACCTTCGCTTTCACCTTGCCCTCCCTGAGGTCACCGCCGGCAACGCATTTGTTTATGGCTGCGGCGCTCCTGATGGCGCCTTTAAATCCACGTGCCTCGTGAAGCAGGGGTTCGTATGGTTTCATGTTGGCTTTCAAAGCCTCGAGCGACATGGAAGCAGCTATCTCAGCCTGTTTAAGCCAATTGTTGGCATCGACGAGCCAGATGGCGCTCATGGCGGTAAGCATATTGGAGCCGTTGATGGCTGCCAGTCCGTCGCGAGCCTGCAAACCGGGGATGGCTATCGCGGCTCTTTTCATGGCCTCTCCGCCATCGAGGAGCTCGCCCTTGTAATAAGCCTTGCCCTCACCCATGAGCAGAAGCGCTATCTGAGACATGGGAGCAAGGTCACCGCAGGCGCCTACCGATCCTTTCTGGCAGGCGAAGGGGGTGACACCCTTGTTGAGCATCTCTACATAAGTCTCTGTGATCTCAAGACGACAGCCGGAGTTGCCGTGTGCATGTACATTGATTCTTCCAAGCATGGCACCCCTGACAGTTTCAATGGAAGCAGGATCACCTATGCCGGCAGCATGGTTGTAAACAAGATATTTCTGGAAATCCTTTATCTGGTTATCGTCGAGCACTATCTCAGAAAATTCGCCTATGCCGGTGTTGACACCGTACATGATCTCGTGGGCCACGATCTTCTTCTCAAGCATTGCGCGGCACTCAAGGATCCTTTTACGGGCATCGGGGTGCAGTTCAACCTTCTGACCGTGGCGGGCGACATTTACAATGTCATCAACTGTCAAACCTGATCCGGTTATTATTAATGTGTTCATTATTGTAATTATTAAAATGATTTAAAATGAGGATTATCAAGAAAATGATGGAATAACAGGTCGCATCGACACCCGGGTTGGGCGTCTGTACGCGGGGCATTTTAAAACAATCCGGAGCGATTGATTTTGATTTTATATTCCAGTGTCCAGCTGTGTGTCATGATCAATTGTTACGGTACCAAATGTAAAACAAAAAATCAAAATATCATACCCGTGTAATCCCGCCTGATTTGTGCCGTAATATTTGACAATTATTGTTTAGATTGGGTAAGGTTCTAAATATTTTTTGTATCTTTTGATGTAAATTACCAAACCAATGAAAAAGAAGAATACTACAGGGTCAGCATTGGCTATTGTCCTGGCCATTGCCCTGCTAACTCTTTCTGCCTTTGCCTTCATCAGATACCTTCCGCAGGAAGATCTTAAAGGCAAATATGCGTACAAAGAGTTTGAATCAGCAAAAAAATGCCGGTCCTGCCACCCCGGTATCTATGAGCAGTGGTCGCAGGCCATGATGTCACAGGCTTACACTCATCACTGGGACGAGATCGAGTATTTTAACCTTGCAGTGCCTCATGCTGAGGTCAAGCCTGAACTGAAAGGCCCTGTTGACGGATGCAACGGCTGTCACACACCCATGGGATATATGGAAGGGACGATGCCCCCTCCGCGTCCTGAGGAGAACAGCATGGCCAATGAATCTGTTTCGTGCGAGGTGTGTCACCTGACACAGAAAGCTCAAACCGATCCGCCGTTTAATTTCAGCTATTATATTGTCCCGGGCATGACCAAGTACAGCGGACGTGAGCCTGAGATTCAATCGCCGGCACACAAGATTGAGCAGAGCGATTTTCACAGGACCACAGAGTTCTGCGGTAACTGCCACAATGAAAAGAATCCTTACGGCATCTGGGTCAAGAGCACCCAGCTCGAGTGGAAAGAGGGCCCGTATGCTGCCGAGGGAGTACGCTGCCAGGACTGCCACATGCCAAAGGGACCATATATTCTGGCACTGATGGGCAAAGAGCGTGATGATGCGCGCCTGCATCTGTTCCATGGTGCACATGATCCGGGAAAGGTGAGGGGTACCATCGAACTCAGAATACAACCTGATGTACGACAAGCAGAACCCGGGGACAATATCGTGTTCACTGTTGCTCTTTTCAACCAGAAGACCGGCCACAAATTTCCCACAGGTTCAGTTGAGGACCGGATCGCATGGCTCGATGTTGAGGCTACAGACGCTAAAGGGAAAACATATCATATCAATGTGGATAAGAAAGGTTTTGAAGGCGAAGAATACACAATATCAGGCGATTACCTTGCCTACCAGGATATGGGTATTCCACTGAAAATAGCTGATTTCAAGGGGGTTCAGCGCGATGGCATACCTTACGGCAACAGGATATTCAGAAAGCCTTACTTTGACGAGCAGGGAAGGATGACTATCATGCAGTGGAACACTGCCAGCCAGGGTGTTGATTACAGGATTGGCCCGAGAGAAACCAAAGTTGAGAAACTTACATTCAGGGTACCCGATGAGGCTGCTCCGGGAGAGATGACAGTCCATGCTGTTCTTAATTACCAGTTGCTGGTCAAACCTGTGGCCGATTTCCTGAAGGTCCCTTCCGATGAATCAGCAATATTGATGGTGAACGAACATTCCACAAAAGTTGAGATACTCCCCTGATAACCATTAAACTTAAAAATATGGAACGTACATCATTTGCCAGGTTAACTATTCTGGTTGCAACGGCGTTATTCATAGTTCCGGTTAAAAACGCCGAAGCCATTCCGGCCTTTGCCCGAAAATACCAGATCAGCTGCCAGGTGTGTCACACACCGGCTATGCCCAGGTTAAAAGCCTTTGGCGCTGAATTCGCCAACAACGGCTTCAGAATGACTGAGTACCAATCACCAAGATACTTTGTCGAAACGGGTGACGACAGGCTTTCTCTTTTCAGAGAGTTTCCACTGGCTATCAGACTGGAAGGGTATACAACCCTGAATTTCGAAAACGAAGGAACAGTTGATTTTGCCGCTCCCTTTGTAGTAAAGGTTCTTTCAGGAGGCGAACTCACTGATAAGCTATCGTACTATTTTTATTTTCTGATGAATGAAACAGGAACAGTAGTTGGTCTTGAGGATGCTTTCATGATGTATCATGACTTTCTGGGTGCCGGCATAAATTTGTTTATCGGACAGTTCCAGGTTTCAGACCCTCTTTTCAAGGGGGAATTGCGGCTTACCCTTGAACCATATCAGATTTATGCCACCAGGCCGGAAAACTCGTCGGTTGACCTTAAGTATGACCGGGGAATAATGTTCGACAAGTCATTCAAGACGGGAACAACACTTGTCGGGGAAATAGTGAATGGCAGCGGACTGGATCCGGCATGGGGTGAATTCCTTTTTGATAAGGATAAATTCAAGAATTTTATGCTGAGGATAAGCCAGTCTATCGGAAAAAGAATATCAGTCGGCTTCTTTGGGTATACGGGGAAAGAGGAAATAAGTGACGATATTACAACCCCATACATAAGTGAGATGAAAATGTATGGCCCCGATGTGGCAATTGACATTGACCAGAAGCTGATGATAAATATGCAGTATGTCTGGAGGACAGATTCTGAAGTCTATAATTCAATTGAAGAGGAAACGCTTAATGATGTGGCCACTAAGGGAGGGTTTGTTGAGATTATCTATGCACCCAAAGGGGATATGAGCAAGTGGTACGTGACAGGACTTTTAAACCTTGTTGATTCGCAGATTGATGATCTTGATTATCAGGCTGGCACGGTTCATTTCGGCTACCTGCTGCGCCGCAATGTGAGGGTTGTGGCAGAAGGAACCTACATATTCTCAGGCGCCAGTCCGTACGCAAAAGCCAGCGCGGGGTTTGTGTCGGCATTCTGATATTATTTGATCATCTACGAAGATCAAATTATTCTTCGCATTCTTTTGCTACAATAATCAGATCATCTACGATGATCATTTACACAGTACAATGATGGTCGTAGACCATCAAATTATTGTAGTAACCGTATTAGTACAATATACGATGGTCGTAGACCATCAAATTATTGTAGTAGTAGTATCAGTAAAATGATGGTCGTAGACCATCAAATTATTGTAGTAGTAGCAGAATTGCCTAGGAAGGGCTCAACAGCGCGGTCGAATATTCCATGCATATAGGCAATGGCCATGCCATAGTTAGTTATCGGGATATCATGTTTTTTTGGGTCGCGAAGCCGGTTCACGAGCTGGCGGTGGGTCACCATGCATCCGCCACACTGGATGACAAGGGCATATTCTTCTATCAGGCGGGGAACTGCATCCAGTCCTGCCACGTTGTCAAACTTCAGCTTTTTGCCGGTGAAATTTGTCAGCCACCGGGGGATCTTCACCCTGCCGATATCGTCACATGAGACATTATGCGTGCATGATTCAAGAAGCAATACCCGGTCACCGTCCTTCAACCTGCTTATTTTGGGTGTTCCTTTCAGGTACTCTTCAAAATCGCCTTTCTGCCTGGCCAGCACGATGCTGAAGCCTGTCAGGGGGATGTCACGGGGTATAGCGGCATTTACCTTACCGAATGCCTGGCTGTCAGTTACAACCAGTCGCGGTTTTATTCCGGTTTTGTTAAGGAAGGATTCTATCTCATTTTCCTTAAGTATAATGGCTGTACAGTCGTTGTCAAGCGTATCTCTTATTACCTGCATCTGGGGCAGTATCATCCTTCCTTCCGGGGCCTCGATATCAATGGGAGTCACCAGCAGGACAATATCTCCCGGACTTACAAGGTCACCGATGAGCCCCTGACTTTTCAGAGCCGATGCCGGCATGTTTTCCTTCAGTGCACTGATCAGTTCCGGGTTATATATTTCGGAATGCACTGCAGAGTATTCCAGAACGTCATGATCAGTCTGACTTCTGACGGCCATCCTGAAAGATTCTGTCACAGGAGACAGGTCACTCTTATTGTGCACAATGATGTAAGGGAGGTCAATGTCATTAAAACCTGCGATCAGATCAGTTTCATAATCGCCAAGCTGATTGTCTGATACGACCAGGATGGCAAAGTCTATCAGTTTAATGGCTGCCAACGACTTTCCGGTTCTGAGTTTTCCGAGCTCCCCGCTGTCATCAATTCCTGCCGTATCAATAAAGATAATCGGTCCGATGCCGTGCAGCTCAACGCTCTTTTTAACCGGGTCAGTTGTTGTGCCGGCGACTTCGGATACGATGGCTATATCCTGTCCCACCAGGGCATTTATCAGTGAGCTTTTACCGACATTACTGCCGGCCAAATATTCCTACATGTGCCTTGCCTTCTCTTCCCTTTGACATAAAACAGCTTAATTAATTCCAGGGTAAAATAATCATTCTTCTTCGGATACCGGAGGTGTCAGCTTGCGTATCTGCGTTTCGGTATTTATCTCTTCGCTTTTCTTTTGCAGCTCATCAATGGAGATGATCTTTGCCCGTTTTTCAGTCGGCGGGTTCAGCTTCTCTGACTTTTCAAATTCAATGACCTGCTTCTGGAGGTCCTCCGGCAGGTCTTTCTGGCTCTTCAGGACAATATCAATGAATTCATTGGAGAAGTACTGATCGACCTGTATCCTTCGCTTGGCAGTATGGGCGAACTTTCCTATGATGCGGCAGATACTGTCACGGTCCTCGGGACTGAGTTTGTCGGCAAGATCATATTCCTCTATTTTTTTCAGGGAGAGGATAACCGGCTCAAGTGAATCTCTTGTGATGACAAAGACGTCATAATCGCCCATCCTGTACGTAAGCTGTTTCAGTACATGGATGGTGTTGGTAGGCACAACGAGGAAAATTGATTTCTTGACATTTTCCTGGCTTGCGTACTTTTTTACGTTTTCCGTCTGGCTCTTTATGTATAGCGGAAAGTTTGTAAGGTCATCATTGGCAGGGCTCTTGGCATCGAAAATGATATATTCGCCACTTATTTCGATGGTGTTGTCAGGATTACCCCTGAACGGCACCGTATCGACATAGTTTACATGGTTAATGTCGCAGATCCTGATGACGGTGTTTTTAACATCAGTCTCGTGCTCAGACCATTGCCTTCTTCATGTTCTCAAGCCGCTCGGCTGCTTCCCTGACCTCTTTCGTCATTAAGTCTCTTGCGTTCCGCTTCGAGGCTCTCCTTGGTCTGATTTAGGCGGGCTATATTTTCGTTATAGTTTTTGAAATTATCCTCCTTGGAGGCTTCGAAAGCTGAATTCTTTTTAGTCAGCTCATTGATGGTTCCGGAATGCTCCCTTATCCGGGCACTGAGCTCTTCCACCTGCGCATCCTTCCGGGCTGAAAGCAGTTCGATATCCCTTATCTTCTGGGTAATACTGTCATTTCGGGTGGATATTTCAGTGATACGGTTCCTGAGTTTTTCGATGTTTTCCCTGTTGCTCTCCATATCTCTTGACAGAGCCCTGAATTCCTCATAGGCATCGAAGCTGAGGTTCCTGATCTTCCTCCACCTGAAGAGCCTCTGCCACCAGTTTAAGTCTTTGATCTGCGCAAAAAAGAGATTGAGTTTTTCCATAGATGTAATGCCGGGGTAAAATTAGGAATAATAGGCCAAAGACAAAAGATAAAAAATAAAGACAAAAGTATAGCTCAATATGGCACGACTTTTATCTTGTGACTTTTGTCTTTTGTCTTGAAGGATATTAGGAACTATGCTCTGAGCCCTGTGCCTATCTGAGCCTTTTCAGAGACACAAACCATACTGTCTCCAGCCGCTGCTCTGATATCTTGCCATTCTTCTTCGTGAGCAGAATGAGTTCCTGCACTGTTGCCGGATTACCTACCGGCATGACGAGTCTTCCGCCATCGGCAAGCTGGTCCTTAAGAGGCTGGGGTATACGATCCGCTGCTGCAGTAACGATAATTATATCAAACGGAGCATGTTCAGGCCAACCTTTGTATCCGTCGCCATATTTTGTCACGATATTCTGATATCCGAGTATCTTCAGCCTTACGGCTGCTTCTTTCGCCAGCTCAGGGACAATCTCAATGGTATAAACAGTATCGACTATTTCGGCCAGGACCGCTGCCTGGTATCCTGATCCGGTGCCAATCTCAAGGGCTTTCTTTACCTTTGGCAGGCTTAACCAGCTCTGTCATGTAAGCAACAACGAAGGGCTGCGAAATGGTCTGGCTGTAACCGATCGGCAGGGGCTAGTCACTATAGGCTTCCTTTGATGAATGTATATGTATACTTAAGCAGCACAGTCCTGTCCTGAAGAAAATGGCAGCCTGTATGGAAGTTCTGCCCGTTCCTGAGGGTCGAGATTGAATTCATTCCCTCATCATAGACTATGTAGAAATCATTGCCCTCACGCGGGTTGTACCTGAACCGGAGATTAGTCACAACCTTATCTATTGCTGTATTATATTGAATATAAGCAGATAAGGAGGTTTTTGTGGTCATTGTCAGCAGTCCTCTGACCCCCAGGATATGGTTAATAAAACGCATTGTACCCGAAGAGAGATTTACATAATCGAGATAATATGTGAGCCCGAGATCAAAACCGGCACCGATACTCAGTTTCGGTAGTGCAGAAAAAGAAAGCTTCCATCCGTCGTAGAATCTGCCTGCTTCCCCTGATAGTTCATAGGATAGTGGATGAGCGACTGATGAGCCGTATATGGCACTCAGATAACCAAATGAATATCTTCCGGGCGCAACTGAAGCCTGGTCATTTCCAAGTATAAGGGTATCGGCAAGATCTTCAAGAAACCAATTAGCTGCGATGTTTCCATAGAATCCTTTCTTCGCCTCGAAATGCCATTTCAGTATTCCGCTTGTAGTCTCGTGAAGGCCGGTTAAAGTATTCCAGAAATCGTATGCTGTCAGTCGAAATTGTATGATACCTTAAAAAAGTCTCTCTCTCAGGCAGCCATCCGTACTGCAAAATTGTTCTTACTCCCTGGTAATTGTCTTTTACTTCAAATCCAACTCCGGGATTAAAACTTTTGCCGGACCAAGTATAGACAAGATCATAACCAAATCCTTTTATTTTCCTCCGCTGCCACTCAAATAAGAACCTCGAAGGTGCCAGATCGAAAACCCTGTTGACAGAATCCTGTTCAAACGTCTGCGCCCATTTAACAGTCAGAAATTCGTCACCGATTACCCTGAACTGTCCGTCAAGTCCGTAAGCGATATTATAACTACCGTTCATTCCAAGTCGGCTTGTGATCATCCCGCCGACATATGAGTTCTGGTTGAAGACATTTCTTTTTGTTCTGAATATCCCGAAGTTTTCTGATGGATTTTCCTCAAAGGATGCTGTCTGCATATCGAGAAGACCAATATCCCATTTATTAATTCTTCCTGTCATTCTGACTCCGCCGTAGATCCTGACGGGATTTCCGTCATAGAGTCCTATTCTGCGGCTGTAGAACAAGTTGTTGCCGCCAAGGAATGAGAAATCAAAAACATCGGCTTTTTCCTGGAAGAAGACTCTCTTTTCAGGAAAGTAAAGCGAGTACCTGGTCAGGTTAATTTTCTGATCGTCTGCTTCAACCTGTGCAAAATCAGTGTTGACAGTAAGATCAACAGTAAGGTTGTTTGTTACGCTGTACTTTGCATCGAATCCGGCATCGAATTTAAATTTTGAAGTCATCTCATATTCTGTTCCTGCATCATTAAGTTCGTTAACCTGGCCGATACCGCCTGTGATATATGGTGTCAGGTAAAAAGGCTTTTCGGGCATCAGGCCGGTGAATTCCATCACTGAGGTGATTGATGGTTTCCAGATGGCATTGGCAACCTCCGGGGAAATTGCAGGAAAACTTACCATCTCAGCTTTTACGGGCGGTAATTACGAGACAGTTATTCCCATCAAGGTTTTATTTTCCTTTACCTGGAACCTGAGGCTTGAAAACGGAATTCTGATCTCGGCTGACCAGCCATTGTCATCAATAACCGACATCGCATCCCAGAATGTGTTCCAGCTGAAACTCATGTCAGTATTCTGATCTGCCATATCATTCTGGAGAGTTCCCTCGGTACGTAACCCGTTGGGATTGGTCCAGAACATCACTGCATTCTGCCTGTCATTGAAAGTATCAATAATAATCCCGAGCCAGTCGCATTTAGCATTGGAATAATCCCGTTTTTTACTGAAAGCTCTCAGGTCACCCGGGTTTTTATAGTCAAATACACCGGAGAAATAAAAATAGTCGTCATCATATGCGATCTTAATAACAGATCTTTCAGTCGGCTCATTTCCAAATACGGGGATATACATAACCATGGGTAAAGCCCGAATTGCCTCCCAGGCCTCTTCATCCGGTACTCCGTCGAAATTTATTGCGCCTGACAACCTTGTTACTGCCATCGGTTCCTGAGACCAAAGATTAAGCGATACCAGTAAAAGAAAACAAGGTAAAAGCCTATGTGGCAAGAGTGAACCTGTTCCGGTGATTTTTTTCATTGCCTTACCTCTACGGCTAAATCATATTGGCAGTCAAAAGCTTAGTCTGAAAGTGGAGGATAGTAAATTTAGCCCAAAATGAAACAGGAGTCAAGTTTTTTATTTTTAGGTCTTAGCCCGGATTCTCCGGTACCCACTATTGCCTATTACCTATTGCCTTTTGCCTTTTTATTATATTCACATCATGAAGAAACTGGTAATACTTACCGGCGCTGGCATGAGCGCCGATAGCGGTATAAAGACCTTCCGCGACAGCGGCGGACTGTGGGAGCAGTACCGTGTTGAAGATGTGGCGTCTATTGATGCATGGCATCGCAATCCCGACCTGGTGCAATGGTTCTACAATGAGCGGCGCAGGCAGCTGGCAACGGCGATACCGAATGAAGGTCATAAAGGGCTGGCGGCCCTTGAAAAGGATTTTGACGTGCACATCATTACCCAGAACGTTGATAACCTTCACGAGCGCGGAGGCAGCACGAAGGTACTCCATCTTCACGGTCAGCTGACACAGGCGCGGAGCAGCATCAATCCGGATCTGGTTGCTGATATCGGATACCGTGATATTCTTCCCGGAGAGATAGCCCCGGACGGGTCGCGGCTTAGGCCGAACATTGTATGGTTCGGTGAGGCTGTGCCTGCTATGGAAGAGGCTGCGGAGATAGCTTCGGGCGCAGAAATATTCGCTGTAATTGGCACATCACTTAATGTTTATCCGGCGGCCGGGTTGATCCATTACGTTTCTATGATGACTCCGGTGTTTCTCATCGATCCGAAACCGGTGCAGGTACCTTCCATGCATGAGGTGGAATATATTCAGGAAGGGGCCGAGAGAGGAGTAGCTATACTGGTTGAAAGGTTGAGAGAGTTGAAGGGTTGAGAAAGTTGAAGGGTTAAGTTTGGGTTGCCGGATTCGTAAGTTTAGTAATCCTGTCCCTGATTAGGGCCATTTTATCAAGACGGTCCAATGAAAGGGTTTTTTGCTGAAGGTCGATGAATTCGAACAGCAGAAGTGACTTCTCGGAATACTCAAGACAGCTATGCGGGTTACCCTGCGCATCGGCAAGCTCAGCCTCGGCATTGAACAGCTCGGCCAGGATCTCGAGATGACCGTTGGTGTAGTCATGCTTTTCGAGAAGCTCATGTGTCAGATCCTCTTTTGGTATTGACCTGAAGAACGCAGCATCCTCCTTCAGCATATCATAATATATGCGTTCAAGATTCTCAGTAGCCTGCTGAAAGTCCCCTTTCCTGACAAGCCCAAGGACAGAGGCGATCAGATCACCGAGCATCTCAACCATGCGGAGGATGTAGTCTTTCTGGTACATAAGATAAAGATAGTTGATAAGTTGATAAGTTGAGGGGTTGAAGGGTTATGCAAAACATGATACGGTTGTGGAAATTTCCGGGCATTTTTACTAGATTGCGGCACCTTAAAATAAAATAAAAATGAAGAAAGCCTTTCTCCCCGTTTTTCTGTTTTTGATCGCAGCAGGAGTATCAGCACAGCACAACAAGGTTACAGATCGAATTATTGAGATGGGCCGACTGATAACCGCACGATGCAACACCTTGATGTCATTGCAAATCGTTTCGGCGGAAGACTTGTTGGGTCTGATGCCTATGACAATGCTGCAGAATGGTGTGCTTCGGAGTTTAAAAAATGGGACATGGAAGTGATTATGGATGAAGCCGGGACTGTACCGGTAGGGTTCAATCGAGGTCCATGGTTCGGAAGAATGCTTTCAGACAACGGGATGATACTGCATTTTGCCACTCCGTCATACACTGCAGGCACAAAAGGCGTGCAGCGGGGGCATGTTCTCCTTGAACCAAATACCAGAGAGGAATTCGAGCGCATGAAAGGCGCTCTCAAAGGTGCATGGGTGCTGATAGGCGGTAAAAGCAACGGAATGGCTATTGACTGGTCGCTCAGCGCTGATTCGTCCCGGGCAAGGATCATCGCGGAGAACGATTCCGTCTCAAAGCTGAACCGTGAGATCATGAGGGAGAACTATTCCAATCGTGACAAACCACCGAAAGAACTTATTCCCCTGAAAGAAGAACCGGCACTCTTCTTCCGTGAGATGCGGGAGGCAGGCATACTGGGGATCATTCAGAAAGCTTCCGTGCCGATTTCAGCTCTTTATGACCGTAAGAACCTTGATAAGATAACTTTTGAGACACTGCCGACCGTATGTGATATCAAGCTTGACGAGCACCAGTATGCAGTCATCGAACAGATGGCAAAGGAGAGACAGTATTTCCTGCTGGAGTTTGACATACGCAATCACTTTAAACCCGGTCCGGTCAAATATCACAATGTCATAGGAGTTATCCGTGGCACCAGGTATCCTGATGAATATGTGATGATGGGCGGCCACCTCGATTCATACGATGCAGGTACCGGCGGTGTTGACGACGGCTCAGGCATCACACCTCACATGGAGGCGGCACGGCTGATCATGGCAGCAGGTGGAAAACCTGAAAGGACTATACTCGTATGCCTCTGGGCGGGAGAAGAATTCGGGCTGCTGGGCTCGAAGCACTGGGTAGAGAACAATAAGGAAAAACTGCCGAAAATATCGAACTATTTCAATCGCGACGGAGGCCCGACAGTGGCTTCGGAGATAGTTGCTCCCGAAGCCATGTATGAGGATTTTGAGAAAGTGTGCAAGCCGCTGAACGGTATCAATCCTGACTTTCCCTTTCAAACTGACAAAGCGCACCCAGCCGCCGCGCCCGAAGACCGACAAACGCGGGAGGATCAGATCATGCCCACTTTGCCATGAACGGCGTGCCGACAATCAGGTTTGAAGCACCTGACAGCAAGGGATATAACTTTGACTACGGTGAGATATGGCATACCGAACGGGACACTTACGATAAGAGTATTGCCGAATACCAGGAGCATACCGCTGTCGTTACTGCGGTGGTCGTTTACGGACTTGCCAATCTTGATCATCTCCTTTCGAGAGAAGGACTTTACGCGGAAGAAGAGCCTGCAAAAAAGTGAGCCCAGAAAATTTAAAGGGAAATGACCTCAGCCCTTAAACTTAAGGCGTCTATCTGGAGGAGGCGACCGTTGAGGGTTTCACCTGTTCCGGTGATGATCTTGATCACCTCGCATGCCTGTATGGCGCCTATTATGCCGGGCAGTACACCTATTACCCCGGGCGGATCGGTTTTATTGTCGCCTGACATGTGAATCTCTTCGGGGAATAGATCCCTGTATGACGGCCCGCCCTTATAATTGAACACCGATGCCTGTCCCATGAACTGAAAGACAGCTCCGTATACCATTGGAATACCTGCACTGTAAGTGGCATCGCTGATCAGATACCGGGCCGCAAAGTTATCGCTGCAGTCAACAGCAATGTCATAACCGGCCAAGAGGTCCGGTGCGTTTTGCTCCGTGAGTTTTTCCGGGTATGACAGTACTTTTATCAGGGGGTTAAGATGGGAGATCCTTTTGGCTGCCGCTTCTGCCTTTATTTGCCCTATGTCACCGGTGGTGTAAAGCACCTGCCTCTGGAGATTGCTTACGCTGACAATATCAAAGTCGATGATGGCTATAGTGCCCACTCCGGATGCAGCCAGGTACATAAGGACCGGTGAGCCAAGTCCGCCGGCTCCGATAACCATTACCCGGGCCATTTTAAGTTTTTCCTGTCCTGCCTCACCCAGGGCAGGTATGATAAGCTGCCGCTGATAACGTTCCAGATCTTCTTTTGTCAAAGCAGTCATACCTTCTTCTGATTACAACTGCTAACTTAAAAAATAAAACGGAATAAGACTTCAAAATGCCTTACGGAGACTTATCAGGGGCAAAATGATTTATAAACGGTACAATTTTTGTACATTTTTATTATCACTCATACAGACCCTATATGAAAAATACTATGTTTAGCCTGACATTAATAATGATTGCAGGCATATTCGGATCAATGACATCATGTGAGAAGACCAAGGACAATACTCCGGGTGACCCGGTGCCGATAGATCTTTCTCTCAAACAAAAGGAAGTAGTTGCCTCGGCCAACAAATTTGCCTTCGATTTTTTTGTGCCGATACTTTCCGGGGAAGATGGAGCAGGGAATCTCATGATCTCACCGTTCAGTATTACCAGCGCGCTCTCAATGACTCTCAACGGAGCTGCAGGAGAGACGTTTGACGCTATGAATTCCGGTCTCCGTTATGAAGGCCAGACCATTGAGGAGATCAATGATACATACCTGAAGCTGATTGAAGAAATGATCCCTGTCGATGAACAGGTCATAATGGAAATAGCCAACTCGGCATGGGTGGAAGAAAAGTTCACCCCGAAGCAGGCTTTCATGGACGCTCTTGTTAAATGGTACATGGCCGAGGTAGAAAAGATAGATGTTACAGACCCGGGAGCAGTCGACCTGATAAACGCCTGGATCGAGGACAAAACACATGACAAGATTCAGGACATGGTTGCATCACTGCCTGATAACCTTGCCATGCTTCTTGTTAATGCAGTCTATTTCAAAGGCAAATGGAAGCACCAGTTTGACAAGGATGACACTCATGACAGATCATTTTACTTAACTCCGGATGCACCTGTTGATGTCCCGATGATGTATCAGAAACAGAATTTTGCAATCGCCGGCACTGAAAATGCAACACTCGTTGAGCTGCCTTACGGACAGGGCAACTATTCAATGGTGGTCATGCTGCCTGATGAGGGTGTATCGAATGAAGCAGCTGCCCTGACCCTCACACCTGAAAACTGGGCGGAGTGGATGGAGAGTCTCTCAGCTGGCACAACAGAGGTGGAGATTTACCTGCCCAGGTTCAAGTATGAATACAAGCGTAATCTGAATGATGATCTTGCCAGTCTCGGTATGGGCATTGCTTTTGATCCGGATAATGCAGACTTTAGTAACATAAGTGATCTTCAGCTTTATATTACCGATGTTCTGCATCAGACCTTCATTGAGACAAATGAGGAGGGCACTGAAGCTGCCGCCGCTACTGTGGTAATTATTGGCACCACCTCGATGCCCCCTCAGACACCTGTCATTAATATAGACCGTCCTTTCCTCTATTTCATAAGGGAAACAACAACAGGCACAATTGTATTTATGGGGCAGGTGACGGATCCGAGGTAATTTGCGATTTGCGAATTCCGAATTGCTGAATGCCCTGTGTGATTGTCGTTCTGGCCCCCGGCATTAATTTGAAATAAAATTCTTTCCTTTACTGCAGCAGCAGAAAGGAATAATGTCAGGGATGTCCCTCACCTATATGGATTTTCTTGTCAGCGGTGTTTTGGCTACCATCATGTTCGGTGTCGGGCTGTCAATCAACATCAATGATCTTAAGAAGATACTTCATTCACCTAAACCTTTCTACCTGGGCCTCTTCGCACAGATGATCATTCTGCCGGTCATTGCATTACTGGCAGTATATTTTACTGATCTGCCGCCTGCCATCAAAGTGGGTTTTATTATTCTTTCTGCATGTCCAGGCGGCACAACTTCAGGTTTTGTCACCGTTCTTTACCGCGGTAATGTGGCATTATCAGTGACTCTGACCACTATAAACAGCATTCTAACCCTCTTTACCATACCGCTGCTGACAAACATTGCCCTGACGTTTTTCATGGGCAGTCATTCTCCCTTTGAACTGCCTTTCATCAAATCATCCCTTGAGATATTCTTTGTGACACTTCTGCCTGCCGCGATCGGGGTTTTTGTCAGGTATAAGTTTCACAGTCTTGCTGAAAAGATCCAGAAGCCCGTCAGAACGGCAATGATCATTCTGTTTGCGGGGGTATATGCCATCATTGCCTTTGCTGACGAATCAAAAGGAGGGTCAGGCATCAGGCTCGACGAAGCTGTAAAAATATTTCCCTATGCTCTGGCTATCAATCTGTTGGGATTCGTGGCAGGACTGGCAATGGGAATGGTGGGGAAGACAGGTTTGCGGTCGTCATTCACCATGGGCATTGAGGTGGCATTGCAGAACACCACCCTGGCGCTGCTTGTTGCAGGGACGCTGATCCATAGCGACGAGATGGTCAAGCCCGCATTGGTCTATGCCTTGTTTTCATTCTGGACCGCGCTGTTGTATGGAGTTGTAGTCAAGAAGTACAATAAAGCGAAGTTGTTTGGGGAATTCAATGTCGAGAGGGAGCAAGGGAGCGAAAGGACGAGTGAGCGTCTCTGAGAACTCAGTCCTGAGCCCCGCGTTCTGAGTCCTGCACCTTGAGCTCTGCACTTTTTGAGTAGTTCAATCCCATAACATCAAACCGCTCCATCATCACTGGCAGCCTGACGGTGAATTCCTTCCAGTCTCTGCTCTCCGGTGCTGACCACAATACTTCCGAGAGAGCGGTCAGACGAGGCAGTAACATATACTCAGCCGTTTTGTCGTCTGTCACCATCTCGGTCCACAGGCAGGCCTGTGCGCCAATGATATGTTTTGCCTCATCCTCAGTCAATCTGTCAGGTACGGGCTCAAATAGGTAGACCTTTTCCAGGGTTATTATGCCGCTATAGGCGAGAGGCTCAGTCGCAGGGTCAGCCTGGTAAAGGTTGAAGTATGTATGTGAGATAGGTGTCATCACAACATCATGTCCGGCTTTTGCTGCTTCAATGCCTCCATCGAATCCGCGCCATGACATCACTGCAGCATCCGGGGCGAGTCCGCCTTCAAGTATCTCATCCCAGCCGATCAGGTGCCTGCCTTTTGAGCTTAAAAACTTTTCCATGCGTTTAATGAAGTAACTTTGAAGCTCAGCCTCGTCTTTCAGTCCTTCTTTCCGTATCCGCGCCTGGCAATCCGGACACCTCCGCCATTCTTTCTTGTCAGCCTCATCGCCTCCGATATGAATGTACGGTGACGGGAAGAGGTCCATCACTTCGGTCAGAATATCTTCCAGAAAAGCAAATGTTTCATCTTTTCCGGCGCAGTAAATATCAGTGATAGGCCATACCGATCCGGGGGGCACGGTGAAGGGTCCGCCTGTGCAGGAGTACTCGGGATAGGCAGCCAGTGCCGAGCTCACATGTGCAGGCATCTCTATCTCAGGCACAACGTTTATGTGACGTTCGGCGGCATAGGCAACGACTTCCCTTATCTCCTCCTGAGTATAAAAGCCCCCGTAAGTTGCTTTCTCTCCGGGTTGCTGTGGCGGACGTGAGTTCCATGGTTTATCTTCCCGGTCAATACGCCATGCACCCACTTCTGTCAGACGCGGATATTTCTTTATCTCTATGCGCCATCCCTGGTCGTCAACAAGATGCCAGTGAAAGACATTCATCTTGTGCATCGCGAGGATATCGATATATCTCTTAATGAAGCTGACATCAAAAAAATGCCGGCTGACATCGAGATGCATTCCTCTCCAGGCAAACCTGGGATAGTCAGTTATCGAAATGCAGGGCATTGTCCATTTAATGCCTCGGATTAAGGTGTCACTTTCTATCAGTACAGGAAGCAACTGCCTGATTGTCTGCAGCCCCCGCGAGAGGCCTGCAGGAGTACATCCGGTAAGAGTGACCTGCTTTTTCTCCACTGTCAGAAGATATCCCTCCGGGTTCATTTTAAGCGCGGTATCGACGACAAGATTGATAGCGCCGTCAGTGCCTTCCTCCGTTTCAAGCGCAAAGCCGGTTGCCGGACGTAACATTTCAGCAAGAAAACCGGCCACATTTTCGGCCAATTCGCCACCGGTGTAATTTATTTCAGCCGACGGGCGCAGGGTGAAGCTTCCCTTTTCCTGTTCCATATGCACAGGTTGCGGAATTATCACGGGCATTGATACCGGTTTTGTGGTGCATGAGACAATGGAAGCACTCACAGCCATAACAGATAAAAATTGACAAGTCTTCATAAATCAAAAATTGTTAATCCTTTGGTCACGATAGCTTTAGCGAAGGTGACCTTGTTCGTAAATCAAAAATATCAGTTCCAATTCAGTTAATAACCTGAATATCAAATATTTTATGCCTGTCGAACTGAAGCCAGTATTTTATTGAATTCTGCCTGACCAGCTCCCAGTATATGTCAGAGTCAAGTCCGTTGACGAAGTTAATCTCTTTCAGTTCGGAAGAGACTTTCTCTGCCAGTTCTTTTTTCAGGGTGATACGGATTGTTTTGCCTTTGTGGGTAAAATCAGCAGCCGGGAAGGAAAGCGTTCCGGTACTGACAGTAAGAAGTCCGTGGCCGGGTGTGGCTCCTGTACTTACCTGTATGCCATCGTTCATACAACTGAGGGGCGGTGTACTGCCGGCATGTGAGGTCACGCTCAACTCGTCAACTCCGGTGCAGAAATATTCGCGTGCACGGATACCCATCTTGACACCTATGATAGCAAAGACACCAAGATGTCTGTGCAGCTCGTTGGCAATGACTCCCGAAAACCACTCATCTTCACCGTACCTGTTACGTATCTCTGTAACGTAAGGCTGTAGATCAGACATATAGAATGAGGTGTCTGTCGGGATGGCTTGTATTACCTGCATCTTCTGCACGGGCTTACGGATTTCAATAAAAAAAGCATCATTATTGAATGCTTCACCACCCTTGCCGTTACCGCTCACGGGCAGGAGCCCCTTAAGTACTTCATCAGCAGCTTCAGGAGCTGTCTTATAGTTAAACCCATCTTCACCGGGGAGGCCCTCATTGCTCCAGATTATCCGTTTCACTTTTTTTGTGAATGACGGAGCTCCCTTCATTGCTTCTGCTGCCGTTTTCAGCGACCCAAGGGCGATGAACGTAACTGGTGAAGTCTCTCCGTATAGGCACTCTTCAATGAGACTTATGGCCTCCCGGCCGGATGCCATGGGTAGTCCCTCATGCCAGAGGCTGTCAAGCATACTTCTGACAATATTGAATGCCTCGGGTGATTTATGAAATCCGTCTGACACTGTGACTGCGAGTATCCTTACATCAGGCGAGGCCAGCAGCAAACAGATGGTTTTCTGGTCATCAATCCCACCGTCGGTATCAATAATGACATAAAGCCCGGGTTTCCACGGATGGGCAGACAGCGAAATAAGCGCAATTAACAGTAATGAAGCAATTATGACTCTTTTCATCCAACCCGTTTCCCAAATGTAATAATTAAACTGTTTCCGAAAACTGAAAGGCATATTGTATTCCGCAATCCGGCTTCAGGAAAGTTTTCATCAATCTTTTTTTATTATCTTGCCCACCCTAATCTTTGGCGTGTGAAGAATAGGATATGGTTGTGGTTCCTGATCGGCCTGGTGGCCGGAGCGATTGTTTTTTTCGGGCTGGGGAAGGCAGTTGAAGCCACGTCAACTAATGATTTCTGCGCCTCGTGCCACGTTCATCCTCAAGCCACAGCAAGCTGGAAGCAGGGGGTTCATTATGCAACAGAGTCTGGTTACCGGGTCGCGTGTGCCGGGTGCCACCTGCCGCCCAATGGCCAGGGTTACCTGATTGAGAAAGTAAAGACCGGTTCACGTGATTTATGGAGTTACTGGACAAAGGATTCAACTGAATTCGACTGGGAAGCAGCCTCTTCTCTTGAGAGAGCTTCAAAACACGTTTATAATTCAACCTGCATAAAATGCCATGAGAATCTCTTCCCGGCAAAACTTACCCGTGAAGGATCTGATGCGCACCTCTATTACAAGCAGATGACAGAAAAGGGAGAGGAGCTGCAGTGCATCAGCTGTCACATGAATGCGGGTCACTACATAAAGGATTATGTGCACGGCAGCAATAAGGGTTTCGGTCTGGCAGAAAAGCAGGCAGATACAATTTATACATCCCCCGCCGCTGTCGCCTCTTTTACTGATTTTACAGAGCAGATACCCGGATCCGGGATCTCATTCAGGATGATTGCCCTGCCCGGCACTAATTTTACAATGGGAAGCCCCGACGGTGAACCGCTGCGTAACCCTGATGAGGCACAGCGAAAGGTCAGCATAGACTCATTCTTCATCGCTGAGGTGGAGGTTACATGGGATGAGTACATGGAATTTTACAGACAGACAGCATCCGAAGGGAGGTCGACAGATACCGAGGGGTCGCGTCTTAAGAAGGAGAACCTTGATGCAGTCACAGGTGCTACACCACCTTACGGCAAGCCCGACCAGAACTGGGGCATGGGACAGAGACCGGCTATATCAATGAGCTATCATGCAGCTGAAACATATTGCCGGTGGCTCAGTCAGGTGACGGGCAGACATTATCGGCTGCCGACAGAAGCCGAGTGGGAGTATGCATGCAGGGCAGGAACAGAGACACCCTATTTCTTTGAAGGTGACCCCGCCAGGTTTGAGAAAAAAGGGCTTTTCGGAAGCAGGATCGATACTGCAATCATTGGCACTTATGTCATCTACCGGGGTAATAGTCAGTCAAAGACACAAGAGCCGGAGGCTGTTAAAGCCAATCCGTGGGGACTGAAGAATATGAGTGGCAACGTGGCCGAGTTCTGTTCTGACATATACGAAGGAACAACGGAACATGTCATCAGGGGAGGGTCATACCGTGACGGCGCTGCGGGTGTCAGGAGCGCAGCACGTGACCATACGCGCACTGATGCCTGGCTGAAGACTGACCCCCAGATGCCGAAGAGCATATGGTGGTACTCTGATTGTTTTTATGTGGGGTTCAGGGTAGTATTGGATAAGGAATTAAAAGTTAAGATTTAAGAATTAAAATTTGACCCATAAATAATAACTGTTAACTGACAATACCCTCAGACCTCAGACCTTCAGACCTCAGACCTCAATAACCGACAACAGATAACATAAAATAATAACTTTACTTCACACAAATAACCATTATGAAAAAATCACCAATTTCAAGAAGAAGTTTTCTGGGCACAGCTGCTGCTGCAGGTGCAGCAGGCATTGTTGTTCCGGCACTGATCACATCATGTGCACCTAAAAGTAAAAATGTTGTACTCCCCGTGATGCTCGACAAGGCACCTGACGGGCCGCTGCTTAAGGCAGGATTAATTGGCTGCGGCGGCCGGGGCACTGGCGCTGCAATTAACTTCATCCATTCAGGTCCCAACCTTACAATTTCGGCACTTGGAGATGTATTCACTGACAGGATTGCCTCATGTCGTGAGCGTCTGGCAGAGGACGGCGTGCAAATAGCCGATGAGAATTGCTTCACGGGGTTCGATGCATATCAGAAGGTCATTGAATCGGGTGTTGATATTATACTTCTCGCAACTCCACCGGTGTTCCGCCCTGAACATCTCGAGGCTGCCGTGTCTGCCGGAAAACACGTCTTCATGGAAAAACCTGTCGCCGTTGATCCTGTAGGTGCGAGACAGATCCTGGCTTCGGGCGAGAAGGCCAAAGGAATGGAGCTTTCAATTGTTACAGGCACCCAGAGGCATCACCAGCATGATTACGTGGCTACCTGGGGCAAGGTGCAGGAAGGTATGATAGGCGATATTGTATCCGCCAACTGCTACTGGAACCAGGGGCAGCTCTGGTACCGTGAGCCCAATCCGTCATGGACAGAGATGGAATATATGATCCGCGACTGGGTCAACTGGAGCTGGCTGTCAGGCGATCATATCATTGAGCAGCATGTTCATAATATTGACATCATAAACTGGTTCACAGGCAAGAGACCGGTCTCGGCAGTGTCATTCGGCTCGCGCCAGCGCAGACCCACCGGTGATCAATACGATTTCTTCAGTACAGACTTTATCTATGAGGGAGGAATACATGTTCACAGTATGTGCCGCCAGATAAACGGTTGCGAAAGCAACGTATCGGAATGGATACAAGGTACCAAGGGCACCAGCAACTGCCAAAACACCGTATGGGATAAAGCGGGAACACAGCTGTGGAAGTATGACGGTTACAAGCTTGACGAGGCTGGTAAGATGACAGAAGATCTGGCCATCAGTCCTTATGACCAGGAGCATATAGATTTTGTCACTTCGATACGCACCGGCAAACCGCTCAACGAGGCAGAATTTGTGGCTCACTCGACGATGGCTGGCATAATGGGACGCGTCTCAGCATATACCGGCAAGCTAGTCACGTGGGATGAGATGATGAATTCCGAAATGAAGCTTGGCCCGAAGGTTTATGTTATGGGCCCGGTAGATGTATCAAAAACGGTACCTGTCCCCGGTGAATAAGTAAACACAACTTTTATGAATTATAAACGATCACGTCGCAGCTTCCTGACAGGCGCTGCTGCTACCGGAGCGGCACTGTTTGCGGCTCCGGCGCTGCTCAGGGGAAGCAGTATTGCATCAACGCTGCCGGCTCCGGATAAACCATTCACCCTCGGATACGCTCCGTCAATTGGCATGTTCCGCGAGCTGTGCGGCAGCGATGATGCAGTCGACAATATTAAATTCATACACGACAGGGGATTCCGGGCCGTCTTTGACAACGGTCTGCCAGGCCGCCCTCCGGCTGAGCAGGAACGAATCGCCGCTGAAGTGCAGCGACTTGGAATGATGATGGGACCATGGGTCCTCTATGCTGATTTCTCAACGACCTCCTTCGTTCTTAATCCACAGAAAGTACGGGATTTTTTGAAGGCAAAGGTGCAGGAGGGTGTTGATATAGTAGGGCGCACGGGCTTTAAAATGGCCCTCGTGGTCCCAGGACGGTACGATGAGAGACTGCATCATGATTACCAGCTTACGAATATGATTGACAACCTTAAGTTCTGCGCAGAGCTGGCCGAGCCCGGGGGTATGACCATTGTTATTGAACCGTTGAACACCCTGGCTGATCACCCCGGTCTATATCTTACACAGATGCCACAGGCTTACCAGATATGTGATGCCGTTAACAGCCCTTCGGTGAAGATCGTGGAGGATCTGTACCACCAGCAGATCACCGAGGGCAACCTGATCCCAAACATCGAAGCTTGTTGGGACCAGATAGCGGCTTTTCATGTTGGAGATAATCCTGGCCGCCTGGAACCTGGCACGGGAGAGATAAATTTTAAAAATATCTTTAAATATCTCCGTTCACGCGATTACTCAGGTGTTATATGTATGGAACACGGCCAGAGCATCAAGGGTCCGGAAGGCATTAAGAGAGTTATTGAAGCATACAGGGAATGCGACCCGTTCTGACTGAACGTGGGAACACTATAAGCGATAAGTGGATCAAAGCATCCATTATTGGAACGATATGGGCTGCTGCCGAAATTGTTCTCGGTAGTTTTTTGCATAATCTCCGTGTGCCTTTCAGCGGTAATATCCTTACTGCCATTGCCCTTGTGATACTTATTTCTGTAAGCCATAAATGGCGTGAGCATGGGCTTTACTGGAGGGCAGGATTAATTTGCGCGCTGATGAAAACGATGTCACCCAGCGCAGTCATTTTCGGGCCTATGATAGCCATTATTGCAGAGTCAATGTTGCTTGAGGCTTCAGTTAGGCTCTTCGGCAGGACATTCGCCGGTTTTGTCATCGGTTCCATGCTCGCGATGTCGTGGAACCTTTTCCAGAAAATCCTCAATCTGCTCATTTTTTACGGTGGCAAGCTTGTTGACCTGTATTCTAACCTGACCAATTATGCAGCCAAAGAGCTGAACCTTAAATTTGACACCTTCTGGGCACCGCTGGTATTGCTGCTGGCTCTTTATGCAGCTTTCGGAGCTGCCGCAGCCGTGGTGGGTATTCGGACAGGCAGGAGGATCCTCTCCCGTCCTGCCGTAGAAGCCCTGGTGGAGAAGCCATCCGTCCGTCCGTCTGAATCGCGTTCCGGCCAGCCGTTTAATTACTCGCTGGCCTGGCTCGCAATTGATATTTTACTGGTTGCCGGAGCATTGGTTATAATCAGCCAGACAAAATGGATATTCTGGGTCATAACAGTGATACCTGTGTCGGTCATTCTGGCGGTACGCTATAAACGTGCCATGAGGCAACTTGCCAGACCCGGGTTCTGGATCACATTCGTGATCATCACGATGCTTTCAGCGCTGGCTTTCACCGCCTTTCAGCCCGGCAATACCAATATTGCGGAAGGAGTGCTCATCGGCATACAGATGAATTTCCGGGCACTGATCATCATCGTTGGCTTCTCCGCCCTCGGCACGGAACTGTATAATCCTGCGATTCGCAAACTCTTCAGCAGAACACACTTCAGGCAGTTGCCCCTGGCCCTTGAACTTTCTGCCGAAAGCCTTCCTTCAATGATTGCGGCAATGCCTGACCTGAAAACCGCCATCAAAGATCCTGCATCGATACTCAGCAGCATGATATCGCATGTTGAAAGCCGGCTGAGTGAAGCCAGAGCCGAACAGAAGCGAAGAAAGAAAGTATATATAATAACCGGGGAAACAGGCGAAGGAAAAACAACCTTCCTGCTTGGACTGAAAGACATCCTGAAAGAAAAAGGCATCAGGGTGGGAGGTATACTGGCACCGAGACTTATGGAGAGTGACATGACCATCGGATATGATATACTCGATGTCAGCTCAGGTGTAACAGCACCGTTTCTAAGACTCACCAACCCGGAAATTAAAGGAGTGGAAAGGTTTGCACAGATGGAGGAAGGGTACAGGGTAGGACTGAAAGCTCTTAACCCTGAGAATAACAGAGATAGTAACCTGATGATAATTGACGAAGCGGGTCCGCTGGAGATGAGAGGTGAAGGCTGGGCCGGACGATTGAGCCAGCTTTTGGAAATTAACGAGTGGCAGATTATGATTGTGGTCAGGAAAAGCCTCGTCAATGAGATGGTCAGAAAATTCGGCATAAAGGATGCAGCGATTCTTGAGGTTGGCTCAATTGATTGTGGCAAAGTAGTAGATGAGATTATGAATTCAACCGAAAATGGATGATATACTCGGAAAAGTCAGACGTGAACTGAAAGATGCATCGGATGAAAAGACCAGGCAATCCGGTATGAGGTTCTTCAAGGAGGCGGTAAGTCTGTACGGGGTCAGATCAGTCGATGTGAGACGGATCGCAAAGGACAGTTTTGATGCGATAAAAGGCCGAACAAAATCAGAGATTTTTGAACTCTGTGATGGACTTTGGCAGTCAGGTCAGATGGAGGAAACGTTCATAGCATGTGAATGGTCACATAAACTGAACAGGCAATATACCCCTGAAGATTTCCTGATTTTCGGGAAATGGGTTCACAAATACCTGAATAACTGGGCATCGTGTGACACACTGTGCAATCACACGATCGGAGATTTCGTTCAGATGTACCCCGATTATCTTGTTGAGCTGAAGAAATGGTCATTTTCTGATAACAGGTGGGTACGGCGGGCATCTGCGGTGTCTCTGATCGTTCCCGCCCGGCGCGGCAAATTCCTGCCGGACATTTTTGAAATAGCTGGGCATACTGTTACGCGATAAGGATGATATGGTACAGAAAGGTTACGGATGGATGTTAAAGGAGGCCAGCAAACCGTATCAGGAGGAGGTGTTCGATTTTGTCATGAAGAACAAAACGGTCATGCCCCGCACTGCACTGAGATATGCCATTGAGAAAGATGCCGCCGGAGCTCAGGGCAAAGGCAATGGAAAGGTAAATTTATTTGATATTGCTTGTTCTCGCTTTCCAGAAATCATTGAAACTGTTCACAGGCTCCTCGCACAGGTAGACTGCTGCCCCGTACTCACGTGCATCGGGATCGGAGATTTTTCCAATGAGCCGGATGTCGGAAAACAGTTGCTTGCTACGTCTTCTCCAAGGTTATGGTTGATGTAGACTAGCGATTTTATCTCAACCGGGAAATCACGCGGGAACCAGTACCTGAAGCTCTCGTGGAAACTGACAGCCTCAGGTAATCCGTACTTCCTGCCGATAATTGTAATTGCTCCCGCCTGGCCATAGTTTTCTGCATAGATAATTGAGGCATTCTTTATCTTCAATCATTCTGTAAGCGCTGTCGGCGAGCGCGGTAAGCTCCTCCCATCCGATCATATCGGCATAATCCTGCGGAAGCGAGTGAATGGTACCATCTTCAAACCGGCATGCCAAGATCGATTCCGTATTTCTCATTAAGTACCCCGAAATAGGTTTTCAGCCCCTCCTTGTCCCAGACCGGCAACCCTGCCGGCACTCCCGGTATGGCGATCAGGATAACGACCAGAGGGAAGAGAATCCTCAGAGCCCCATTACGGAACCACCTGTCATAAGCTGTGCCCCCTGCTGCGATAAGGAAAGGCATTATCCCCAGGGTATAATAGCTTTTGCCCTTCAGAAACATAAGAGCAACGACAACAAAGAGCGAAAGGAAGCCCAGGAACCTGAACCTGCCGGCTTCCCTGGCTGCAAGCAGGTAAATCAGGCCGGCTACGGTGAATATTGACCCGACGAAAGGCAGGAAAAGCTGTTCGGTGAAGAAACACCCCGGCATTCATGTAAACGAGCTGGGAATCGTACAGTTCGGATATATGGTTGAATACCGGGAAACCGTGCACAGCCTGCCAGACCAGGTTGGGCAGGAAAATCAGGCCGCCGGTCAGATCATTCCAATCCAGAAATACCTGTTTCTGAACACGTCACGATGCCGTGTCAGCGGGCACTGTCAGCAGAAGACCCAGGAAGAGGAGCCCGGCGAGGTATTTGTTCAGGAGGGCAAAGCCGGCAGCTATTCCGAAGTAGATGAGAAAACTGTTCCTGCCGGTATTGATGTATTTGATAATCATCAACAGGCAGAGTGTCCACAGGAATATCTCAATGTGTACCGGGTGGAAGAGAAAGAAGGTCCTCATGAAAAAGCCGGACACAGTGAGTCCTGTGGCTGCAAGGATGGCACCGTAGCGTGTGCCTCCCAGTTCCCTGGCTATTGAGGCAACCAGGAAGATCATTAACCCGCCCAACAGGGATGCAAATAACCGGATGGCAAACAGCGAGTTGCTGAAGACCTGCTGTAACAGGAAGCTTACCCACCCAATCAGTGGCGGTACGGTGGCATAGCCGAAATCGGGGTGCTGCCCGAGCGACAGATACAGCAGCTCGTCGCGGTGATATTCAAGGTTATCATAAACCAGCAGCCGCACAGTAATATTCAGTAGAGCTATTGCCAGGATAACAGGATCAATTCTCCTGAAAATTGTTGCTACTTTCGTATCCATTCTTCAACGGAAATTACTTTTGCGTAACTCTTCATTGCTGCCAGAGTGGAAGCATGCACATCTGCTGCGGACACCTCGCGGTCACCGAATTTCAGGTTTCGTGACGCACAGGCATCATGAAGAAGAAAAACATAATAGCCAAGATCACTGGCGGCACGCACCGCTGCCTCAACACACATATGCGTCTGCATCCCGCAGATAACCAAGGTGTCGACGCCAAGACTCTTAACATGCTCTGTCAGTCCTGTGCCGAGAAAACTGTTGACCTCTTCCTTTACGAATACCGCTTCGCCCGGTGCGGGTTTGACAAGGTCATTTATCTCCATCCCTGCCGCTGACTTATGCTGGATGAAAATGACAGGATTATTTTCTGCCCGGGCTTGAGCAATTGCTATGGCAGCCTTTTCGGCTGCCTGAACCGGTTCAACCAGCTCAGACCGGCCTCCCGGGAAATAAAAATTCTGAATGTCAATCACCAGCAGTGCATAACTCTTTTGTGCTTCCATGACTGCTACTGCGGAGATCAGTGCGAGGAAGAGAATTATCTTTTTCATATTCGGGCGGGATACATAATTCAAAATTAAAGGTTAATTCTGTATTGCGCAGGAACATCGGCCATTAAAAATTGTTATACTTTTCATAAATAAAAAATCTTCAGACAATCCGGATGAAATATTTCAGTTATTTGATTGCGCCATTGCTTGCGTTTCTGTCAGTTACAGGATGCAGCAGCGTCAGAAGTGAAAGGGAAGCCCCATATGTAGTCATGGTCTCGCTTGATGGCTTCAGATGGGACTATAATTCGATATACGGCACTCCTGTGCTAGATGATATAGCAGATAAAGGGGTGATGGCAGTAAGACTGATCCCGTCTTTTCCTACAAAAACGTTCCCGAACCACTATTCAATAGCCACCGGACTGTACCCTGATCATCACGGCACTTGTGAATAACAGTTTTTATGCTCCTGACCTTGATCTTGTTTACAGGATAGGAGACAGGGCCATGGTTTCAAACGGTGCTTTTTACGGCGGTGAACCCATATGGATCACTGCACGCAAGGCAGGCCTGAAAACAGCATCGTTCTACTGGGTTGGTTCCGAGGCACCGGTCATGGGCATACAGCCTGATTTCTGGAAGCCATTTGATGAGGAGGTACCATTCAGCGACCGTGTTGACACTGTGCTTACCTGGCTTTCCCTGCCTGAGCGGAAGAGGCCTCACCTGGTGACTCTCTATTTTGAAGAACCTGACGCTGTCAGCCATGTGTACGGGCCTTTGTCACCAGAGACAGGGTCTGTCGTCAGGAGCCTCGACAGTCTCATGGATGTACTGCGTGATGGGATCAGCAAGCTGCCTGATGCAAAAAAAATTAACCTGATCATTCTGTCTGATCATGGCATGGCTGAAATTGACACTTCACGCTATAATTATATTTTCGACACTCTGCCCCAGGAGTTGGTAAAAAGGATCTATGGCGGGTCACCTGTATGGGCTATCGAGCCTGCTGAAGGGATGACTGACAGCGTGTTGTACTATCTTAATATTCAGCATGGTATGAAAGCTTACCGGAGAGAGGATCTGCCTGCCCACCTGCATTACGGCACTCATCCTCGAATACCTGCAGTGGTTCTGATCGCTGATCCGGGATGGGTAGCGGGCATGCGCCCCAGGCCTTCGGGTTATAACAGGGGTGATCACGGTTACGACTGGAAATTCCGCGATGTGCACTCAATATTCTATGCAGAGGGACCTGCCTTCAGGAAGGGTTTTGTAGTTGATACTCTGTACAATGTGGATGTTTATAATATCATTTCAGAGATACTGAAGCTTACCCCGGCACCTAACGACGGCAACCGGGAGAGGATCTTACCTCTTTTCAGATGACACCGGGCTCGTAAAGTCGATATTTCTTTTGATCATCTTATAGCCTATACGCTTTATTGCCGATGACTTGAACAGTCTTTTAAAATCATCCGGTGTCATTGTCTGCCAGTCCTTTCTGGTCAACCGGGTGACAGGGTATTCAGGGATGAGCTCCTTGTCTGTGTAATGCACCGCTTTTTTGTTCCAGGGGCAAACTTCCTGGCAGCGGTCGCACCCGAAAATTATATTTTCAGTTTTGCCCCTGAACTCTTCCGGCAGATCTCCTTCATATTCGATCGTCAGGTAGGATATGCATCGGCGTGCATCTATCGTACGGTTATCGCAGATGGCCCCCGTGGGACATGCTTTTACGCAAAGATCACAGTCGCCGCAGCGGTCGCGTGAAGAAGCGTTTTCATATAAAAACTCTGCCGATGTGACAATCTCACCGAGAAAGATAAATGAACCCAGCTCTTTATTGATGACAAGGCTGTTTCGTCCGCGCCATCCAAGTCCTGCACGTATGGCCCATGTCTTTTCGGTTACCGGTCCCGCATCGCAGAATGCCCTGGAGGCAGCACCCGGCACTTCCTTCTTAATAATCTTTATAACGCGTTCGAGCTTTTCTTCGATGACCACGTGGTAGTCCCTGACCCTGGAGTACCGGCTGACGAAGTAATTATCTTTGCCGGCAGGGGGATCGTTGCTGTAGTAACGGATTCCTGAGACTATGACTGACTTCGCCCCCTCAACCAGTGAGGTAATGTCACCGCGTTTATCAAGGTTTCTTTCGATGAATTTCATGGCGCCGTTCTTTCCAGCGGCGATCCATTCACTTATATGCTGACTGTCCTCGTGATGCGAGGAGGCAGGTGCGATACCGATAATATCAAAGCCTTCCGTACGAAGAGCTTCGTGAACCTTCCATGTAAGTGCTATTTTACGGGCGTCAGTCATGGCTAAGATTTTTATAGAAATCCCAATTCAAGTTTTGCTTCGTCAGTAAGCATGCTGCGGTCCCATGGGGGATTAAAAGTAAGGGTCAGGTCACACTCTGTAACTCCTTTTGTCCCTGCCACCTTATATTTGACCTCCTCCACGAGGTCCTCAGCCATGGGACAGTTAGGCGCGGTGAGTGTCATGGTAATATGTGCCTTCTGCTCCTCATCGACCCTGACCTCATAGATCAGGCCGAGATCGTATATGTTCACAGGTATCTCGGGATCAAAAATGCTCTTCAGCACTCCTACAATCCTTGCTTCGGTCTCCTGTATCTCCCGGGTGTTCATGAATGTTCCTGTTTTGATTTGAATGCCAGCGCATAGAGCCTCATCTGCTTCATCATGGAAAGCAGTCCGTTGGAACGGGTGGGCGAAAGATTTTCCTTCAGACCTATCCGGTCAATGAAATAAATGTCGGCACTGATAATCTCATCCGGTGTACGTCCTGAAAAAACTCTTACAAGCAGAGCCACAATACCACGGGTGATGAGTGCGTCACTGTCGGCTGTATAGGTGATCACGCCTTCACTGAATGAGGGATAGAGCCACACTTTGCTCTGACAACCTTCTATAAGGAAGTCAGGGACCTTGTGGATTAAATCGAAAGGAGGAAGTGTCCTGCCCATATCAATAAGATACTCATACCTCTCCATCCAGTCGCTGAAAACTGAAAATTCATCGATGATCTGATCCTGTATTTCGTTTATTGTCATAGTCATGCTGTCAGGCGAACATTTCAGTCACTTTTCTCACACCTTCCACCAGGGCATCAATCTCCTCTTCTGTATTATAGAATGCTATCGAAGCCCTTATGTTGCCTGTGATGCCGTACCGTTCCATCACTGGTTGAGCGCAGTGTGTTCCTGTTCTTACCGCAATTCCCATCTTGTCAAGAATCATGCCGGCGTCATACTGGTGTATGGTTCCCGGAAGGAAGGATACCAAAGAGACTTTCTGCGGAGCGGTGCCGTAGATACGAACGCCGTCTACTGATAGTAGCCCGCTTGTCGCTTTAGTCAGGAGAGCCTGTTCCCGCTCGGCCACAGCCTCCCTGCCAAGGGCTGAGATATAATCGAGGGCTGAAGCGAGACCAATGGCTCCGGTGAAATTAGTCGTTCCTGCCTCGAACTTAAATGGCAGCTCATTGTATGTTGTCTTCTCAAAGGTGACATTGGCGACCATGTCGCCTCCTCCCTGATACGGTGGTATCTCATTGAGCCATTTCTCTTTGCCGTACAGTACCCCGATACCGTTGGGTCCGTAGATCTTATGCCCTGAAAAGACGAAAAAATCACAGTCCATATCGGCCACGTCGACAATACCGTGCTGGATGATCTGGGCACCGTCGATGAGTACAGGCACCTCATGGCAGTGTGCTTCCGCAATGATCTCCTTAACGGGGTTTATTGTACCTAGTACGTTCGAGGCATTGGTGACGGCTACAATGCGTGTCCGTTCAGTAAACATGCTGCGGTAGGTATCTATGTCAAGCACACCCTGATCCGAAAAGGGGATGACCCTCAGCTTTGCACTCTTCCTTTCGCACAGCATCTGCCATGGGACAATATTGGCATGGTGTTCCATACCGCTAATGATGATCTCATCGTCTTTATGAACAAATTTTTCGCCAAAAGAAAAAGCTACTGCATTTATTGCAGAGGTGGTTCCGGCAGTGAATATTACTTCTTCTCTCTTAGGTGCATTGATGAATGCTCTTACGGTCTGGCGGGCGGCCTCATAACGTTCAGAGGCAAGATCCGAGAGATAATGCACTCCGCGGTGTACGTTGGCATTGGCTGTCCGGTACATCTCATCCATCACCCTGAGTACCTGGACGGGCTTCTGGGTGGTGGCGCCATTATCGAGGTAAACAAGCGGCATGCCATGGACTTTCACCGACAGAATCGGGAATTCGGAACGTATTTCATCTATGCTTCGCGGGAGGTTCATGTTAACGGTCAATTACACTGTATGGCACAGGAGGCGCATCGCGACAGTTCGCCCCGGAGACGTTGCAGAACAAGGTTGTCGATGCGGTCACGCAAAGCATCAATGGGAATATTCTGTATCACCTCATGAGCGAAGCCGAACATAAGCATCAGCCTTGCCTCACGCGCATCTATGCCTCGTGAACGCAGGTAGAACAGGGCATTCTCGTCAAGCTGACCCACGGTGGCACCGTGGCTGCATTTTACATCATCGGCAAAGATCTCAAGCTGCGGCTTGGTATTCATTTTGGCATTTTCGGAGAGAATAATATTATTACTGCGCTGAAAGGCATTGGTTCCCTGCGCTATCTTATGCACCATGATACGGCCGTTGAATGCTCCCGTGGAGTTGTCATCAAGCACACCCTTGAAAAGTTGCGTACTGTTACAGTTCGGAGCCGCATGGTCTACGTTGACAAAATTGCCTACGTGCTGATGCTTGTCAGCCAGGAAGAGGCCGTAGGAATGTGTCTCCCCGTTCTCACCGGCCAGGTAGTGCCAGGTGGAATTGCGTACCAGCCCGCCGTGAAGGGTGATATTGTTGGATGATGCATAGCTGTCACGCTCCTGGTGAATAAAGGTATGCGTGATCTTCCCAGAGTTGTTGTGCTGATTCTGCACCCTTACAATATCGAACCTTGCATTATATCCGACATAAACCTCAGTGATAGTGTTCGTGAGGAAATGCTGTGGTGAGATTGCATGATCGCAGACAAGCAGTGAGAGCTGTGCTCCATCCTCCACCACTACCAGGTTACGGTCCTGTACAAAGATATCCTTGTCGGAGTGAAGCAGGTTAACTATCTGTATGGGTTTCGTATAGACTGTGTGCTTCGGTGCATAAATAAACAGCCCGTCTGAAGCAAGGGCGGTGTTCAGAGGCACCAGTCCGTCTTTGGCGTTATCGACATATTTGTTGTAATGCTTTTCCACAAGAGAAGGGAACTGTTTGACGGCAGACTTCATGCTGCCGACCCATATACCTCCGGGAAGCATCACGAGTCCCTTTTCGCTGTTTGGGAAGAAACCGTTTAGCAGGACCATATTCCATACGTCCAGATCCTCCACCTCGCAGTGGAATTTCTCGGCTTCAGTGAAGTCGGCAGGCATGGGAGAATAGTAGTCCTGGTAATTGTAACTGAGAAAGGCTTCGAGATTGGTATACTTATATGCCTCGTTCTTCCTGTCAGGGATACCAAGAAGTATGAACTCCCTGAAGGCGCTCTCGCGGTACCTGTTAAACAGCTCAGGGGAATCTTTCAGAAAGCTTCCCTGGCTCTCAGCATACAACGCTGACATTTTGCTTATCACTTCCGGTCTGTAGTCCATGACTCTTCGCTTACATCTGCTTCTTTTCTTATCCAGTCATATCCCCTCTCTTCAAGCTCGAGGGCAAGTTCCGGCCCGGCCGATTTGACAATGCGCCCGTCATACATCACATGCACAAAATCAGGTACGATATAGTCAAGAAGTCTCTGGTAGTGTGTTATGACGATGACCGAGGTGTCAGGCCTGCGTATCTTGTTCACTCCGTTGGCGACAATGCGCAGGGCGTCGATATCCAGTCCCGAGTCCGTCTCATCAAGGAGAGCCAGTCGTGGTTCGAGCAACGCCATCTGAAAGATTTCATTCTTCTTTTTCTCCCCGCCCGAAAAACCTTCATTGACGCTTCTGTTGGTGAGAGCTGAATCTATCTCTACCAGATCTTTCTTTTCGCGCATAAGGCGCAGAAAATCAGAGGCAGACAAGGGTTCAAGACCACGGTGCTTGCGTTGTTCATTGATGGCAGTCTTCATGAAGTTAACCATGCTTACGCCGGGGATCTCAATAGGATACTGAAATGAGAGGAAGATGCCATCGCGGGCTCTCTCCTCAGGTGACATCTCGAGCAGATTATGCCCGTCGTAGGTGACTGTGCCATGAGTAACCGTTGCTATATCACGTCCTGTCAATACGTTGGCCAGTGTGCTCTTACCGCTGCCGTTGGGTCCCATAATGGCATGTATTTCACCGTACCCAACCTCAAGGTTCAGACCTTTGAGTATTTCCTTTGTATCAATTGAGGCTCTGAGTTCTTTTATCTCAAGTAAAAAGTTGTTTTTCATATTATCTGTAATGTAAAATCATTTTAACCGACACTGCCTTCAAGGCTTATTTGCAGTAGCTTCTGGGCTTCCACGGCAAATTCCATGGGCAGCTTGTTAAGCACCTCACGGGCATAACCGTTGACAATCAGGCCTATAGCATCTTCGGTGGATATGCCGCGCTGGTTGCAGTAGAAGATCTGATCTTCACCAATGCGTGAGGTGGTTGCCTCATGTTCGACTATCGCAGTCGGGTTGTCAACCTCGATATAGGGAAAGGTATGTGCTCCGCACTTGTCGCCGAGCAGCAGCGAGTCGCACTGTGAAAAATTACGTGCTCCTTCCGCCTTTCCCAGTACCTTGACCAGTCCCCGGTAACTGTTCTGGCCGTAGCCTGCCGAGATGCCCTTGGAAACGATGGTGCTCCTGGTATTCTTTCCGATATGCATCATCTTGGTACCGGTGTCTGCCTGCTGGTGGTTATTGGTGACGGCAACAGAGTAAAATTCACCGACACTGTTATTTCCACGCAGTATGCATGAAGGGTATTTCCACGTTATAGCTGAACCCGTCTCAACCTGTGTCCATGATATTTTTGAGTCATCACCCTTGCAAAAACCCCGCTTAGTCACGAAGTTCAGAATACCCCCTTTCCCGTCCTTGTCGCCCGGGTACCAGTTCTGCACAGTGCTGTATTTGACTTCTGCACCGCGTTCGGCAATTATTTCCACCACGGCTGCATGAAGCTGATTCTCGTCACGCATGGGAGCTGTGCAGCCCTCGAGGTAACTCACATAAGCCTCTTCGTCAGCTATTAGCAATGTACGCTCGAACTGTCCGGTGTTGGAAGCATTGATACGGAAGTAAGTAGACAACTCCATCGGGCACCTGACGCCTTTGGGTATATAACAGAATGAGCCGTCAGAGAATACGGCCGAGTTAAGCGTTGCAAAGAAGTTGTCAGTATAGGGGACCACCGATGCGAGGTACTTCTGCACAAGCGACGAATGTTCTTTCACTGCCTCCGAGAAAGAGCAGAATATGATCCCCATCTCTGCCAAAGTCTCACGGAAGGTAGTCTTCACCGAGATTGAGTCCATCACCGCATCGACGGCAACACCTGTCAGATGCTTCTGTTCCTCAAGCGGGATACCCAGCTTGTTAAAAGTCTTAATAAGCTCAGGGTCAACGTCACTGAGGCTGGAAGGAGCGATTTTCTGCCTCGGGGCAGCGTAAAAGCTGATCTCCTGATAGTTTATCTCAGGTATTTTCAGGTTCGCCCATGCCGGCATCTTCATCGTCAGCCAGTGGCGGTATGCCTTCAGGCGAAATTCGAGGAGCCATGCAGGCTCTTCTTTCTTTGAAGAGATGAGCCTTACAACATCTTCACTAAGTCCTACGGGTATAACATCAGTTTCGATATCGGTCACAAACCCGAATTTGTATTCACCCGATGTTGCATCACTCAGTATCTTATCCTGGTCGTTTTCCATAAAATATAATCTTCAACATGCATAAACATTCAACAAGCATGCATGCTTAAAGTTCTAAGTATTTGCTTCAAATCAGGCAAAATTACTTAAAAAATGGGAGAAATCGGACGGACAATTCTGTTGAGAAAGGTCTCAGACCTGTCACTGCCCGGAAAATAAACTGTGAAATCTACTTTTTGTTTATGATCAATGCGCCGATGACACCCGGCACCCAACCGCAGAGAGTGAGGAGAAACACGATAAGAACCGACCCGCAACCTTTGTCAATGACGGCAAGAGGAGGGCAGATGATGCAGATAATTACACGGAAACAGCCCATGGGTATATGCGATTTGCGATTTGCGAATTTCGATTTACTAATATACAAAAATTCATTATTGCCAATTCCTACTCTCCCTACAGTCTGGCTGCATGGTTAAAATGATCCACCGGTTCATTTCTTTACGTTGGCCCCTCTGAGCAAATTATCGGCAGCCTGAAGTATTTTCAGAGTGAGATCGGGAGGGTAATCCGGGTGGTCATTGAGGAACATCTCAACCGTTTCTTTTGCTTCAGCAGAATGATGACCTGCCAGGGTGGTCGTTACCCAGTTGCCCGGGAAGAAAATATCACCGGTGCTTTTTATCTCCTCAAGCATCTCCAGCGACTGGAGAATATACTTTTCCGATCTCTTTGCCACCATCGGGTGGTGAAGGTATCCAAGCGCTTCGATTACCCATGGTTCATGCTCACGGTTCACCGGATCGCTAAGGCTGCTGAAGAAAGCATCGAGGACTGTCTGATCTGATGAGACGGCAGGCACTACGAAATCAAACCGGAGCAGCCGGTCATTTCCGGTAATTCGGCCACGCTGAGCGGTAATGATCTTCTCTGCATTGCCATAACCTTTGAGCACCATGGTAAGGGTAAGTGTACAGAGCTCATCCTCACTAAGTTTAAGACCGCCGGGCAATAAGGTGCTCTCCCATGATTTTATGAGATTTGTCATTCCATCTTCTGTTACAGCTATATTGCTATAAAGGCTGAACCATGTTCTCTGAACCGCAGGGTCAGTGGTCCGCAACACCTTTTGCCACAACATCTTCTCAGCGTTTGCTGCAAAGGAAGCGCGTTCTGCATCAGAAAGGAAGTCCCAGAAGACAGAAGAAAATCTGCCTGAAAGATAGTTACGGAGCTGAATGTTGTTTTCCGTTTCAAGAGCTGAAAAAACAGTCTGGTAAAAGGTAACCGGAGCGACCCTGCCGTTGACAAGGTTCTCGAACATGTTGACCCACAGGACACCCCTCAGCAGTGGATCGGCAAAGTCATCTATGTGCAGGGTCAGATGCTCCGTAGTGAGGCTGTCAAAAATAAACGTACCGTAAGCTCTGCCGGTGATGTCGGGTATGATGCACGCAGGCTCATATGCTGTCACTATAAACGATTTCCTGTCTGCCGGTCTTAATTCACCAGTGACAGTATCAGTCTGAGTAATAACCGTTGTGTTCATTGTCTGTGGCCAGTGCCTGATAGTCCCTGCCGGATCGTTTTCACTGAAGGAGACCCTGAAACCGTCCGAATGTTTCTCAATTACCGGGGTGATCACCGGCATACCTGATTCCCTGACCCACATCCTGCTCCATTCTTCAAGGGGCTCATGAGACACCTTCTCAATTATTGCTATGAGGTCATCCCACCGTGCATTATCCCACGAATATTCCTTCAGATAGGCTTGCAGCCCTTGACGGAGATCTGCTTCGCCTGCGATTTTTTCAAGCTGCCTCATAACTATCGGTGCCTTGTTGTAAATGATTGCACCATAGAGGGAGCCGGCATCCTTTAAATTATCAAGATTCTGAATGATCGGGTTGGTGCCTTTGGTCCGGTCGACTGCATAAGCGGCAGGGTAACGCGAGAGCAGGAAACGCAGCTCCTGGTTGATATCGGGGAAGTCAGGACTAACGATCTTGTCGGACATATATCCGGCAAATACCTCCTTGAGCCATACGTCATCGAACCATTTCATTGTGACAAGATCACCGAACCAGATATGGGAGGTTTCATGCGCTATGAGCGAAGCACGCGCGAGCTTTTCGTTAAGAGTGGGCGATTCGTCCAGAAGAAGGGAGGAGGCGCGATAATATATCGATCCGGGGTGCTCCATGCCACTGTACTGGAATGAAGGTATGAGAACAAACCCGAACTTGTCGAAGGGGTATGATATCCGCGTGTAGTCCTCAAGCCACTTCAGCGAATTATAGTGAAGCCTGAATATTTCATCAGCATTGTTTTCAATATAGCCCTGGCGGGTCTCGCGGTGAAGCATTTCCATCCTTACACCGTCAATCTCCTTCTTAACAAGCTCAAATTTGCCTGCGGCGAAAGCGAAGAGGTAGGTGCTTATCGGTTTTGTCTCTGAGAACCGTATAGTTATTTTACTGTCAGTGGTGTCATTGCTGACTGCCGGATTGTTGGATATAGCTCTGTAGCCGGATGGCATATTCAGGGTGAGGCTGAAACGGGCTTTGATGTCGGGCTGGTCGAAGCAGGGGAATGCCGTTGAGGCGCGGTCAGGGACAAACAGGGTATAGAGAAAATCCTCGTTGCGGTTAAGGGACAGGTCGCCTGCACGGAATGAGAGTTCAATCCTGTTGAAGTATTTTGTCAGGTCTTTTTTATCAATGATGATATGTCCGTTGATAACTGACAGATCAGTTGGTTTGCCGTTGACCAGCAATGAATGAATGTACTCCTGAGGTACCCTGAAATCTATGACCACAGGTTCACGTTTCGACGTGAGAGAGAAATCTATGAATGCCTCACCGGTGACAGGCGCTTCTTTTCCTTCCGGGATGCTGAAGGAGAGCTTGTAGCTCACATCCTTTATTGTGGCGTCACGGTATGTTTTCAGGAGCTTTGAGACGCCCTCCTCAAAATATTTCTCCTCGTCAACAGGATGACACGAGATGACCAGCAGAAAGGGAATTATTTTCAGCAGGGTCAGGGCGGATGGCAGGTTTTTCATATTTGAAGACAAAAAACACGGAACACGGAACGCGGAACAAAACCAGGATACCGGAACTAGCAGAGCTCCTGGAACGCCTTCCTGAAGGCCATCGGCTTTGCGATGTTGTGGAACGTCTCCTTTGTGCCGCCGGTGCCTATTATGGTTATTGAGCCAAAATTCAGTACCCGTCCCATCACTGTCTGGTCGACGTTTACCGTTTCAATCTTTGAGAGGTTCATTTCAAATGTCCTCCTGGCAATAAAACCCTCCTTGATAACTATCCTTCTGTTGGTAATTACAAACTCGGAGAGCCACCTTTTCAGCCAGGCGTAAATAGTGAGTGTAAATATTGACTTCAGAGAGAAAAAGATGACCCAGTGTAGTTTGGTCTCGAAAGCCACAGTCTCATCCTTGATGAGATGTTGATTGACGTAGCTGCCCATTTTATTATTGTTAGGTAATTATTCTGATCAGTCTGTGACTTTCACGGCCTTGTCCTCGCTCTGCCACAGTCCGTGTTTTGTACATACGGCCATAGCGCTCAGGTTCATTGACACCTCCGGTGCGACGATGAAGAAATCGACCTCAAAGTGAGTGGGTTTATGACCGTTGACGCCGGCTGAATACCGCGCCTCGGCAAGCAGCGTCTCGCGGTTCCAGAGCTGCATAAGGCCAATGAAATGGTCGTTATCATCAGGATGCGGGTATTCCTCGCCGAGACGTACCTTGACCATGAATTTTTCACCGCGTTTTACGGCGTCGGGACATATTACATGGGGCATATGGCGGTCGAGGTAATCGCGCATTACCTCTTTATCTTCCTTCTCAATCTCAAGGGCTTTGAATACTCGTGGCATAGTTTTTATTTGTTATAAGAACAATTTTAATGATTTGATCAATCAGCCTGATGTAAAATTAGTAAGAGTTTTCCTACTTTCTTGTCTTGATACAAGAACCGAGGCAAATTCTATCTACTTTTTTTTAACAAAGCTTCTGACGAGCTCATGGCCCGGCACAGCGGGGCGAGTAAAGTAGGCAAAGAAAATCAAGGCTTAAGGTAATATCCGGAAATTCCCTCAGGCAGGTCTTAAATAACTCATGCGTTGAGTAGTTTTTCAATGTCAAATTTAGCATTGGTTTACATTCTTACGCTTTATCATTTTTCAATGATCTCTACTTCTCGCAGATCTCTTTCAGTTTGATCAATGCTTTAGGCCAGGTATTGTTGAAGTACTGAATCCAATCTTTGGGAACATCATTATCAATTTCAACCATTGTCTTGCCATCCTGATCAATGAAAGTATAATTCTCGAGACCACCGGCCCATTTTTTAACCTTGGGTCCGCTGGTAATTTCCTTCCCATGTTCAATGACACCGAGGTGCTCAATGCTTACAAACCTGTAAGGCACGTTTTCTCTTATCCTGCTTACCATCCCCCCCATAGTTCCATCCTGGCCGGTTCCCAGGAACAGGATCTTTGATCCTTTTTTCCAGTCTCCCTCAAAATGAGATGCGGCGTTGAACAGAGATGTCCATTCCGAATATTGTTTCTCATTGAGCATATCTCTGAAGACCTTTTTAACATCTGCATTGATGAGGATTTCAAAATGAATAATCTCCTTCCTGTCAGGTGCCTCGACATACTTTTTGAAATTATTCAGGATCGCCTGCCAACCTTCCTTTTGCAGTTCAACTGAGTTTTCCTGTTCGGGTTCAAAGGCTTCCGTGACAGCTGTCATATTTCCTCTTGGTACAAACAGAACCTGCACGTTCCTTCCGTCGTCGAGGGTACTTTCTATTTGTTTGTGCAGTTCCACCCTGGTGTATTTCCCCGAAAAATCGAAGCCGTGACTTCCCTCCCTGGCTTCCATCCGGGAAAGAAATCTGCCATCAACCCTCAGATCGTTTTCTGCCCTGGTTGTCAGCCAGTCGTCCGATGCGTTGTTCCAGTGAATGATGTGGAAAGGTTCGGTCCATAGCTTCCACACTGCTTCAATCGGTGCATGGACTGTCGTTTCGACTATAATGACTGTTTTTTCCGGTATTTTCATGATATATCCCCCGTTTGATATTTCATAAATAGAAACAAACCAGAGGTATATTATGTTTACTTTTTACTGCACGATGTCTGTCCTTATTTTGGGGTCATTTTGATCTGCTCTTGATATATTATGTTTTGCAATTATTCGGTTACGGCACGGAAAGCGTTTACCCTCCCTTTCCCGTAGAATAATGATGTCCCGTTTACAGCAATTTTATCGGCGGTCTTTAACAATTGCTTAGTAACCGCCTGGGGGCTCATCTGCCCTCCATTTTTGCCAACTATCAATGCAGCCACACCTGCCACATGGGGTGATGCCATACTGGTACCGGCAGCGAAGTAGAATGGATAGAGGGTAGGTCCTCCGGCGCCTGAGCTTAAAATCATATCAAAAGGATATCCGGCGTCACAGTCATAATCGCCGCCAGGAGCAGCAATGGCAATTAATGACCTTCCATAATCAGTATAACTTGCAGGAATATCAAACAGCGGAATTGATTGCGAAACCCAACAATCAGGACCTGTCGCAGAAACGGCAATAACGTTCTGAAGTTCTGCAGGTATTTTATAGATTGAACCATAACCATCAAAATTGGAGCCCCCGTTTCCTGCAGAGCTGACAATGACAGCTCCTTTTTTGAAGGCATAGGTTACTGCACGTTGCTGTGCAAGAATAAAATTTTGAATATATACAGCAGGGATCTTTTGCAGGACATCATTTTCATCAATATAAAAACCGTTTCTGGCAAACGTTGCTCCCAGGCTCATGTTAATTACGTCGGCACCGTTATTTGCTGCATATACAATCCCGGCATTGATCCAGCTGAATGCTCCGGAACCGGTTGCCTCTGATAGGACTTTCACCGCAACAATTTCAGCATATGGTGCCACGCCGATAACACCCCAGGCGTTATCAGCAGCAGCAATAATGCCTGCCACATGGGTACCATGACTGAAAAAACTCGAATCCCCGACATAATATTTTTCGCCCGGAACGAATGAAGTACTCAGCACGGTATTCAGGTTTGGTGACAGATCAGGATTATCAGCATCAATGCCTGTGTCAAGAATAAAAATTCTTGCTCCCTGGCCAGTAAAACCCGTATCCCATGCGTTGGGTGCATAAATGGCAAACATTCCCCATTGATATCCAAAAAATTGTTCATTATCGCTAATACTTAGTGGGTCTGCTTCAGCTACCAATTCATCTGGTTCAATCCACCTGGCCATAAGGTCAGGAACAACAGCCTGGACCCCCCTCAGCCTGGCAATTTTCCCTGCTGAATTTGAATCAGCCGGCTTGATAACCACAACGCCGATCTCAGGAATGGAATTTACAACCTGACCATAGGCTGAGAGTTCCTTTTCAAAACCCGCAGGGAGTGTCTCTGAAGTGGTTATAACCATCAGGTTTTCAGTTTTCGCACCTTTCAGCGTTACTTCATCTGATGCAGGATCAAGGGTATTTTCCTTTTCAATGATGTCTTTCTGACATCCGGAAGAGAAGGCCAGAACTAAAAACCCCAATAAGATCCCCGGGATTTTCGTACGTGCATAGAGGGAAGATTTCATAAGTGATTGTTTTAGTTAGATTTTTTTAATTCTGCAATTAAAGCTACATAGTAAATATCAGGTACGGAGGGTTTTTTGGCGAAACTTTAGCACTACATATCAACAAGAGATTCTCAGTAAGGCAGGATTATTGCTTAAGAAATGTCTGACCGTTATTTGACCGGAGAAAAAGGGAAGAGTATAAATTTTAAAGTGTATTTTTAGGATTCTTGTCACAGACCAGAATTATGGTACAAAAAGACTCCGAAGCAGCAGATCAAAGACCTGTCATTATCATATCCTGGGCGGCTCATAAGAGAGCAGGTGCGGATACGGGCAGTGAAGCTGAAGAATTCATGCAGCAAATGTTGCTTCCGGAAACTTTCATGATGACTGACCAGAAGCCGGACCTCACCAACGCCTGCCGCACCCAGGTAGAAATTGAATTACCGTCACAATCACTGGCTTTATTGCGAACCCAGCCTTTGGGGAATCACCTCTTAATGGCTCCCGGGAAGTATGCTGACCTGCTTAGACTGGTATGCAACTATAAAGGAATCAGGATATTGAAATCTAATTAGGTTTACGCACCAGGCCTATTGCTTCTTCAAATGCCCTGATAAACCTTATGAAAAAAGTTGAATAGTCCTCCTGTTCAAAATAAGCTGTAGTCTCTGCAGGAGATGAAGGAATATCTGCAAAGCTTCTGTCACCCAGACATTTGCTTATCTCCGCTCCTGCAAAATAGATTCGTTCTCCGTGAATCCGGTTGTAAAAATGCCATCCTTTGCTCCCGGGTGTCTTTAAAATCTCACCGCCAAAGATGTCGTGCATCAAAAGCGATACTTCACTTCCCTGACCATAAGGGAGATCCCCGGATACCAATCCCGGATCCGTGTCCGCCAGCAAGGCATGTTTCAGTGCTTTTTGCACAGTTTTTCTATTTAAGATGTTCTCTTTCCGGCTCATTATGTTATTGTGGTTTAATGAAATTGCCTGCTTTCAACAATTTCAGGCCCTCTTCAGGGTATTCTTTGTAATTGACAACAGAAGTACCGTCTCTTCACTGGTAGTCAGTCTGTATTTTATCCTTCCGTTGAGCGTCAGCACCTGACCCATGGCAAGTGTTGCTGATGCTTTCCGGGAATTAAATTTCAGGCTTCCCTCGACTATCTGAAATGTTATTGAATCATTTGCCTGATAAGAAAAGATATCTGTTCCCGCATGAAAGGCAGCAAGCACAACTTGCTTCCCGAAATGTTTTACAAGGAACATTGCATTCTGATCCCCTTTCGCCCATGTTCGACTATGTTTGATTTTCCTGACTAAGGATTTTATATCAGGATGGAGCAATGGTGAAATACGTGTTACCGGAAACTCCGGCGGATGTAACCTGGTAATCAATCTCGCTGTTTCCATGGCTTGCGGATTTATATTCGTGACCGATTTTCTGATGTTTGGAATCATATTGTAACGCTTAATGGCTTTTAAAGTATTTAATAGTCTTTTAACTGCTCTGAGGAACTAAAATAAAACCGGGGTGATTTGTAATTCAGTCTTTCCCCGGAACGGGTTACGCAATAGAATTACAATTCAAATTTAAACCAAGTTATGATGTTGATCATTACACAATTATGTGAAAGATTTACATCATTCACAGGTTCCCCGGATCAACAAATGACTTGCCACAGTACAAACAGTTGTTATCTTTGTCTGAAGAACATTTAATTTGCAGTTCATTATTATTAAATGGATAACAAGTAAACTGAAGTCAGAGCTATTAATCAAACCCTTAAAAACACTATTATGAAATTAAGAAACACGGCATTGCTTCTTGGTATGGCAGCATTGATAATTGCAGGATTTCCAGCCTGTAACCAGGCACCGGCAAAGAAAAGTACAAATTCCGGAACCGTTTATTACAGGAGCCTCCTGTTCAGCGAGACCCCGTACGACCTTGAAAAGGGCGCACGCGAACTGACAGCTGAAGAGGCTTCAGACATCAACAGCTATAAGTTCGTTTATGACGATAATGGCAGGCTGTTATCAGTTGAGTTTGTAAGAGGTGATGAACCACTGGGGTATTCCTCGATGGGAGGGGCAGCAAAAATAACCTACGAATATATAGACAACAAACAGATCAAACACTTCTTTGATGAGAATGGCCAGCAGATTGAATCGGGTGGCGCTTTTACATATGAGTACACGCTGGATGCTGACGGCATCAGGACAGGCCTAAAATTTTTCGACAAGGAGGGACAGCCGGTTGAAAACAGAAATAAAATCCATTCATGGGTATGGGCAATCCTTGATGACGGCATGGTGCAGGAAAAAAGATACAACCTTGCCAATGAAGAGACTATAATGAATCCTTTCTGTCCTTTCTATGAGCTCAGGTTCTCATATAACGATAAGGGTTATGTCACCCGGATGGCCAATTATATGGGAGATACCCTGTATAACTGTACAGCTGAAAACTGCGGTGATATCGGTGTTTCTTACTTTGAGTTTGACCCGAATGAATTTGGTGACAACAGAAGCTTCTCGGTATACAATGCGACTGGACAAATGTCAAACCTGTACTGGGGCTGGTCAAGAAGAGTAAGTAAATTTGATGAAAACGGGTATGTTCTGGAAACTGCAGTTTTTGACCAGGACAATGAATATGTGGGCGGTAAAAGCGTACCGGTCACCCAATATACCTATGACAGCCACGGTGCATTGATCGAAACAAGGAATATGGATAAGGACAGGAATATCATCAATAGTCCTGACAATGGTGTTGCAATTACTGAATACAAATATGACGAGAAAGGCAACCGCACCGAAACGATCAAATATGACAAGGACAGAGTAGCTGTTGTTGAGTAAATGATATCCTGACGGATCATGAGCAATAAACTCAGATATTATGCTCTTTTCTTTTCACTGTTTGCAATATTTGCAACAGGTTGTACCGGAAAGAAAAGTGAAAAGAAACCGGAAGCAATTAAAGATGTGACGGTTGCGCCTGTCATCGGACAGGAGACGCTGCTTCTGCTCAAGGACCTGGAAGAAAACGGCGATTATGTCAACAGTCAGTATTTCCCAAGCCTTATTAAAGCATCTGTTGTAAATGATGAGCTTGAAAAAAATAACCTGATCGTTGATCTGAGATCGCCGGAGCTTTTTTCAGAAGGCCATATCAAAGGAGCTGTAAATATAAATTTTGGAAAACTTCCGGATTATTTTGAGACCGGAATCAAGCCTTTCGAATTTGATAAGATAATCATGGTCTGCGAAGACGGACAGGTATCGAGCTATACCACTGCCCTGCTCAGAATGATGGGATACGGCAATGTCTTTGCCATGCGATGGGGAATGTGCGGGTGGAACAAGAGTTATGCAGAGAAGGGATGGCTCAAAGGTGCATCCGGTAAATATGAAGACCGCCTTGTGACTACCACCAGCCAAACACCCAGGCCTGCAGGGATGCCTGAACTTAATACTGGCTTTACGACAGGAAAGGAGATCGGAGATGAACGATTTAAAAGGCTCTTCGCCGCCGGTACCGGTGATATCCTGATCACGGCGGATGAGATTTTCGGTGATCCCGCGAAATATTTTGTAATTAACCTTGAACGGAAAGACAAATATGATGCCGGGCATATCGCGGGAGCCGTAAGGTATAAGCCTGAATCAACACTGGGCTTCACTTACATGATGTCAACCATTCCATATGACAGAACCGTGGTTATTTACTGCGGTACAGGGCATAACTCAGGGTTTGCAACCGCCTTCCTGAGGCTTTTCGGTTATGATGCCAGGACCCTGAAGTATGGTAACAACAGTTTTATGTACAATAAGATGGTCAGGGATAAAAGTGCTTTATCATGGCTGCCCTTCACACTTGCTGAATCAAATGATTTCCAGGTAGTAAAATAATTAAAAGTTAATAATGCTCCATAAGTTCCGGCCTGACAGAATCTGCAGGCCGGAATTTTTTATGGCAGATCATTATATTGTTCATCCTGAAGGATAAAGATATTTTTTATGCCCATCTCACTGAGCACCATCCATACCCTCGCAGAGACGGAGTTATCGACAGAATAAAGGATGACAGGGCCTTTATTCTTCCTTATTAGAGAAAGGTTGGCTTTTTCAAGTACCGATTCGGGATTGAGCTTCAGGATTTTATCCTGTAATTTTTCAATCGCCGGAGCTTCACCTCCCAGTGTGATCAGCAGTACATCGCTGCTCATGGCAGGAATCTGATCTTCAGTAAGGATATTTGAGCGGAGAGCTGAAGGTTCAGCCCACCTGACGGCATCATACCTGAAATTATGACTGTAGGTCCTGATCATTACCAGTATAACAGCAATCAGAGTTATAGAAATGACGAGCCAGTATTGTCTGAGGAATTTCATTTGTTTTTCCGTTTTGTAATTTTATTATTCGCACCCGCCGTCAAGCTTTTTTGCCGAGAATTTTCTTGATTCGAGAAATTTTATTTTCAAACTGTCAGGGAGGCTGTTCAGCTCGGTGAACATTTCTCCGGCGCGTCTTCTTGTTTCGAACAGGGTATTTTCTCTTGCCGTTATCCGGTCGCCCGTGAATTTCGTTTCCATCACTGTCGTGATCCATTCCGTGATACCGCCCTCCATCACATAACTGTTATCATAGCCCAGTCCTCTGGCATAAACCAGGGCATAGCCCGCCTCGGTATTCTCCGCTGCATAGAAGATATTCCTTATGTTTTTATTACCGAGCCAGGTTTCCGGATCTTTCTCAATGAATTCAGGGTAGGGGATGTTTACAGCTCCCGGTATGGCCTGTTTCCTGAATTCTTCCGGTGTTCTGAGGTCTATCAGCTGAAAAGTACTGTGCTCCCTGACAATAAATTCCGCGACCTGGTCAACGGTAAATGATGCATCCTTTTTAAGGACCTCCGAAAGAAGTTTTTCTGGCTTTGCAGTAAAAGAGCGGTTACCTGTGAGGGGAAGCAATGCCAGTATCAGGCTGAGGAGCAGGAGCAGGGCGGAAAATTCTTTTCTGATTTTCATACCTGATATTTATAAGTCGTTTGTTATTTCGGGCCGGGCGAATTTTTTTTCGGCCAGCTCGGCTATCCAGAACATGGCAACTGCTGCGGCCACCATTAAAAGAGTGAAGAGCCCGGGTGAAAGACCAAGTGTTTCGTTGAGCTTCACCGGTCCTCTGTACCGGGCATTGGCCAGCCCCTCGATCATGGGAAAAGATTCGGTGAAGAGAAATGCACCTGTAAATCCTCCTGCAACAAAGACCATGGCGTCGATCTTACCGATTGACATGGCGCACAGACCGGTGCCGGGACAAAACCCGCCCATGATGAAACCGGCGCCCATTATTACTCCCCCAACGATGGAAGCGGTGACATAAAATTCGTTTACATATACCTGGTTCAGGTTAAGCAGTCCAAGGTAACCGAGGAATTGTGACCCGATCAGGGCAACTATTGCAGCTGTAAAAAATACTTTGATTACGGTAGTGTCATATCCGTAAAACATGCCTGCCAGTTTCCTGCCCGAGGAGAAGCCTGCCTGTTCGAGGGCAAATCCGAAGCCAGTCCCGATCAGCAATGCCGTCAGCATATTAAGCCATTCCGGGAAAGCAAAGTATGATGATAGTGGTGCCATATCGATGATATTAATATAAGATTTGAGATTTACGATTGACGATTTGCGATTTTTGACTTATCATATCCAATTTTTTCTGAAGAACCACGCAAAGGCAAATGCTGAGCCGAAGATGGCGATCATTGTTACGAATCCTGCCGTTGACAAAACGGCCATACCTGATAAAGCCGCACCGCTGGTGCATCCCCTTGCGAGCTGACCGCCATATACAAACAACACGCCACCGAGAAATGCGAAGATCAGTCTGCGTGTGACGGATATCTTCGGGGATTTTTCTACCCTGAGCTTCAGTCTTCCTGAGACAGCGCCGGAGATAAGGCCTCCTGCCACCACTCCGAATATCTCAAGCGTCAGCCAGTTTGTAAGCGGCTTTTTACCGTTCTCAAAATACTTTGAATAGTACTCCGATTTTTCGACATGAGGAGGGTCGACAGCGCCGACAATTGAGACAACGCAGTATTTTATCCCGCCGCTGGCACCGAGGCCGCGGCCTGAGACGACCATTGCCAGGAGCAGGACTATGCCAAGCAGGGTGCCTGCCAGGTAGGGATTCATGTAGCTTCGTTTCATAATTGAAAGTTCAATTGGTGAGAGTTCTTCTAATGACAAAAATAACAACAATCCATAGTCTGACAGATTTATGGGAAGGATATCTTAAAATTGCCTTGGGACTAAAGGCTTATCAGGAAGATTTTTTTCGGTTTACACCGGTCGATTGTGATCAGTTCCGCCGGCTTTTGCTTTCATCAAAAGCCTCTAAACTTTTTGACAACTGGGCCTGACGTCTTGTCTTAATTTTGTTTTCAACAATTGAATACAAAATAGATATTGCCAGCGTTGCCAGGATAACGGTAAATGAGACCCATGAATGATTTGAGAAAAACATGCTGACGGATTCAATTGCGCAGAGCATCATTTTTACTCCTACAAAGAACAGGATAAAACATATCCCGGTTTTCAGATATTTGAATATTTTCAGAATACCGTTCAGGGCGAAAAAAAGCGAAACGAGCCCCATGCAGGCAAACACATTGGATGTGATGGCCAGGAAATTGCTTTCATTCAATGTAAGCACCTGATTACCTTCCTGAATTACCCCGATGACGGCAGGAACTGAATCAACGGCAAACATCACGTCGGTCGATCCTATCAATAAAAATGTCAGTAAGAACGGTGTGACCGCAAATTTCCCGTCAACGCGGGAATGAAGTACTGGTCTATGGTTGTTTACATCAACCGCGAATATTTTTTTTGCTGCACGGATCAACAGATTTTTTTCCGGATTGATAAATTCTTCATCATCCCCGTCTTTGATCATCCTGACAGCCATTATTATAAGAAAAGCCCCGAAGATATAAATCAACCATTCAAATCTGTTAATCAGGGTCATTCCAACCAGGATGAACAGGGTCCGGAATATGATTGAAAGCAATATTCCGAACTTCAGCAGTATTGGCTGAACATCCTCCCTTACTTTCATCATGGTAAATATCATAATGAAAACGAACAGGTTGTCAATTGAAAGCATGTATTCTGTCAGGTAGCCTGAAAAGAATTTCATTCCCATCATGCCTCTGCTGGCCACTCCGGAATTTTCATTGAGCGGATAAAAGAAAGTAACGGCCAGTCCAAATATCAGAGCAACGCTGATCCAGACTCCCGTCCATTTAAGAGCAGTCGCAATACTTACTTCGGTATGCCTGTGCTTTGCCGCCCGCAAATCGACAATAAAACCGATCAGGAATACTGCAATAAAGGCAATCCAAAACAAGAATTCAGGGTTCATATGCATCCGTTTCGCTCCGGCGCAAAAATATACAACGGATCCATAAAAACAAGTTGCATTTGTCATGGCAAAAATGTTGGCTGAAACATAACGATGAATACCCTAAGGCTTTGCCAGCTGAGCCAGGGAAGTCTTGCTCAACAAATTATAGGTTGTGTCGTTGATTTCTTTGAATACTCTCCTTATCTGACAGGTCGTCTCGTCCTTGCAGAATTCACATGGACGGTATATTTTTTCAGAGACACAGTACATCAATGCTATCGTACCTTCGAAATAATCAACTACATCCGCAAGGGATACATCTTCCGGTTTCTTTAAAAGAAAATACCCCCCGGCCTTTCCGAGATTGCTGCCAAGTATGCCTATCTTCTTTAACTCCAGGAGTATGTTCTCAAGGAAACTCCGGGGTATCTTTTCCTCCTCAGCCAGTACCCGGATCTGCATAGATCCTTTGCCATATTCCCTGGCCAGCCTGGCCAGAGCAACAATTGCATATCTTGTTTTCTTCGATAATATCATATCAATGCCTTATTACCCGGGCAAAGTTAGGTATTAATACTTATTCAATTTTTGGCTTTTATGCCAATACCGTAAAACAAAAAGAATTCTACTTTTGTTCACAAAATCGGTAGACATTATGAAGTATGCTTCCGACCGAAAGTTTTGAAACCGTTAAGAAATCCGGCAGCGGGAAATACAACCTTTCACGGGTCTACCTCAGCCTGACTTTTAAACCACAGTTATTTGCGTACACCTTTTTATAAAATTATGATGATAAAGAAACAGGTACTTGTATTCCTGACCATTTTCAGCCTGATCCTGAGCTTTAATCAGAAAGTTGCCTATTCACAGGGAAAAGCAAAAGGGAACCTTACTCTATCGGGAGCATGGGCATTATACCCGATGGCAATTCGCTGGGCTGAAGAGTTCAGGAAAATCAATCCGGATGTCAGGATTGATATTTCAGCAGGCGGTGCCGGGAAAGGCATTACAGATGCACTTAATAATATGGTTGATCTTGGAATGGTATCCCGCGAGATATATGCCGAGGAACTGAAAAAAGGAGCATACCCCGTTGCTGTGACAAAAGATGCTGTGGTACCGGTTATCAATGCATCCAATCCTTCACTTGACATTATACTGAACAAAGGACTTAAGAAAGATGCTGGCAACAATATCTGGATAACCGGGATGTATAAGACATGGGCACAGGCTTTTGGAATCAAGGGTTCTGTTCCAATACATGTTTACACCCGCTCCGATGCCTGCGGTGCGGCGGAAGTATGGGCCAGGTACTACAACAAAAAACAGGAGGATCTCCTGGGCAGTGGTGTATATGGAGACCCTGGTCTGGCGCTGGCAGTAAAAAAGGATCCACTGGGAATAGGGTTTAATAATATTAGCTACGTCTATGACAGCAAGACAAAAAAGCAGCTTGCCGGTATCAGGGTGCTGCCCCTCGATATTAACAATGATGGCAAAATAACTCCGGACGAGGATTTCTATAATTCAATAGATAAACTGATTGCGGCTGTTGCAGACGGAACATATCCGTCACCCCCTGCCCGTGAACTTTATTTTGTTACAAACGGCAAACCGAAAAATGAGCTGGTAATCAAATTTCTCCGATGGGTGTTAACAGATGGACAAAAATATGTCAGTGAATCCGGTTATATCACTCTCTCAAAAGAAAAAGTTGCAGCGGAACTGAAAAGAATCCAATAATATAAATGCGAAAGATCAGACTTGTTAAAGATAAGACTGCCCGGCATTTTATGCAGGGCGTCGCTGTTTTTACAATACTTTTTCTCCTGGTAATCGGCTTAAGTCTCTTCTTTAAGGCTTTGCCCATTATGAAGGAGAAAAACCTGTGGATTCTCCTTACTTCTGCTGACTGGAAGCCCTTTAAAGGTGATTTTGGTTTTCTTCCTTTTATCCTCAGTACTTTTTCCGTTTCTGTCATTGCAATCATTATTGCCCTTCCTCTTTCCCTGCTTACAAGTATCTATCTCAATTCCTACGCTTCAGCCAAAATCAGGAGATTCTTCGGGCCTGTGATCGACCTGCTCTCAGGTATACCACCGGTAATTTACGGGGTTTGGGGCACCCTGACAATTGTTCCTTTGATAGCAAACAAAATAGCTCCGTTGTTTGTGGAGTACTCAACCGGTTATACCCTTTTTGCAGGAGGAGTGGTACTGGCAGTAATGATTATTCCCCTCCTGATCAGCATAATGGTTGAGGTATTCCGCTCCATCCCGGTCGAAATGACTGATGCTTCATTGTCGATGGGTGCTACCAGATGGCAAACCGTTAAGAAGGTAATCCTGAGGAAATCATTCTCCGGAATTATTGCAGCAGTTGTCCTGGCCCTGTCAAGAGCCTTTGGTGAGACAATGGCTGTTTTGATGGTATGCGGAAACATAGTACAAATCCCGCAGTCCATTTTTGATGCCGGTTATCCGTTACCAGCTCTGATTGCAAATAATTACGGCGAGATGCTCTCAATGCCAAGTTATGAATCAGCTTTAATGTTTTCAGCTTTTCTCCTGTTCGTTATGGTTGTTTTATTCAACGGACTTTCCCGGTTTACACTTAATCAGATTGAAAAGAGGTACCGGTTTGCGTAGTAAGTAGCCTTATATGCACATGAAAAAGAAACTGCTGGAAGAAAAAATATTTAAGGCGATTATGGTAAGCGCAGCCATAGTTATCCTTACAATGCTTCTTTATATCATCGGTACAGTTTTATATAAGGGCCTGCCCTCACTGTCATGGGACATGATCACCAAGCTGCCCGGCGGGGGATTTTATCTCGGAAAGGAAGGCGGAGTGCTTAATGCAATAGTCGGGTCAGTTTACGTTATTCTCGGAGCCCTTGCATTAAGCCTGATCATCAGTGTACCACTTGTGATGTACATTAATTTTTATCTGCCTCCAAACTCAAAATTCTCTAAAGTGATCAGGTTTTCCCTCGACATCCTGTTCGGAATACCTTCCATTGTCTACGGAGCGTTTGGATTTGCCCTGATGATATACCTCGGGATCAGGGCATCGTTGCTGGGTGGTATCATTACAGTAGGTATGCTCATCATGCCAATTATGATGCGTTCATTTGATGAAATTGCAAGGCTTCTCTCGCGTGAATTGCCTGATGCATTGTTATCGCTGGGGGCCACAAAATATGAAATGACAAAAGTTATCATGAGGCAACTGATGCCGGGATTGATGACAGCTATTCTTCTTGCAGTCGGAAGAGGCATCGGAGATGCCGCAACTGTACTGTTTACTGCCGGATACACCGATAACATTCCCGTTTCACTTAACCAGCCTGCAGCAACACTGCCTCTTGCAATATTTTTCCAGCTGGGCAGTCCCGTGGCAGAAGTTCAAAACCGTGCCTATGCTTCTGCGGTAATCCTGACAGTGTTAATTCTTGTTCTTAGCTTCTCGGCACGATACTTCAGTTCGAAATTCTCAAAAAATAAGATATGATCAGTTTAGGCCAACAGACAGAAAACATAACCGTTAATCCGGTTATGACAACTGACAGAGTAATTCAATTAAAAAAAGTAATGAAAAATCACACTCTCAGAGTTGAAAACCTTGATGTTTATATCGAGGATCAGCATATTCTGAAAGATATTAACCTTTCGATCCCTGAAAAAAGTATTACCTGTATTATAGGTCCTTCAGGCTGTGGGAAATCAACGTTTCTTAAAACACTCAACCGCATGCATGATGAGACACCCGAGGTCAGGATAAGCGGTAAAGTACTTGTTAATGATGAGAATATATATGACAGGAATGTCAATGTAATAGATACAAGAAAAAGGATGGGATTACTGGCTCAGCGTCCGTGTCCCCTTCCTATGTCAATTTTCGATAATGTAGCCTATGGTCCCAGAATACATGGAACAAGGAAAAGAAAAGCAATTAACCAGACGGTGATCAAGTATCTTCAGTATGTTGGCCTTTGGGACGAGGTAAGGGGGAGGATCCGGTCATCGGCAACCCGTCTGTCTATTGGCCAGCAACAGCGTTTATGTCTTGCCAGGGGCCTTGCCATTGAGCCTGAATATATCCTGGGCGACGAAGCCACATCATCCCTTGATCCTCTTTCAACAAAAATCATAGAGGAGCTTTTTATCAAGTTAAAAGACAAATATACCGTCATCCTGGTGACACATACCCTCAGACAGGCAAAACGGATTGCCGACCATATCGTCTTTATGTATCTGGGAAAGATAATCGAGACAGGGCCAACTGAGGAATTTTTTGGTAATCCGAAACATAAACTGACAAGAGATTACCTCTCAGGAAGTTTCAGTTAATACTCATAATCTGAAAGGAACATTGGCAAGATGAAAGTTGAAGAGTTAAAGGATCTGCTTAGCGGAAAGACAATTGAGGATCAATTGATGGAACTGGCCCACCTGTTTCCGGGGAAAGTATTGTTCACCACAAGTTTCGGAATAGAGGACCAGGTCATATCAGACATGATTTTTACAAATGACATACCGGTTGAAACAGCCACCCTCGACACGGGCAGGTTGTTTCCGGAAACTTATAAAGTATTCAGCGAAACAATTAAAAAATATCAGAAAAATATCAAGGTCTGGTTCCCTGACCATAAGGATGTTGAAGAAATGATGACAGAGAAGGGACCATTCAGTTTTTATCTATCAAAAGAGAACAGGCTGGAGTGTTGCAGGATCAGGAAGCTTGTTCCTCTTAACAGGGCGCTTGAAGGTATGGTATGCTGGGTATCGGGAGTCAGAGCCGGCCAGTCGGACAACCGCAGAAAAATGGACCGGATAGAGTGTGATGAAGAAAAGCAGCTTTTTAAGTTTTACCCTCTTTTTGACTGGTCTTTGGAGGATGTGGAGAAGTACCTGAGGGAAAATGAAGTTCCATACAATGCCTTGCATGACAAAGGATTTGTCAGCATCGGTTGCCAGCCCTGTACACGGGCAGTCGAAAAAGGAGCAGACTTCCGTTCAGGAAGATGGTGGTGGGAAGAAGGGGGCCTGAAAGAATGCGGGCTGCATATTAAATAATCAGGAAACTAAACAGGAAGATGAAAGACACGCTGATGATAAATGATCTGCATCTTAAAGAGCTTGAAGATGAGGCCATTTTTGTAATGAGGGAGGTGGCAGCCCAGTTTGAAAAGAAAGTAATCCTTTTTTCAGGAGGAAAGGACTCAATTGTCCTTGTGCATCTTGCAAAAAAGGCATTCTGGCCGGCAAAAATGCCATTCAGCCTGATGCATATTGATACCGGACACAACTTTGAGGAGACTCTGAAATTCAGGGATGACCTGGCGGATGAACTAGGGGTGGAGCTGATTGTGAGATTAGTTCAGGATTCTATTGACCAGGGAAAAGTCGTGGAAGAGACAGGAATAAATGCCAGCAGGAATAAAGCACAGACTGTTACCCTCCTCGATGCAATCGATGAACTGAAAATCGATGTTGCAATCGGAGGCGGCCGGCGTGATGAGGAAAAGGCAAGGGCTAAGGAAAGGTTCTTTTCACACCGGAATGAGTTTGGCCAGTGGGATCCAAAAAACCAGAGGCCGGAGCTATGGAATATCTTCAACGGTCATAAAAATTTTGGGGAACACTTCAGGGTATTCCCGATCAGCAACTGGACCGAACTCGACGTATGGCAGTACATTCTCAGTGAGAAGATCAGGCTTCCGGGACTTTACTATACTCATCGCCGGAAAATTTTTCAGAGAAACGGAGTGTACCTGGCATGGGCGCCGTTCATGCAACTGAAACCGACAGAAAATGTTTTTGAGACGGATGTCAGATGCAGAACCATCGGAGATATTACATGCACCGGAGTAACTCTCTCCAAAGCTCGATAACCTGGAAGATATAATTTCCGAGATTGCGGCAACAAGGGTAACCGAGAGGGGTGGAAGGTATGATGATAAAAGGTCAGAAGCTGCAATGGAAGACCGTAAAAAGGAGGGATACTTTTGAGATTAGCGATTTAAGATTTGCGATCCCCGGATGGGGATTTGGAATTTGCGAATGGCGAACTATACAAGATGTAAGACAGGAATGGCGGGAGATTTAATTTTAACCATGAACATAAAATGCAGGTAAACGGTAAAAGTAATAAGGGCCTGTTGAGATTTACGACAGCGGGAAGTGTTGACGATGGTAAAAGCACCCTGATTGGAAGGCTTCTCTATGACAGCAAGTCAATTTTCGAGGACCAGATGGAGCATATCGTTCAGTCAGGCAAACGGCTGGGCAGGGAAGAACTCGATCTCTCACTCCTTACAGACGGACTGAGAGCTGAGCGTGAACAGGGTATCACCATAGACGTAGCCTACAGGTATTTTGCCACACCTGCAAGAAAATTCATAATTGCAGATACCCCGGGACATATCCAGTATACACGGAATATGGTTACCGGTGCAAGCACAGCGGATCTGGCGGTGATACTGATCGATGCAAGGAAAGGTGTTCTCGAGCAGACTGTCAGACATACTTATATCGCATCGCTTCTTGATATCCGTCATATAATATTCTGTATCAATAAAATGGATATGATTGGCTTTTCAGAAGGAATCTTCCTGAATATTAAGTCGGAAATAGATAAGCTGGTAAAAAAACTTCAGATTGAAGATTCACATTTCATACCTATAAGTGCAAAATACGGCGATAATGTTGTTACTCCTTCAGAAAACATGAAGTGGTATAACGGAACGACATTCCTTAACCTGATAGAGACTATTGAAATCAGGAAGGACAAAAATTCATGTAATCCGCGGTTTCCGGTACAGACAGTTATCCGGCCACACACCTCCGGGCATCATGATTACCGCGGTTATGCAGGAAGGGTTGCCGGAGGAGTTTTTAAACCCGGCGACGAAGTGACTGTTCTGCCGGTAATGAGTAAAACGAAAATCAAAAGCATCAATGTTTTTGAAAAATCTCTTGCTGAGGCCCATGCCGGAGATTCAGTATCCATTTCACTGGAGGATCAGATAGATATCAGCCGTGGCAATATGCTTGTATCACCGGATGAGCTTCCAACCATAAGCCAGGATGTTAACATGATGGTATGCTGGTTTAATGAAAAGCCGCTGAAGACCGGGGGAAGGTATCTCATCCGCCTTAACACGAACGAGGTCGGTTGTACAATAAAAACCGTCCATTACAGAATGAATATCAATACACTCGAACGGGACTTTGAAAACACTGCGATTAACATGAATGATATTGCCAATATCAGCATAAAGACCTCCAGTCCGGTATTTTTTGACACCTACAGGAAAAATAACATCACAGGAAGCCTTGTCCTCATTGATGAAGGAACAAATGAAACAGTTGCAGCTGGGATGATTCAGGAGGGGTGATCATGGAAGATAAACTGGTTAGTTTAAAGAGTAATCTGAGCGCATTTAAGAGTGCTGTAATTGCTTTTTCCGCGGGAGTGGACAGCACATTCCTGGCCAGGATAGCAAAGGATGTTTATGGGGAGAACCTGTTGCTGGTGACGGCAACTTCAAGTACATATCCGTCTTATGAGCTTTCTGAGGCAAAGTCGCTGGCCGCATCACTCGGTATAAGACATAAAATAATTGTGTCGGAAGAACTTGATATCCCGGGTTACTCTGATAACCCTCCGGACAGGTGCTATTACTGTAAAAATGAGCTCTTCGGAAAGATAAAACTGGTGGCCTCGGCGGAAGGTTATGAAGCAGTTTTTGACGGAAGTAATGCTGATGATCTTAACGATTTCCGTCCGGGTATGAGGGCAAAGAAAGAACATGGTGTTGTATCTCCTCTTGCTGAGGCCGGGTTTACCAAAAACGATATCAGACATTTCTCCGAAAAGCTGAATCTTCCAACCGCAGGAAAACAATCATATGCCTGCCTCGCCTCCCGGTTTCCATACGGTGAAAAAATAACAAAAGAGAAGCTTGACAGACTGGCGACGGCTGAGTTTGAAGTCAGGAAACTGGGATTCACCCAGTTCCGGATCAGAAGTCACGAAAACCTTGCCAGGCTTGAATTTATCCCTTCTGAGATGGATAAAGCCTGGGCTGAAAAGGGCGAGCTGATAAAAACCTGTCAGGAATCAGGCTTCAACTATATAACGATTGATCTCAATGGCTACAGGACAGGCTCCATGAATGAGGTCCTGCCCGGAGCTTATAAACTTGATTACAAGGACCAGAATCACGGATAGCAATGTCATAACAGGGTTTTCAAATATGCAATTCAATACAACATATATTAGCCTTGACCGCCAGCGCATCATTGAACTTCTTGACTCGGAAGGTGATGAGAAGAAAAATCTTTTTGAAGAGGCTGCACGGGTGAAAAGGGAACATGTTGGTGACATTGTATATTTCAGGGGGCTGATCGAGTTTTCAAACCGGTGCCATAAAAACTGCCTCTATTGTGGCATCAGATCAGGCAATCGTAAGGTGGTCAGATATGATCTCACTGACGATGAAATCCTGGAGTCAGCCATATTTGCCTTCGATAACAGATATGGATCAATCGTGCTTCAGTCAGGAGAACTTAGGAGTGAGGTATTCGTGAAGCGCATTGACCATCTCCTGAAAAAGATAAACAGTGCCACCAATGGCAGACTGCGGATAACTCTTTCGTGTGGCGAGCAGTCGCCAGATGTTTACCAGCGCTGGTTTGAGAACGGGGCACAAAGATATCTGCTTCGTATTGAAACCTCAAACCCTGATCTTTATTCAAGGCTGCATCCGAATGACAGACTGCATTCTTTTAACAGGAGAGTTGATTGCCTGAACAACCTCAGGGAGATCGGGTACCAGGCCGGCACCGGGGTTATGATAGGGCTTCCATTCCAGACAACAGCAGATCTTGCAGATGATATCCTTTTCATGAAACACAATGATATTGTTATGATAGGGATGGGACCTTACCTTGAGCATGCTGACACACCTCTGCACAGATACCGTTCTTTGCTTCTTCCACAAGTAAAGAGATTCGATCTGACACTTAAAATGATTGCCGTTTTAAGGATTATAATGAAGGACATCAATATTGCGGCCGCAACAGCAATGCAGGCAATTGATAAGCTGGGCAGGGAAAAGGCAATCATGGCCGGAGCAAATGTAATCATGCCGAATATTACTCCCGGCACGTACCGTGACAACTATCTTCTTTATGAGGGTAAACCATGCACTGATGAAAATCCGGAAGACTGCAAGACCTGTCTTGAAGTCCGCATCGCCCTTACCGGTAATGAAACCGGTCTGGGAGAGTGGGGCAACTCAGCACACTATTCCCTTTGATAATAAGTTCTGATATCAGCGGCGTATGACGTCCGCAGCCGGAATCTGGCATATCAGGTAAGACCGTTAAGTTTTCGTCCCGTATTTACAATAAATGCATCCATACTCTTCAGCTGGTCCCTCATCCTGTAAAGTGTCTGAAGGTTTACGACTCCGATTGCATAATTATATGCTTTGCTGTTAAAATATTCTGAGACTTCCTCAAATTCAAACAGTTTCCGGTCGTTTTCATCCTTATACCTCAGATATATTTCCAGCTTATGGTCCCGCGTGTACTTAGAAACGGTTCCCTGCCTGTGCTTTTTATATTCGTACCGGTAACCGTACGAATTTGCCGAGATATCGGAAAGGACGGCGCTTCCCGTTGCGTGACCTCCAGCACCCTTCCCGCAGAAGAATTGTTTGTCGGCAAATGCCGCTTCGGTTATTACTCCGTTATACTCATTATCCACATTATACAGGTATTTGTCCGGGGAGATGAAACGCGGGAGAACAAAGCTGGTAATTGTATCTCCACAGGTTTTTCCCACGTAGGGAACCAGTTTTATCTTGAAGCCTTTCTCCCTGGCATGTCTGATATCAAAAGCTGAAATTGTATTTATCCCATAATGGAATACCTCCTCAGGCGGAAGAAAAAGGCCATAAGCGTGCCCTGTAATGATGCAGAGCTTGTATTTCGCATCCCAGCCCTCCACGTCAAGGGTGGGGTCAGACTCCGCGAAACCTGATTCCTTTGCCTGATTTAAAGCAACCGAGTATTCCATGCCTTCGTTGTGCATTTTTGTGAGTACATAATTGGTGGTTCCGTTGAGGATACCCCGCAGGGAATGCAAGAGTTCATTATCATAATACTCCTCGAGGTTCCTTATTATCGGTATACTTGCCCCGGCGGAAGCTTCGTAAAGCAATGATACATTATTTTCTTCCTGCAGCTCGACGAGTTCCCGGAAGTGCCTGGCAATCATAACCTTGTTAGCAGACACAACATTCTTGCCTGTTTTCATTGCAGCAGTCACAATATTAAAAGCTTCGTTTGCATCATCAATCAGTTCTACGACCAGGTTAATCGAAGGGTCGTTAAGAATATCGTTTTTATCGAAGGTAAAATTCGACATGGGTATCCTTCTCTTTTTATTCGGGTCCTTGACGCATATCTTAACAATGTCCGCCTTGATCCCGCTGCTGCTGTTAAGAACATCATGCAGTCCCTGACCAACACATCCGTAACCGAATAAACCTATCCTTAATTTTTCTCTTGTCATATCATTATCATTAAATTGTTTTAGCCCAGAATTTATTTATAACATCAGTAACTAATTTTGTTTCAATCAGAAATCCGTCATGTCCGTAAGATGAATCTATCTCTGTGTACTCTGCCTTTTCCGCATTCTGTGCGATTAACTTCTGTTCATCAGGTGGAAAGAGTATGTCGGATTTTATCCCGACGCATAAAACTTCAGCCTTTATTTGTTTCAGGGCATTTAGAACACCTCCCCGGTGTCTTCCGATATTATGTGTATCAGACAGGCAGGTCAGGCACCAGTAGGAGAAAGGATTAAATCTGTTAACGAGCTTATCTCCCTGGTATGCCTGGTATGAGGCGGCCTTGAAAGATGTAAGTTTTTCTTCGTCATCCTCTTTCTGAGTCTGGTTATAAGCTTCAGCAGTCCTGTAGCTTATAAGAGCTATTGATCTGGCAGCCTTAAGACCTTTTTTACCACCATCAGGCTGGCCTGACGCGAATGTCTGGTCAGCTTCCATTGCAAGCCTCATTGATTCGCTGAATGCAAGCGCCCAGGGTGTCTGCTTTGTCCCTGATGCCAACAGTATAAGTCTTTGTATAAGCCCGGGGAACATTATTGAGTATTCCAATGCCTGGTAACCGCCTATTGATGCGCCGATTATGGAATGTATCCTCTTAATTCCAAGATGTTTTCTCAGTATCTCATGAACATTTACAAGGTCTCTCACTGTTATTAAAGGGAACTCCCTCAGCCACGGCCGGCCTGTCTCCGGGTTTACGGATGCCGGTCCTGTAGTTCCATAACATGATCCCAGGACGTTGGCGCAAGCAACAAAATACCTGCTGGTATCAAAAAGTAATCCTTCACCCACCATACCTGGCCACCACGCTTCAACATCAGAATTAGCAGTCAGGGCATGGCATACCCAGATGACATTGTCAGCACTTCTGTTGAGTTTCCCATAGGTATTGTATGCTATTTCCAGCTCCGGCAGTATTGCCCCTGTCTCGGTTGTAAAAGGTTCTTTTACTTTCAGTGTCTTCATAGGATTCTTTTAAAAGCCTGTTCAAAGTCATAAACAATATCATCGATGTGCTCCAGTCCGACAGAGACCCTGAAAAGCCCCGGTTCAATTCCTGTTGCTTTCAGTTCCGCCTCAGACAACTGCGAATGAGTGGTAGTTGCCGGTTGAATTATGAGAGTCTTTGCATCGCCGACATTGGCCAGATGACTGACCAGTTCAAGGTATTCAACAAGTTTTTCAGCCTTTGATTGTTCTGCTTTCAGTACAAAGCTGAGCACACCTCCGGCCCCTTTCGGGAAATATTTACTTGCCAGGGTATTATAAGTATTACTTGCAAGTCCCGGATAGTTGACTTTTTCTACCATGGGCTGTGCCTCCAGCCATTCAGCAAGAGCCAGGGTATTCTGAACATGTCTTTCCATCCTGAGAGAAAGTGTCTCCAGTCCCTGAAGCATAAGAAAGGAGTTAAACGGACTTATCGAAGGACCAAGATCTCTTAGTCCCTCAACACGGGCCTTTACAATAAAAGCAATATTACCTGCCGGTGAGGACTGTGAGAAAAGATCCCCGAAGACAATGCCGTGATATCCTTCTGCTGGTTCGGTAAACATGGGAAACTTCCCGTTGTTCCAGTTGAAATTGGCAGCGTCAGTAATTACACCGCCAATGCTTGTTCCATGACCGCAAATCCACTTCGTTGCAGATTCAGTGACAATGCTGGCCCCGTATTCAATCGGACGGAACAGATAGCCGCAGGCACCAAAGGTGTTGTCCACAACCAGGGGAATCCCATGCTTTTCAGCAAGCACCGCAAAAGCCTCAAAATCAGGAATATCAAATCCCGGATTGCCGATGGTTTCCAGGTAAATTGCCTTGGTTCTGTCATCAATAAGTGTGACAAATGATTCCGGATCGAGATCTTTCGCAAAACGTGTCTCAATACCGAAATTGGAAAATGTGACCTTGAACTGGTTGTATGAACCCCCGTACAGGTAAGGCGAGCTCACAAAATTGTCGCCCTGCCTCATTATGGTGGAAAACACAATAAACTGTGCTGCATGTCCCGATGATACTGCCAGGGCAGCAGCGCCTCCTTCAAGGGCAGCTACTCTTTTTTCAAAGACATCCGAGGTCGGATTCATTATCCGGGTATAGATATTGCCTGATTCTGCCAGATTAAACAGATCGGCAGCATGCTTTGTATTTTTAAAGACGTATGACGAGGTCTGGTACAACGGGACAGCTCTTGATAATGTTTCTTTGTCAGGCTGTTGCCCTGCATGTATCTGAAGTGTTTCAAAATTCGCATTTATCGTTTTCATTGCGTGCTTAATTTGTTAAAACTTGTATAAGGATTTGCTCACAGAAGGTTCACGCCGAGGTGGTGTCCTGTGATAAAAAAAAGACTTATGGTTCCGGGTTAATCTCCCTAGCAACGCATGTCCATAGGCATAATCGCCATGATGGGGTTGCTGCGGGTCTGATGAATTGTGTTCATTGTTCCTGTTCCATTTTTATCATCTCCCGGTATTCCGGGATTAGGTTTTGGCACCGTTCTCCTGATAATTCAGGATTGGTTGCCAGGGTTTCGCAGAGCCTAATCTCTCCACCCTTCTTAATAAAAATCAAACTCTCCTTATTGAAAGGAATATTTGATTTACCGATGCAAAGATAATAATGTTTTAAATATATTTCCGTAAACTTTATGTACTGATTATTGTCTTACATTCGGTTTTGTGTCGCGGAATATGAAAAGGAAATAAATAATGACACTCTGCCCGGGTTGTTAAAACAGTCAAATATTGAAAATTACTCAACCTATAAACAATCATCCAGATGAGTGAATTAATCAATAATTCAAAATTCAGGAAAGAAAAGCTTAAGGAGCTTATCCTGAAGTTGCATCACGGCGGAGATCCCAAACAGGTCCGCGCCGAATTGATAAGTACGCTGCAGCAGATACCATACGGTGAAGTGGTGGAGGTAGAGCAGGAACTGATAAAGGAAGGATTACCTCAGACAGAAGTGCTGAAACTTTGTGATGTTCATGGGGAAGTGCTTGACGGGCATATCGACCAGACCGGGGCACAGTTGATTCCGGAAGGACATCCGGTGGATGTATTTAAGCGGGAGAACAAGGAACTGCTTAAAGTTGTCGAAAAAGCACGGGTGTTGATAGCTTCATTATATACTGTAAGCGATGATGATTTTAAGAAGTACTCACTTCAGATTTTCTCGTGTTTCAATGACCTGATGGATATTGATAAACACTACAAGCGAAAGGAATATCTTCTATTTCCGTTCCTCGAAAAGAAAGATGTTACCGGTCCGCCCATGGTGATGTGGGGAAAACACGATGAAATCCGCGAGCAGCTTAAGGGATGTATCGAAATACTGCGGACAGACGGACTGAAAAAATCCGATCTCGGGGATGCTGAGGAAATACTCTTTTCGCCTGTCCTGAAGGCAATTGCTGATATGACCAAAAAGGAAGAGGATATACTGTTCCCTATGTGTATGGACCTCCTCACAACTGATAACTGGTGGCAAATACAAAAGCAAACGCTCGATTTTGGATTTACACTTTATGATCCACAAGTCGACTGGAAACCGGAAGGCATTTCCCTTGCTGAATATGAGGATAAGGGAGTGCTGAATGAAGACGGCACAATTCATTTACCGTCAGGCAGTTTCACAGCCAAAGAGATTATGGCGATATTAAATACCGTGCCGTTTGATATGACATTTGTTGACAGGGATGATAAGGTAAAATACTTTACCCAGGGGAAAGAAAGAATATTTGCCCGCAGCCGTTCCATTATCAACCGTGATGTAAGGTTATGCCATCCCCCGGGGAGTGTACATATTATCGAAAAGATCCTGGAAGATTTTAAATCAGGCAATGCATCCCATGCTCCCTTCTGGATACAGATGCAGGGCAAATTCATCCATATAGAATATTTTGCGCTCCGTGATGAAAAAGGGGAATACCTTGGAACCCTGGAAGTATCACAGGATCTTTCAAATGCAAGAAGCCTCGAGGGTGAGAAAAGAATATTATCGTACACAGGCAAAAAGGAATAAACAATGGCCAGCTTAATTATAACACCAAAAACAAAGATATACGACCTCCTGGAGGCATACCCCGAACTGGAGGATATTCTAATAAGCTCCGCCCCGGAGTTTAAAAAGCTTAAAAATCCTGTCCTCAGAAAGACCATTGCACGCATTACCAATATTGGACAGGCAGCCACTGTCGGAGGTCTTGATGTACAAGTTCTGGTAAACAGGCTGCGTGAAAAAGCAGGGCAGGATAATATTGATCAACTCGATGAAACCGGAATTAAATACATTACTGCTTGTCCCGCGTGGTTTAATCAGGAGGCAGTCGTGAATACCATTGATATAAATGAAATGCTTAACAGGGGCGAACAGCCGGTTCATGATGTGCTGGGAGCAATTAAGCAACTTGGTGAAAATGAAATTCTGGAAATAATTGCGGCATTTATTCCGGCGCCACTGCTTGATAAAACTTTGAGCCTTGGATACAAACACTGGCTTAATAAGAAATCTGAAAGGGAGTTCAGTATCTACTTCATGAAGTAATTACAGTAAACTTTGGGGAGGTTTTATTTGCCTTGCCTTATTAGCTTTCGTAACTTTATCCCTATGAACAATTGAGATGGCAAGCATTATCCGCGGAAACGGATACGACACCTTCAACAACTATTGCCGGAAAGACAACAAAGGCGACGGGCCGGTGAGAAAGGTCATCTTTTCCCAGGTAATTGTCTATAGAATTAAATAGCTTACACTACTGAAATCAACTAATCGCAAATAACATGAAAAAGTCCACGACATTCTTTACAGTCTTGTTTCTGGTTACAGGAAATGCGATAATGGCACAATCGCTCGATGACATTCTTAAAGAACACTTTTCGGCTATTGGCCAGGATAGTATTATAAAAGTCAACACCCAAAAATTAACCGGAAAAATGATCCAGGGTGGTATTGAAATCCCTTTTATCCAGATGGCCAAGCGTCCTGATAAAATCCGTGTTGAAGGTACTTTTCAGGGATTAACCTTCATTCAGACATATAATGGTAAAGAAGGCTGGAGCCTGAATCCCTTTGCCGGTGTGACGGATCCTCAGCCAATGTCAGAAGATGACCTTAAAGGAATGCATTATCAGGCCGATATGGATGGGATGCTCTGGAATTGGAATGAGAAAGGTTACACTGTAACATTTGACGGGAAAGATGATATGGAAGGGACATCCTGCTTTAAAATAAAACTGGATACAAAAGAGGGGGATTTATTTACCTATTATATTGATGCTGATTCATACCTGATGTTACGCTCAAATTCAAAAATGAAAAGAATGGGTAATGAAATGGAATCTGATACTTATTATAGTAATTACATGATGGTTGGGGGCATTGCTGTCCCTGGAAAGATCGAAACAAAGATGAAGGATCAGCTGATGGGTACTTTAGTTATTGAGAATGTTGAACTAAATACTGAGCTCGATGATACTCTCTTTGAAAAACCGGTAAAATAGCTGTACCAATCACAATATTTACCTTATAATCTCATATCATGAATCTCAGGCACCTACTTATAAGTGTTTTATGCTTAGCTGGCATATCGGGACTGCAAGGACAGGTAAGCGATGCAACTTTCGGTGACATAGAAGGCAGACATATCGGACCTGCAAGAATGAGCGGGCGAATCTCCTGTATTGATGCTGAAAATAAAAACCCCAATACAGTGTGGGTTGGAGCTGCAGGCGGTGGAGTTTGGAAATCAATTAATAAGGGAACTACTTTTAAATCTGTTTTCGATGAGTTTCCCCAATCGATTGGCACCATTGCCATTGATCAGAACCACCCGGATACTGTCTGGGTCGGCACAGGTGAGGTATGGACGCGCAACAGCGTTTCTGTGGGAGCAGGTATTTATAAGACAACAAACGGAGGAGTTAAATGGGAGTTCATGGGTTTACCGGAAAGTGAACGAATTGGCCGTATCCTGATTGATCCGGTGAATTCTGACATTGTATATGCCGCAGTAGCCGGAGCATTGTGGGGGGATAGCGAAGCCAGAGGCGTTTATAAAACTACTGACGGAGGTAAAACATGGGCCAGATTATTGTATGTCAATCCTTCAACCGGATGTGCTGATATGGCTATGGATCCTGAAAATCCATCAGTGATATATGCTGCGATGTGGGATTTCAGACGTCAGGCATATACATTCAGGTCAGGAGGACCCGGCAGCGGACTCTATAAATCAGCTGACGGCGGAACAACCTGGAACAAGATCCATAACGGATTACCTGCAGGAACGCTTGGAAGAATTGCGGTTGCAGTATCTCCGGTCAAACCTCATTACCTGTATGCACTGGTAGAATCGGCAAAATCTGCGTTGTACCGCTCATCCGACCAGGGATCTTCGTGGGAGAAAATGAGTGACCAGTATACAATGGGTGACAGGCCGTTTTACTACAGCCTTATTGTTCCTGATCCGTCAGAACCAGAGCGTATATATAAACCGGGAACTATATTATGGGCCAGCACAAACGGAGGAAAAATATTTGAGAGTCCTTCCGTAACGGGAGGCAACTACCATAGTGATACGCATGCTCTTTGGGTAAGTCCCGCCGATAATCGTTTTATGTACCTGGGAACAGACGGAGGGGTATACATTTCTGATGATAAAGGAAACGCCTGGAGGTTCGTTCAGAGCCTGCCTGTTTCACAATTCTACCATGTAAGCGTTGATGACAGCTCCCCGTATAATGTCTATGGAGGTTTGCAGGATAACGGATCATGGATGGGGCCATCAAAGAAGCCGGGGGGGATAACAAATTCAGACTGGAAAAACGTTGGTTATGGCGACGGTTTCTATACTTATAGAGACAAAACCAATCCGGATGTAATATATTCTCAGTACCAGGGGGGCAGGATCAGCAGGACCAATCAAAAGACCGGTGAAAGCAAATATATCAAACCCTTCCCTGAAGAAGGCATTAAGGATCTGAGGTTTAACTGGAATACTCCAACGGTCTTTGGTAAAAAATCACAATGGCTTTATGTCGGAGCTCAATACCTGTTCCGCTCAAAAGACAAAGGTGATTCATTTGAAAAAATCTCTCCGGACCTGACAACAAATGATCCTCTGCGTCAGGTTCAGGAGAAATCAGGAGGCCTGACTATTGACAATAGCACAGCAGAAAATAATACAACCATTTTTACTGTCTCCGAATCTCCTCTCGACGAAAATATTGTTTGGGTTGGTACTGACGACGGCAATATACAGCTTACAACAGACGGAGGTAAGAACTGGTCAAAACTTAACAGTGCTGTGCCCGGCCTGCCTGCTTTTGCTTTTATCTCACATATTGATTCTGACAACTTTAATAAGGCTGCTGCATGGGTGACAGTTGACGCTCACCGGAACGGTGACATGAAACCATATGTTTACTATACCGGAGATCTTGGTAAGACATGGAGCTCACTGACTACCGGAGATATAAAGGGTTTTTGTCATGTGATCAAGCAGGATCCTGTCAATCCAAACCTGATCTTTCTTGGAACGGAGATGGGTCTTTATGTAAGCATGGATCGCGGAAAAGCATGGGTAAGGTTAAAAAACAAAATACCACAGACCGGGATTTATGATATGGCGTTCCAGACTAAACAAAATGACCTTGTTCTTGCAACTCATGGAAGAGGGTTCATCATAATTGACGATCTCACCCCCCTCAGAAATCTCACTCAGTCTGTTTTGGATCAGGAGTTTGCATTTCTGCCTGTTCGTCCGTATTATTTTCCATCAGGAACAGGATCACAGGATTTTCCTGGCGATGCGGAATTTACGGGACTAAATCCATCTTCATCTGCTACTGTCTGTTACTACCTTAAGAAAAGGCATGTATTCGGTGAGATGTATATAGATATTTATGGCCCGGAGGGGACTTTTCTGAAGAAACTCCCTGCCGGTAACCGTAAAGGAGTCAACATTGTCCGTATTGCTACTTCAATGAACCCTCCAAAAGTTCCAAAATCTCCCAACATTCTCGGGGAAGCTGCATTCGGTCCGGATTACCCTGCCGGAAAATATGAGATCAGGCTGGTTAAAGGAGCTGAGACTTATACAACTGATCTGATTTTGAACGACAGTCCTGACTGGAAACATTCAGAAGCAGACAGGAAACAACAGAGAGAGACGCTTATGAGAGCATATAATCTTCTGGAAGAGCTTGCTTCAGTTGATCAGAAGATTCTGGATGCCAGAGATACCCTGAAAAGTAAAGAGGCAACTGCTAAAGGGTCCGGTCTGAAAAAAATAAAAATCCTTATCTCTGCCTGTGATGATATGCATGAGAAAATCTCAGCCACACAGGCTGGAGAAGGCGGTATAACCGGGCAGGTAAGACTTCGTGAGAATATAGCTGAAATCTATGGCGCTGTGGCTGGTTATCCGGGCAAACCAACCAACCTGCAGATAATAGCGCTTGAAAATTATGCTATCCAGATCAGGGATTTTGCATCTAAGATTGATATTATGCTTAAAACTGACATTCCAAAAGCTATTAAGTAATCACATATCTGTTTTTTATGATATGCAATAGTGTTTGCTTTTTGCGTTTAGCGGATTTCTGGCAGTATTGTGAAAGCAATAGTTTTGTCCTTTTCTACATTTTATGCAAGTACCGTTTCAGGTATTGGAACACTAAAGATATATTGAAGTACCAGGAAAGCAGGATAAGGAACAGGGTACGGTTTGCCATGGCCAGATCTGAATTCTACCGGAGGCATTATTCAGGATATGATACCTCAGACATCTGGAATCTTCCTGTTACAAGTAAGGCTTTAATGATGGAAAATCTAAGCCATTTCAATACATGCGGCCTTGAAAAGGATGAGATACTTGAATTTTGCCTGGAAGCCGAGAGAACGAGGGATTTCAGTAAAAGACTGAAGGGAGTTAACATCGGCATGTCATCCGGGACAAGCGGCAACAAAGGTGTCGAGATCACCGGCAAAAGTGAGGAAAATCTGATGCGGGCAGCCTTCTTTGCCAGGTTCAGCTTCCCTAAAAATGAAAAGATCAATCTTGCGTTCATCCTCAGGGTAACCTCGCCTGCCTTTGCTCTTAACAGATTCGGACACAGACTGACTTATATCACTCAGCTGGACTTACTTGAGAACATCGTAAAAAAACTGAATGATCAACAGGCGAATATCATTTCCGCACCGCCTTCAATGCTTAAAATTCTTGCCCGCGAAGCAGAAGAGGGAAGGCTCACAGTAAACCCGCTTAGATTGGTTTCCTATGCTGAGGTCCTCTACCCCGATGTCAGGGACTACCTCAGGAGAGTGTTCAACTGCGAGGTGCACGAAATTTACAAATGCAGCGAAGGAGCGATTGCAATTACCTGCCGGTACGGCAGCCTGCATGTAAATGAGGATATGGTTGCCATTCAGCTTTTGAACAGCGATGGATCTCCGACCACTCCCGGAAATCCCTGCCACAAACTGATCATTACAGATCTCCACAAGAGTTCCTTGCCCATAATAAGATATGAACTCAATGACATCATAACTGTCAGCAATGAAAGATGCAGGTGCGGTTCGCATTTCAGAGTCATTGAGAAAATTCAGGGACGCGCTGATGATCTCTTCTGGGGATTAAGAAAAACGAACATGTCAAGGCATTTTATATACCAGGATTATATCAGCAGGACAATTATTTCTGTTTCAAACCAGATTGAAGAATTCCAGGCTATCCAGAAGGGTTATGAACATATTGTACTGAGAATACAGCTCAATCATGCGGCGGAAAAGACAGAAAAGATTAAGATTGAGGAGAACCTTATCAGCAGCATCAGGAAGGTTTTTACCGGCTACAATTGTATTGAACCCAGGGTGAAAGTTATTTTTGCCGAACCTCTGAAAAATATTAATTCGGGAAAATTAAGCCGGGTGATCTGTGAAATAAAAGATGTATGAGGAACGAACGTATCCAATCCCTTGACCTGCTGAGAGGCCTGGCAGTAATGCTGATCATTCTCTTCCACTCGTCAATTTACAACTTTGCCAACATCCATCTGCTTGATTTCAGCAATCCGCCGATCATTGTCGTGCTGATCAGTTTCATGGGATTATGGGGCGGTATGTTCATCATCTACTCCATGACAATGAATACTCTTATGCTTGGTTCGGCCACCATGGTTAACATGAGTTTCAAACCATTTTATTTTCTTATCCTGGCCGGGTTGTTTTACCTGGTTGTACACTTCATCCTGAATCTTTTTTTAGGCAGGTGGAACGTTGATTTCGTAAATAACCAGCCAACACTCACTGAAACAGCATATCTTCTCAGGAACGGTTCCTTGACCGCCCCTGCAGGCATTAAACTGTTCGACGGATCCTCCGTTGGAACAATTGGAATGAATCTGGTCATCCTCAGCCTCTTGCTTTACCTCATCTTCAGGATGGGCAGGCTAGACAGGACAGGTCATTTCCTTCTGTTTGCAGGATCAGCCGGCACTCTGATAATGCTCCTTTCATTCGTGAGAGTGTATATCTTTCCGTTTTTTGCAGGACAAATCGAATCGGACCACTACTTTGCCGGAATATTATTGAGTTTTCTTCTGGCAAATCCTTACCCGTTGCTGCCATATCTCGCTTACGGGATCTTTGGAATCATGATCGGACTGATGATACACCAGGGAAAAGACCACCTTTTGAAGCGGGCAATGGTTCCACTGGGATTATTCTTCATGGTATACGGGCTTGCAGGGATGATGAACTTTGACAAAACAATCTCCAAACCTGATTTCTTCTGGTATTTTAAAACCAATTTCGAACTGGGGCTGTTCATACTTATGATCGTGTTTTGCAGATTCTACCCCTCACCAGGGAGCCCGGTTGTGTCGAGGCTGGTTATAATACAGTGGTTCAGCCGGGTGAGCCTTACCATTTACCTTCTGGAGACCACCGTATCAGAGGTGTTCCGGCTTGCCGGATTAAGATTATTCCCGGGCTGGAACAGTACTATTAACGGATGCCTGGCGTTTGGGGCAGTAAATATTATATTCTGGACTGTTGTACTGTTTTACTGGAGGAGGGTTAATTTTAAATACAGCATAGAGTATTTCTGGGTAGCTCTGTTCGAAAAGCTGGGCAAGAAATCAACGAAACTCAAAGAAATAAAATAGTACTATATGCATCAGACTACCTCAGGTTTTTAATGTCTTTTGCTTGTTTTTTAGCATTATAATGGCTTTTTCCGCTCTGATTTGTCTTGTCATTTCCTGCTTTGCAGAGCCCACCCAATCGCAATAGCCCTTTTTGTATGAATTTGCCAGAGTTTCAAAGAAAGCTTTTTCTTCTTTGTTTTTATTTAGAAGAACTTGTAGTTCCTTTGGAATTGCGGTAACCTGCTCACCCTTTTTAATCATTATTGTCCTATCAGTAATATTGTAATTAATATCCCCATTTTTTCATAATCTTAAGATCTATCCTGGTGCATTCCAATGGCGTCTTCTCCTGATATGATTCCTGTTCAATTATCATTACCTGTGCACCTCCTGTACTTTTTATGAGTGCAATAACTTTTCTGACATTGGCCACCCCTTCTCCGATAATCGTACTCTCATATTTCCCATCCTCGCCTGTTTTCTTTACATCTTTAACATGCACATTTTCAAATCTTCCGGGGTACTGGTTGACGACATCAAGAGCCACAGCGCCTCCGTCATAAAGATTACCGATATCCAGTTGCATGACAACAAGGTCAGGATCAATACTCTTCATTATGATATTAAATAACGATTTACCGTTCAATTTTTCACTGAATTCAAAATTATGGTTGTGGTAGCCAAACTTCATTCCTTGTTTTTTGCACAGCTCACCGCATTTATTGAAAAGATCCATATAGCCTCTGAAATCGTCATAATTTTTTCTTATGCTCTCATTTATCCATGGGCTGACAACGTACTTTTGTCCAAGTGTGGCAGCATCCTCCAGGGTAAACTTCCAGCTATCGGCAAAGTCCTTCCTTGCTTCGTCCCAGTGCTGTCTGCCCATTTCAGTATGACCGCTTATCATTTTCAGCCCCATACTGTCAAGCATCTTTTTAAATTCAGGAGCTGAATAGCCATAAAATTTACGGTCTGTATAGCTGGCGTGTTCAACATATTCATAGCCCATTTCAGCCAGTTTTGTCAGGGATCCGAAAGGATCAAGGCTCATATCATCACGGATGGAATACAGTTGCAGGCCTGTTATTCCTTTCTGTCCCGGAGCAGCAAACAATGAATTGCTAAGGACAGCAGTGCCGGCGAATGCCAATGCGCCTGTTTTGATAAATGTTCTCCTGTTACTTTTCATAGGTTATTCATTTTGTGTTTCGCAGATATTTCAAATCGAGTCCCGTGGTCTTTGTACAACAATTTACTATAAATTTAGTAATATTCTATTTTACAATGATCATCAGCGCTCTTCTTTCCTCTTAAGGCGGGAGGAATTCCGTGATGAAAACAGCCAGAGCTGCCTGCTTTCAGGGATAATTGTCATTAACATTTATCAGCCCTGTCATACTGATCCTGTTTTTGGGAAATTAGTAACTTTGATCACAAGAAATGAAAAGCCCGGAGGTGCTTTTATATGAAAAAATTAAATTTTCAACCATCCTTTCTACGGATTTTATACTTCCTGATCGCCCTTCTTCTGCTTTCTGTAATATTTATAACTCCTATATTAATACGCGGCCCTATACATCTGACAGAAAAATTAATTATTGAAGAAGAAATTATCGAGGGAACTCTTCTTTGTATTATGTTTTTTCTGAGCATCTTGATTTTTAATTTGTATAAACATGAAGTTTATAAACAAAAAGAACTGATTGATAAAATCATAAATGATAAAAAGTCAGCTGAAGAAAAACTTGACGACTCCTTTAAATATATTGGTCAGATCAATGTACAGATCCAGCAAATAAAATTGATTTTTAATAATTATGACAAATTGCCAGAAACAAAAAATGATTTTAAGAAAACATTATACTTTTTCAGTGAACGCGTTTTTAGCATTACAAATGCAAATTGGGTCCTGTTCAGGATCATAGACTACAAAAACCTTAAAACTATTAATGAGCAATTTGAAGCAAGGCATGGGTATACTTTTGATTATCCTCATATTAGTAATAGAATGATAATTGAAAAACAATCCTGTCCACCGTATTCCGTAATAATTTCAAATCCGCAGAATTTTAACATACTCGTTTGTTGTATTTTACCTGTTGACAATGTCAGCAATGATGAGCACATTTTTATTCAGGCTATTGCAAATGAGATTACCATGCTGTTTGTTATCTTAAATTCCTCATACTACAAGGAAGGAAAAGGGATATTGGAGAAACCAGGCCTGACAGAAAAGACAAAATTTATTAAATAGATTTTATGAATTGTTCAATATGAAAGGAGAAGTTACCCGTAGCTCTTTATCATTTCTTTTTAAAAAACGTGCAAGACCATTTTTGACTGAAAACAAAAAGATTATTGCACAATTCATTCTTACTCTTTTCTTTTTTGCAATCGGGATCTGGTTTATTAAGCATGAAGGTGCTGAACTGGTCGAGGTAAAAAAAGTACTGATTTCTGCAAAGTGGCAGTTGGTGCTGATTGGATTTGGACTAACTGCAATTTACATTTTAACCCAGGGGCAAATGTATGTCTTTGCCTTTGCATCAGTAAGAATTCAAAGTTTCTTTAATAGACTCAATCATACTTTTCATTAAAAGAAATTTCATCAGTATTTTTTTACCTGCCGGAGGTATCACTTCACTTGCATTTTTTACAGGCACTATCGAGAGCAAGGGAATTAAGAAAACACAAATTCATTTTGCATCTTCAATATATGCATTTATTGGTATACTTTCAGTTGTAGTCATTGCGATCCCTGCATTTCTATATGCAATTCTAAGGGGAACGGTAAAATCAGGAGAATGGTATGCCCTGGGCACTGCGGTGCTTCTGACCATTTTTTTATTCATTCTATATCGTTCTGTAATGAAAAAAGGAGTTTTCTATTGCATGGTGGTAAAACTAAGGCCATCAGCAGAGATTATTATGAATGATTTTCAGAATAACAAAATCGATATAAAATTCTTTTTTCTTACAGTCTTAACTTCTGTTGTAATTGATTTTATCGGTATAGCACATTTGTATGTTGCAATGATTGCACTCAATTTTAGTCCTTCCTTTTTTGCAGCTGTAATGGGTTATATCATATCGGTAATCTTCTTAATTGTCTCTCCTTTCCTTCGTGGACTTGGCGCCATTGAAGTTTCGATGACTTACGTTCTGATTCGTTTTGGCTTTGGGAATGTGGAAGCAATTGCCATTACTCTTCTGTATCGTTTCTTCGAATTTTGGATGCCATTAATTGCAGGAGTTCTGGCATTCCTTACAAAATTGAATAAGCTGCTGATGCGGGTTCTTCCTGCACTGTTTCTGCTTGGGTTGGGAATATTAAATATAGTGTCTGTTTTGACTCCGGCCATTTCTGAAAGATTAGTTCGTCTGACTGATTTTTTGCCAATTCAGGTAATTCATGCTTCTAATTACCTTGTTATGGCAGCAGGATTTTTTCTGATGGTTACTGCTGCTTTTATGTTCAAAGGATTACGGACTGCCTGGTGGTTTGCTCTCAGTTTATGTGTCATATCATTTATCGGACATATTACCAAGGCCATAGATTATGAAGAAGCAACTGTTGCTCTTATGGTATTTGCTGGTTTAATTGTTACACGCAAAGAATATTATGTCAAGTCTAATCCGAAACTAATAAATTTTGGACTTGAAATCTCCCTGCTATTTACTGCAGCAGTAATAGTATACGGAATCGTGGGTTTTTATTTTCTGGACAAAAAACATTTTAATATAGACTTTAGCATCTCTCAATCAGTACAATATACTGTCAAAAATTTCTTTCTGATAGGAAGTAAGGAATTAACTCCGGTCGATTCATTTGCCAAAGATTTTCTTTATTCTATTAACATCAGTGGATTTTTGTCCATCAGCTTTTTGATTTTTACACTGGTTCGTTCATATACGGCACCCAAAAATGTTTCGGAAGAAGAACTAAGACTGGCTAATGATTTAATGAAATCTTTCGGGAACTCATCACTGGATTATTTTAAAACATATCATGATAAAATGATCTTCTTTTCAGAAAGCCGGAAAGCATTTATAGCTTATCGTATTTCAGGCAGTTTTGCATTCGTCCTGGAAAATCCGGTTGCAGAAAATACCGTGGAAATGCAGAAATGCATCAGTGAGTTTGATTTTGACTGTTATGAAAACGGAATGAAAAGCATGTATTATCGTGTGCCTGAAGAATCACTTGAAATATACCAGAAACTTCAAAAAAAGAATTTATTTCTTGGTCAGGAGGGAATAGTTAACCTTATGACATTTAAACTGGAAGGAGGTAGCAAGAAATCTTTACGCAATGCAATAAATAAAGTTTTGGAGCAGGGCTATAAAAGTACAATTCATACTCCGCCTGTCAAAGACGGCATTATTCAAAAAATAAAATCAGTGAGTGATGAGTGGCTGTCTGACCAGGGCAGGAAGGAGATCATTTTTTCTCAAGGTATGTTTATATGGGAAGACCTTAAACAACAAACAATAATAACGGTTGAAAATGCAGAGGAAAAAGTTATTGCATTCCTGAATATCATTCCTGATTATGTCAAAGGTGAAGCCACATATGACTTGATAAGGAAAACAAAAGATGCTCCAAATGGGGTTATTGATTTTATCTTGATTGAAATGTTCAATTATTTAAAATGCCGGAATTCCTCATTTATTAATTTAGGGTTTGCACCCATCAGCGGTTTGGATGACCCTCATACTTTCCCGGAAAGGTCAATGAAATTCGCCTATGAAAAAATCAAATCATTCTCGCATTATAAAGGCTTACGTGAATACAAGGAGAAATTTGACCCTGTCTGGTACAATAAATATCTGATCTACCAGGATGATTATGACCTGTTCCAGGTCCCCGGTGTACTATCAAATGTTATTAAACCGTAAGCCATGAACAGAAATGAAAGATACATTTATGTTGCTGCAATTATCTGTATTGCAGTTTGTATAGGCGAATTTGTTGCCCTGTTTGTCTTAGGGTCATTTTACCCGGGCTTTAATCACCTGAAGGATACAATGAGTTCGCTGGGAGCATCCAATAGTCCGGTTTCGAATGAAATATCGACCTGGTGGGTGATTATGGGATTACTTTTTATATTCTTTGCGACCGGGTTAAGAAAAGCATTTTCGGAGAAGGGATTGTATTCCAAAATTGCTTCCTGGTTAATCATTCTTTATGGGTTTGGAGAAGGAATCGGATCCGGAGCATTCAAGGCAGACCATATTGCAAACAGCCTGAAGACTTCTGCCCTTATTCATGATATTTTGGGTGGTATCGGAGTGACAGCCGTATTAATACTTCCTTTAATTATGCTGAAAGTGATTACACGAAATGAAATGCCTGGTTTTTACCGTATGTCAAAAATTGTATTTATAGCCGGCATAGTTACGGTATGTCTTTTCTTATTCAGGTACTCTTCGAATGAGAATAACTTCTTTACGCTTTATAAAGGCTTATGGCAGCGTTTGTTTATGCTGAATACTTATTTGTATTTTTCATCAATTGCGTTCATGATGATAAAAAGATATAAGAAGACAAAAAGCACTTCTGAGAAAGGAGGATCGATCATTTCTTCATGATCCTCCTGTAGAGGTTTTATTTGACTCGCTTTCTGCTCTTTCGTAACTTTAACTCTAAACTACTCATTCACCGCCTGGAGGCATTTTCGATGTACAAAAGTCTGAACCTATAACCCTGAACAAGTAATATGGCAAGTGTAATCCCCGGATACGAATACGACATCTTCATCAGCTACCGCCAGAAAGACAACAAGCATGACGGCTGGGTAACTGAGTTTGTTGATAATCTGAAGAGGTGAGCTTGAATCAACATTTAAAGAAGAGATCAGCGTCTATTTTGACATCAATCCCCATGACGGACTACTCGAAACACATGATGTTGATGCATCTTTGAAGGAGAAGCTTAAATGCCTGATCTTCATTCCAATTATCAGCCGCACATATTGTGATCCCAAATCATTTGCCTGGGAGCATGAGTTTAAAGCATTTGTGGAGCAAGCATCCCACGATCAGGTTGGACTGAAGGTAAAGCTCCCAAATGGTAATGTTGCAAGCAGGGTATTGCCGGTCCGCATACATGACCTTTATCCTGACGATATTAAATTGGTCGAATCCGTTTTAGGTATAATCAGATCGATAGACTTTATATACCATTATCAGGGAGTTAACAGGCCTTTAAGACAGAAGGATGATGATCTGATCCAGTATTCAAAACAACCTGTATATCGTGACCAGGTAAATAAGGTGGCCAATGCAACGGAAGAAATTATCAGTGGACTGAAGAAATTGCAATTGGTATCTGAAGTGAGTGCTGCCGGAGTTAAGGCGATTCATAAAGAGGATGAGGGGAAAGCTGATATACCCATACATAGAAAAGAAATTCAACCGCAATTAAAAGTCCGGACTGAAGCCGGCAGGCTGAGAACATGGAGGAAAATAACCGGAAAGTCTGTAAAAATTGCAGCTGCTCTGGTAATAATGATTATATGCTTTTTTATTATCAGGACCATTATTATCAAGCAAAAACAACACTATGCCAGATTTGAACTGATACCCCAGATTGAGAAAATGACTGAGGAAAACTTCACAGCTCCCTTTCGTGCATTTGAATTGGCCCTTGAAGCTGACAAGTATATACCGGAAGATACAGTCCTGAATCAATTATGGTCAAAAATTTCAGAATCAAGTTCTCTAATTACTGATCCTGCAGGTGCAAGCCTGTCGTGGAAAGATTATGACAAACCAGACGACCCATGGAAAGTTATCGGGACAACCCCTCTCAAAGATTTCCGGATGCCATTCGGATATAAGAGAATTAAAATTGAAAAGGAGGGTTTTAACAGCATACTGATAACATCTTTAGGGTTACTTGGCCAGGATCCTGAAAGATTTGTAAAACTGGATAGTACAGGTGTATTACCGGAAAACATGATCCGGATCTTTTCACGAAGTCTGCAAATGATCCTGGTTGGATTTGAATCACAACCCGAAAAACTTGTAGGAGAGTTTCTTATCGACAGGTATGAAGTTACCAATAAGGAATACAAGGAGTTTATTGATGGAGGCGGATATGAAGATTTGAAATACTGGACTTTCCCGATATACAATAACGGGGTACAGATTTCCAGGGAAACAGCCATGAAAAAATTTGTTGACAAAACAGGGATACGAGGACCTGCGGTATGGGAAGTCGGTAACTACCCGGATGGGCAAGGCCATTATCCTGTAACCGGTATTTCATGGTATGAGGCATCAGCATATGCAGCTTTCAGAGGTAAGATACTTCCTACTGTTTACCATTGGAGCATGGTTGCTGAGAACAGGAGAAGTATGAATATTGTTCCACTGAGCAATTTCGGCGGAACATCAACCGTCCCGGTTGATAGTTTGTCCGGCATCAGCTCTTACGGGATTTATGGTCTGGCAGGAAACGTAAGAGAATGGTGTTATAATGGAAATGGGACAAAGGGAGAATCCTACATTCTGGGAGGAGGGTGGAATGATCCGGAATATTCTTTTAATGATGCCGGTACTCAACCCTCGATTGACAGATCTGCAGGGAACGGATTTCGCTGTATTAAGCTGTTACCGGACGATACTACATTTGCCTCCTTATCAGGAAATATTACAAGGGAATTTCGTGATTACTCAAAAGAAAAACCCGTTGATGATAAGACCTTCAGCTTAATTCTGAGGCAATTTGATTATGACAAGTCGCCACTTAATGCTGAGGCAGTTGAAATTGACGATCCCGGCAGATGGAAGATTGAAAAGGTTACAATAGATGCTGCTTATAATAATGAAAGGTTTGACATTTGGCTTTTCCTGCCAGAAGACGCTCAGCCCCCGTACCAGCCGGTTCTTCTTTATCATGGATCAAATGTCATCTTTTATAATGCTTTTAATGCAAGCTATGTCAGGTCTCTGGAATTCATAGTAAAGAGTGGTCGTGCGCTGGTCGTTCCTGTTTTAAAAGGAACATGTGAGCGCAGAGACGGACTAAATTCAGATTACCAGAAGCCAACGGTATTTTATAAAGATCATGTTCTGATGTGGCGAAAAGACTTTGGCCGTACCATAGATTATCTGGAAACGAGAAGTGATATCCTCAGTGACAGGATCGGATTCTTCGGCTGGAGCTGGGGTGGATTCATGGGGGGTATAATGCCTGCAGTTGAAACCAGGATTAAAGCTGTTGTCCTGCATGTAGGCGGGATGGAAATGACCAAGGCATTACCTGAGGTTGACCAGATAAACTTTCTGCCCAGGATCAGGCAACCGGTATTAATGCTGAACGGGAAATACGATATGTATTTCCCTGTAGAGAACGCACAGAAGCCAATGTTCAATTTTCTTGGAACTCCTGAAGAAGATAAGAAGATAATTATCTATGATACGGGTCATCTGGTTCCGCGAAATGAACTTATCAAAGAGACTCTTGCATGGTATGACAAGTACCTGGGGCTTATAAAATAAGAGAATACTTCATATTAATATATTAGAACGCAAAGAGATTCTTCTCAGCCAACCGATACCGGGTGCTATTTCCCGGCGTGATACCTGGTCTTTAGACAAAGTCCTGATAGGTTTTGCATCGACTAATGCATTTTATTGTTGCATCTGACCTGATAAAGTTTTAATTTTGACAATATTATAATGAGCGTTTGCGATATTATCATATGATGTAAACATGTTGATGGATTTTCAATTTTAAAAAGCAAGGCGAATGAAAAAGCTTTTATTTCTTGTTTCAATGATATTTATATCAGCCGGTTGCCGGCAGACTGCTGAATTCACCATAACAGACCTGCATATACATTTAAAGGGTGACTTTACCATTGAAGATGCAGTGCGAAAATCTGAAGCTGAGAACATCCGGTATGGTATTGCTGTAAACTGCGGACTGGGATTTCCTGTTCATAATGATTCCCAGATAGATTCCTTCCTGCTCAAGATGAAGGATTACCCCCAATTTTACAGGGGAATGCAGGCTGAAGGCAGGGAGTGGGTGGATCTGTTTTCAAAGGAATCGATTGAAAAGTTTGATTATGTTTTTACAGATGCCATGACCTTTACTGATGAAAAAGGAAGAAGAAACCGTATATGGCAACCTGAAGAGACCTTTATTGACAATGAAGAGGAATTTATTAACTATCTGGTTAAAACTCTTGTTACTATTTTAAATACAGAGCCAATCGATATCTATGTAAATGCAACTTTCCTTCCTGCACAGATGAATGAAAGATATGACTATTTCTGGTCGGAAGAGAGAATGGATGAGGTTATTAACGCCCTTCGTACCAATAATATAGCTTTGGAGATCAGTAACAGGTACAGGATACCTTCTGCAGATTTCATTAAAAGGGCAAAAAAGGCCGGCGTAAAATTCACTGTAGGCACCAATAATTATGACGGGAACTTTTCCGGTGCGAAGTATGCACTTGATATGATAAAAGAGTGTAACCTGACAGAAAGCGATTTCTGGCTGCCAGTCAAAAAGGAGCGGATCTGAATTAGCCAGTCATCTCAGAAGAGAATTATTTTATTCGGTCAGTTCAAATTTATCTCTCAGCCGGATGTCTTTTGAAGAAGCCCCTATCATCAGTTCAAACATTCCCGGTTCTGCTACCAGGTTTAAATGCTGATCGTAAAAAGATAACTTTCCCCTGTCGATAATAAATTCTAAAGTCCTTGTCTCACCGGCTTTCAATTTTACTTTTTGAAAATCCCTGAGTTCAATTACCGGTCGTGCGACAGAAGCCACCAGATCATGCAGATAAAGCTGAACGGTTTCTTCCCCTTTGCACTGGCCTGTGTTTGTCAATTCCATGCTGACCGTTATCTTCTCATTGGCTGTCATTTTGTTTTTACTCAGCTGCAGACCACCGTATTGAAAAGATGTATAGCCAAGTCCGAATCCGAATTCAAATTCAGGGTAAATAGATTCATCGATGTAGGCACTGCTGTAAGAACGGCTCGAATCACTTTGGGCCGGATGCCCGGTATTAAGGTGACTGTAAAATATCGGGATCTGTCCCACGCTGCGCGGAAAAGTCATTGTTAACCTGGCTGACGGATTGTAATCTCCGAACAATACGTCTGCTATGGCATTCCCCGCTTCGCTTCCCAGCCACCATGTATAAAGTATTGCATCTGCATTTTGAACAGTATAACTGAATACAAGCGGCCGTCCTGCATTGACCAGGACAATAACCGGTTTACCGGAATCTTTGAGGGTCTTCAGCAATTCTTCCTGCACTCCCGGGATATTTATATTGCTGCGGCTTCTCGCTTCACCGCTCATATCCCTTCGTTCACCTATGCTTAGTATCACCACATCAGCCTCTCCTGCCACCTTCAACGCTTCCTGAAATCCCTCGCGGCTTTCCCCGTCAATGCTGCATCCCTTAGCATAGAGCAGTCTTGTTCCGGTGGAAACTTTATTCCTGATGCCTTCCCACTGGGAGACAACATACGCTGAATCATAACCCGGCACAATCACATCCCAGAAACCTTTGTTCTGCATACGTTCCTTTATCAGGGGACCAATCAGTGCAATGGTCCTGGTTTCCTTTGACAGGGGCAGGAGATGTTTTTGGTTCTTTAAAAGCACAATGCTCTTCTCTGCCATTTTCCTGGCAAATGCCGTATGTGAGGGGTCATTCAATTCTCTTTGCTCCCTGTCCGCATTACAAAATCTGAACGGATCATCAAACAGTCCCATCTCAAATTTTTTCCTGAGGATACGTCTGACTGCATCATCAATATACTTTAAGGGTACCTTTTCATCCTGTACCAGTTGTGCAAGCTCATTCTTGTAACATCTGCTTTCCATATCCATATCGCATCCTGCCGAAAAAGCCTGCAGAGCAGCTTCGCTTTCGCTTCCGGCGGTTCCGTGATTGATCAGTTGTATAACAGAACCCCAGTCACTGACGACAAACCCGTCAAATTGCCATATTATCCTTGAGTATATCCCTCAATAAATAAGAATTCGCTGTGCAGGGCACACCGTTAATATCATTGAAAGCACACATGAATGTAGCGACTTTAGCCTCTGCTGCTGCTTTGAACGGTGGCAGATAGATCTCCCGCAGCTGACGTTCACTCATGTCAACCGAGTTATAATCGCGCCCGCCAACAGCGGCGCCGTAGGCCGCAAAATGCTTTGCACAGGCCATTAATGAAGTTGTATCGCCTAGTTGCGACCCCTGGAAGCCAATAACCTGGGCATACCCGATTTTTGAGGCAAGATAAGGATCCTCTCCGGCGCCCTCCATTACTCTTCCCCACCTCGGATCGCGTGCAATGTCCAGCATAGGGGCAAAGGTCCAGTGCACACCGGCTGCGCTGGCTTCTTCGGCTGAGATCCGGGCTGAATTCCTGATTGCCTCCAGATCCCAGCTGCATGATTCAGCAAGTGGTATCGGGAAGGTGGTCTTGTAACCATGGATAATATCCTGTCCGAACAGCAAAGGAATTTTAAGCCGTGACTGCATCGCGATCTCCTGCCAGTGCCTTGTGCGGCTGGTTCCAACGCAATTGAGCAGTGAGCCCACCTGGCCGGCCCTGATCTGGCTTGCTTTCGCAGTGTCAATGGTAACAGGCCCTGTGGCTTCCCAGTCATCGTTATACTGATTGAGCTGCCCTATCTTTTCTTCAAGGGTCATTAATTGTAAGACAGAATCGACTCTGTGATCTATGGTATTCTTCTGTGCTATGACAGGTGCAATGTAAATTGCAGACAGTAAAAAACATGTTGCCAGAATAACTTCGAGTTTTTTCATACCTTTTTCGTTGAATATATTCCGGAATACCCTTGATGATTTGCAGTTAATTATCTGAAAGGAGCTGTTATTTCCCGTAAAACTGAAACAGGCTCAGTACATATGCCCCTGACCCGTATCCGACCATAGGTATGGTGCCGATATACTGATTGTCAGCATCCCTTATGCAGTTGCACCAGATATCGTTCATCATGTAATCAGCGGCGACTTTGTCCATCTGCAGCTTATTACTGTACATTTCGGGAATGGTATTAAAATTGACCGAAGCCTGTGAGGTAACAAAATTCAGTAATTCTGATGCCTCCTTCCTCTCATTGAATAAAAGCCACGCCTGTGCCAGACGGAGATTGATGAAAACCCATTCCTGGTTTTCATAGGGATCATTGCTGATCAGCCGTATATACCCAGGGCGCGGACCTGATATACGCATATATTTATCATATTCTTCCATATGTGACAAGAATAATTGCTTGTCACTGATCAACCCGTTCGCAAATATTTCAAACGCTCCGGCATCGTAGTATTCTTTGTTGGTTTTCAAAAGGTCATTGCTGTTTCCCTTGAAATAGCTTTCATCGCAAAGCATATGTGCAAAGATTCCCTGTTTTATTTGTCCCGCAGCGGATAAATATGTCTGATACGGTTTTTTATATTTTTTCAGGAGTTCGCCATATTGCTGCAGACCCCTTGCGCAGACCCCGGAAGTAAATGTATATTGCCTCGGCATTGCCAGGTGATGTTCCCAGGGACCTGAATCTGCCTTAATCAGCGAATTTGTGTCAATGCAACTGATCGTGGCATCGGCCACCTTTGCAGAAACAATGTTCTCCCATTTCTTAAGGAAGGTGCTGTCACCGCTTCGTTCCACGTAATCCGAGAAGGTTATCAGGAACAGTCCGAAATCATCATATTCAATATTTGGCCCGTCCCCGGTATAATCGCATTCTTCCTTTCCGTTGCCAAAATACCGGGTAAGTGAGATCTGGTAGTCCACTCCGGGCCCGTAATCCTTTCCATCAGTATAGATGTAGTGTTTGAAATAACCGGAAGGAGCTTTCAGCATGAATTCAAGTCCTTTTCTTGCCTCGGTGTACATTCCGAGGCGGGTCATGGCCTGGATGGCATAGCTGCCGTCACGCACCCATGCAATATGCCATAAGCCCGGCCTGACGGAGGCAAGTATCTGTCCATGCGAATATGGGAATATCTCATAATCCGAAACCTGCGACATTTTCAAAATGCTGACAGATTGTTCCACGACATTACGTTCCCTGACCGTGATATTTTCAGGTATTGTGCAGCCGGAAATAATATTACGCATGTACTAAATCTCTTCATCAGGAAGGGAACTTATTCCCCGTTTAAGTTCGGTGATGGTCTTTTTCACAAGACCAGCGTCATGATGCAGGGAATCGGTAAAGGAGAAGAGGAAATATTTTTCAAAAAGGCCGTCTTTGTACGGTTTAATGAAACTGCCGGAGATAAAGTTGCCCCGGATGCGCACGGGCAGATCCTGAAGCGGATTTTCAAGAAGGGTGATACCGCTGACCGGAGTTCCGTCTCCTTTTTCAACCAGGAAATCCAGATCTCTGATTTTGCTCTTTTTCCCTCTGATTACTGTATAAAATATAATATCGTGACGGGTAAAGGAGGCAAAATAATTCACCGTGAAATCATTGTATTCTGCACAAATGACATGTGTATTGGCTTTGTAGCAGGTTCGCAGCGGTTGTTCTTTGGTTTTCAGGATAATATTACCGGCAAAAGGTGACACGTACTGTGCTGAATCATAGTTGGCAAAAATGTGAGGATATACATCGTCAATACGGTTCTCTTTTGCATTATAAACGGCAACAATAAGTCCATTGGAGGAGGTCAGCTTAAAGTAGGAAGGCTTAATTTCTTCCATACTGTCCTGTGCTTTGACAGGTAAATAGGCCAGGATAAGGCCGACATAAATGAAAATGTACTTTTTCATATAAATAATTGTGGAACAGTCAAAATTACCAATATTGTGTTGAATTTGCCGGTTCTCACACCCGATAAAATGGTTATAATTGTAATAAGAATGAAAAGCTCTCTGAAAGGAGAAGTCCACTGGTACAATCTTTCATTAAAATGGAAACAACAATGAGAAAGTTTTATCTGGTTTTATGGATAACGGCATTATTTATTAACGGTACCATTGCACAGTCCGGGAAAGGAAATATTGACAAATCCAAAGTACCCGTTCCTCAATGGCATTACCAGTCTGAATATACATTCGATGTAACCCTGGTTACTGCCACCTGGATAAAGCAGAATGCAGGGCTTCATGCAGCATTCGGATCAACTGATGAATCATATTTACGGGCAGAAGTACCTTTCATAAGTCAGGGACCGGTAACCTGGGAAGAGACGGGGTGGAGAGGTGAACGGTTAAATGCCCAGGTGGTTTTATGGTCTCCTGATAGCATTGAACAGGTTCGTTTCCGGGTAAGTGATCTTTTGTCCCCCGAAGGCAAAGTGATCAGCAGGAATAACATAAAGTTAAATATGGTTCGGTATGTATTATCAAATTTCCCATACGGGGCTGATAACTTTGGCTGCGATTCGTCACCTGATTCTGTCTGGCTTATGCCTGATCGACTTGAGTCATTTGAAAGGTTTGATATTCCGGGCAGGACTGTCAGACCGGTATGGCTTGCTTTAGAAATTCCCGAAACTGCCGAACCTGGTGAATATACCGGAACAATTGAAATCAGTTCCCTGGAAGAAAAGGTCACCTTGCAATTAAAAGTAAGTGTCCAACAGCAGTTGCTCCCAAATCCGCACGACTGGAAATTCCGTCTCGACTTATGGCAGAATCCATGGGTCGTGGCAGAGTATTTTAAGGTAACACCGTGGTCTCCGGAGCATAAATCCTTGCTTAAAACGCATCTTAAACTATATGCTGATGCAGGAGGGAAATATGTCACTACCTATGCGGTTCATTCACCCTGGTCAGATAATTCCTATACTCTGGAAGGAACTATGATTGAATGGATAAAGGAGACTGATGGTTCATGGAGATTCGATTATTCAGTATTTGATCAATATGTTGAGCTGGCGGCGGAGGCCGGAATTGATGAGGCAATCACAATCTACACTCCTGTTCCATGGGGTTACCGATTTCGTTATTCAGATGAGAGGTCAGGGAATTATATCTATGAAGAATGGCCTCCTTCTTCTGAACTGTTCAGAGTTAACTGGAATATTTTTCTGGATGACCTGAGAGCACACCTGACCCAAAAAGGCTGGCTTGACAAAACCTATCTGGGAGTTAATGAAAATCCGATGGATATTACCCTGGCGGCGGTAAAAGTCATCAAAGAAAATTCGAAAGACTGGAAAATTACTTATGCCGGTAACTGGGATAAGAACATCTCTTCACTTCTTGATGATTATTCAGCTGTAATAACAAGCGAACCTGATGCTGCAGAACTGAAGGAACGTTCGTTGAAAGGATTCACCTCCACATTTTATATATGCTGCAATCCGCCAAAGCCAAACAATTTTGTATTCTCACCCCCGGTTGAGGGAAGATACATAGGCTGGTACGCTCTTGCCTCTGGTTATGATGGTTTTCTGCGTTGGGCATATGATGCCTGGCCCGGTGACCCGGTGAGAGATGCCCGGCATACACTGTGGCCGGCCGGTGATTGCTTTTTAGTATATCCGGGTGGGAACAGTTCTGTACGGTTCGAGAAACTAAGAGAGGGCATAGCAGATTATGAAAAGATCATCATATTAAGAGATCTGACTTCCAGATCGACAAATAAAAGAGCGAAAGAATTAATGAAGGACCTTGAAGCACATCTTGCCACATTTATTCAGGATCGTGACTATAATAAGCGTACATATGACGCTGCCACCATGACCACGGCAATACAAAAAGGGAAGAAAATAATAAATGACCTGACCGATGAACTGGGGCGCAATTAATGAGGCTATTGGCTGACAGGGCATTTCTTTGCTGACAGTACGTTTGAAATATTGATATTTTGCGTTCAAAAAAGCATTGCCTGAATTTTGAGCGGATTGAGGTGCTCAATATCATTGGATATTTCTGAATTTGGCGATCCGGTAAATTTTATTTCTGTAAATTTGTTAGTGTTGTCCTTATTTGATAACAGTCTAAGTTCAGGATTTTTGGGAAACCGCCAGGAATAATTCAACATTTATATAATTCACCGGACACTAAATGAAGAATAATTAAAACATTAAAAATCATGAAACGTAAAGATTTTATTAAAAGTTGCGGAGTTATCGGAACAGCCGCTGTAATTGCTCCTTTTACAGCCACAGCAAGTGCTCAGGGTTCAATCAGGGAAAAGAAAATCAGAGTTGCTGTTATCGGATGCGGAAGTGTTTCCGGTGTTTACCTTCCTCATCTCACCAAATCACCATTTGTTGAGTTGGTGAGCGTTTGCGATATTAAACCGGAAAGAGCGAAAGCACGTGCCGAACAGTTCCATGTGCCAAACCAGTATCCACATATCGACCTTATGCTGGCAGGGGCTGATTTCGACCTGATGATCAACCTTACCGATATGCAGGAACATGGAAGACTAAACAAAATAGCGTTATTAAAAGGTAAAAATATCTGGAGTGAAAAACCAATGGCCAATTCTTACAGTGAAGGGCTTGACCTTTTACAACTGGCAAAAAAACAGGGTATCAGAATATGGGGAGCACCTGCTGTTGTCAACAGTCCTCAGTTTGCTTTCATGGCCACACAAATAAATGAGAAAAAGCTTGGAACAGTTGCTGCAGCGCACGCCCATTACGGCCATTTAGGGCCGACCTGGTCAGCATTCTTCTATGAAAGTCTGGGTGGCAGCATGCCTGATTTAGGAGTGTACAATCTTTCAACCCTGACGGGCCTTCTCGGGCCAGTCAAGTCAGTTACGGCGATGCTCAATATTCTTACTCAGGAACGTACAGTAGACGATAAAGGTAAAATAAAGGTTGAGGCAGAAGATAATGCAAGTATTCTGATGGAACATTACAGCGGTGCCATTTCACACGTGATGTGCGGATTTAATTATTTTGACCCATACGGGCATCAGGGAACAGGCCAGGATAAACCAACTGTGTCACTTGTAGGTAACAGAGGAGCTATGCACCTTATCGGGTATGACTGGATGCCTTTTGCTGTTGAAATGGCAACACTTGACCATGAAGAACCACAACGGTTTTCTACAGATCCGGGCTCTTATGTCTGGCAGGAGGGTGCTTCGGTAATATGTGAGAGCCTTGTTACTGGCAAGGAGCCCCTGATAAATGCTGAGCATTCTCTGCATGTGCTTGAAATAATTGAAGCAGCACGCAGATCACAAAAAGAGGGCGCCAGGATACAACTTGGATCAGTTTTTCCGTATCCGGTAATTAAATAGTTGAAACAGATTAATATTAAGGATCTGTAACAATAAAAAACAGACCCTGTTTACCAGGGCCTGTTTTAATAGAACCATGATTTATGGGGCTGTAATTTATTTACCCTGTCGCACAGTAAATTTGTAATTTCCACCACCAATATCGTATCCGCTGAATACAATATCCAGGTACAGTTCATTGGCAATGGCATTGTATGTTCCGGCTGGTCCGTGATGAAAAGTCATCGTGTCGCCCCAGGAAGTGACAGTTACATCACTCACAAGGGTCAGATCGCCCTTAAAAGTATCCATGTTTATATCACCAAGTTGCAGTTCCATTACGGCAATCGCACTTGCATCGGCCCAGAAATCGAACGTCAGCTGCAGTGACTTACAGTCATTGTTTAATTTTACACCAACACATGATGTAGGGCTGTAGTCCGCAAAGATATCATCGGTGCAAATCACATTGCCCACCCAGCGGTCGACTAAACAACCAACAGGCGGAACGTAAAAATCCATTACGATGGTCCATTCGGCAGATTTCCCTGAAGGAGCTGTTACCTTATACTTACGCGGAGCTGAAAAATCACCAAAGACGCCAAATGATGGTGAACCTTCAAGAGGCTTAATATTGCAGCCTTTCTCAAGATTTCCCTGCAGATAGATTTTCGTCAGATCGACAGTTTTGTCCTTGAGAAAAACAGTATCCAGGTAAATTTCATCATAAATTGCATTGATCTGAGGAATCATCCCTGTTTCATTTCCTGCAAGTATCTCTATAACTGCCGGCACGTCGGGCAGATCACCTGATTCTTCAAAAGTTGGGACACAACTTATTGCGAAGAGAAGCGCAACTATTAAAAAACAAGATATACGTTTCATTTTCTTTGTTTTAGCAATTTCACATTATCAGTCCCAGTTAAATATTTGAGTGAGATTCGGATTCACTTTGGTATGAGTTTCAGGTACAGGCCTGTAATAGTATTTAGGTTCTATAAATGTACCCCTGTCTTTTTCAGATTGAATATAGCCCTCATTGTTACCACTTATATAAAATGATGCATCACTGTCCTGGGGCCCTACCCGGTAGTAAATCAGAGTTTCGCCCAACGAGTTGGTTTCTTTTTCATCAGGTCCGGGAATTGATTCACTTATATCGAGTAATACTATGTCTTCAACGCCATCTCCTGTGATATCGTAATATCCTAACCCCGGGAAGTACAAGCCTATAGGCTCGTTTTCAATTAATTTACCTGCTTCCCAACGCATCAGGTCATCAAACCGGTAACCCTCGAGTGCAAGTTCGATCCGGCGTTCACGGCGGATTTCAAGGATTTCCTTCCAAAGTGAGTTTGATTTAACATTCGGATACCTGGCTTCCTCAACAGGATCAACTGCCGGGTTCATTGTAAGGTGTGGCATTCCGGCACGGTCGCGCAATACATTAATCGTTAGATTCAGGTCTTCCTGTGTCAGTTCTCCTAATTCGGCTCTTGCTTCAGCATAAATTAACAGTATTTCTGCAAGCCTGACAGAAGGAAAATCAACACTGTTTTGAACAGACTGGCTTACATCATTAACAAAACCTTTTACCTGGTGATACCCGGTAAAGTTTTTCATCAGTTGCTGTTTGTAAACGCCGGCACCCTGGTCGAAGGTGTTGGTATTGATTAATACGAATCCCGGGAAAGCATATGTTTGTTTCAGACGGGGATCACGGTCAACAAATTCTTCCACAAACAATTTGGTCATATACCCCGGTTGCTGGGAATAGAAAGAACCATCAGCCATAAGGTACGATTGTAAAAGGTCTTTTGAGGGACTTACTTCGTAGTTACCAAAAATAAACCCCCAGTAGCCGCTGTTTCTAACCTGGTCTTCAGAGATATCGGCAAAAATAACTTCAGAATTTCCTGTAAGGTCACTACTTCCAAACAAAGTACCATAGTCACTTGCAGGATCACCGGTACTAAATATTGAAAAACCACCGTCATCAATAATCTCCTTTGCTGCGTCCTTTGCAATATTAAGGTATGTATCTGCAGTCGATTGCAGCTCCAGCTCCGGATGGTATTTCCTGTATGTTCCTTCGTAAAGGGCATGCCGTGCTTTATATGCCAGAACAACCCATTTATTTACAGCTCCTACCGGCTGACCAGATTTCACATTATTACCTGCGAATTCGTAGTCTTCAAATATTTTTTGAACAACCATGTCTCTGGGGTCACGGCCTTTATAGAGAAGTTCAATATCAGAAGATCCGATTACCTTGTCATACCAGGGAACGTCAGAGTATCTTTTGACTTTATCCATATAAAAGCGGGCCCGGAAAAACCTTCCGAGGCCTTCATAATGAGCAAGCAGGTCTTCAGAAATATCAGCATTCTGGAAATTTTCAAGAAAAAAGTTGATATTCCGTAGTGAAGTCCAGGTCCAGCCCTCTGTTATCGTTGCTGAAGACGGGTTACTGCTTAACATGATGTTTTTCATTTCAGTGCTGCCTGTGTTGGCAGCGTTATCAGTGGTTTTGTATCCATCATCGGTATAGCTCCAGATACCAGGGAAATCGTACAAATTATAAATGTACATTTTCAAATCTTCTTCACTGTTAAAGAAGTTTTCGGCACCGATCGAAGTTTCCGGGAACCTGTCCATAAATTCATCATTACATGCTGAAAGCAGAATGATGATTGTCATGCTGAGTATAATGGTTAATTTTTTCATAATACTTCCATTTTCACGCCAGAAAAGATTAAAAATCGATGTTTATACCAAATGAATATCTCCTTTGAAACGGATAGGCATATCCATCCCCGTTATCGGTTATTGCTTCCGGGTCGAAATATTTTTTTAATTCCGACCATTCAGCAATATTTTCTCCGCTTATAAAAAAGCGAACCCTTTCGATATTAACCTTTTGTGTCACTGTTTTTGGCAGAGAATATCCGATCGTAATGTTTTTAATACGGAGGTATGCTGCATTGAGCAGGTATCCTGTCTGAGGCGTTGCCAGACCTTTTGAGGAATTAAGATCTTTACCCAGGTTTACGTCAGCCAGCCATGCCTGAAAGACCGGGTATTTTGCATCCAGATTGGCATCAGCAAGACCGGCATCGATATAAGCCTGTGAATGTTTGGCTCTTTCAACTTCGGTATCGGCTTCGCCACGGTAAAAATCGAGAAGGTGTCTATAACCTCCGGCATATGGTTGCTGATAAAATCCCCAATAGAGGTAATGGGTCGGGTAATAGTCTTTTTTCCCGATTCCCTGAAAGAATGTTTTTATATCGAAACCGTTCCAGTCAAACGAGAGGCTTAAACCATACCGGTATCGGGGAGAATTGTTACCAATGATTTTTGCATCTTTTGGGTCATCGACTGTAAATCCTTTTTCAATAATACCATTTCCATCACGGTCAACATATTTTGGCCATCCCGGAACAATTGACAATGCCCCCCAGGGTATTAACTGTGTTTCGTCAAGGGCCTGAGTTTCCGGCACTGTTTTGTAAAATCCGTCGCTCTCAAGTCCCCAGATTTCACCAAATTCTCTTCCAATATAATATTGGTTAAGGTCTTTATTGGGATTGTCGAAACCGGTTATCCAGGCACGGCTGTCAGATAAAATAAACCTTGCATTGAAAAAGGCAGGTTTGCCTGACAGGCTAATATTACTTCTGTACGTAACCGCAAGTTCCCAGCCATTGGTTTGAAGATCGGCTGCGTTTTCCATTGGCTCGGCTGCACCCAGAACATCGGGAAGGTCTTTGCCCACTGTTAACATCCCTGTGGTGTTTCTTTGATAAATATCAAATGTTGCACTCAGTTTGTCTTTAAAAAATCCTGTTTCAATGCCAAAATTTAAAGTTGCGACATTCTCCCATGTGTAATTATCGGAAACAAGCTGGGGAGGAGAAACCCTCTGGGGTAATTCACCGTTTATCATATAGTAGGCCAGAGATGGATCCATTGTCGGAATATAGCCATATGCTGAAACATTCTGATTTCCCAGCGAGCCGTACGAGGCACGAAGCTTAAGTGTGCTAACAGTATTTTCAATCGGCTTCATGAAATTTTCCTTGTCGATACGCCAGGCTGCCGAGGCGGAAGGGAAAAAGCCAAAACGGCTGCTCCTGGGAAACCTTGAAGACCCGTCGTAGCGGCTGTTAAATTCTACAATATACCTCTCTTTGAAAATATAATTCAAACGGAAGAAAGCTCCGCGAATAGCCCAGTCAGAAATAATTTCATCTACATAATCCTCTCCTGTTGCCAGGGCAATTGTTGGGAGTGATCCCGAAATTACCATGTCGCGTTGGGCTTCGAACCACTCAGACCGGCTGTATTCCTGGTTAAAACCAACCAGTGCGGTAAGCTCGTGTTTACCGAAGGTTTTATTGAAAGTGCCATAAATATTGAAAACGCTGTAAGTATCAAATGTTGCACTGCGGTAAGCGCTGTTGACTCCGATTTCGCGGATATCATCAGGGCCATACCCGATTTTGTATTTTGAATAGAACCAACTTTCATTACCGGTTCCTTTCCGGATGGTAAAATCAGAATTAATTTTAAACGCTCCCTTGAAAAACCGTGCTTCGCCTGTGAAGCTGGACTGTACTCCATAATATTTTCTACTCCACTCTCCGCCATCTGTAAGTCTGGCTGCTTCAATTCCGACGCCGGAATTGGCCCACGAGCCATCAGGATTCTTTTCATACGACGTGGGTGCGAAGTTGTAAAGTTCCCAGATTGATAAATATGAAGGCGAAATCCGATCAGTCATGGTCAAGAGGGTATTATTCCCGATAGTTAACCAGTCAAAAGGTGTATAATCAACTTTGCTTCTGATGCTATAACGTTTAAAAATATCATCAGCAATTTTTAAGGCTCCGTTCTCATTATCGTAAGAACCTGACAGGTAAAAACTTGTTTTGTCGGTCCTGCCGTCAATTTGAATGTGTTGCTTCTGAGAGAAAGTATAATTACTAAGGAAATATGATGTCCAGTCCCGGTTCCCCATATAAGCCCAGCTGGTCGGGTCACTTGGATTTACACGTACTCCCACTGTTCCATCCGGATTCTCTGAACGTTCCTTGGCCCAGGTGAATTCTTCATCACTATAGTTAATAACATCCCATGGAGTATTGTCGGTTGATGTTTCCTGAAGCCTCATGTAGATATAAGGGTCACTGACTTTATCAGGTAAAATTGTCGGTTTAGACAGTGACAAATTATTATTATAGCTGACATGTACGCCTTCTTTTTCACCGGATTTAGTGGTTATCAGAATGACTCCGAATGCGCCCCGGGCGCCATAGATAGCCGACGATGCAGCATCTTTAAGGATTGTTATTCCTGAAACATCCTCCGGAGATAGCTTGTTTAATTCAATTGCATCGGCAGGTACGCCGTCAATCAGAATAAGAGGTTCGCCTCCGTTTATTGAGGTAATACCGCGTATATTGATCCGGGCAACCTGGCCGGGTTCGCCGCTGACAAAATCAATATTTAAGTTTGGTGCGATACCCTGCAGACCCTGAGATAAATTTACCAGTGGGCGGTTTTTAAGCTCCTTCGTATCAATCGGATCAACAGCCCCTGAAATGTTCACTTTCTTTTGAGTGCCATACCCTACAACAACTACTTCCTGAAGTCCCGTAACTTCTTCTTCCATCGACATATTGACAGTTGTGAGACCGTTAATATTGATTTCCGCAGTCTTCATCCCAATAAATGAGAAAACAAGGACTCCGTTTGAGGGAGCAGAAATTTCATATTCCCCATTACCATTTGTCAGGGTTCCCCTGGTTGTGCCTTTAACAACCACCGAGACACCCGGGAGTTCTGTATTGTCGCTTGCCGCAACAACCTTTCCCTTGATCTGTAATTCCTGCGCATTACCCTGAGTCCATAGGAATAAAAATGAAATCAGCACCATCAACCATTTCAATTGGTTATGGTTTTTTCTTTTTTTTGAACAAGCATTCTTCTTCATAAAGGTTCGGTTAATGAAAATTAGGTTAACAATTGATTTCGAAGGTTAATTCATATCAATCCAGATAAAATCAGAAAAAGATCACTTTACCAAAAAAACCGGTGTTGATCTTGTTAGTGTAGAAGTAAAATTAAACAAATAAATTAAAATTGATTGAATATTCATTTAAAATAAATTTTTAAAATCGTAATTTTAAAGCACTTGATTTATCTGGAATTGGTAAATTTGTTTTTAACTAATTTACAGGTTTCATAAAGTCTGTAATTAATTGGAGTTCCATGAGGCCGGGAAATAAATTAACAGTAAGAAAATGTATCTGCCCTCATAAGTTTTAAAGAAATATTGGCTCGGAAAAACAATCAGATTCACTGTTATGGGTAGGAAAAGCTTAAAGGAAGTTCGTCAGAAGGAGATAGTTAAAGCGTTTTATTCAGTTTCAAAAAAGGAGGGACTGGAAAATACCTCTATTGCAAAAGTTGCTGGTCATCTGCGGGTAAATCCAAGCTTAATTATCCATTATTTTAAAAGTAAGGATGAATTGATACTTGCATTGATTGACTTTATACTTGAGAGGTATCGCAGAATTTATAAGGATAAAAACAGTATAATCTCCAGGGAAAAGCTTATTGAGCAAATTGATATGCTGTTTTCAAGAAAATGGAACAGTTTGTTTGATGACGGGGTTTTTTACAGTTGCTATGCCCTTACATACAGGAATGAAAAAATCAAGAACAGGTTTAGGGAAATTCATGAGGAGTTAAGGTTGATTTTCGCAAATACCTTGGAAAATGCCAGAAAGAACAATGTAATTAAGGATGTAAATATTAAAGAAGCGACCGATCTGATTTTTACCATGGTTGATGGAGTTTATTATTATTGCGGAATTCTTAATAATAAAAAAGAGGCTGACCGGCTACTGGAACTCTGTAAAAACAAAGTTATAACACTTCTTAATATTGTTTAAACGTATCTTTTTTCATTCAATTTGCATATAATGCCTGATATTAAGCCGATATGAAAACTATGAGGATTAAATTTCTGTTATTGCTGCCTGCAATAATTATTATTTTATTCACAACAGGCTGTCTGCAAAATAAAACAAAATCAGATCTTTCAATTCATGAAAACAAAAATGAGTTTGGAGTTCTGACATTTAATATGTGGGTCGGAGGCGAGGCCGGAAAACTATCACTTGATAAATCGGTTGAGGTTATAAGAGCCTCAGGGGCAAAGCTGGTTGGTCTGCAGGAGATCTATGGATACAATCCTGATGGGACAACCCGCAATAATGCAGCAAAAATTGCTGAGATACTTGATTGGAACTTCCTGGATCAGGGAGGTTACGGAATTTTGTCTGAATTTCCGTTTTTGGATACTGCTTCGGCAAAAATGGGAGTTAAAATTAAGATTTCTGACAACAGGTTTGCCTGGTTCTTCAATTGCCACTTAAACTACATACCTTACCAGCCGTATCAGCTGGCAAAAATCAAATACGGCGATTTTCCGTTTATTTCCAGCGAAAAGGAAGCTGTTACCTATGCTGATTCTGCACGGGGAACCGAGGTTAGAGAATATTTAAAAGAGATTTAGGAAATACTCCGGGAAGGCTTACCGGTTATTTTAACCGGCGATTTTAATGAACCTTCATTTCAGGACTGGACTCAAAAAGCAGCTGAAAGCGACTTGTGTCAGATTAAAGTGGAATGGCCTGCTACTAAAGCTTTTACGGACATCGGGATGACTGATGCTTTCCGTGTCTATTACACTGATGAGGTTCAAAATCCAGGGGAAACCTGGTCATCGATCAATTCCCCGGGTGAAATCCACGACAGGATCGATTTTGTCTTTTATAAAGGGAATGAGCTGAAAGTTACCGGAGCTAATACTATTGGTCCTCCTGATGGAAAATCAGGAATTGAAATCCGGGATTACCCGTCGGACCACCGTGCTGTGTGTGTAAGTTTTCTCTGGGAGAAATGATGCGGATTGCGGAGAAAATTGATGTATTTGAAGGTGGTTTAACCAGGTTTTAAAATGGAAATCAAAAAAACAGGTAACCAGTTAAATATTCCAGGTATAAGACAAACGAAATGAGAAAGGTCATCGGTGCGATCTTATACATTTATTTTCTTTTCCCGACAGTTGTTGTTTTCGAAGGAAATAACATTTCAGGAGATCACAAAAGTGACAAAAACCCGGAAAGCAGAAGCAATAGGGCACAAGCCGGCCTTCTGTTCAAAACGGAACAATTCAGGGACGACTCCTATTGAACTTCGATCGCCTGACGGGCAGATCATTTTTCTTTCTGTATCAAAAAAGGTTATCCTTCCTATTCTGTTTCATATAAGGGAAAAACCCTGGCAGAAGATTTAAAGTTGACCCTTGTATTTGAGGAAAGCGGTGAATTTGGCAGGAACCTCACCGTTAAAAATCCAGTACTACCGCTCAACAGATGAAACTTATGAATTGGTAGTTGGAAAATCGAAAACTGCCAGGAACTTCTGCAATGAGGTAAACATTTTTCTGGTTGAGAAGACGGCTCCATTCCGTAAAATAAACCTTGTTGTCAGGGCTTTCAATGATGGCATTGCTTTCCGGTATGAATTTCCCAGGCAGAAAAAATGGAAATCTTTTTCCCTGATAAATGAAAACACAACTTTCAATTTATCTGAAAATCCAAAGGTTCTGACACTTTTTCTTCCCGATTTTCTTACTTCGCATGAAGGGTTGTACAGCAACCTACCGCTCAATGAAATAAATGAGAATACTTTAATGGATCTGCCAACCCTTTTTGATTTCGACGGTATTTTTATGGCAATTACCGAAGCAGCACTGGCAGATTATGCAGGAATGTATCTGATTAACGACAGCGGCGAACTTAAAAGTAAACTGGCTCCCTTACCGGGGCAGGACGGAATAAGTGTAAAAGCCGGGCTGCCATTTAAAAGTCCGTGGCGGGTGATGATGATAAGTGACCGGATAGGTGATTTGTTTGAGTCAAGATATACTTACTAACCTGAATGAACCGTGTAAAATAAAGGATACCAAATGGATTAAGCCCGGGAAAACGACCTGGCCATGGTGGAATGGAACCGTTGTTGGCGATTTAACCATCACCCGGGGTAATAATTTTGAGACTAATAAATATTACATCGATTTTTGTTCACGTAATGGCCTGGAATACCATTCAGTAGTTGAATCTGGCGGACACGAGTGGTATGTAAATAATGGCACCGGTTACATGCCCGGTACAGAGGTCGACGTTACTCAGCCTGTAGATGGCCTGGATATGCAACAGGTATGCGATTATGCAAACTCAAAGGGCGTTGGAATTCGTGTATGGGTCCACTGGGCTGCATTATACCCCAGGCTTGCAGAGGCATTCAAACAGTATGAAAAATGGGGTATCGGTGGATTAATGGTCGATTTTATGGACCGCGACGACCAGGAAATGGTTAATATACAAAACGAAATTCTGGCTAAGGCGGCTGAACATCATCTTCACGTACAATTTCACGGAGCATATAAACCGACAGGGCTGCACAGAACCTGGCCGAACGAATTTACCCGCGAGGGTACTCTGAATTATGAGGTAAACAAATGGGAGAAGCTGGTAACACCTGAACATGATTTAAATATTGTTTTTACAAGGCTGCTGGCCGGAGCCACCGACTACCACCTCGGGGGTTTCAGAGCCGTCCCCGAAGATCAGTTTGTCGTTCATTACGAGAAACCTTTGATGATGGGAACACGTTGTCATCAGCTTGCCATGTATGTGGTTCTTGAAAGCTACCTTGGCATGGTCTGTGACTTTCCCGAAGCCTATGAAGGTCAGCCGGGTTTCGAGTTTATAAGAGAGGTTCCGACTGTTTGGGATGAAACAAAAGTTCCGGATGCTGAAGTTTCAAAATACATTATTATAGCCAGGCAAAAGAATGACGAATGGTATGTCGGTGCTATAACTAATGATCCAAAGGACCTGGCTGTTTCTTTCAATTTTCTCTCCGACGGGATTTTTTCTGCAGAAATTTATACCGATGTGCCGCAAGACGTTAACGCTGTAAAAATAGAAAACCTTGAAATTTCCGCAAAAAGCAAAATTCCTGTCCACCTGGAACAAGGTGGCGGCATGGTAATGCATATCCGGAAAAAGCAGGAATTCAGAGTGGACAACTGATATTTAATAATCAATGAATGTAGCCCATGAAAAGAAATTACTATCTGGTCATACTTATCTTCCTGATCTTTTTTGTCATTTCCTTTTTGACTAATATTCTGGGCTCTATTAATCCGAATGTCAGCGACAGCTTTGCTTTGGATGGAACAATGACCGGATTGCTTCCGTTTTCATTTTTTATTGCATATGCCTTAATGTCAATTCCATCCGGAATGATTGTCCAGAAATACCATGAAAAGAAAAGTTTAATTATTGCATGGATACTTGCGTTTTCGGGGGCATTATTATTCTCGCTTTTCCCGGTATTTCCGGTTTTCCTTTGTTCGCTGTTTCTTATGGGAAGCGGAATGACACTTTTACAGGTTGCAATATACCCGTTGCTGAGAGTATCCGGAGGGGAAGAGCATTTTGCGTTTAATTCTGTAATAGCCCAGCTCGTATTTGGGATTGCCTCGTTTCTAAGTCCGTTTTTCTATTCATACCTTGTAACTAATCTGAGTAATCAGACGACTCCTGATGGATTATTTATAAAGATCATGGCCTTTCTGACACCGTTTCAGTTGCCGTGGGCATCAATTTACTGGATCTTTGCTTTTGTAAGCCTCCTGATGATGACGGTCATTCTTTTAATACGTTTCCCAAAGGTTATAAGAAAGGAGGATGAAATTGTCGGAGCATGGGAGACTCATTTGGATTTATTCAGACAAAAAACTGTTATACTCTTTTTTCTTGGGATTTTTACTTACGTGGGATTAGAACAGGGAATTGCAAACTGGATATCTGAATTCTTACGCACCTATCATGGGTTTAAACCGGAAACAGAAGGCGCTGCGACCGTAGGCCTCTTTTGGGGCATGATGACTGTCGGTTGTATTTTTGGACTTGTCCTGTTAAAGATTATTGACAGTAAAATTGTATTACGTATTTTTACTGCCGCCGCTTTTGTCTCTCTGACATTCGCACTATTCGGCAACGCAAAATTTGCTTTGTTAGGGTTTCCTGCAATGGGTTTTTGTCTCTCGGTGATGTATGCGATTATCTTTTCGCTTGCACTGAACAGCGTTTCAAAATATCACGGTTCATTAGCAGGGATATTGTGTACTGCAATCGCGGGAGGTGCAATCTTCTCTTTGATTATCGGAAAGCTGAAAGACCTGATCGGGTTGCAGGCAGGAATGATGATATTGTATTTACCATTAGCTTATATTCTGAGCTTGAGTTTCCTGGCGAAGCCACTCGTTAAAAATGAGATAATAAGAAGAAAGTCTACATCTTAATAATTAAATCTATAAACTATGGAAAGAATTATGACAACCAGGCAAAGAATCGCTTCAAGGATTTTATCTGCAAAAGTCTTTTTGCTTATTAATCTGATTGTGATTGTGTCATTTTTTTTGACAACAAGCTTATCTTCATGTGTGGCTGATAAAAGCCAATGGAGACAATTATTCAATGGAAAAGATCTGGCAGGGTGGAAACATGTTGGTCCGGGCTCAATGTCAGTTGAAGATGGTTTAATAAGAGGTAATGGAGGAATGGGTTTACTTTACTGGCAGGGAGAGAAATTTGGTAATTGTGTCATCCGGGTAGTTTATAAAATGCGCGACACCAACAGCAATTCAGGAGTTTTTATAAGAATTCCTATTGAACCCCGTGAGGAATGGATGCCAGTAAACTATGCGTACGAAGTTCAGATAGATAATCAACCGGAGTTATCTGATGAGGATGATTATCATTACACAGGCACTCTGTACTCTCTGACCAAGCCCCTGGCAAAAACAGGCAAGCCGGGTCCGGAATGGAATACCCTGGAAATTACACTGGACCATTTAAGAACAATTGTTTTTTTGAATGGAGAGAAAGTGACCGATTACACGGAAGGAGATCCGGTACCGGATCGTAAATTTGACTTTGAACCCTTCCGTGGACCTCGTCCTGAAACGGGCTATTTAGGTATCCAAAACCATAGTGAAAAGGATGTTGTATTCTTTAAGGAAATTGCGGTCAAGCCACTTAAAAAAACCGTAAAATAGTAATTAACTGATTATTAATTAACATTTTAATGATTATTAAAATGAAAAGAATTAATCAAAAAATAACAATCCGTAACCATATTTCACGGAGAAGTTTTGTAAAAACTGCTGCTTCCGGAGCAACTGCTTTAACTATCCTTCCAAGTTTCACAATAAGCGGACTGGGACATGTTCCTCCCAGCGACAAACTGCTGATTGCTGCAATTGGTTGCGGGGGAGAAGGAAGTGATGACATTCGTCATTATGCGATTGCCCCTAAAAAGAATGCTGAAATTGCTTTTCTATGTGACGTCGATGACAGACAGGCTGTTTCCAAAAGAAAAGAGTTCCCCAAAGCCAAATTCTATTACGACTGGCGGGAATTGTTTGAGAAGGAAAACAGAAACTTCGATGCAGTGTCGGTAGCTATCCCCGATCATAATCATGCCATAGTAGGTCTCAGCGCTATGCAGCTGAATAAACATCTCTACCTTCAAAAACCTCTGACTCATGATATCTTCGAGGCTCGTATCCTGACGGAAGCATCTGAAAAATATAGAGTTGTTACTCAGATGGGCGATCAGGGTACATCGTGCGATGGTATGCGCACCTTACGTGAATGGATTGATGCGGATGTACTTGGCGAAATTGAAAAAGTATATTGCTGGACTGACCGGCCTGTCTGGCCACAGGGAATCCCCTGGCCTGATAAACCCTCTTCAGTACCGGATGAACTCAAATGGGATCTATGGTTAGGTACTGCCGGAGAAACAAATTATATCGATAATATGGTTCCTTTCAACTGGAGGGGCTGGTGGCGTTTTGGGACAGGGGCGCTGGGTGATATGGGTTGTCACATCATCGGACCTCCGTTTAAACTACTTGAACTTGGATTCCCGACAGAGGTATCCTGCAGTGCCAGTACTGTCTATAACGGGATATTCACCGAAGGAATTTATCCGGAAAGCGGGCCCGTGTCCAGTTCTATCCGTTTTAAATACCAGTTAAAAAACGGGAAAGATTTAAATCTTTACTGGATGGACGGAGGAATAACTCCGGAACGCCCAGGTGAAATCGATCCTGATGTAAATATGAATGATATAATGGGCGATTGGCCCGGATTACATGACTATGAAGGGAGCACCTTGTTTATAGGGACAAAAGGAAAAGCTGCATGTGGCTGGGGTGGACGAAATCCGGTTCTGCTGCCTCTTTCAAGGAACAAAGATGTCAAAGTTCCGCAAAAATATCCCCGCGTTGAGGGAGATATGGATGGCCATTGGTGGCAGTGGATTGATGCTTGTATTGCCGGTTATGGTAATGCTGAAGTTGATTCACCATTTGTCGGCTATGCAGGACCACTCACTGAAACCGTATTGATGGGTAACTTATTATTGAGATGTTTTAATATCCGCGAAAAAATAATAAGAAAAGACCCTGTTTACGGTGAAATGGAAGGTTTTACTTTTCCCGGAAGATATATCACTTATAAATGGGACGGCATAAATATGCGAATAACGAACTTCGAACCGGCAAACCAGTTTATTAAGAGAGAATACAGGAAAGGATGGGGAGAGATGAAAATTTAAAGATCTTTCCAAATAAAATAATCATTGAACATGAACAACAGGATTATCGAAGCAATCCCCGGGATAGTTTTACAACTTCAGCAGAAGAAAATCAATGACATAACTGCCTTCCTTGGATTTGACGCATCCATTGATAATATTGTAAGGGTCGTTAAAAACAAAAAGGAGTTTTATGCTGATAGCCGCGAGCTGGGCGAGTTCCTGATAAGCCACGAGAAAACCAGTTGTGGAATTGAGCTGAGAACGCAGCAGTCTAAAATGGGCGGGAATATGGTCATCACAGGAAATGCCCTGGGAAACCTTGGTATGAAGGTCACATGTGTTGGAACTTTCGGACTCCCGGATATTCTGCCTGTTTTCCGCTCTATGTCAGGCAACTGTATGCTATTTACTGTCGGAGAACCAATTACTGCGACAGCACTGGAGTTTAATGATACAAAAGCGATAATGTTCGATCCGGATCCGTACGATAAGCTTGACTGGGAGGGGATTAAAAACCATTTGGGAACAGACCGGATCAGAGAGCTGATTTCAGGGAAACAATTGGTTTCCTTTTTAAACTGGAGCGAGATCGAAAATTCATCGCTTATCTGGGAAGGGATTCTTGACGAAATATTACCTTCAGCAATGCCATCAAAAGAACATCCCCGGTTCCTTTCTGACTTTTCAGACTGTACGCGCAGATCGAAGAAAGAGATACTGTATGCGATTGCTCTTTTAAATAAATTCAGAAAATATTTCAAAGTACTAATCAGCCTGAACCAGAATGAGGCAGATTTAATCGCCGGAGCGCTTGATCTTTCACATAATGACACGGATGAACATTTTATAAAAATGCTGTTTACTGCATGCAATGCTGACGAATTAGTTATTCACCGGACAAGAGATGCCATAGCTTACGATGGAGTTGCATTTGAAGAATGTGATACTTTCTACTGTGAAGAGCCGACACTACTGACCGGAGGAGGAGATAATTTCAATGCAGGTTTGTGTTTCTCCCTGTTTTACAATTTTAATCTCTTTCAATCTTTAGTTGTTGCTAATGCAGTGTCCGGCTATTATGTGAAAACCGGAACAAGCCCTGATATTGGTAGTCTTATTGAATTTTTAAAACAAAATAATCTGACTTAGGTTTGACGACCAATTATCTGACTCTGGTTAACGACCTGGCTGGCATATTAGAAATATGCTGTTAATCATTACGGATAATCCAAAAACATAAATCTTTCATTTTTTGAATAGTATCAGAAATAAAATATCTACTCTGGCACGATCAGAAAACAACCGGTTAAGGGTAGCCTTCCTTTTTGGATTTGCCAGCCTTTCATCATGGATGCCTTTGTTTAATATCTGGTTGAAAGATTGCGGGCTAAAAGGTATTCAGATTGGACTTGTTGCAGCCATTCCATGGGTTGTCATGTTACTTGTGCAACCTTTATGGGGAGTTCTGGCCGATAAATACGGAAAACTGCCCTGTTTAAGGATTTCCGTTATCGCTGCAGCCCTGCTTTTTTCACTGTTCCCGTTTGTTGGGAAAGGTATTATCCCGGTTGCTGCAATGACACTGGTTCTGGCATTATTCAATAATCCTGTCCTTCCTTTACTCGACAGCCTGGCTCTCGACCACATCGAGGGCAGGAAAAATATCTCATATAGTAATATCCGGTTCTGGGGGGCTCCGGGTTATGCGCTCGGAGCCGCATCTACCGGATGGCTTATTCCGGTTTTCGGAGTTAAAGTAGCATTTTATACCGGGGCAGTTTTTCTGATATTTACTTTGTTGGCTCTTCACGGGCTTCCTGCGGCGACGAAAAAAAACAGAGGAATTGATCTGGAATTCAAAAACCTTTCCGGTATTCTGTCGGATAAAATCCTGCTCTTCTTCCTGCTTATCATTGTTGTTGTTTCGATGGGACAGTCGGCCATTACTTTCTTTTTAACCCTGTATATGCGCGAAATCGGTGCCACACCGGAAGTTACAGGTGCCGTCATAGGTGTACAGGCGTTAAGTGAACTGCCGTTTTATTTTATTGCAGCCTGGCTTCTTATTCGCATGAAACCGGAGAAAGTCGTTCTGATTGCCATTTTTGCAACGGCAATCAGGATGTTTTTTTATTCCATTAACAGTAATCCTCATCTTGTGTTTCTGATTGAAACAATGAATGGCATGACTTGGACGCTGCTGTGGATTGCTTCGGTTGAATATATCAACAAGCTGATTCCCGCTAAATGGAGAACCACCGGATTGTCATTGCTTTGGGCGGCATATTTTGGAGCCGGAGCCATCTCCGGCAATATATTTAGCGGCTGGCTGTATGAATCAATGCCAATGCAGAGGATCTATGCAATCAACAGCCTTATTATCGGTGCGGTTTTTATACTGGCAGGATCTGTAATTGTTTTTAATAGCAGAAAAATTAAAGTAAATGATATCTAAGTTATTACCAGACAAACTTCTTCGCGAGATAATTTCAGAGGCATGCAAGGTGGTCATAAATAACGGCTTAAAAACACGTAATACTGACTTACTTCATAAATCCGCATCCGCTGAAACGCTTTATGTGAAAAACGGAAGGATTTATCCATCATCTGAAGCCATGGAAGCCTGCCTGTCCCACATTAAAAAAAACCGCGTACCCGATGGTGATTTAAATGGAAACCATCACGGATGGCAGGACATGATTGTGAACCATTTTCCGGGTGAAAAAATTATCATCAAACTAACCGATTTACCCTATCAGTACTGTGATTATAAAACAAGGCAGATTGTGCCGTTGACACGAAAAGACGTCATTGAAGGAACTAAACTAATTCATGTTTTATCTGAAAAGAGAAATATAAAGGGATATAGCTGCGGAGTACCACAGGATACTGCCGGACCATTGAAAGCCGTTGAACAATACCTGATCGGATTCAGGTATAACCGGAATGGCGGAGGTACCATTCAGTCTGTGGACGCAGCGCTTGAGGATGAATTTTCAAAAATACGGGCCATTGCCGAAGATCAGGAGAATACTGATGATCGGAGTTTAATGCTTTTTTCCCCTAGCCCGTTGATCCTTGATACAGATGAATTGTATTTATTTTTCAAGCCAGGAATAAAAATTACAGACTTCATGGTTGGATCGATGCCAATGATGGGGATGAGCGGCCCCGTTGACCCTATTGGGGCTTATGTCCTGGGTTTGGCGGAGGTACTGGGGGCTGCTGCTGTTCTGCATGCCCTTTTCCCCGAAGCCAAGGCTTACATCTACCCGCACCCGCAGGCCATGGATCTGAGATCGGGGCAAATGGCCTTTGGTACTGTGGAACATTCACGGCTTGAAATGATAAAAATGCAAATAATGAAGGGACTGCATCTGCAGTATTATAACCTTAAAGACATCATGACATCTGCCCAGATGCCAGGAAGTACAGCCCAGGGTGATAAAGCCCTCGGTTTTTTTACGGGCTTGATGACAGGTTATAAAGCTTTTAACCTGATGCCGCTGTCAACTGACCAGGTATGGTCGCCCGAACAAGCACTGCTCGATGTACAGGCTTTGTCTGATGCAGCGGAAGCTATCCGGCATATTGAAGGAGATGAATCAGTTTATAGAGCTGCAGGTACCATCAGTGAAGTGCTTGAAAAAAACTGCCTGTTTGCAGAAACGGTAGATACACTCATGAATATGCAACATAATTACCAGTTCGATTTTTTGCATAAACGCTTTCAGACATCCGAGGCCTGGAAGAATGCCGGGCAGCCTGAGGAATTATTTGCAATTGAGCAAAAGAAGGAAGAGCTTATTGCTCAATGGGATTATCACCCTCCGCAGGACAAGCTGGAGAAAGTGATAGATATTTATTATAAACTTTGCAGTCAATTCAATACAGAACCTTTAAAGTTTGACTGAACATTAAGTATCGAGCAGCCTGTCTATATTATGACCTGCGGATAAAGTCAGAATGATGATTATATAAAAGCCCCGTTTGTATTACCAAAAAATAACGAAAATGGACATCGAAATTCTGGATAAACCTGAATTGCTGAGCAACAAAGCATGTGATCTTATATGTCATGAACTTCAAATTAAGCCTGATATGCTTTTATGTACGGCAAGTGGTTCCTCCCCATTACCTACTTACAAACTGTTAGGAGAAAAGTATAAGGAAAATCCGAAGTTTTTCGACAAGCTTCGAATATTAAAGCTGGATGAATGGGGTGGCATTCCCATGGATAATCCTCAATCATGCGAATTTTTTCTCCAGGAGAACATTGTACACCCTCTTCACCTGAATTCAGATCGATACATTACATTTAACAGCAATCCTGAACATCCTGAAGATGAATGTGTCAGGATTGCGTCATATTTAAAACACAACGGACCAATTGATACTTGTATTCTTGGATTGGGGTTAAACGGACATATAGCATTCAATGAGCCCGGCAATTTTCTTCAGCCGCATTGTCATGTTGCCACACTTTCTCAAAAATCGCTTCAGCATCCTATGGCATCGGGAATGGGCGAGATACCTGCTTTTGGATTAACAATCGGTATTGCCGATATCCTGCAATCAAAAAAGATTATCATGCTGATCAGCGGTTCCGGGAAAAGGGGTATAATTAATGCATTTTTATCAGGGAAAATAACTACGGAAGTGCCGGCATCCTTTTTATGGTTGCACAACGATGTCACTTGCCTGGTTGATAAAAATGCCATATAATTTACCCGCAATATCCGGTCAACTATTGTCATGGCCGCTAGCTTTTCCACCCTGCAATTAGTCCAACTAAGACTTATCTTGTGTGATGTGCTGAAAGAATTTGCCTTATTTTCTTGTAAACCAGAGAAGGTCATCCAGAGGAACATTAAACCTCTTTTTTGCCGGCCCTTTGATGACCGCATTGTTTTTGTCCTTCCATTTTCCTTTGGGGAAAATCACCTCTCTTGACGTACCGCTCTCCAGCATCGGAGCAACCAGTATACTGTCGCCAAGCATGAACTGATCTTTGCATTCCTCAAAACCCTGGTTCGGGAATTCATATTCAATATTTCGCACAATGGGTTCACCTGTTTTTGCACTAAGTCTGGCCAGCCTGACAATTTCAGGCACGAAACTTTGCCTGATCGCTACAGCTTTCTTCACGGCAGCCAGATGTTCTTCGTCAAGAACCCGCCAGGGTGCAACGGAGAACTGCATCATCGGCATCAGAGCATGACATTGAGCTGAACGTACAATCAATTCCTGATCCAATGCAGCTCCCGAAATAAATGAAGAATAATCTCCTCCTCCAATCATATCAGGACAGGCAAAAGTGTAACCCAGCAGTGAAGCCACTGTAATGTGAGGTACAAGTTTTTTCAAATCACTCCATGTGTGATACTTATCCCTGAGTCTTTCAACAATCGGTTCATTCCCTCTTTTCCACATGGCTCTGTACTCATTTAGCGGATAATCAAGTCCAAATGTTCCCCAAAGCCTAGTATGTTCATTTGGTGTGACCTTAGTGTAAGAAACCGAATTTTCCGGGTAGTATTCAGGATCACCTGCATCAAATTTAAATCCATCAAGTCCGTATTCACTGACCATACTGTTCAGTTGGTCCCTGAACCATTCCACTGCCTCCGGATTTGTAAAATCCAGCACCATGCTGTAACCATTCCACCAGTTAATGATTGAAGGATTTTTCGCCTCAGCCCATGACATGTGTGGATTTCCTTCATTGTTCATTAACACAAGCTTTCTTTTCAGTAAGTCCCTGGATATTTCTGAATCAGGACTGATAAACGGACATACCCATAGCATTACTTTAAATCCCAATGCATGCAATTCTTTTATCATTGCTCCGGCATCAGGAAACCGGTCCATCCGGAATTGAAATTTTCCATAAGCCGGCGCCCAGTTATCATCGATCATTAAAACACCCGGAGGGAATCCGTTATCAATGATATCATGAGCATATTTTAAGATATCCTTCTGATTCTGGTTATAGATCAGTTCAATCCAGGTATTATACTGGGGTTTCTCAAAAAGAAGTAAATCAGGCAATTTTCCCGAGGGCGGGAAAAACATTTCAGATGCCTTAAGATAAGCTCCCTTTAAACCGGCACCACCTGATCCGACAAAAATACTGTCATCAAATTCTGAAAAAACTATTTCATTTTTATTTACCGTAAAAGCAAAGGGAGAATTGGACCATGCATATCTTCCTTTCGAAGATAAAATAAGCGGTGATGCCTGATTGCCTTTTGTATCGCCATTCAGATTTAAAGAATAACCCTCCATGAAAGGCATTTTATCACCTTCATTCACAGCTGCGCCATACCATTTTTCTCCTTGTATAATATTAATTCTTTTTACCGGCTGAGCCTGAACAATAAGCTGACTGACAGCTAAACAGATTATAAATACTGCCTTCTTCATATATTATTTTTCAGATTGTACAATCCTGATAAATTACTGCTGGTTAAAATGAAAAAAACAACAACAGAGCAAATATACTCTGTTGTTGTTATGCTGAATGATCGTAATCAGAATTCTACAACGCAGTGAATGTTACAGTGAATTTTTTACCATTCGTAGGTAATATGGTGTAATTTGTTCCATCCATATTTACCATGTCCCATGTAAAACCATCTTTCAGGTCAACTGATACTTTGTAATAAGCTGACTCTGCAGGAACAGGTAATAATAATCCGTTTCCGGCTGTTGTGACCCCTTCAAAGTATTTGGAATAGATCTCCATTTTTGATGCATCAGGATTTGTAGGAAAAGGAGCCGCAAAGAAGGCAACATCACCTCCCCATGGAAGTATGAATATTGTTGCTTCATAAACATAGGTTGTACCGACTCTGTACAGGGTAGCCATAGATTCCTGATTCCAGTTATGGGAGTCAGCATCGTACTTACCCCAGCACCAGCCATCAAGATAAATAACAGCCGGATAACCTGCCTCATTCCTGATAAAAACATTACCAAGTAAAGGATCTATACGTACCAGGTATGAGCCTGTCTCCTGTATCATGCTCCAGGTTGCATTACCAGCTCCCGTAAATACATCACGATCACAGAAGGCAGTAGCCAGATCTATACCCCGCGGCTGTAATTGCCTGATTTTTTGTCAGGTTCATTGTTCCTTCGTAAAGGAAATAATTACCAGGCACCAATGTTAACGCACTGCCTGCAAATGTTATTGAAGTACCGGCAAGACTCCCGTTGATGTAAATCCCGTCGTTTGTATATTCCAGCTTCCTGGTATCACTTTCCAGTCTTACGCTTGTAACATCGGTTCCATCGCTGAACACTTTAATCGTAAACGGACCTCCGGCTGTAATTATAAAACTTGATGCCTCATCATTGGTTGTGCCTTCTGTTATTTGTCCGTTCGAAAATAAAATATATTCTTCAACACCGGGTTTTTTGAAGCGGAATACACCTGCTACAATATTGCCCCACATATCATCAATCGGATCTTCCGGAACCTGTATTAGGAGGTGTCCATGACCACATCTTACGGCTTCCCAGACTAAATCCGCTCATCTTCATTTTCTCTTTTTCAGTGGAAATATTACCATCAGCCCAATGCCCGGAAATATTACCCAGGATATAAAGGCTTTCAGCCATTGCATTCCACTCCTGGGCATCACCTAACACCAATTCAAAGCTGACCGGGTTAAACGAAATTTTGAAAAATTCTTCAGTTGCTTTACCGAAAGTAATATCTCCAGTTCCCATGGCAATAATGTTCAGACCATCAAGTCCCCATGATAAGCCGGTCTTATCAGCTTTGGCATATATTTTACCAACGCTGGCTGCAGGAATGAAATCTTCAAGTTCAAAAACGCTTCCGTTTTTGGTCATAGGATAAACTGCATTGTTAATAATCAGATATAAATTATCAAAAGTCGGAAGAGCAAGTGCGGTAATTGTAATTTCCTGAGTAGTCAACAGATTATGCAGAATTCTTTACAGTCACACTTAATGTCATATCGCCTGCAACAGCATTTTTAGGAAGAGGGATTGTCAGCGCTTCACTAAGGGTAAAAGTTTTCCCGGTCAGCATTTTTGTCTCTTCAAAAATAACGCCGCTGCCATTACTCATAGTGACAGTATAAGACTTTAATCCGGTCTCATCGGAAAAGTTTCCTGAAAGTGTTACAACATCACCATATTTCAGACCCGATTGAGGGGTTATAGCCAGATCGGTGATTTTAGCTTTACCTGCATTGGGATCAGGTTCATCTTTCTTACATGCTGAAAAAGCAAGCATGGCTGTAAGCAGCACCAGAGCCAAAAACTTTAATTTTTCTCATGGGGATCGTTTTAGTTAATATATGTTGTCTATAAATAAATAGTTTTATTACAATGGTCAGTTATCTTTATTTTTCAAAAAAGAGACTACCTGAATAAACATCTCCTTTATTCAGCAGTCCCTATCTGAATGTTTATATTTAACCTGTTATACCCGGTTGTTTCATCCCATACATTTTGATTTGCCAGACGGATGGAATATGCAGGGTTATTGTATAGTGTCACTTCAGGATCAGGCAGATTCAGATAAAGTTCATATTCTCCGGCCGGCATATCATCAGGAATTCCCACTACAGTGTCTATTTCACTTTCCAGGGATGGTTTCCATAAACGAGGTTCAATACCCAGATTTACTTTATACACCTCTGCAGATTCTGTGTTTTTAAGTACCAGTTCCACCGAACGCGGGTTATACAGACGGAGCATAACCGAGGTTTTTCAGAATTATTCTTGCATGAAAAGAGCCTCCCTGTGCAACCTTACCTGTATATTCACCTGAAAGAAGCTGAAAACGATAACCTAATTCGCGCATAATATTATCCATCGATCCGTCAATCTTCCAGAGATCATTGACACCCATGGTAGTAATCCTGGTTCAGGTGACGTCCATCTCAAATACCGCATTTCAGCCTGGGCTTTAGCTCCGTCAGCAGGATCAACACCTGAAGGCGGACAAGTTTCACCTCCTATCGGCACGAAAAGGCATTCCCTGTTAAGGTACGCTTTGTCAGCTGTAACATTCTCGTAGGTTCCATAATCATTTGAACTTGCCAAGAAACAATCGTTATGAAAACCGACCCGTGCAATATCCTGCGTGGTAAAAGCTTCATCAGGAGCTAATATTGGTTGACCGTTGGAAAAACTCCCTTTTGTAGGATGGGAGTACGCACCTCCATCATTCGTCTGACAGGTAAGGGTTTTCAGTATCTTGTTATATACCTGGTAACGACCGGCTGAAGAATTTAGCCCGTTCGTCGAATAATATCCTTCACCCCAGGCACCTATAAAACCGGCCTGCATCACTGCAATCACATCGGCATTTTTTTCGAGGTAAGGTTTCAACTGGTCCAGATGCTGGGAAATTATTGTAGAAACAGGTGCATCCGGTTCTGTTTCACTTCGAGGAATAGGCAAATCTTAGTATACACTTAATTCCGGCATTTCTCATTGTCTGCAAAATCTTCATCGAGATCTGCCAGTGCAACATCTGTAAGCGGAGCACTCTTTGAAGTTTTTAAGATAGATAGATTCTGTAGATCAGGGTAATATTATCGTTTATCCGCCATGACTTCAGGGTTGATTCATTCAAAGAACCCGTACCGGTTCCTAAATTACATTCCGTGTATTTGTAAAATCCGCGTTCCGGATTTGAAAATATTGTATTGTCGGGAGTATAGCTGACAGCAGTCGGAATAACAGGTTCATCAACCGGTTTTTTTGAACATGCAGTACTCCCGATTGCAAACACTGAGAACAGAAAATGATCAACAAAGGATAGGTTTCATATTTTTTTTATTATTGTGCATAGCCCGGATTTTGTTTCACCTGACCTTTTCCGTCGACAATTACTGAAAGCGGAAGAGGATAAAGGTATTTGTCTTTTGAAGCATAAGGAGCCACATTATTGTTGAGCATCATTACGCGATCGTATAATTTGTCGAACCGGATAAGGTCGGCCCTGTACTGACCATTCTCACACCAGAATTCATGGCTGCGTTCGGTAAGCAACTGATCAATAAATGATTCCTTTGTCGGAAAGTCAGCTCAATGATTTATTATTCAATCCGGCCCTTCTCCGAACCTGGTTCATCAGTTCCAATGCTTCAGCATTTACTGATGCCTGATGGTTTCATCACGATGGCTTCAGCCAGGGATAACAACACTTCCGGGTACCGGTATTCAACAATATCCAGTTTGCTGAATCCGCTATTACCCGGAACAGTGCGGATCCATCATGTATTTTTGAGGTATCGGTCCCAAATCCATAGTAGCCCTGGGATTTGCCCTGTTCACCAGCTGATTGTCGTCTGAACTGACATATTCAGTGATCAGATATGTTTTCCGGGTATCTTCTGCTTCAAATGTATCATAAAACCACCATGAACTTTGAACGGTTCCCCATCCTTTTACAGGTGAGTCGGAATCAGGAGGCATTGCCATCATAAGCCATTGGGAAGTATTCGGCCCGGCCTGCGATGAAGGGATCACAAAAATATATTCCGGATTATTCTTAGTCCATACCATCAAGTTCAAAAAGAGAAGGATAATCTTCTACCAGCGAATATCCGTATTCTGAACCCATCAATTCACGGGCAATGAGTTCGACTTTATCGTAGTATGCCTTATCATTTACTGTTTCATGAAGGTACAGGCGAATTAACAGGGTTTTGGCGAGACCTTTGCTGAATTTTCCATATTCAGTATCTTTGGGAAGCGGAAGATATTCTGCTGCAAATATCAGGTCATCCTCAATAAATTTAACCATTTCATCATTGGAAAGACGGGGCAATGGTTCTTCTATCAAAGGATTTTTTAACACTTCCAGCGGAGCTATTACCAGCGGACCATACATATCGAATAAAATATAGGACAGGTATCCCCTGGCACAACGTACTTCAGCGAGGTACTTGTTTTTTACATCCTGACTTAAACTGCTGGTTTCAATGGCATCCATCACCAGGGTACACCGGCTGATTTTGCTAAAGAAGCCGTAAGGTTCATCCCGGGTATAGTAAAAATAGGTGACCTCATTATTTGTTTCATTGAATGATAATTCCGAGCACAATTTTTGAGCACCGAATTTCCCCATTAAGACTTCCGTGCAACTTTCGTTGACAAACATCTGACCTCTTTCCGAATCAGAATTAATGCCATCCCACCAGTTGCCTCTAAGCGGATAATAACACGATAAAACCAATGCCTGTATATCGGCTTCGGTTTTCGGGAATATGGAAGGATTTATCTCCGAATAATCAATCGGATCAAACTTGGTGCAACTATAACATGAATGACAGAAGCATTACCAGTGCACCTGTATATTTGAACTATTGTTTTCATCTTTTTCATTTTTAACATGTTAGATTAGAATTTAATATCGAGTCCGAATGTATAGGTTCTTGCATTCGGATAGGCAGCTGCATAGGCATCAGTTTCGGGATCAAGTCCCTTGTAAGGTGTAAATACAATCAGATTATTCACATCAAAATAGATGCGTAAGCTGGAAAATACCTTTTGATGCAGACTGGATGCCGGAAGTGTATAGCCCAGTGATATGTTCTGAAGACGGATAAACCATGCATTCTCATAAAACCAATCGCCGTATCCGTATCTCGACCAGCCAAAAAATGAACTTGGCTGGGTAGTGGACGGGTTATCGGGGGTCCATCTGGTTTTCAGTGTTCTTAAGCCGTTATAACCGTATTGAGCAATGCCATCTGCCGAGACTCCGAAAGCCATGTTTGTGGGGTCCATCATCTGCTCGGTCAAACATTCCGTTCAAATCAATATTTAAATCAAAAGCTTTGTATCTGAAATGATTTGACAAACCGGCAATATAACCGGGGTCTGTTGTTCCAAACAATCTTGTATCGGCATCATCAATAATGCCATCCGGCATGCCGGTAAGCAGGAACTTCCCGTTTTCAACAACCGGATCGCCGTAATCATCCCGTTTGTATCCGTTAATATCTGCAATTATTATTTGTCCCGGTTTTAAATCAGGCTGAGCAGCGGGAACAGGATCACCTGCCTGCAGAATGCCAACAGCAACCCTTGAATAAACCGCTCTTATCGGGTCATTGATCATTTTCATATACATTTGGTTTCCAGTCATCTGTGCGTTCCAGCCAGTCGTCTCTGTACATTGAAAAAATAAAATCAGTTGTCCATGAAAAATCAGTGCTTGTAATATTCTTTGTATTAATTGTAGCTTCAAAGCCCTTGCTTTGGGTTTTCCCGATATTGGCCATAACAAAACTGATATCGTGATATGTGTTTAGGAGTTTAAAGTTCAGAAGATCAGAGATTACTCTCTGGTAATATTCAAATGAACCTCCGATTTTACTTTCAAACAGGGAAAAATCCAATCCAAAGTTCAATTCAGTTGTGGTTTCCCATTTTAAATCGGGATTTTCAAGACGTGCCTGAAAAACGCCAATTTCAGGGGTGGCGTCAGCATTATTCCATGCGGGCATGCGTAATAGGATGCAAAGGCATTGCTTCCTATACTTGAATTTCCTGTTTGTCCATAACTTGTACGTAATTTAAGCATTGTAACTGTCGGGACCATAAATTTCATGAATTCTTCATCTGCCATGTTCCAGGCAACTGCAACAGAGGGAAAGAATCCCCATTTTTTATTCTTGGCAAAAACACTGGCTCCATCAGCCCGGAAGGTTGCAGTCAGCAGATAACGATCGAGCAACGTATAGTTTAACCTTGTAAAATATGACATCATATTATTTTCATTTCCCCATGAACCGACTATTTTTGTTCCGGAACCTGCATTAAGGTTATTCCAGCTGAATCCGTCAGTGAGAAAATTATTATTACCGGCGTTATTTCCGTTAGCCTTGAATTTTTCTGTTGACACACCAATCAAGGCACCGAACTGATGTATATCATTTAATTTTGCAGTATAATTTGCAGTAGCTTCAATAAGATACTGTTCATTTAAAATCTGATTAATAGTTGCAATACCGCCTCCAAGCGCTCCGTGCAAAGTTGTTTTTGGCATGTAGGTTTTTCTTCCCTGGTATGCTATATCTGTTCCTGCATTCAATTTTATAATCAGTCCTTTTAACGGTTCGGCTGTCAGATTAATGTTAGCAAGAATCCTGTCCATAAACCCTTTGTCCAGAACTGTGAGTAATGAATACGGATTAGGCTGAGTTGGCAGCAGCGGATTTATGGGGTATTGACCGTCTTCGGGTAATGGCAGTGATATGCGGTCCCATCTGGACAGCAGCACGAAGCATTCCCGATTTTTCCCATGGCTGATCGCCAAGCGGGGTGTTATCGTTATCAATACGACTGGCAGTCAGGTTGAGACCCATCTTAAGATATTTATTGATAGTCTGATCCAGGTTGATCTTGCCCGTGTACCGTTTCATCTCAGAATTTTTTATGATCCCTTTCTGATCAAAATAATTCACGGATACCATGTATTTAGTCTGTTCGCTTCCTCCCTGGACGCTCAGGTTATGTTGCTGAATACTACCGGTCCTCGTAATCAGCTTAACCCAGTCGGTGCCTTCTCCTGCATTGCTGATCTGGGTATCTGTATACGGCAATTTGTAAGACACGCCATTCTTGGGAAATTGCATGGCTGTTTCAAGAGAGCGGTTTCCATAGGGGATAACATCATTTTCAAACATCCACATATCCCAGCTTGACTCATTTTTTTCGTTCATCCAATCTTTAAGGCTGAACACGTCAAAGATGTTGGCATGCTTCTGAATAGCATAAGATGCATTATAGGTAACCAGAGCTTTCCCCGTTGTACCTCTTTTGGTTGTGATAAGTACAACCCCATGGGCAGCCCTGGCTCCGTAAATTGCTGTCGCAGAAGCGTCTTTAAGTACTTCAACTGAAGAAATATCGTTGGGATTTACAAAGTTCAGGATACTTTGTGTTCCGGCATCCAGCCGCTCGTTACCGCTGCCGGGCTGATCCAGGGTGGCTATCGGGAATCCATCAACAATATATAAAGGCTGGTTGCTTGCGTTAACCGAACCTGCACCACGAATTAAAATATCCAGTCCGCCACCGGGCTGAGCGCTGTTCTGGGTAATCGAAAGTCCTGCAGCCTTGCCTTTTAATGCATGTCCTATTGATGAAGCAACAGACAGGTTAACGTCCGAAGCCTTCACCGATGAAACAGATCCTGTCAAATCTCTTTTCTTTACCGTACCGTATGCAATAACCACCACCTCATCGATAAACTTGTTGTCTTCCTGCATCGTTACATTAATATTTGTTTTTCCGGCAACCGGAATCTCCTGGGTTAACATGCCCATGAAAGAGAATACGAGAGTGGCATCTACAGGAACATTGGTAAGAGTATAATTCCCATTAGCATCTGTAGTAATTCCTTTGGTAGTTCCTTTTACTTTCACTGTTACAGCCTGAGTTGGCTCACCTGAGACGAATGTTACTTTACCCGATATGGTTTTTGTACTCTGCTGCTCATCAGTTTCCAGAACTGCTTTAACAGTAGTGTTTTTCAAATCAATAGAATATTTGCCAGTATGCGCATGTGTCACGGTGGTGAATGTCGCTAAAAACACCAGAAAGATTATATTGATCGAGGGTTTCAGCCTGGTTAAGATTTTAACAATACCGGAAAATAAGGTTCCAGGTGAATGCTTTGATACTTTCCTTTTCATACTCAAGTATTTTTGATTGTAATAATATAGAGGGTAAATCATTTATACTAATTTTTCTTTGTAAGTCCGATTATTACGGTTTATTTTGGAAAACTACCATCAGTATATCCCCATTTTTTAAGCGGATCAGAAGCTTCGGATTAATATGGTCATTCACAAAATTCAAGTCTGAAAATATCAGGTAATTCAAGACTTTAATTTAAGAAAATTACTATTTCCCCGAAAGTATTTTTCATATGATCTTTCAATAGCTGCTTTACCAAAAATTAGAGAATTACAAATTGTTCGGGAAGACCCCATAGTACCCAATGGGTTTATAACTTTTTAAGTTAATTCTGATGGGACCATTTCAGGTTTGAAATTAAACCAACCAGATTTGCCGGATGTTGATTTTACGGAATTAGAAATCAAAACAAAGGAAGTAAGAAAAAAATTTTGCATTTAGCCGGCTAATGGTTTAATTTTGATAATGAACCAAAACGTACACTGATTTTAAGCATTATCGAAGATTACAATTACGACCTCTTCATCATCTACCGCCATGAAAGTATTAATCATTTATGCCCATCCAAATCCGATGTCCTTTACTCATGCAGTTCTTGACAATTTTGTAAGAGGTCTCAACGAGGCTGGACATCAATATGAAATTGTCGATTTGTACAAAATAAAGTTCAATCCCGTTTTGCAGGATAAGGATTCTGCTTTTTTTGTGGATAAAGATCTGCCTGAATGGCTTTTCAGGCAGATGGACATGAGGAAGATGATAATCGAGCTTGCTGGCGGGCCTGTAAGAAGGTTGGTTGCAAAATTGTATATTAAGAACAAGAGTGATGATGATCTGCGTGAGCTTATCAGTTCTCAAAAACCCAGGGATGTGCTGACGCAGCAAAAGAAAGTAGCAGAGGCGGATGTGCTCGTATTCATAACACAGGTGATCTGGATGCACTTTCCCGCGATAATGAAGGGGTGGATGGAACGGGTTTTTTCTTACGGATTTGCATACAGATTGAATGAAAGCGGATGGCATGGTGATCCGGATGGCAGAATTCCTTTATTGAAAATTAAGAAAGCTATAATAATGCATCCTACTTTCTTCAACGAAATAGTGTACAGGGAAAAGGGATTCAAAGAGTCCATGGAAAAAATTATTGATAACTGGAGCCTGAAATACCCCGGAATTCAAACTGTCGACCATATCTACTTCCATTCTATACTGGCAGTGGATAATGACACACGCAAAAAGTATCTTGAAATCGCTTATTTAAAAGGTAAAAACTTATAAGATTATGAATAATTTACATTTTACAGACATTAACTTTTATGCGGTCTTTGTTGCATGGATAATACATACCGCATCAGGATTATTATGGTTCCAGCCTAAGCTGTTTGGAAATGAATGGTCAAAACTGACAGGAAAAGAACTCAAACCTGCTAAAAAATGGATTATTCCGGACTTGTTGGCCATCTGGCAATGGTTTTCGTACTAGTCATTATCATTAAAATGGCAAATATAGACAACGGCCTGGGTGGTTTGCTTGTCGGACTCCTTGGCTGGATAGGTTTTGTTGTTCCACTGGAGATAGGGGAATTAATCTGGGAAAAAATACCTTTCAGATTATTCCTGATTCGAATCGGGAATCAATTCATTGGAATGGGTATTTCTGGTTTTATCCTGGGTGCATGGCAATGAATTAATTATTGAACAAATAATCCTAAAGGAAGAATTAGTCATGAAAATGACAGAAACAACATCACAGATAAACCATGTGAAATCCGAACCGGTTTCCCCTGTCCTGAGTAATAGGACCAAAAGGATGTATCGCCGTCGCGGCCTGTCCAACTTGCTGAAGATGGGTCATTGTGCTCCGGCTGTCATGCAGACTCTTCTGGATCTGGGGAATACTAAAGAAGAATGGCTGGTCAGGATGACTGCCGGACTGCCGGGTGGAATCGGCAATACCGGATTCGAATGTGGCGGGATTACATCCCCGCTGATTCAGTTGGGGCTGGAGCATGGTCTTCAGTGCAAAGGATGACGGACTGCCCACGGTTATCTATGCAGGGCACGACTATGATCCAGCGATTTCGGAAGTGCAACAACTCACTCTTGTGCAAGGAAATCCTCGGTAACCGACGAGTCCCTCTGCCATGTATAAAGGTCGTCCGTCATGCCCCGGAGCTTTACAGACAAACCGGCTGCAAAGACAACACCGATGCTATTTCAGGTGAGACCAGGGAAGCCTTTCGCCTTTTGTATTCTCACATGTCCGCCAATGGTTTTCACTGTGCCCATGCCGTCCTGAATCATCTGAGTGACACTATTCCCGTAACCCGGGAACTACTGGATGGAACCAGCGGTTTTATCGGTGGAACGGCGTTCAAAGGCCTGACCTGCAGTGCTTTTACCGCCGGACTGATGGCCGTCGGCCTGAAACTTGGTGAGATTGAAGACAGTTACCCTCGGGTCGTCCGGATGTTAGCGACTATGATCGCTGGCGGAAATGCTCTGGCCGACCACATGAACAAGTTCAACAGGCTCATGAACATCGGCAATAGGATGTCGAAGTGGTTCAAAAAAGAGTTCGGAAGCACCTTATGCCGTGAAATCACACAGTGCGACTTTTCTTCTTTAGGGGATGTACACCGCTATATCGAGAATGGTTCTGTAACCACCTGTAAAATTATAGCGGAAAAAGTAGCCAAGCAGGCCGAAAGGATCATTAAACAGAAAGGAGTTGGCTTCTGAAATGGCAGTCATGCATCCCTGCTTTGTTGTCATTAGTTATTATCTTGATCCGGGGATATTATCATTTCATCACAATCGTTGAGATCACAGATATTATTTTTCTTCCTGAATTGTACCCTCCTGTGAGCTATTGTTAAACAGTCGATATAACTCTTAATATTTTGAACCTTAGCCGGGTTCCTGACGACCAGAGGTATCACTCCAATCTTCGGAAGACCATCGTTTTCCTTGCATTTAGTTTCACAGACATAATACATCTCCCTGTCAATCTCAAGAGGATCTCCGGCAGCAGGAATCTGATCAACTGTTATTTCTGTCAGATTTGTTTGATCGATGACATTAAAGATTTTAATTTTCACCTCATTCATATATGTCAAAGTAAGCAATAAAATATCAGTTATACATTGTCGCCTCCTTTTTGGTTCGTTGGCCTTTTCTTTGCCACCCCTTTCAAAAGCAAGTTTTGACGGGCTGTAACAAAAAAGCCCTGATGCTTTGCATCAAGGCCTTTTCTTCGTAGCGGAGGAGGGTACTTCATTCGCTCATGATCCTCTAGGGGGAGACTCTGCAAAGAAAAAGCCCTGCCATCCGCCTACGGCGTCTGTCGAGGCTTTTTATTTTTATCCCTCACTTGAGCAAGCTCAGCTCGGGCTAAAAACAAAAATCCCCGTCGCTTTCGCGACAGGGCTTTTTCTTCG
>CAWHED010000007.1:0-140613 GCA_963828395.1 uncultured Bacteroidales bacterium
TGGAGGCGGTGGCGGCAGATGTTGACGTGGGCGCGTAGGTTCATCCCCTCGTCGCGGACGACGACGATCGGGACGCCGGCGACCTCGGTCGTGACGTAGTCGCCGACGTTCGCGAGCTGCTGCTCGACGCCGACGTAGTGCCACATCGGCCGGAAGATCGCCTGCTGCTCGAGCTCGTACAGCGCCGCGTCGTAGTAGAGCTCGGCGGGGAGCGTGTGACCCGCATCCAGCCGACTGCGGATTCTGCCGCGGATCGAGATCGAGCCGTGCGAGGACATCGGCGGCACGGCGTGACGGGACAGCGCTCATCGGATCAGTCATCCTCCTCGGCCTCCACGGTGAAGCAACGATAGATCACGGTGACGGCCGTCGATAGGCTGCCGCGGTGGACGATCTCGTCACGCAGCTCGCCCGCCGCCCGAAGCCACTCCGCGTCGGCGTGGTCGGCGCCGGCAAGTTCGCGACGATGTTCACGACCCAGGCTCGCCATGTCGAAGGGCTCGAGCTCACGTGGGTGGCCGATCTCGATCTCGAGCGCGCTCGGAGGGCTGCCGAACGGTGCCCCGATCGGAACGGACGCCGCGGAGCTGATCGCGCGCGAGGAGGCGACGTGGTCGTCGAGGCGACCGGCTCGCCACGGGCAGGCGCACGCCATGCGCTCGCTGCGCTCGAGCACGGCCAGCACGTGGTGATGGTCACCGTGGAGGCCGACGTGCTCGTCGGCCCGGCGCTTGCCCGGCGCGCGAGCGAGGCGGGCCTCGTGTACACGCTCGCCTATGGCGACCAGCCGGCGCTCGTCTGCGAGCTCGTCGAGTGGGCGCGGGTGTGCGGGTTCGAGGTCGTCTGCGCCGGCAAGGGGACGCGCTACGAACCGGGCTTCGAGCTGACCACCCCCGACACGGTGTGGCAGCGCTACGGATCCACTCCCGCAGGCGCCGACCCGCGTATGTTCACGACCTTCGTCGACGGGACGAAATCGGCAATCGAGATGGCCGCCGTCAGCAACGCGACGGGGCTCGTGCCCCAGGACGACGGTCTCCGCTTCCCGGGTACCTCCCGTGACGAGTTGGCGGAGCTGCCGGCCGGGCTCTCGCGGCACTGGGAACGGTGGAGGTGGTCGCGGGCGAGGACATGCGCTGGGGCGTCTACGTCGTCTTTGCCGCCTCGGACGATCTCGCGCGCCGCTCGCTCGACGAGTACGGCGTGCAGACGGATCGCGAAGGCCGCTTCGCGGCGCTGTACCGGCCGAGCCACCTGATCGGTCTCGAGCTCGGCGTCAGCGTGCTGACGGGCGGGGCTTCGCGGCGAGGCGACCGGCTTCGCGCGGGCGCTGAACGCGGATGTCGTCAGCGTCGCGAAGCGTGATCTCGAACCGGGCGAGAGCCTCGACGGGGAGGGCGGTTACTGCGCGCATGGCCGGCTCGTGCCGATCGCTCGCTCGGTCGAAGAGCAGCTGCTGCCGATGGGGCTTTCGGCCGGTGCCACGGTGACGCGGCCTGTCGCCGCCGGCGAGACGATCGGTCTCGATGCGGTCGAGGTGCGGGAGGACGAGGTCGTCGCGAGACTGCGGCAGGAGTCGCTTGGCGTCTAGTGCGTGTCGCGCCACGAGCAGACCCGACAAGGCGGTTGCGCGACATCGCACGACCGTTGGAGCTTCCGCGCGTCAGAGCGTGGCGCCGAGGAGCCACGGGTTGAACTCCTCGGTACCGATCCCGGCCAGCTCGCTCTTCGTCTGCTTGCCGGAGGCGACGGCGAGGAGCTCCTCGAAGATCTCCTCGCCGAGCTCGTCGAGGCTCACTCCGGCGAGGACTTTGCCCGCGTCGACGTCCATGTCGGGCTCCTGCCGCTCGTAGAGCTCGCTGCTCGTCGCGATCTTGAGCGACGGGGCGGGCTTGAATCCAAAGGCTGAGCCGCGGCCGGTCGTAAACGCGACGAGGGTGCAGCCGCCTGCGACTTGCCCGGTCGCGGAGACGGGGTCGTACCCGGGCGTGTCCATGTGGACGAGCCCTCGCTCGGTCACCCGCTCGGCATAGCCGACGACCTGGTTGAGCGGCGTCGAACCGGCCTTCGCGACGGCGCCGAGGGACTTCTCGTAGATCGTCGTCAGCCCACCCGCCTTGTTGCCGGGACTCGGATTGTTGTCGATCGAGGCACCCCACAGAGCGGTGTACTCCTCCCACCAGCGGATCCGCTCGACGAGCCGCTCGCCGACCTCGCGGTTGCGAGCACGGCGGGTGAGGAGGTGCTCGGCCCCGTAGACCTCCGTCGTCTCGCCGAGGACACTTCTCGCGGCATCTGATAGCGACGGTAAGATCCCGCGGTAGACGTCGGACACATGGCGCCGATCGGCAAGGCGTCTGCGTCCGACCAGAACTGAAATTTGACGGATCGGCGCCGGCGTCGACCGCCACGTGATTTGGCGCTTCGCCTTTCCAGATCGCCGTCGTGGGCCGACGCACACTCCGCGATGACCAACGTATGGCTCATGCCGCCTCTCCTGTTCGCCTGCCGCCACCCCGGCCGTGAACGTGAAGCTGTCCGCGTCCCACACCTCCCGCCGTACCGCTTCCCGCGCGGGCAGCACCACCGACGTGCCGTGATAGCGCGCCACCTGTCGCGCCCAGAATGCCCGCGCCTCGTTGCGGGTAGACCTCGCCGATCACCGTCTCCAGCCGCATCGACCCGAACGCCTCATCTAGCACGAGCCCAACCGCCTGGCTGCCGATGCCCTGTCCGCGCCGCGCCGGGTCTGTGATTAGGCTGATCTCGGCTTGCCCGTTTTCCCACTGCAAGTTGGTCAGCGCTACGCAGCCGACGAGTTCACCCGGCGGACATCCGGGCGGATCCCGTCACACGGCACGCGCACCGCCCAGTACCGATGCGGGCTGTCCCGCCGCGGGTCGCACCGACCTCGCGGTAGAAGTCGGCCTGCATCAACTCCGTCAGCATGAACGGCGTGCGCAGGCCCGGCAGGTATTGGTTGCGCCACACCCGAACCCGCTCGCAATCGTCAGCGGTGAGCGCGGCGAGGACGGCGGTCATCAATCACTCCTCGATAATGCGCTTTGGTTTCCGCCGATGGGCGGCGATACGCTGCCATCGATCCAGCGCCTCGCGCGCCTCGGCCTCGGTGAACCAAAAGGCGTCCAGGTCCGACGCGCGGGCCACAAACACCCAAGCCAGCGTCGCTCGATCCGAAACACCCATGACTCCTCAAGACACGGTTCGGCCACGATGCGATAGCGCGTCATGTCGCCTCCCTAGCGGACTGAGCCTGCGGGTATTCAATCACCACGACCGGGAGGCGCCATCGCGCGTCATCCTCCATTGCTCGTTTGAGATAGCGTTCCGCCTCCGACTGCGAATTGAATCGAACGGTATGACCGATCCAGATGTCGCCATATCGGTGCCAGAAAAACCGACCGCGCCATTCCGGACACCAGTCTCCGTGGCGCCGCGCCAACCGATACGCGCGGGCATTCCGTCCTCGGCTCTCCGGCGGGCACAATACGAAATCCGGTGCAACCAGCGGCTTGTTGACGCCTGAATCAACCGTGCTCATGCCGCCTCCCTCCCTGGTCGAATCTGCGCGTCCTCAAGGTGTCGCCAGTTGGGACCCGACACAGCCGCCGAAATAGTCCGCCTCTTGATGCCAAGCTTTTCGCCGATCGCTCGACACGTGAGGCCGGAAGCGCGCAGTGATCTGGCCTCAACGACCTGCGCCTCGGTCATCTTGGAATGCGGGTTTTGTGAACCAATGAGGGGGACAGGAATCGAGCCACGCCCCTTCGCGCGCATATCCTCGTTGTTCTCGCGTATCGTGCCGAGGAACAGATGTTCCGGATTGACGCATCGCGGGTTGTCGCAGTGATGGCACACGCTGAGGCCATTGGGAATTGGGCCGAAGGCTAGTGTCCACGACAGGCGATGGACTAACCGCAGCGTCCTGTTGGGATGCCACATGACGCCATATCCCTTCGGCGTCACACATCCAGACCATTCCCAACAGACGGTTGGTTCACTGCGCCGGACGCGCCTCCAGAGGCGCTCTTCTGGCGTCTTCATGCTGCCCTCCGCTTCGCGCCTGGGTCGCGCTGGAACGCCGGCTGACACGGCAGCCCTTTCAACGGGATGCCGTTCATGACCGCTTTCATCGCCCGGCCCAACCGAAAGACCGTTTCGGCCGCCTCAAACATCCCATGCGCGTAACTGGGATTCAGCCCGCCGAAGTGCAACAGCACGCCCCGCTCGAACGCCTCCTGAATGAACGTGGACAGCTTCACGTGGTCGGGGTCGTCTTTCCAGACCAAGCGCGGATGCTGGGGCTGCCCGTCACAGGACAGATCGGGCGCATAGCGGGAGGCTGTCTCGTTGACCGCCACCATGAAGCCGTTCCCGATCCCCTGGACGTAGCCCGGGACATCGTTCAGATCGTACACCTCCAGCGTCGCCTGTCCGCCGCCATGCGCCCGCGTTCCCCACGTAGGTGCCGGAACAGCAATCCGCCTTCTGGACGTAACGCCCCGGCCCGACCACCGCGCCCACCGGAAAGCCGTTCGCAATCGACTTGCCGAACATGGCGAGATCGGGCGTCACGCCGCACACCACTTGATACCCGCCGACCGCCCAGCGCCAGCCCGTCACGACTTCATCGAAGATGAGCAGCGCCTTGTGCTTGGTGGCCCGTTCTCGCACGCTCTCCAGAAAGCCGGGCGCTGGCGCGTCGAACAGCGTCGGCTCCAGAATGATGCCCGCCACGCGCCCCCGGTGCGCCTTGAGCGCGGCGGCATCCAGCGACGGGAGGTCGTTGTAGCCCGAACCCAACCATCATGCGGTCGTAGTCGGCGGGGATGCCGTCGCGCATGGCCTGAAGCACCATGAACTGCGACAGCCAGCCGTGATAGCCGCTCGACAGGATACGTCTCGGCCCGTGACGCGCCGCGCCACACGGATCGCCACTTCGCCCGCCTCGCTGCCGTCGTTCACCCACTTGACCATCCCGCCATCCCGCGCACACGGGATGTGCGACAGAAACGCTTCGCCGACCTCGGCCTCCAGGTGCGTTGGCAGGGAGGCGACCCAGCCGTTCTCCGCCGCCCGGATCACGGCCTCAGTGACATGCGGGTAGCCGTAACCAAGCGGGACAGCAGACAGCGCCATGCACCAGTCGATGTAGGCGTGCTCGTCTGCGTCCCATAGGCGACAGCCGCGCGCCCGCGTGTAACAGGTCGGACTGACGCCCTCGACGTAGGCACGTGACCGCTTCGACAGCGTGGACGCGCCGTTGGGCGTGAGACTCGCTTCGCCCGCTGCTCCAGCCACTCCAGCGACTTGACGTAACTACACGCCATCGCTAGAACCGCGCATGAGTATCGGCACCAAATCCCAGCGGTTCCTCACGTACCAACAGGCAACCGTCAGCCCCCGATCATCTCTCGCCCATCATCCGCGCCACACCCGAGCACTTCGGCATGCTTCCATCCACCCAGCCACCACTTGCGTTCTTCGAGCACGATGTCGCCGTCTTTTTCAATGATTGCTAAACATCTCACTCCCTCCCTTGCACCGTACACACGGCGCCTGACGTGTATGTCCAGCCACGGCCCCGGGCATGGACCCACTTCGGACCGCACACCGCCGCCGTCCTCAACCCGCCCATCGAAATACCGCTCGATGAACAGCGGACCCAGACAGATCGCGTAACTGGCAGCCTCGCTCCACGGCCCCCACCCGCGCCACATCCAGAATCGGGGGCGCCACCGGAACGCGATGACCGTCAAGCCACAGAACACGTTACCGTCCTCCCGTACACACGCTGCCCAGCGTGAACCCGGCATCCTTGAACGTCGCGCAGAGGTCGGCGTAACAGGCGGGCCAGGTGCCGGGCGCGGGCTGCTCGACAATGGCGACGTCCTGCTCAAGCTGCGCCACCGAGGACACGCCCAGCACGATCAGGTCGGCGGGCGAGGCCAGTGAGAACCGAAGGCCCGCCTCAAGCGGGCTGATGCCGTGGCGGGCGCAGACGGTGCGCCACCTCCACAACAGTTCGGCGCCCGCGTTCGCGGCCTCCATCGGCAGTCCCGTCCGGCCCAGCGCGCAGACGGTGGCCGACTCGGACTCGTGCAGCAACAGCCCGCGGCAAAACGGCTGCCGCGCCATGACCGTGACACCGGCCGCTTTCGCCGCCTCGAACACGCCCGCCCGCGCGTGCCGCTGGTCCAGCGCGTGATGCGGGATTTGCAGGATGCGAAGACCGGCCGCGATGGCCGCCAGCGCTTCGTCCGGCGTATAGACGGACGCGCCCAATCTCTTACGGCTGCCGCTCCAATACCCTTCCTCGTCACATGACCAGGCATAGCGAAAGCCCTTTAGGAGTTCGCGTCCTGAAGATCCGCGATCGTCGGGTTATGCAGAAGCACCGCGCTGAATCGAAACCCGTCCCGCTCAGCACCGCGCCGCACAAGCGCCGATGAGAGTTTCGTGCTGACCGAAATGCCCGGAACGCCACATCTGAATGCGGGCTCGGTCAGCAGCCAGTCTTCGGCGTCACCGTAGGCCGCACCCGTGTCGAAGTGCGTGATCCCAAGTTCGTAAGCCCGCCGCAGAATCGCCGCAGACTCCGCGCAATCGGGCCGATGCCCGGACGCCAGCCCATACCCTGGCAAGCCGAGTGCCGCTGTGCCGAGGCACAGGCGCGCGACGTCGGTCATGGCTTGGGCGCCTCGCGCGCTCTCAGCCGCGCCAACAATTCCCATCCGCAATCGCTGTCCTGCTGTCTGTCGTATTCCACCTGCTGCATCTGAAGCAATAGGCGCTCGAGATCATCCGCGGTCGGAACGGCAGCCGACGCGAAGCCCGTCCCGGTAGCCCCGGTCGTAACCGGCTGCGTCAACGGCGCGGAGAGCGGCTTTCAAGCCGGCAATCTCAGCGGCTTGCCTGTCGCTCCCCTGTTCGTAGCCCTCGCAACCGCAAGCATCACAGAGGCGATTGTTGTCATGGGCCGCTTCGGGATGGCCACACGCACAGCATTCGTCGCTCATCGCGGCACCTTCACAAAGACCGGGACTGGCGCTTTCCGACCACGCGACGCCTTGACCGGCGCACCACAGCCCGCGCACGACGAACCAATCTCGCCGGACCGGCCGCAGTAGGCGCACTCGACAAACGGCATACGCGCAACCTGCGGGCCGGGCCACGAGGACACCGAACTTGTCGTCGTCACGCGGAACGAACGGCCATGTCGGGATGTGGCCGCCGTCGCTCGTGCTCATGCCGCGTCCTGCCACGCCACCGGCTGAGGGTGCTGGTCGCTGCTGAAGTTCACGCGGCTTCCCTTCGTTTCTTCCGCTTCGCAATCATGGCGACCACCAGCTCTGGGTACTTCCGCGTCCAATGATCATCACCACGCGCCAACCGCTCGGGGTGTAACCGTGCGCCATTGCGATCTCCCCGCGCGGCCGTCATCAGCCTATTTCTCCGCATTGCCTCCCCTCTACATTGGCGGCCCTTACGATCTCGATCTCGCGTGTTCTCTACAATGTCACCCAGGAACAGATGATCGGGCCTGACACACTTTCGGTTGTCGCGATGATGGAGAACCCATAGGCCCTCTGGGATTGGGCCATGGGCCGAGACCCAGGACACCCGATGGGCCTCCAGATCTTGGCCCCGATAGACGATACAGCCGTAACCGAGATGCAAACCGCGCGTCCACTCCCAGCAACCCTCGCTGCGCTGGACACGAGCCCGAAACGTCGGGGCGATTCCGACGAGATCAAGTCCGTGCGAGCGCACACGCTCCCGCAGGACGCCACTGTTTGAAGGCCGCTAATCGGTGGGCACGATCTGGCGTAGAATTGTGATCAGCCATGACCTTGCTGCCTCCTGCAGCAGGAGCGTGGTAAGAGGCTGGCGGGTGCTCCAACACCTTCCAGCCTCGGCTTATTATACCGCGTTTTCATGGCGTTTTACACCGACAAGGATGTCCTCCACCGACCCGATCGCCTGGTCGCTCGAATAGACAAACCCGTCCGGCAACGAGGCCCCGACGATCCCCAAGTCGGCTGTCCAATCGTGCATCGACGGGAGCAGCGCATACGCCGGCCCGAGGTCGATCGCGCTCCGCCCTCATCGGCCGAAATCATCGACTCATGGAGCTTCTCAAATGGCCCGAGGCGGCCGATCGCAATATCTGAGGACGGCGCAACCGCTCGCGCGACATCGACCATGCGAGCGGCGGGCAGCTTTGGGATGAGCACTTCCCCGCCCCGCATCACGGACAGCGCCCACAGCACGAACGTCACGGCCGTCCAGCGGTGTTGCGGATACGCCTCCAGCACGAGCGGCACCAGAAAGCGGGTCGCGCGCGCGTCCGTTACCGGGATCGGCCGACCTTCCCGAGCGGCCGCCTCGAACAGCGGAATCACGCTCCCCCGAGAATTGATGCAGTTCCCATAGCGCACGCACGACAGCCTCGTCCGATGTCGCGCGCTGGCGTAATTGTTCCCTTGCGTGATGATCTTCTCGGCCATCAGTTTCGACGCGCCGTACACGCCCAGCGGCGCACAGGCCTTGTCGCTACTCAGGCCCAACACCCGCGAGACGCCACAGTCAATCGCGGCGTTGACCACGTTCTGCGTCCCGATGATGTTGGTGTGAACCGCCTCCCACGGGTTGCGCTCGCACGCCTCGATCCGCTTCATCGCAGCGCAGTGAACCACGATGCTGACGTGCGCCTCGCACGCCCGACGCACGCGATCCGCGTCCCGCACATCCCCGATGAAGAAATCCAGGCGCGGATCGGGAAACGCCTTCCGCATCTGCGCCTGCTTCAGTTCGTCGCGGCTGAAGACGTACACCCGGCTGGACCGGATTCACCCATCTCCAGCAAGGCCTGGACGAACGAGGTTCCGAACGACCCCGATCCCCCTGTGACCAGGAGCGTTTCGCCGCGCAAGTAGTTGATCAGATTGTCAGTCATGGACGCCGTGGACGGGGCCGACGCGGACGCCGGATGGGTAGGCACGGCACGCTGCGTGATCACGCATCAGACCTCCTGGTCAAGGGTGGGCGGTAGGACGTCCCGATCGACCCCGTGGCATCAGGATCGCATGCGCGCGGAATTGTGTGATACAGAATTGGCGCGCTGACCTGAATCGCCCCGCACTCGGCCACAGCATCGCTGACCACGTCGGTGAGGAACGACGCGATCGGCTGATGGTTGACGGTGTGGGCGGCGTGCCAGAGCAGCCGCTTGGTCGTCGGGCTGATGCGGAAGCAGACGAACTCGGTCAGCGCCTCATCGCCCATCGGTCGCCGTCCTCGCATCCCGTGAACCTCCTCGCGGTTAGTTCCGTTTCCCTTCCCAGTGGTCGTCGCCGCGGCAGAACCGCCACAGGCCCGGCCGTGACGGGCGTCACGCGGGCGGGTTGGGTCGGTAGCTCGGTCGATTCGAGCGCGGGATCGGCCGCTTCGGCGGTGCTCACGGGCCAATCGGCCCACCGCCACCCACGCCGCGATGGTGAGCAACGTCGGCAGGACGCAGGCACGGCCAGGCCGCAGGCCAGCGCACGACGGCAAGACGCGACGAGGCGGGTCATGCGCCAACCTCATCCTCGTTGACCACCCGAAGCTGCAGGCCCATTGGCCGCCCCAGGGCGAGCGCGATCGAGCGAATCGCCTGTCCATTGCGGATATGCGTGCTGGAGACGCGCAAGACGCACCAACCAAGCAGCGCCAGGATCTGTTCGGCGTCCTTGTCGATCCCAGCCCCGAACTGATGGCGCCCGCCAACAAACGTGGCTCCCTCGACCTCGGCGACCACCCGCGCCGGTTCCCCCCACACGAAATCGCAGCGGTAGCACCGGCCCGGGATGAGCACCTGTTCGCGTGCCGGTTCAGGCAGATGAGCCTCGCGGATCTGAGCCAGCAACTTGTCTTCGAGGGCGCTCACGCCGCCCTCCCTGTCTGCCCCGCCGTCACATCCTCCCGATAGTGGTATGCCATCGCCTGCCCCAGTAAACCCGGTAACACCCCGTTGAGTGACACGACGACATCGCACCGTTCATCTGGGTCAAACCGCATCCACAGTCCGAGTATGCGTGACGCCGATGCAGCCTTCGGCATCTTCTCAGTATCACGGTTCCGCTGCAACGGAGGTCCTAAGCTGACTGTTCATCAATGCAGGTCGGCATACCAGCTTCAGTTCTGCAAAGGCAGGTATTATGTCAGCATAATCAACGATACAGGCAGTGACGCAGAACAGAAAACTGCAAATGAGATAGCCGGACACCTGTTAATGAATATCGCTGACCCTACTTTTGATCCAGTCCGGTTTTTTGAAGGGGGTCTCGATGATGAGACAATGAAGAGTGCGGTGCTCATAAGGGGACCACTCGGTATTTATAACGGAATTCCTGTCCTCATAGATGCACTCGGTGACGTAACCGGTTACAGTGCCCTCATCATCAGGAAAGATCAGAAGATCACCGGATCGCTGCGTTTTGACACCCAGGCTGCTGCCGGTCAATTCATGAAAGGGAGAAATAGCTGCATACCATCTGATACGAGTTCAATGGACAATCAATCAGCCGTTTCGGTTATTTCTCCGCAACAAATTATTGTAACATTTTAATAAGGGTTTATTTAATTGTTATTTTTGTCGTCGCATTTAAATCAGATATCGATGCAGCTGTTCAAACCATTTGAGACTGGTAAAGGGGAAGATAAATCTGGTGTAAGCACAACAGAGAAAGTGAAGTGTCTTATAATAGGTTCAGGTCCGGCTGGTTATACTGCAGCGATCTATGCTTCACGGGCCAATCTCAAACCGGTCCTCTATACCGGTCTACAGCAGGGAGGGCAGCTCACCACAACCACTGACGTTGAGAATTTCCCGGGGTATCCTGAGGGGGTCACCGGTCCTGAGATGATGGAGGATTTACGAAAGCAGGCTGAACGTTTTGGTACGGAAGTTCGTTTGGGCATTGCCACATCATCTGATTTCTCAGGCAGTCCGCTGAAAGTGGTTTTTGACGATACAATTGAGATAGCGGCTGAAGTAATAATTATAGCCACTGGCGCCACTGCCAAATATCTGGGAATACCGGCAGAAAAAACATATGCCGGCATGGGTGTGTCAGGATGTGCCACCTGTGACGGCTTTTTCTACCGTGGCAAGGATGTTGCCGTGGTAGGCGGCGGTGATACGGCATGCGAAGATGCTTCCTACCTGGCAGGATTATGCAGGAAGGTATATATGATTGTCAGACGCGACGTACTTCGCGCCAGCAAGCCTATGCAACACAGGGTGATGACTGCACCCAACATTGAGATTCTATGGAAATGCCAGGTAGAGGATCTCTTCGGAACGAACGGCGTCGAGGGTGCCGTGATCATCCGGCATAAGGATACCCCTCAGGAAGAAAGATTTAATCTGGAAATAGACGGTCTGTTCCTCGCTGTTGGACATTCGCCCAACTCGGAGATTTTCAAACCATGGATTGAGACAAGTGAGACGGGTTATATCATAACCAGGTCAGGTTCCACCTGCACACGGGTACCAGGCGTCTTTGCTGCGGGTGATGTGATGGACTTTGTTTACAGACAGGCAGTTACAGCTGCAGGAAGCGGTTGCAAGGCTGCCATCGATGCAGAGAGGTATCTTGCAGAAATGTTATAATTCTATTGGAACAGAAAACTAACAGGGAAAGAAAGGGAAAACGATGAGGAATTTTAAGAAGACATTTCATATCAATGCTGAACCGTCAGATATTTACGCAGCATTGACAAATCCATATACAATTGAGTTATGGTCGGGCTATCCGGCACTCATGGTGGCAAAACCGGGTGAGGAGTTCAATATGTGGGACGGGGATATCAGCGGTAAGATAATTGATCTTGTTCCTGACCGCAAAGTTGTGCAGGAGTGGTACTTTGGCGAAAGGGAGGTTCAATCAGTGGTTACCATTACAATAACCGGCAACGGTGGAGATACGGCAGTAGCTGTTGAGCATACCAATATTCCGTTTGAAGATTATGAGAATATAGCCGAGGGGTGGAATGAATCCTACATGGGGGCTATCAGACGATTCTATAACCCGAATTTCTGATCACGCAGAATATCTTTCACATCCTCGAGGCCACCGACTATAAGTCCCGAAATTCCCGTATAGCATTTAGTTAATGAACTTTCGGATATTTTTTCCGCCCAGCGGGGAATCCATGTTAGCATCTCTTCCTTGATGAACGCCACAAGGTCTTTCCGTATCATCTCCTTGATCTCGTAGTCGTCTTCCGTAAGATATTTCTCAATAAGAAGGTTTACGAACAGAAGCTGAATACCCAGGTGGTCTGCCTCAAGATCGCATTCTTCAGCCCTGCCGTAGCCATATCTACTGTATACTTCACTAAGCATACGATGATGTTCACCGGTATCTGTTGCCAGGTTGAACCAGTGTGAAGCGGCAGGGTATGCCGGTGAATTTTTGTCGGCTGATAATAGTGTTTTATAGTTATTGCCTACTGTGAGGTGACATTTTTGGTTGAACGGGCACGGTGATCTGAGAAGGCGGCTCGCCTCCAGATATTTCATGTTTTTGCTCTCGACGGGCAGGTTTCTCAGCATGCCGCTGTCGCATAAATTAGACAAACCACTCTCCTCAGGAGAGAGGGAAACGGATCCTCCCAGAAACATAAACATAGCAGTATATGCCTGCAGGAGTTCATCCGGGGTGCTAATGCCGGCAGAGTGGTTGATCATCAAGGTTGATTGGGTCATTACCTCAATAACATTGAGACAACCGAAATGTTCATCAATTATTTTTTCTCCACCTTATCCAGCCCTTCCAGCTCCTCTATGCCCATGCTGTCGGACAGGCTGGCTATCGTCTTAAGATCAAGGTCGCCCCTGATCGACACTACAGAGCTTCCGCGACCACCGGTCACCATCACCAGCTCTGCAATCTTACCGCCAACCTCACGGATCATGAACTGCACCTCGCCATTCTCCTCCCTGACGGTCATCAGCTCCTCAAATCCTGTCCTGTTTAACTTTGGCAGCAGTTCACTGCTGAAGTTCAGGCCGGAAACATTTTTTGCACTGTCGATCGAGATTATCCGGATGCTCTTTATCCGTGTGACAAGATTCCGGAACTCTGCATCCTCGGTATCAAGCCGCGCCAGCAGGCTGAACATTTTTGAAGAGATATAAACGGAGGTAAAGCCATCCTTGCCGTCATACCTTTCAAAAAGTTCGTCAACCGGACTTTTCTGGCAGAAGGCTGACAGTGAAAACGCTGAGAGAATTATAAACAGAACGAGTTTTTTCATTATTCGTGTATTATTTGTTGTTTGTTGTATTTGTTGCGGCGTTCAGACCATTGAGATAGCGAAGCTTATCAAGGCTTTTTCCCACCGCTTTGTTCAGTTTGCCAAATCCGCCCATAGCCTCGGGTGGCAGGCTCATTGCCCTGATCGAACCCAGCGGTTCCATGCCTGTATTCATGTTTTGCGAAACGGTGGTCATAATGATTCTTACCTCTGCCATTGCGATTTCAGGATCAGAATATGTGTCACGCATCCGGTCAGGCCTGAGATAATCAAACAGGAGATACGTGCCGATCAGTATTACTGCCGTAGCGGCGATGGTCATACTATAGCGCATCATCTCCTCACGGGAAGTCATTTTTCTTTCCCTGTATGTCACTGCCTCAAGCTTATTCAGAAAATCAGCCGAAGGCTCAGGAATTTCAGTCCGGAAAGCAGCGATGTATTCCAGCTCCGGGAAAATTGACTTCACCGCAGGGTCAGCGAGGTACTCCTTCAGTTGTGCCTCCTCTTCTTGTGAGGTTGTTCCCTCATAGAACTTATTGAGCAGCTCTTTTATCTTCCCGTGTTCCATAATTATATATCCTCTCCATTTCTTCCCTTATACTCTTTCTTGCCCTTGACAATATCGTCCGCAGTGAACCTACGCTGGTCTGCATTGCTTCAGCAGCCTCTTCGTAGGAATATCCTTCAATGTCTCTCAGTATGACGGCGCTCCTGTAAGGTTCCTTCATACATTCAACTATTCCGGTAATAAGGGATGCAGCTTCTGAACCGTCAGAATGACTGAATATGTCGTTTCCTGCTTCCATTACTTCATTCACCTCACTGATATCATCCTGTATTATCCTCTTTCTCCTGCGCAGCAGATCGATGCAATAGTTACGCGTTATGGTGGTACACCAGGCTGCAGGGTTTTCATAATTGTCTGCCTTCTTTCTCTCCTCCCAGAGTTTCATCATCACTTCCTGAACGGCATCTTCAGCTTCCTCCCTGTTGTTCAGGTAGCGGAAGGCGAGGGCATATAGCCTTCGGCCTTCCGGCAAAAACACTTTCCTGAACTTTTCCGGAGTCATCCTTTTTCAATGTGTTCACCAAAGTTACCATTTCCCCGAAAATTCAAGCATCTCAAGCTCGGCAAGTCCTTCATCCTGTGTAAAGCGCTCCACGTCATCCCGGGTAAAGTTGCCCCTTACCTGGATTACCGTCTCGCTGTCGCCGGAGGCAACCATCAGCAGCTCTTTTATCACGTCTCTGTCGGTTCTCACCAGAAAGAGCAGATTCTCATCCGGGTTCTTTACTTTCATCAGCTCCTCATATCCGCCACGTCTTATAATGCCTTTCAGGTCCGAATAGAAATCCGGACCGTTAAAAGCGTTGCCTCCTTCTCTGCTTACAATTCTGACTGAGGTTATCTTCCGGTCCAGGTCTGCCAGATCAGGATCATCGTCGAACTTCTTAAGCAGGCCAAAGAAGTTGCCGCTGATGGTAACAGATGTATATCCATCCCTGTCAGAGTAGCTGTTGAAGAAATCATCAAGCGCATCTTTCTGTCCATAGAGCGCGGTGGCGCAAATAGCAATGATTACAGATAAAAGAATTCTTTTCATGACTGTCCGTTTTTAAGGTTTATTATTGTGATTTATATTTATGACGAACAGTCAGGCAAAACATTACAGGTGTTCTCAACTCTTTTTTAAAAACATGTTGATATCTGTTCTTATGGTTCATGAGCAGGGATGTACTAAAAAGTTACTTTTACAAAGAATATTCTTACATATATTTACCGGAACCACTGTGTGTATTAAGATTTTAAATCCAACTCAATTTATTATTATATGAATGCATCTGAGGCTATTACTGTCGTCATTGAGAAAAAGCTGAATATTCCGGAGGAAGTCATTGAACTCATTAACTCAGCCCCCCGGGCGCTCTTCTTCAATTCACCGGAAGAGATTTTCAAACAATCGATGGGAGGGGAGGATAATTTCTCATATGATGTAAAATATAATATCCCCGGAAAAGGGGAGGTCACTGAGGTTAAGCTGCACCAAGTAACAAATGGTCTTTCGGCAAACTATACTGATCCTTATATGCGGAGACGTGACCCTGATACCATGCTGATCGGGGATTCTCAGCCGACGGATAAGAAGAGGTTTGCTGATGAGTATGGATATGATTTCAGCAAACTGAGGAGCGAGACACTTGAATGGCTTAAAGGCCAGGAGATAGGCATATTTCTCTGTTTTGCAGGCAACTATCCTATCGGAGCAGGCGGTATTGTGGTCACGCCGCTGAATGCCTCGTTTTTCGCATTCGGACTATCCCTTCTTCAAAAGATCATCCCTGTTTTTGATCTCCCAGCCGGATTTACAGTTAAGTCAGTCGTTTATGTTGCTCCACCCTTCCGGCATACTCATTTCAGTGGCAGGCAGATAGTAGTCCACAACAGGCTGGAGGGTCTTCATGAGATGTTCGCTTATAATCTATACCCTGGTCCCAGTGCGAAGAAAGGCTTTTACAGTGTACTGCTGACTAAAGGCGAAGCGGAAGGCTGGGTGACAACACATTGTTCAACAGTACAGGTTGTCAGTCCGTACGACAATATCACCACTTTTATGCATGAAGGGGCGAGCGGCGGAGGCAAGAGCGAGATGATACAAAACCTTGTGCGTGAACCAAACGGTCAGATCATGATTGGGCAAAATATTGTTACCGGCGAGAAGAGGGTGATATCCATTCCCATGTTCTGCTCATTTAACCCTGCCACGGATGATATGGCTCTCTGCCATCCGTCATACCAGCAACATAACGGCAAGCTGACGGTTACTGACGCTGAGAATGCCTGGTTCATCCGTGTCGACGGCGTGACCGGATATGGCGATGATCCTTTTCTTGAGAAGATAACAATTAATCCGGGAGAGCCCCTTCTCTTCCTGAATATTGACACCAGGCCCGGCGGCACGGCACTCATATGGAACCATACTGAGGATTCCCCCGGTAAGCGTTGTCCTAATCCACGGGTTGTCCTGCCCAGGCATATTGTGCCGGGAGTTATCAGCAGGCCGGTGACAGTCGATGTTCGTAACTTCGGCGTAAGGATGCCGCCATGCACAACCGAAAAGCCCTCATACGGCATTGCAGGGCTGTTTCATATCCTTCCACCGGCGCTTGCATGGCTATGGCGCCTGGTCAGCCCGCGCGGTTATGCCAATCCCAGCATTACGGGCGGAGGCGACATGGAGAGTGAGGGTGCCGGCTCATACTGGCCTTTTGCGACGGGCAGGCGGGTGAGACACGCAAATCTTCTGCTTGAACAGATAGCTAACACTCCAAGGGTCAGGTATACCCTGACCCCGAACCAGCATATCGGAGCCTGGATGGTAGGTTTCAAGCCGCAGCTTCTTATGCGGGAGTATCTTACACGCAGGGGCAATGCAAGGCTGAGGGTTGACCAGTACCAGACTGCCCGCTGTCCCTTACTCGGCTATGAGCTTAATTATCTGACGATTGAAGGATCGCGCATCCCAACAAGATTTCTTAAAGTATACCGTCAGACAGAAGTAGGAGAGGATGGTTATGATGCCGGCTCAGAAATACTTCGTGGCTTTTTCAGGAAAGAGCTTCAAACTTTCCTTGAGCCTGATCTCCTGCCCCTGGGACGTAAGATCATCAATGCGTGTCTTGACAATTGTTCCGTTGAAACCTATGCAAAGTTATTACCCATGGAGTACCAGTACTCCTTCCTGAATATCAGTGATCTCGATGATAAAAAATAGATTTTTCAGTTCTTGAAATCCGCCATTACGTCAGTCGGATAGACACCTGCCTCAAGTTTCTTTTTTACCTCCTTGAAGCAATCGATGGTGTATTTTACGTCTTCAAGGGTGTGTGCTGCCGTGGGTATGATGCGGAGCATGATGACACCTTTAGGTACAACGGGGTAGATGACCACTGAACAGAAGATGCCATAGTTTTGCCTCAGGTCCTTTATAAGGTGTGTCGTCTGGGCTATTCCTCCCTTGAAGATCACAGGGGTGACGGGCGACTGTGTCTTACCGATATCGAAGCCTGCTTCCCTGAAGCCTTTCTGCAGCGCCCTCGCAATAGTCCACAGCTTTTCACGGAGCTCGGGATGGGTCTGCATCATCTCAAGACGCTTGATAGCTCCTATTGTCATTGCCATTGGGAGTGACTTGGCATAGATCTGTGACCGCAGGTTGAATCTGAGGAAGCTGATTACATCTTTTTCTCCTGCCACGAACCCGCCTATCCCTGCAAAGCTCTTGGCAAATGTTCCGAAGTACACGTCTATCTGATCCTGGACGCCGAAGTGTTCACCTGTGCCGGCGCCTGTCTTACCCATTGTTCCGATGCCGTGTGCGTCGTCCACCAGCAGGCGGAAGTTATATTTCTTCTTGAAGGGAACTATCTTGTCGAGTGCGCCGAGGTCTCCGGCCATACCGAAGACACCCTCGGTGATGACGAGAATACCGCCGCCGGTCTCATCCACGACCTTCTGTGCATGCTCAAGCTGTTTTTCGAAGCCTTCCATGTCATTATGAGGATAGACAAACCGTTTGGCGAGTACCATTCTGAGGCCATCCATTATACAGGCGTGCGATTCAAAGTCATAGACAATGACATCATGTCTTCCTGCCAGGCAGTCGATGATGGACACCATGCCCTGGTATCCGTAGTTGAGAAGATATGCAGCTTCCTTGCCAACGAATTCAGCAGCCATCTGCTCAAATTTTTCGTGCATGGAAGTCTGTCCTGACATCATCCGGGCACCCATTGGAGAAGCAAGTCCGTACTGTGCTGCAGCCTCGGCGTCAACCTTGCGTATCTCCGGGTGGTTTGCCAGTCCCAGGTAATTGTTAAGGCTCCAGTTCAGAACCTCTTTGCCCATGAATTTCATTCTTGGACCTATCTCGCCCTCAAGCTTCGGGAACATGAAGTATCCGTCGGCCATCTCCTGGTATTGTCCCAGCGCACCACGGTTCTTTCTGATTTTGTCGAAAATATCCACGTCAGTCTGTGTTTTGATTAATGCCCGCAAATTTATGTAAAACATATCTCAGTCAGGGTACCTATTTATACCTATTTGCATCAACATATTAACACTTCTTTAACCACATTATATGTTTATTCAGAGCACTTTTGCATCTAATTGGACCGTTGAATAGAAAAAAATACTAATTTTGCGCAACATTTCAGGAATGAGGATCAGACCGATAACAATTATTTTTCTTGCGCTCATCGTTTCATCATGCGGCGAGTACGAGAAGCTTCTCAAGAGCAGTGACTATGAGCTTAAGAAGCAGAAGGTCTTTGACTATTATGATGACGGCAGATACACAAAGTCGATAGAACTGCTCACCCAGATATTGCCAAGGTTCAGGGCAACAGAGGACGCGGAGCAGCTCAACTGGATCAATGCACAGGCCAACTACAAGATACGTGACTATATGATGGCCGGCACTTATTACCAGACTTTTGCCGATACATACCCCGGAAGCAATAACGCTGAGGAAGCTTTGTATCTGGCTGCCATGTGCGACTATTACATGAGTCCGAAGGCTGAGCTTGACCAGGCCACTACTCGGAAAGCCATTGAGAGCTTCACGATCTTTATGACAAGGTATCCGGCGAGCACAAGGACTGATGACTGCAAGACAAGAATAAAAGAGATGCAGGAAAAGCTGGTGGAAAAATCATACCTGAGCGGGAGACTTTACTATGATCTTAAGCAATTCCGTGCCGCCACCGTCTCTCTGTCAAACAGCCTCAAGGAATATCCTGACACAAAATACCGTGAGGAACTGATGTTCCTGAAGCTTGATGCTCTCTACATGTATGCCCAGAGAAGCATACCGGCAAAACAGGTGGAGCGCTATCAGGCGGCTTTGGACGATTATTATTCATTTATTGAAGAGTTCCCGCAAAGCAAATACTCAAAAGATGTTGCGAAGATCTTCCAGACAATGGCAAAGTTTCTGAAGATTGATACAACAGTAACACAAACAGAAAGTAACTGAATTATATAAACAGATATGGATTATAAAAAGACATCGGCATCTTACACTACCGTTACAAGGGATGTTAATAAATTTGACGTCTCCACCGGGAATATTTATGAAAGTGTTATCATCTGTACCAGAAGGGCGAACCAGATCAGTGTAGAGATGAAACAGGAGCTTAATTCGAAGCTTGAGGAATTTGCTTCGTTCAACGACAACCTTGAAGAGGTCTTTGAGAACAGGGAGCAGATTGAGATTTCGAAATTCTATGAGAGACTGCCGAAACCGACTCTCATCTCACTGGCCGAGTTCGAGGACGGTAAGATCTACTACCGCAATCCCGAGAAGGAGCAGAAGCAGAAGAAATAAATACGAAATATGCTAAAAGGCAGGAAGATACTGCTTGGAGTTACCGGAGGTATTGCAGCTTATAAGGCTGCAACTATCATCCGGTTATTCATTAAGGAAGGGGCAGAAGTGAAAGTCGTGATGACACCTCTTGCCAAAGAGTTCATAACACCTCTCACCCTGGCCACATTGTCGAAGAACCCCATCATGGTTGATTTCTTTGACCCGGAAGACGGACGCTGGAACAGTCATGTTGATCTCGGAATGTGGGCTGATGCGTACCTGATAGCTCCTGCTACTGCCAACACCATCGGGAAGATGGCTGCCGGCATTGCAGACAACCTGCTGCTGACAACTTATTTGTCATCGCGTTGCCCTGTGTTCCTGGCTCCGGCGATGGATCTTGACATGCTGGCCCATCCGGCAACGGTCCGAAACATTGTTATACTTAGATCCTTTGGTAATCATATCATTGAACCTGGCACGGGTGAGCTTGCCAGCGGTCTTGATGGCAAAGGCCGCATGGCCGAGCCTGAGGTGATAGTGAAGGAAATAAAAGAGTTCTTCTCAAAAAAAAAAATAGCTGAACTGCCTCTCCGGGGCAGGAAGGTATTTATCAATGCCGGCCCAACGGTAGAGCCGATCGATCCCGTCCGTTATATCAGCAACCATTCATCCGGCCGTATGGGCATAGCCCTGGCTGACGGCGCTGCTGCGCTGGGAGCAAAAGTAACCCTGGTGCTCGGACCGGTCACCCTGAGACCTTCCGGTGCCCTGGTGCAAACTGTCTCTGTCACCACTGCTGCTGAGATGAAAGAAGCGTCTGTAAAAGCTTTTCGCGAATGCGATATTGCAATACTGGCTGCCGCCGTGGCCGATTATACACCTGAAACAACCTCCGGTACCAAGATCAGGAGAGGCAGCGGAGAGATGGTTATCAGGCTCAAGCCTACCGAAGACATAGCCGCACTTCTCGGAAGCCTGAAAAAAAAGCACCAGCTCCTTGTTGGATTTGCCCTCGAAACCAATGATGAGGTCGTCAATGCCATCGACAAACTAAAGAGAAAGAACCTTGACATGATTGTACTCAACTCACTAAGGGACCAGGGCGCCGGTTTCGGTCATGAGACTAACCGTATCACTATCATTGACCGTAACAATAATATTGATAAATTTGAGTTGAAATCAAAGGGTGAGGTTGCCTCAGATATTCTGCACAAGATCATATCACTACTGGACTGATTGACTCCTATGGCACAATCCATTAAAAGCAGGTTACTGTTAACGGCAATGATGCTGGTTCTGACGGCGGGTGTTGTCACTTCACAGGAGCTTTACTGCAATGTTCAGGTGTCTGCTCAGAAGATTCAGGGTTCGAACAGGGAGATTTTTCAGAGCATGCAGCGTGACATATATGAATTCATGAACAGCATGGTTTGGACGGATAATCTTTTCAGCTATGCGGAAAGGATTGAATGTAACATTCTGATCAACCTTGATGAGCAGTTCTCTGCCGATGAATTCAGCGGCACCCTCCAGATACAGCTCAGTCGCCCGGCATTTAATACGACATATGAATCGACTGTTCTCAACTTTATGGATAATAACTTCCGGTTCCGTTACGTGGAGTTTCAGCCTCTTGAATTCAATCCAAACGCCCATACCAACAACCTGGTTTCAGTGCTGGCTTACTACGCGTACCTTTTTATCGGGATGGATTTTGATACCTTCTCGCCGGAGGGAGGGACACCCTATTTCCAGGTCGCCGAGAAGATCGTAACCAATGCACAGGGCGCTCCTGAGTCCGGATGGAAGCCTTATGACGGATCAAGGAACAGAAACCGTTACTGGCTTATCAAGAACATACTCAACGATGAATATTCAGGCGTCAGGCAATTCGTTTACCAGTATCACAGAAGGGGGCTTGACAGGATGGAAACTGACGCTGCCCAGGCAAGAACCGAAATCTATAAGGGTCTCGAACTGTTGCAGCAGGTCTATCGTCGCCGGCCTGACCCTTACATGTATTATATGTCTGTCATCGTTGAGGCGAAGGTCAATGAAATGATCAATATCTTTACCCCGGGATTTCCGGAGGAGAAGAACAGGGCCGTTCAGATCCTCATTGAGATTGACCCGGCCAACGAAACAAAATATAAGCAGATTATTTCGGGTTCTGTTTAATAATCTGATCATGCTCCGCAGACTGACAGTAAAGAACTATGCCATTATCAGAGAGCTGGACATGGGCTTCGGTGAGGGCTTTACCATTATTACGGGTGAGACCGGGGCCGGCAAGTCTATCCTTCTCGGTGCCCTGGGCCTTGTCCTTGGCGACCGTGCTGACACCTCCGTCCTGCTGAGCAAGGATGAGAAATGTATTGTTGAGGCAGATTTTAATATCCGGGGCTATGACCTCGAGGAGCTCTTCGAGAGCAGTGGTGTGGATTACGAAGATGATGCTATCCTGCGCAGGGAGATCACTCCTGCAGGCAAATCGAGAGCCTTCATCAATGATACCCCTGTCACGCTGAATATCATGAAAGAGCTGGGTGACAGGCTGATAGATGTTCACTCACAGCACCAGACGCTGCTTCTTGGCACCAGCATGTTCCAGATGCGTGTCATTGACGCTTATGCCGGTAACGGCGATCTTTTCAGGGACTATACTCTAACCTATAAAAGATACCTCTCTGCCAGGCACGAATATGAAGTCATGGCTGAAGGGGCAGACAGACAAAAGGCTGATCAGGACTATTACGCCCATCAGCTTGAGGAGTTCAAGGCCGCCAGGCTTGTACCGGGGGAACAGGAGGATATGGAAAAGGAACAGGAGATGCTCTCCAACGCCGGTGAGATCAAGGAGGCGCTGACAGCAGCCGCATCGGCGCTCTCGGGCGACGACGTATCAGCCCTGTCCATGCTGAGGATGGTGCGTAATAACCTCTCAAGGATCTCATCATGGCTGCCGGAGGCAGGTGACCTTGAGAAACGTCTTAAATCATCACTTGTTGACCTTAATGATATATCATATGAGACGGAGAAGCTCAACGGCAAAACGACGGCTGACCCCGGAAGGCTTGAGTATGTGGCAGGGAGACTTGATTTAATATACTCCCTGATGCAGAAGCACAGGTGCAAGGACCTCGGGGAGCTGCTCATCAAACAGAAGCAGATAGAAGAAAATGTCGTTTCCCTGGCAGACATAGATGAAAAGCTCAGTGAGTTGAAGAAGAATGCCGACAATGGTTATAAGCAGGTCCTCAAAATCGCCGGGCAGATGTCGGCCGCAAGGCGAAAGGCCGTTATTCCACTGGCAGGTGAGATTACCGGGATGCTTCGTCAGCTCGGAATGCCGCATGCCCGCTTCGAAACAAGGATCAGCAGCCTCAGTGCCCCGGCGCCGTCAGGAGCTGACAAGGCTGACTTCCTGTTCAGCGCCAACAGGCAGGTGGAGCCTGAAGAACTGTCGCATATCGCCTCAGGCGGAGAGCTCTCACGCCTGATGCTCTGCCTGAAGTCTATCCTTGCAAGCAGCTCGGGACTGCCGGCAATTATCTTTGATGAGATAGATTCAGGCGTGTCAGGCGAGGTAGCCTCCATGGTGGGGAACATCCTGGCAGACATGGGCAAGAGCATGCAGGTGATAAATATTACACATCTGCCTCAGGTTGCCTCCAGGGGCAAAGTACACTACCATGTTTACAAAGAGGAGAGCGACCATTCAACAATAACACGGGTCAGGTTGTTAAATGACGATGAGAGAGTGACTGAGGTAGCGCGGCTGCTCAGCGGCAGCACAATTACCGAAGCTGCAAAGCGCAACGCCCGGGAGCTTCTGCGGGGTAAATGACCCCCGCAAATAATTTAAAACATCAAATACCATAACTATGATAACTAACCTGTTGGAAGGAAAGAAAGGAATAATTTTCGGAGCCCTGAATAATAAGTCCATTGCCTGGCACGTAGCTGAAAAGGCTCATGCCCAGGGTGCACGCCTGGTGCTGACAAACGCCCCCGTGGCCATCCGGATGGGTACCATAACCGAACTTGCTGAAAAGACCGCCAGCGAAGTGATCTCTGCTGATGCAACAAGCATGAAGGACCTTGAAGCTTTGTTCATGAGGTCAATGGAGATCTTTGACGGGAAAGTAGATTTTGTGCTTCACTCTATAGGCATGTCCCCAAACGTCCGTAAAGGAATTCCATATGCCGAGATCAGTTACGAGAATATGCTCAAGACACTTGATATCTCCGCACTAAGCTTCCACCGTATACTGCAGACTGCATACAAACTTGACGCCATCAGGGAGTGGGGATCAGTTATTGCGTTGACATACGTTGCGGCACAGAGAACACTGGCAGGATATAACGATATGGGTGATGCAAAAGCCCTGCTTGAGTCCATTGCGAGGAGTTTCGGATACATTTATGGCAAGGAGAAGCATGTCAGAGTAAATACGGTGTCACAGTCGCCCACAGCAACTACAGCCGGTGAGGGCATTTCGGGATTTAATGCACTTGTTGATTTCTCTGACCGGATGTCACCGCTTGGAAATGCAGACGCGGCAGACTGTGCTGATGTGTGTATCACACTTTTCTCTGACCTGACAAAGAAGATTACAATGCAGAATATCTTCAACGACGGAGGATTTGCCAGCATGGGTATGAGCCAGAGAGCAATAGAACAGTATCGTAAGAGCTTCGACGAGTGTCCTGATAAGTAAAAATACCTACTGGTTCTAATATTTATACCTATTTTTCGAGCACACAGCAATCATGCATGTTGCTTTGTTTAAATTAGGCACTCTAAACTGTTTCTACTATGGTTAAGCTCATACTGCTGGTGATCTTTTACTTCACCTTCCCGCTGGTAATCATCTATTTGTGCAAAAAATGGAGCTTTCTCCGGAAGCTCGGAACAATTGTGCTTGCCTATGGATTCGGGCTCCTGATTGGGACTGTGGGCGTATTCCCAAAAGGCAGTGATGGTTACAGGGTTGCACTTCTGGGTAAAGCAACGATGGAAACAGCTGCTCTCGAGACACTTATTGCTGAAGGGAAAGCTATTCCTCAGGATATTATGGTCAATAAGATAGCCGGAGTTCAGGATAAGATTTATACAGTTGCCCTTTTACTTGCTTTTCCGTTTCTCCTGTATTCTCTGAATATGAAGCGATGGCTGAAATATGCCAAAAAAGGTTTTGTATCAATTGCCCTGGCTCTTGTGGCCGGGCTTATCATGGTTACGGCAGGGTTTTTTATCTGGAAGGACGTCTTTCCGGACACATGGAAACTTGCGGGCATGTTTGAAGGTATTTATACCGGCGGAACACCGAATTTTGCAGCTCTGAAGCTTATCCTGAATGTCGATGCAGACCGTTTTATCGTTCTGAACACCTATGATATGATAGTGGGTGCATTTCTTGTTCTGTTTTTTGTAACAATCGCACCGAGGGTATTCAGGGCTATTCTTCCAAAATTCAAAGCTAAAGACGGGATCACTACTGATCAGGAATTAATTAAGAAGGAAACAGAAAGCCTGGATGATTTTTCCGGGATGTTCAGAAAGAATACTCTTCTGCAGTTGCTTAAGGCTCTTGGACTGAGTATCATTATCGCAGGAATAGGGGCAACCCTGTACTTCCTTGTACCCATAGAATACGAACAGTACAGGATGGCAGTTATGGTGCTTACCATTACTACACTCGGTATTCTTGCCTCCCTAATCAAATCTGTGAACAGTATCGAAAAGACATTTCAGTCAGGCATGTACCTCATTCTTGTCTTTTCTCTTACCGTTGCATCAATGTCTGATCTCAGGACCATGTTCCACAAGGGAATGATAGATTTGATTCTGTTTATTTCGTGGTGTTATTTTGGTTCACTTATCCTGCATATCATTCTTGCCAAAATATTCCGGGTCGATGCGGACAACTTCCTTATAACGGCAACAGCATTTATCTTTTCACCTCCGTTTGTGCCGCTTGTTGCCAACGCACTTAAAAACAAGGATGTGATTGTGACAGGTATCGCGGGTGGTGTAATCGGGTATGTTCTTGGTAATTACTTTGGCACTACCCTGGCTTTTTTCCTGCAAAGATTTTAACCTGAACAAAAAAAGCCGGCATGGATGTAGCCGGCTTTTTAATTCTGTGCTGAACAATCCTAAAACAGGTAATTCAGTCCCATTGAGAATCCAATATTGCCATCCTGCTTGTTTAATGCCTTACCGATATCAATAGCAATGACAAAGTTGCGGTTAATTACCGGCAGGATACTTAACCCAACGGAATGGTGCAATGCCTCCCCTCCGGGATTAAAGAAATCCGAAAATTCATAACCCTCCATATTGTCTTCGAAAGTAGTCTCCAGGTTGTCAGGCAGTTCAATTTTATTTGTAACAATGCCAACATCATAGAATGCATTGAGCCCGATATAGCACTCCTGGTTAAAAAGTGTGAAGTGAAACGGTTTCCACCGTAATTCAATATTTCCGAAAGCGAAGCCGTCACCCACAACCCTGTTCCTGAGTACTCCCCTGAGAGTGCTTGAGCCACCCAGACCTTCACTTGTGGCACCTGTAAGCATTGAGGTGATCACCTGTGACTGATAGAAGAATGGCACATTTCCGCCCAGGGTAGTCTGATAACCCAGCCTGTATACCAGTGCAAGATTTTCCGGAACCAGTGTAAAATATTGCCGGTGTGTTAAATAAAATTTTGAGAAGCTCCAGTCGTTCCCAAGAAAACCGGGTGCAATTTCCACGCCCATCTCCGTCCACAGACCTTTCATCGGGTTAGGCCGGTTGTCACGACTATCCCATACAACGCCGGCTTTGACCGTATTGACCCATCCGCCGTCGGCTTCATTGGCTGAAAAGATACCCAGTGCATCCCGGTAAATCTCATAAAGTCCGGGTTGCTCAGTTACTGATGGAAAAGGGTCGTCCCTTCCCTTGTTAAACCTGTCAATATCAACCGAAGAAAGGGTGAATTTCTGGAATGCAAAACCGGCGCTCCATTTAATATGCTCACCAGCCAGTTTACCCTGAATATCTGTCTTGATTCTGAACTGGTTCCTGTCGAGACGATAGAACATACCGGTTTTGTATAATGGATCTTCACTGACTGTCCAGGCCTTATTGAAGACAGATTCATATCCGTTAAATCCGTAAAAATCATTTGCCTTGTCCGGCAGGTAGCTTAAATCGAAAACAAGATGAGTGTTGGGTATAAGATGGTTCGATTCGTACATGAATCTGTAAATGGCGCTTCCTTTAGTGAAACGCGACACTTCAGTGTATGTATGGTCAAGGTATTCCGGGTAGACGCTGGGATTACCATAATTGTACAATTCAAACAGAGCGCCATACTGAAATCCGAGATTGGAATCATAAGTTACTGCGGGCAGAGCGCCGCCGAATTTCCATCCAATTCTTTCCTTTGGCTTTTTTTCCTGTCCATATGCGGACAGGGCTATCATTGAGACCAAAAGAAGTGACAAGAGTTTTTTCATAGGTCATAGTTTTGGTTGATGGCCTTAAAGATAAGAAAAATGGAATTACTCAGCTTTTTTTTCAATATTTGCTACCTTAGTGAACTCTAATGCGGGTACCATGAGCCTGATAATATATAATACAGGTATGCTTGTGCAGGTACGTGATGAAAGCATAGCTTTCGTTGCGGGTAAAGACATGTCGCGTCTGCCTGTCATGGAAAATGCCTGGCTGCTCATAGAGGATGATATCATCGCCGGTTATGGCTCTATGGATAATATGCCTTCATTCAGCAATTCCATTAACAGACTTGATGCCGGCGGCGGATATGTTTTTCCTGCCTTTTGTGATTCCCATACTCATCTTGTTTATGCCGGCAGCAGGGAGAAGGAATATACTGACAAGATCAGGGGACTATCTTATGAGGAAATTGCGAAGAGGGGAGGAGGCATACTTAATTCCTCGCAGCTGCTGCATCAGACAAGCGAGGAGGAGCTTTTCAGGCAGTCGATGGAGCGTGTAAGGGAGATCATCTCGTTTGGCACCGGCGCCGCGGAGATAAAGAGCGGCTATGGACTCACCACGGAAGATGAGCTTAAGATGCTGAGGGTCATTCGAAGAATTAAACATAAATCATCTTTGACCGTCAGGGCAACTTTTCTCGGTGCACATGCAATACCAGCGCTTTTCAAGGATGACAGGAAAGGATATATTGACCTGATAGTAAATGAGATGATTCCCGCCGTTGCAGCCGAAAGACTGGCTGATTATATCGATGTCTTTTGTGACAGGGGATTTTTCACCGTAGAAGAGACAGAACAGATTCTTGCTGCCGGTGCGCAGTATGGTCTGAGACCCAAGATGCACGCTAATGAGCTTGACTATTCCGGGGGGATACAGACAGGAGTAAAATACAAAGCACTGTCCGTTGACCACCTTGAATATACAGATGATGATGAAATCGCGGCACTTCTCGGAAGCGGGACCATGCCTACATTATTGCCCGGCGCAGCATTTTTCCTTGGTATGACCAACCCTCCGGCACGCAAGATGATCGATGCCGGGCTGCCTCTTGCGCTTGCCAGCGACTACAATCCCGGTTCATCACCCTCGGGTAACATGAAGTTTATTATGTCGCTGGGGTGCATCAGGATGAAGATGCTGCCCGGGGAGGTGATCAACGCCGTTACCATAAACTCTGCTTATGCGATGGGCATATCGGAGACACACGGGTCAATTACAGTTGGCAAGAAAGCTAATATATTTATTACTAAAAAGATACCGTCTTATGAGTTTCTGCCTTATGCGTATGGCAGCAACCTGATTGATACCGTAATACTAAATGGTGAATTGATCAGGCAACAGGCAGTAGGCAGTAGGCAGTAGGCAGTAGGCAGTAGGCATTGAGCGTAAGAGAATATTAGACTTTAAGGACTTTAGACATTCGGACTTCAGACATTCAGACTTCAGACTTTGCTGACTTGACACGAAAACAGACACCTTCTAAGTATATGACTGATAAACGATTGATTGAGTGCGTCCCCAACTTCAGCGAGGGGCGTGACATGGAGATTATAAAACAGATCACTGATGAAATAGAATCCGTTGCAGGAGTGAGGCTGCTGGATGTGGACCCTGGCAGGGATACCAATCGCACTGTGGTGACATTTATCGGGGAACCGGAACCGGTCTGCGAGGCAGCCTTCAGGGCGGTGAGGAAGGCAGCTAAGGTGATCGATATGTCAAAACATACAGGTGCGCATCCCCGATTGGGAGCTACCGACGTCTGCCCGCTGATACCGGTAGCCGGTATCTCCATGGAAGAGACTGTGGTATATGCACACAAACTGGCTGAACGGATAGGCACTGAACTGAATTTGCCGGTATTCTGTTATGAAGAGGCTGCCTTTGAGGAAAAGAGAAAAAACCTTGCCAGCGTCCGGGCCGGTGAATATGAGGGTCTGAATAAGAAGCTGACAGACCCCTCATGGAAGCCCGACTTTGGTCCTGCCCGCTTCGATGCCGGTGCCGGTGCTGTTATTGTGGGGGCCCGTGACTTCCTTGTGGCGTTCAATGCCAATCTGAACACTACCTCGGTGCGACGTGCCAACGCAATCGCTTATGATGTCAGGGAGCGCGGACGCGAGAAAAGAGAAGGTGATCAGGTGACAGGTAAAATAGTAAAGGATGCTGACGGTAATCCTGTGATGATACCCGGTTCCCTGAAGTCTGTAAAGGCTATCGGGTGGTATATCCCGGAGTACGGGTTTGCGCAGATATCGATGAACCTTACCAATATAGGTGTCACTCCCGTGCATATTGCCTTTGACGAGGTGTGTAATAAAGCAGGAGAAAGAGGAGTGAGGGTCACAGGGTCGGAGCTGGTAGGACTGATTCCGCTGAAGGCGATGCTTGAGGCAGGCAGATATTTTCTGCATAAACAACAGCGCTCCGCAGGTGTCTCAGATGCTGAACTGATTACTATTGCCGTAAGATCAATGGGGCTTTCTGAACTGAAGCCCTTTAATCCTGATGAAAAAATAATTGAATATATGCTGGACGATAAAAATAAGAAGAAGCTTGTCGACATGACGCTATCTTCGTTTGTCTGGGAGACCTCATCGGAGTCGCCTGCCCCGGGAGGGGGATCAATATCAGCCGCTATGGGCGCCATGGGCGCTGCTCTGGGAACGATGGTGGCTAACCTATCGAGTCACAAGAGAGGCTGGGACGACAGGTGGGAGGAATTTGCCGGCTGGGCGGAAAAAGGAGCCCGGAGGCAGAAGCGATTACTTGAGCTTGTCGATGAGGACACTGAGGCTTTCAATGCCATAATGAAGGCTTTTGAGATGCCCAGGGGCAGTGAAGAAGAGCAGTTAGCAAGGTCTTTGGCAGTGGAAGAGGCTACAAAAAATGCTTCGCTGGTGCCGCTGACCGTGATGAAGGAAGCCTTTAAAACCTTTGAACTTTTAGGTGAGATGGTCAGGAAAGGCAATCCCAACTCTGTCACTGACGCCGCAGTTGGAGTGCTTGCCACAAGAGCCTGTATAAGAGGCGCTTATCTCAATGTACAGAGTAAACGTTTCGGGACTGAAAGACAGAGCTTTCGCTGAAAAGCTCGTAACCGAGGGCAGGGAAATTGAAGAGAAGACCGCCGCACTTGAGCATGAAATCATCGGTATCGCATCATTGAAACTTTAAATATTTTTTTTGCACAAATCGTCATAAAGATTGCAGATTTAAAAAATTCGTTTACTTTGCATTTCTTAGTTCGAAGTTTAAACCTTATTAACCTAAACTAATCATTTATGAAAAAGATCCTAATGCTTTTTGTACTGGTACTGACCACTACAGCGCTTACGCTGGGACAGACGGTACAGGTTACGGGTATTGTCACGAGCCAGGAGGATGGCCTGACAATACCTGGTGCATCGGTAACAGTCAAAGGGACCACTATCGGTACTTTGACTAGCGCTGACGGAGGGTACAGCTCTGTCTGTTCCGCAAGGCGCCACTACTCTCGCTTCAGTTTTATCGGAATGAAAACAATGGATGATTCCAATCGCAGGGACAGACAAAAATTGACATTATAATGGAACCTGATCTTGTCGGATTGAATGAGGTTGTCGTAACGGCAATGGGTGTTTCACGCGAAAAAAAATCGCTTGGATATGCAGTCCAGGAGGTTACGATACAGGAGATATCCCGTGCCTGGAAACCCGAACCTTGCAACTGACCTTTCAGGCAAGCTTGCCGGTGTTGAGGTAAGGCAGTCATCAGGTATGCCAGGTGCTCCAGCCACTATCTTTATCAGGGGTGCACGTTCATTCAGCGGTAACAACCAACCTCTGTATGTTGTTGATGGTATGCCAATTACAAGTAATGCTGACTATGGGCAGGGCGTTACTGGTGCATATTCATCGGCACAGGTCACTTGACCTTGACCCGAATAATATTGAATCAATTAACGTTCTGAAAGGTCAGGCTGCTGCAGCACTTTACGGCATGCGTGCTTCAAACGGTGTTATTGTTATTACAACCAAGAGCGGCAAGACAGCTTCAAAAGGTGTTCCGACGGTAAACATTACTTCATCATATACATCTGATCAGGCTGCAGTCATTCCTGATGTTCAGCAGACCTATGCACAGGGACTTTATGGTGACTTTTTTGCTGCCAACTCCTACTCATGGGGCCCGAAACTCACCGATCTTCCTGGAATACCCACTTATGGCGGTGACAGCCAGGGACACACCGGTCAATGGTTTGATCCTTATAAAGGTATGTGGGTAGATCCTGTCGCCTACAATAACCCTGTCGGTTTCTTTCAGAAAGGTTCGACCTGGTATAATGGTGTTAATGTCAGCAACTCTACTGCATTAGGCAATTTCCTGATTGGTGTGAAGTTCATACAACCCAGGTGCAATTGTTAAGAGCTCGGGAATGAAGAGATACACCGCCAATGCTTCCGGTACTGTTAATCTGGGAGAAAAATGGAAAGCAGGTTTTTCAGGTAACTATTCAGATGTCGATCTTCAGAAACTTCCTTCCGGTAATGACAGCTGGTTATTCACTGTTTACGGTGCTCCCGCATCATTTGACCTGATGGGTACTCCGTATCACGAGGAAGGTGCTCTGGGTGAGTATCGCCAGATTTCTTACAGACGAGGAACTGTTGGTGAAAATCCGCGCTGGGCTATTAAAAATAACAAGTTCCTTGAGCAGACAAGACGTTTCTTTGGCAACACGTTCTTGAATATGAACCCATTTCATGGCTGAATGTCAGATATCAGCTTGGTGTTGACAATTATTCCACTGATAATGAAAATGTATACGAAGCAGGTAGTGCCGCCACCGGTCAGGCTTTACCGACACAGGCACAACTATCCAACACCTGCTAATCCTGTTTATGGATACAGGGCACCGACAGGTGGTTCAATAAATAATTATGGTCTGATGAGGTCAACGGTCAACTCTCTGCTGAACATCACTTTCAACAAAGATATCACACCGGATCTGAATTTGCTGGTCATTGTTGGTAATGAGTTCAATGATTCACACAGCAGATCATGGACTATGACATGGCACCGGCTTTGTTGTACCCGGCTGGCAGAATATGTCCAATACCACTACACAGACTGCAGATGAATCAAAAGGCTGGGGAAGAACAGTGGGTACTTACGGTAACGTTGCTCTGGCATGGAGAAGCATGCTCTTCTTAAATGCAACAGGCAGGTATGACATTGTATCAAGCATGCCGCGTAATGCACGCTCATTCTTCTACCCGTCACTTTCACTCGGATTTATTTTCACGGAGCTTCCGGGGCTGAAGGATAATAAGATCCTGCCTTATGGTAAGGTACGTGCTTCTATCGCACAGGTTGGACAGGCTGGCACATATAATGAAAAAATCTACTACCAGGGCGGAGCAGGAAGCGGTTTCCTCAGCGATGGGATAACCTATCCACTTGGAGGCGTTTCAGGTTTCAGGCCAAACTCAACCTTATATGACCCTAACCTTAAGCCTCAGAATACAAATAACTGGGAAGCAGGTATTGAACTGAAGTTCCTTGAAAACAGGATCGGATTGGATTATACCTATTCATTCCAGGACGCAACTGACCAGATATTTTCGGTCCCGATGGCAGGTTCAACCGGTTACGGCAGCTTCGTGACAAACGCCGGTGAAATGACATCCAAAGCACATGAGCTTGTATTCTATGTATCTCCTGTCAGAACCAATGACTTCAACTGGACAATAGATGTTAACTATACCAAGGTCAAAAACGAAGTCATTTCACTTGCAGAAGGCATTGAAAGTGTATTCCTTGTAGGTTTCACTACGCCTTATGTTGCTGCCTTTGCAGGTCAGACTTACCCGACAATATATGGGGAAACGATTGCCAGGGATGAGAATGGCAACGTTCTTATCGATGATGACCCTGACAGCTACTCATATGGTATGCCTATGTCAGGGGGAGCCGGTAAGATCGGTGATGTTTCTCCTGATTTCACGGTGGGATTGACAAATACTCTTTCTTATAAGTGGATAAGCCTGTCCGGACAGCTTTACTGGAAGCAGGGGGGTGATATCTATTCAGGCACAAACCGCCTGATCGCCCTTTACGGAGCAGCAGCATATACTGAAGACCGTATAACGGAAGTGCAATATGAAGATATGGAGAACTCCAAAGGAACAGCTGTATTGGCTTCAACAGGTCAGCCAAATAATATAGTACGCGGTGGGGTAGACGATATAGACTGGTATGTTGACTACTTTGCTGATGTCAGAGCTTCAATCGACGAGATGAACGTATATGAAAATTCATATATTAAACTCAGGGAGGTTTCATTGAACATTGCCCTGCCTCAGAGCATCCTTACACCAATAAGATTAAAAGGTGCGTCTGTAAGCTTCATCGGCCGTAACTTCCTGCTCTGGTCGACACTTCCGAATGTTGACCCGGAGACTTCTCAGGGTACAGGTAACGGACAGACCGGTTTTGATTATGTGTCATTACCACAGACAAAATCTTACGGTGTAACGCTCAACCTGACATTCTAATTTACTGAACAATTACAAAAGCAATAGAATATGAAAACATTCAAAATACTGCTCATAGCTTTAGCTTCGCTGCTCATTACTTCGTGCAGTGAAGATAAAATGGATGAGATCAATAAGGATGTCAATAACGCACTCGCCATGAGTGCGCAGAGCGAACTTCCTGATGTCATTCTGAAATCTGCCTTTGAGACTACGGGCACTGATATAGCCTGGTATGCAACAGTATACGTTGAACACAGCGCTGGAACCTGGGCTCAGTCATCTGACGCTGACAAACGTGTCGGACAGACCTCCGGTACTCTGTTCAATAATAACTGGGGAAGTCTGTATGATGTCCTCATGATCCTTGACGATATGCTTAAGAAAACGGATCCCGAAACCGGAGATGAGGTCAACCCTTACGCCCGCGGTATCGCTCAGATACTTACAGCATACAACCTGGCAGTGCTGACCGATATGTGGGGTGAGGTACCATGGACCGAGGCACTGAAAGGCGCAGAAGACCTTCAGCCTGTCTATGACAAGCAGTCAGAGATCTATCCAAAGATCATTCAATACCTTGATGACGGTATTGCTACTATGAATACTGTGACATCCTTCTCAACTGTTGGTGATTTTATTTATGGCGGCTCTTCTGCCACAGCCAAGGCTAAATGGATCAAAGCTGCCAACTCACTGAAAGCACGTTATCTTCTCAGACTTACAAATGTTGACGCTTCGGCTGCCACAAAGGCACTGGCTGTCATTTCAAGTGGTTTTGCAGGCAATGCAGACAATTTTGTCTTTGCAAAATACGAGGAATCAGCTACGGGTGAAAACCCATGGTATCAGTTCCTTGCTGACAGAACACACTTGTCAGTCAGCCAGACGCTTTATGATCTCATGGATGCAAGAACCGATCCAAGGATACCTGCATTTTTCCTTCAGGTGGGAGGTGTATATAATCCAGCTCCGAATGGTACGGCACTTGAAACACAGGGTGGTGTCTATTCAACCTCGGCTATAACAGCTGACGGCCCGACAGCACCAACACCCCTGATGACTTATCATGAGCTTAAATTCATCGAGGCAGAAGCCAAATTCAGAACTTCGGACGCTACATGGCAGGCATCGCTTCAGCAGGCAATTGAGGCCAACTTTGCGTTCCACGGCCTGACAACGGCAGAGGGTACCGCTTACTTCACAACAAGTGTAGTACCATTGTTAACAGCCGGCAATGAGCTCAAAGAGATCCTCACTCAGAAGTATATTGGTTTATACGAGCATGAGGCTATTGAAGCTTACAACGATTATCGCAGGGTGCCTACCTTCCTGACACTGAACAATCCGAACAACCTCACATCGTCGGGAGGATTTGTCTGGAGGTTCCCGTATCCAACAAGCGAGATTTCATCCAACTCAGCCAATATACCCGATATCAATGTCTTCACTGACAAGGTATGGTGGGCTGGCGGATCAGAAAATTAGGAATTACCTATAGAAAGAAAAAGAGTCCCAATTTGCGGGACTCTTTTTTTTATTTCCGGCGGCGGAAACGTTTGTTGTCTTCCATTCTTTTCTTCATCTTCTGGCTCCTGGCTTTCATTATAATGTAGAGTGCAAAGAGCACCAAAACAATGATGATTATTGTTCTGAGGTTTCCCTGTTCCATCACAGCATCCTTTTTATCAGCCGGAGCCGGTGGGTATACCTGCCTGCTTCATCACGCCAGATACCCTGATGATCGACCCTGTCACGCTTTACCCTTCCGGCAGCGTGTATGATGGTTTCTTTTGAAAGAAGTATACCTGTATGAGAAATGCTGTCTGTATCTGCTGAAAAGAAAAGTACATCCCCCGGCTTCGCGTCACTTATAAAATCAACTGTGATGCCTTTCTGTGCCTGCTGTGAGGCATCGCGGGGCAAAGCTATCCCATGTACTTTAAAGGAAATCTGCACAAGGCCTGAGCAGTCGATACCCATCGGTGTTCGTCCGCCCCACAGGTATGGGGTGTTCAGAAACTGCATCGCTGTCTCCGCGGGTGTGGACTGCCGGAGCGAATTTTATGGGATCCATGCCCGGCAGCACATAATTCTCACTGCCTGCCCTGAATCCGGAGAAGTCTCCTTTTAATTCGAATAACTCACTCCCGGGTACTATTTTCATCCGGCTGCCGTCCTCCCTGATACATTCCATTTCACGACCTGCAATGATGCCGGGCTTCTCTTCATCCCACCTGACATAGCCATACTGGGCCGAATTGATCCATCCGGTATAGGTATCAAAGAGTGTCTCTATTCTTAGCCAGGTACCCGAGCTCTCAACAATACCGAACCTCTCTCCGAAAAGGAGCTGACTGACCATCTCCGCGCTGTGCGAAGGAGCCGCCCGCAGGGGAATTAGTACGTTGGTGCATATGAAGAAGTCCATTCTTTTATCTCATGTCTATTATATCAATCCCCTTATGATCGGCGGGATTGAAGGTAAAAAAGTCCGCGGCCGGCTTAAAGGTGAGGTCATACTTATCAGCTATGAGCGTCATAGTAATGCCGTCCTTGGTCTTGTATTCAGCGCCATTGAGACCATACTGCGTTTTTCCAATCTTCAGCCTGATCCTGATCAGGTCACTCGTGATTTCTTCGGGATAAAGGTCAATGACCCACTCATCAGAAGTCTGCTCAACAAGCCTGATCTTGTAGCCATCCTCATACAACGTGAAGAGGAGTGAAGGTTTGGTTATAAATGAGTCATCATCCGGATCAGTTTCTGTTATCGTTACCTCGTTCACATCCGGGAGGTAGTTCCAGACATTGATACCGTCAGTCCAGATGTTGTAATCGTCCAGGACAAGCTTATACCTGTCGCCTGAAATAATTGCAGATCCTGACATTGTTGTAACGTCTCCGGCTTTGCTGTCGTTGGTTATAAGCTTAAAGTCAATGGTCACCGAGGGTGCAGCTGTAGCCCTCCTGCTGAATTCAGACAGGACCTGCAGTGCCTCAGGATCTTTCTGGGCAGATAGCGTCAATGTGATCAGGGAAAGTAAAAGAATTACAGTTTGTTTTCTCATTTCAGATTATATCTTCATTGAGCTTCTTCAAAATCTGTTCCAGAGTTTGCGGATCCTGTACAACCACATCACGAGCCTTGCTTCCTTCGAACGGTCCTACAATTCCGGCAGCCTCGAGCTGGTCTATGATTCTCCCTGCACGGTTGTATCCAAGTTGCATACGTCGTTGTATAAGAGATGTAGATCCCTGCTGATGCTGAACCACAAGTCTTGCTGCTTCGTCAAAGAGCGGGTCACGCTTTTTCAAATCAATTTCCTTGGATCCGTTGCCTTCGTCGTTGTCCCCTACATATTCAGGCAGGCGCATAGCATCAGGATATCCCTGCTGTGAACCGATGAATTCAGTAAGTTCTTCGATCTCCGGGGTGTCGATGAATGCGCATTGCACCCTGACGGGTTCCCCTCCCTGTGAAATGAGAGCATCACCGCGGCCCACAAGCCTGTCAGCGCCAGTGGCATCAAGAATTGTGCGTGAATCGACGCCTGAGAACACCCTGAAAGCGATTCGTGAAGGGAAGTTAGCCTTTATAAAACCTGTTATGATTGTTACTGAAGGTCTTTGCGTTGAGATGATCAGGTGGATGCCCACTGCCCTTGAGAGCTGTGCCAGGCGACCAATAGGGGCCTCTACCTCTCGGCCCGATGTCATGATCAGATCTGCGAACTCGTCAATGATGAGAACAATATATGGCATAAAATCATGTCCCTTCTCAGGATTGAGCCTGCGGGCAATGAACCTGTCATTGTATTCCCTGATATTTCGTGTCTGCGATAACTTTAGCAGATCGAGACGGCGATCCATAAGAATGCAGAGAGAGTTGAGCGTGTTGATTACCTTCTTGGTGTCGGTGACGATGGCATCTTCCTCATCAGGAAGCTTGGCAAGGAAATGGCGTTCGATCTTTGCATAAAGCGGCAACTCGACGCGTTTTGGGTCTATAAGCACAAACTTAAGCTCTGAAGGGTGCTTCTTGTAGAGAAGTGAGGTGATGATTGCATTAAGTCCAACCGATTTACCCTGTCCTGTCGCCCCTGCTACCAGCAGGTGAGGCATACGTGTGAGGTCAATGATGTACGGATCGTTGGTGATGGTGCGTCCGAGAGCAAGGGGAAGTTCCAGTTTGGAATCAGCGAAGGCCTGAGAAGAGATCAATCCTTTCATCGAGACCGTATCCGGCTTCTTGTTCGGCACCTCTATGCCTACTGTTCCCCTCCCGGGTATGGGTGCAATGATCCTGATACCCAGGGCGGACAGACTCAGGGCAATGTCATTGTCGAGTGACTTGATGCGGTGTATCTTTACGCCGCGGTCAGGCACCACCTCATAGAGAGTGACAGTAGGGCCTACTGTGGCCGAAATACTTTTAATTGTGATCTTCTGATCAGCGAGTGTCTTGAGTATTATCTCCTTATTGGCGTTGACCTCCTCGTTGGTCGTCGATGAAAGGTTACGGTAATCGCGCAGCAGCGATACAGGGGGAAATTTATATCGTGGCAGTGACAGCCTGGGGTCAAAGGGAGGAAGCTCAGACAACTGGTTATCCTCTTCAATCCCGGTTCCGGCCGGCTTGTGGCGTTTTTCAATGACATTAACAATCGACTTCGATTCTTCCACCGGTTGCCGGTAGAAGTCGTCGACCGGTTCCTTATCTTCCTCGTCAACCACTTCTGTTTCTTCCTCATCTCCCCGCAACGGTTCATCCTCATGTGTCGGGAAGTTTTCCCCGGGTGCAACGTCAACATCTTCTGTAACAATGTCTTTCTTCCACCATTCACCCGTGAGAGTGGCAGCTCCGGCCCTGGCAACGCTTGCTATGGGCCTCCTGATCGTCTGAGGGCTAACATGCAATGCAAAAATGAGATAGGCGACCATGAGAACCAGCAACGATGCTCCTGTTCCGACCTTGCCCATCATACCGTTCAGCTTGCTGGCGATGAAAAATCCGAACTCACCTCCGGGGCCGGCACCAAGAAAGGTGGATTGCCCGGCAAAGTATCCCAGGATGACCGAAATGAGTACTGTGGCAAGAAGAAAGCGAAGGACATTCTTCCAGAGCCTGAAATATTTTACCCTGATGAGGGCCAGGCTGAAGGCTCCTATAATCAAAGGGATAAAAAATGCACCCAGTCCAAAGCCGTGAAAGATAAAATAATGACCGACCTTGAAACCGAACTTCCCTCCCCAGTTCTGGTAAGGGAATATTTCATCAGCGGGCTTCAGGCTGAGTGAATCCTGATCAGCCTTGCCTGTGAGCAGGTAAGAGATGAAGACGACAAGCATGTAGATCGCAAAGACAAGAAGGATGAGGCCTATGATAAACCTTAAATTTTCACCTGATGATGTACCATCAGTTTTCTTCTGACGTGATGATGCGCCGTTACTTTTTTTATGTTTGCCCATCGTAAAAAATAATTTTTCAATCCCGTTGACCGGCAGGTTTTCAAATAAACTGCAAATCTAAGAAAAATGGTTGAGCCGAGGGAGTAAAAAACTCAAAAGGCCATCATTTTCTGAATAATGGAGTCAAGAAAGCTTCTGTTTACCTTTTTATAATTCTGCTTCTGTTCAAAAACCTTATCAGGGATCTGTCTGGCAAAGACTTCATCAGCCGTGAACTGCATTTCAGCCTTTCCCATAATATAGAAAAAGTCCATCAGCACACCGTCAATTTCATTATAAGGAGTCAGCCTGTTAGGTTGCACAACATTGATATCATTCGTATACCATATATAACGGGAAGTTTTGGAGTTGGGAAGGTTGACCCTCACCTGGCGGCAGTTAAATCCGCAGATGACAGACCTTCTTCCTGTCGCGCTGAAGGTTATCCCTTCCATTGAAGAGAAACCGGGCTGCATGTCCCTTGGAGTGCCTTCACAATAATACTTGAACGACAATAAATTGAGATAAGTATCGTAAATATGTTTCTTTGGATTGATGATCGATGATATCCCGGAGTTGCCGAAGGGGGCCTTGAGGGTTGTCGCGATCAGATCGTTCCTGAAAGAAATGACCATCTCCCTGGGCAGGAAATCAGATGAAAGTGAACTCGGATTATTAATGTATTTAATATTATAATATATCTCTCCCTCGTGCATGTTTTTCATGCCTTTCTCCTTGCATGAAGGGAGTATAAAAAAAAGTATTATTATAGGGATAAAATGGAGAAAGCGGTTCTTCACGTAAGGCTATTTGGCTGTAAATGTAATAAATCTGGATATTAAACGGAGAAGCAGTACTGTTCAGTATCCCGGAGAGAATTGTTTTCCTTTTAATGGTGAGGTTTTCCTGTGTTTAAATTGATTATAAAGTTATAGCTTTGTCACCTCATTGTAAACGAGCGTTATGAGCAAAAAACTTGCCGTTGTCGCCCTGGGCGGAAATGCGCTTCTCAGAGGCGATCAGATAGGTACTATCGAGGAGCAGGAACAGAACACCACTGCCACCCTTGAGAACCTTATCTTTCTCATCAGGGAAGGCTATGATCTCGTCATCACTCATGGTAACGGTCCCCAGGTGGGAAATATCCTCATGAGAAATGATGCCGGAGAACATATGTACGGCATAGCCCAGATGCCGATTGATATTTGCGTGGCAGACTCACAGGGAGGCATCGGATATATGATAGAGAGGATGTTCAAGAATGTGCTGAACAGGCATGGTATTGAAAAGAATGTAGTATGCCTTATTACCACGGTAATTGTTGACAAGGATGATCCGGCCTTTACCGATCCCCAAAAGAGAGTGGGTAAGATATATACAAAGGAACAGGCTGATGATCTGACAACAAAAAAGGGATGGGTTTTCAAGGAAGAGGTCAGGACTGAAGGCGGATATCGCAGGGTGGTGCCCTCACCCAAGCCTGCCGGCATTATGAATGATGAACTCATCGGTGAACTGGCACGGAGGGGAAGCATTGTTATCGCAGCCGGCGGCGGCGGTGTTCCTGTTTATATCGATGAAAAGAACGATGTCAGGCCGGCAGAGGCAGTGATAGACAAAGATCTCGCATCCTCATTGCTGGCATCAAAAATAGGCGCTGATGAGTTTTATATCCTCACCGATGTTCCTTATGTTTATATAAATTACAGGAAACCTGACCAGGAGATAAAGGAGTTCCTTGATTACAAGGACACTATGAGATATCTGGAGGAGGGTCAGTTTACTAAGGGGAGCATGGCGCCGAAGATTGAGGCCTGTCTTAACTTCATCAAAGCAGGAGGCAGCAAGAGCGTCATTACCGAAGCCTTCAAGCTGGAGGACAGACGGTACGGGACGAAGATCACGATGGAATACGACTAAGGTCTGAAGGTCTGATGTCATAATTGTTTTACCTCAGACCCTACAGACCCTCAGATAACAGATAACCAGAAAACTGAAAACAGCAATGACGTACAACCTGAAAAACAGACATTTTCTGAAGCTTCTCGACTTCACCCCGGGAGAGATAAAATTTCTCCTTGATCTTGCTTTTACCCTTAAAAAGGCAAAAAAAGCCGGTACCGAGCAGCAGAAGCTCATTGGAAAGAACATAGCACTTATATTTGAGAAATCCTCAACACGCACACGCTGCGCCTTTGAGGTTGCAGCTCTGGATCAGGGAGCGCACGTGACCTACCTCGGACCTTCGGGTTCACAGATAGGCCATAAAGAGTCGATGAAGGATACTGCAAGGGTGCTGGGCCGTATGTACGACGGTATCGAGTACCGCGGTTACGGACAGTCCATCGTGGAAGAGCTGGCCGCCTATGCCGGCGTACCGGTATGGAACGGTCTCACGACCGAGTTTCATCCCACTCAGATCCTGGCAGATTTCATGACAATGATGGAACACAGTGATAAGCCTCTCAACCGGATCAGCTTCTGTTACCTCGGTGACGCACGGAACAATATGGGTAACTCACTTATGGTGGGAGCAGCCAAGATGGGAATGGATTTCAGGGCAGCTGCCCCGAAAGCGTGCCAGCCAGCTGATGATCTCGTTAAGAAATGCCGTGAGATAGCCGCTGAGACAGGGGCGAAAATAACCCTGACGGAAGATGTCGCTGAAGCAGTAAAGGATGCAGACTTCCTTTATACCGACGTATGGGTCTCAATGGGCGAGGCCGATTCGGTGTGGGATGAGAGGATAAAGCTGCTCAAGCCCTACCAGGTGAATGCTGAGGTGATCAAACTGACAGGAAATCCGAATGTAAAGTTCCTTCATTGCCTGCCCGCTTTCCATAACAGGGAGACAAAAGTGGGAGAAGAGATGTATAAAAAATTCGGGCTTGACGGAATGGAGGTGACGGAAGAGATATTCGAATCACAGCATTCGATAGTATTTGACGAGGCCGAAAACCGCATGCATACAATCAAGGCGGTGATGGTTGCCACGCTGGGCGCCTGATCGTCAGGTCAGTTGATCAGTGCCTTGACAAAATAGAAGGTCATCAGGAGGGAGGCAGCGAGTTTCAATCCTACGCCCGTAAGAAAACCAAGCAGGCTTCCGAAGCCAGCCTTGATTGCATATTTGAAGTCATCCTTGAAGAGGAGTTCACCGACAACAGCTCCTATGAAAGGCCCGGTAATAATCCCAAACGGTCCCAGGAACAGGCCGATAATAAGTCCGACAGTAGCCCCCCGCATCCCGTATTTGGATCCTCCGAACTGACGAGTGCCCCATATCGGCACCACATAGTCAATCACAGTAACAACAACGGCCACCACCCCAAGTATGATGAACAGGTTTTTGCTGACAGGTCCGAATTTTGTAAAATGGAGCACAACAAGACCAAGATAGGTCAGCGGAGGACCGGGCAACACCGGTAATAAGCATCCCGCGATGCCCACAATCATCATTACAATGGCAAGACCCAACCAGACATAGTCCATCTTACTTAAACTTTATTAGTGCAGACAGAAAAGAAGGTACTCTTACCTGGAACCCAGTTCATCAAAATCAACATCGGAGAATTCGCTTGTGTGTGCTTCGGCGACAACCTCATCACTCTCAGCGGCTACCCTGGTCCCGGTATGAAGAGCTTCTCCGTTACCTGCGAAAGTCACTGCCTCACGCAGCCCTTCAGTGAACTTCTCAAAGTCTTCCTTGTACAGAAAAATTTTGTGCTTCTCGTAGAACATCTTTCCCTCTTTCCCTTGCCTCTTCTTGCTCTCCGTAATTGTCAGATAAAGATCTTCGTGTCTCGTGGACTTCACGTCAAAGAAGTAAGTCCTCTTACCTGCACGTACCACTTTGGTGAAAACCTCCTCTTTATCATTTCTCTCATTCTGACCTTCAGTCCTGCCTTTCTCGTCTTCCATCAGTAGCGAATGTTTTAGGGTTTCAAATAGTTAGCATGGTCAAATGTAACAATAATTTTAAAAAAACAAATTGGCATCACCTTTTTGCAAGAGATTTTTGAGCTATGACGCTGATTGCAAACCGATTTTTTTAACTTTGCTGCCTGAAAAAATAGTTCTTTTAATGATAAGCAGACGACAACTCAGGATAAAGGCACTTTCGGTACTTTACGCCTGCAACAGGAAGGAGGTCGATGATCTGGCAACGGCCGAGCAGGAGCTGATGCTGAGCATCAGGAAGAGCTACGATCTCTATCACTACCTGCTTTTGCTACTGATAGCCCTGTCAGATATGGCACGCGGGAAGGCCACCCTATCAAGAAAGAAAAACATACCCGCCCCTGAAGACATCAATCCCAATACCCGCTTTTCGGAGAACAGGATCATTGCACAATTGAGGAACAATGAGCAACTGCTTCATCATACCGGGGCTTTACCTGCTCTGTGGACAAAAAAAGACCGTATCACGACCTTAGGGTCACTCTCCCGCTGGCTGGGAACGCTCGGACTGTCATGGTCAGATCATCCGGAGGTGGTCAGAAAGGTATTCAATGAAATGACAAACTGGGAGGTTTACAATGAGTATATGTCATCGGATGATAACAGCTACCGCGCAGATCAGCGGTTCATAAAGGAGCTGGTGACAAAGCTTCTGCCAGCTTCAGAGGAACTGTCTGCAAGCCTGGAGGAACAGTCTGTATATTGGAATGATGACCTGCCGTTTGTGGCTGCCATGATCCGCAATACATTGGGAAAATTCAAAGAGAATGATGACGGCAGGAGTATTGTCCTGGCACCTATGTTCACCAATAGTGATGATGAGGAGTTTGTAAAGATCCTGCTCAGAAAGGCTATTCTGAACGGAGAAAAGAACAGGGAATTGATTGACGCCCACACGACAAACTGGGAGATAGAGCGGATAGCGTTAATGGATAAGCTTGTTATGCAACTTGCTATAACTGAGCTGGTTGAATTTCCAGAGGTGCCTGTTAAGGTAACCCTGAATGAATATATCGAGATCGCAAAAGATTATTGCACGGCCAAAAGCAGTACTTTTGTGAACGGAATTCTTGACAAGATAGTTAGGGAGATGAGGGCCAGCGGCAGTTTTACCAAGTCAGGGAGAGGACTTATAGGGGAGAGTTAGGAGTGACTAAAGTGAACTGAAATGCCTGCAGCTAGCCGGAGTGACCTGCAAGAGGCACAGGGCATTGAGCACAGAACAGAAAAATGATTTAAGAATGAGAAAATTTGTGACATATATTTCGACAGCAATTGTACTGGCAGCAGTGCTGGCATCATGCGGAAGAGGTTCATCAGGTGAGAGTAAAAACATTCCATCAGATACAACTGGCGTGGCAGTCATAACCTTCAAGATGCTCGAGCATAATTTCGGTACTGTGAAAGCCGGTGAGAAAGTAGGTTGTATCTTCCCTTTCACTAACACGGGAGATGCCGACCTGGTATTGACATCCGCAACTGCAAGCTGCGGATGCACAGTTCCGAAGTATAACAAAAAGCCTGTCGCCCCGGGGGAGACCGGCACCGTTGAAGTGGTTTTTGATACCTCCGGGAGAGAGGGCATGCAGACAAAAACTGTTGTAGTTCAGTCGAATGCAGAGAATAATTTAGTTATATTGCGCATTATTTCAGAGGTAAAAAAAGAAGGAACAACTAAATAACAATTATCCATTATGAACACATTAGCATTTATCTTTTTACAGGCCGTGCCGGCAACACAGGGGAAACCAAGTATGCTTACAAGCCTGCTACCCCTTCTGCTTGTTTTTGTGGTATTTTATTTTTTCATGATCAGACCGCAGATGAAAAAACAGAAGGAACTGACAACCTTCCGCAGTGCTATTTCCAAGGGAGATAAGGTTATCACCACCGGAGGCATCTACGGCAAGGTCATTGATGTGACAGACAACATTGTGACGATTGAAATTGCCAATGACGTAAAGGTGAGGGTCGATAAGAACGCTGTTCTGAGAGATCCTTCTGATGTTCAGACTAAGCAGTAAGCAACACTTTAAGGCAGAGTAATGACAGTTGACGAAAAGAAGCAAAGAAAAAAATTCCTTAACAGGGAGTTACCTGTCTTTGCTTTTTTTCTGCTGCTCTCCTTTGTTTTCTGGTACCTCAATGAGCTGAGCAAAGAGCTTGAAGGAACCATCAATTACCCGGTCAGGTATATTAATCCGCCCAAGGAACGCATTGTGACCGGTGAACTCCCAGGCAAGCTTGAGATGGATCTGCGCGGACCGGGTTACACCATTCTCAAGATGAAATTATCTGGTAGCAGAGCACCGGTGGTGATTGACTTTTCAAAGACCACACCGAAACGCCTGCCCGGGAGATCACCGAATTATTATCTTGTCACTTCAGGACTGATTCAGAGCTTTTCAAAGCAGCTGCACGCTGATTTTGAAATTATTGCAATTAATCCTGATACCCTGTTCTTCGGCTATGATAAGCTCGTCACACGCAGAATGGCAGTAATACCTGATCTTGATATCGAACTGGCACAGGGCCATAAAGTGGTCATTGTCCCCGATCCTGACAGCATTACAGTTAAGGGACCCGAGCATATCCTTGACACACTCAGGGGGATCCCGACGCGCCATCGCTCTTTCAAGAGGATGACCGAGAATTTCAAGGCAAAGATACTGCTTGAATGTCCTGAATACCTCGAGACGACACAGAAGAGAGTGATTGTGGAGGTTACTATTACCGGCAGGCCATCATCTATTTTCAGTCTGAAACATCAGCGGGAAGAATAACCATTCATTTTAATGGCACGAAGACTAGGCGTAACCGGCGGTATAGGCAGCGGCAAGACAACCGTCTGCAGGATCTTCAGAGTTCTGGGTGTGCCTGTATTTGTGGCAGATGCTGCGGCCAGGGAGGTGATGAACAATGATCCCGGAATACGTAATAAGATCAATGACATCGCCGGGAAGGACCTGTACTCAGGAGGAGAGCTGGACCGCATGGAACTGGCACGGCTTATTTTTAACAGGCCGGAGATGCTTAAGAGTGTCAATGCAGCTGTTCATCCTGTTGTTCTGCAGATTTTCGGCAAATGGGCCGATGAATCGGATGCACCTTATGTCATTATGGAGGCAGCAGTGCTTTTTGAGTCAAAGGCTGACACGTTTGTCGACAGGGTAGTATCAATTTCAGCGCCGGTCGAGGAACGTATTGCCCGCGTGATGGGCCGGAACGAGTTGAGCCGCGAACAAGTCATAGAGAGAATTAACAACCAGCTTGAGGATGACGAAAGGGAAGAACAGTCATACTACGTCATTAATAATGCTGATAACGAAATGATAATACCGGAGATACTGAAAATACATGAGGATATGCTCCGGCTCGCAGAAAAGGACAGGTGATGGGGAATTTTGCCAAATGGATAGGAGGAGGACTGGGTTTTGTTGTGGGAGGCCCCATAGGCGGACTGCTTGGCTTCTTCATCGGATCGGTGGTTGACAGCTCAACAACGGTAGAATGGGGCCAGTCCGGACGGCTTGCCGGGCAACAACCCAGGTACAGAACTACGCCCGGTGACTTCGCTATGAGCCTGGTCGTCCTTATTGCCGCAGTAATGAAAGCGGACGGGAAAGTACTGAAATCAGAGCTCGAGTACGTCAAACGGTTCCTTGTTTCACAGTTCGGCTACGATACTGCCCAGGAAGCGCTTACGATGCTCAGGGACCTCCTCAAAAAGGAAATTCCCCTGCGTGATATATGCTTGCAGATACGAAGCGGTATGGATTATTCATCACGGCTTCAGCTTATTCACCTGTTGTATAATCTGTCAGCTGCCGACAACAGGTTCGAACCGGCAGAGACAAAAGTAATTCAGTCCATTTCTGACATGCTGGGCATATCGGCAAACGATTATAAATCAATACGCAATATGTTCATACCGGCTACCGATGCAGCTTATCGTATACTTGAGGTTGAACGTGCCGCCACAGATGAGGAGCTTAAGAAAGCCTACAGGAGGATGGCATTGAAATACCACCCTGACAAAGTCAGTCACCTGGGTGAGGAATTCCGCAAAACGGCAGAGGAGAAATTCAAGGCTGTTAACGAAGCATGGAAGAAAATTAAAAAAGAACGTAACTTGGTTTAACAAGTGTCTGATATACAATTATTAACAAACAATTATTAAAAAATGAATCTGAAAGATATTCTGGCAATCTCCGGTGAGGGGACACTGTTCAAGTTCATTGCCCAGGGCAAAAATGCAGTCATTGTTGAAAACCTCGAAACAGGACGGCGGATCAGCGCAGGTGCAACAGCCAAGGTAAGCGCTCTTGAAGAAATATCTATCTTCACAACAGGTGAGGATATGCCCCTCGGAAAGGTTATGGACAAGATATGGGAGAAGGAAAATGGCGGAGAGACAGTGTCTCATAGGCTTCCCGATAATGACCTTAAAAAACACTTCGCAGAAATCTTCCCGGAGTATGATCATGACAGGGTCTATACCTCCGATATAAGAAAAGTTCTTCACTGGTATAACATCCTCCATAAGCTGAATCTTCTTGTTAAGGAAGAAGAAAAGAAAGAGGAAGAGACTGTTGCCGAGGCAAAATCCGAAGCAAAGATTAAGGATACTCCGAAAGAGAAAAAAACGCCTGCTGTTAAAAAAGCAAAGGTTGCACCGTCCAAAACCACTGTCAGGAAAAAAGCTTCCAGGAGCGAGTAGCATGGCCACCACAAATTTCGGCGGCGATGAGGTGATATTTAACTATGATGAATCTCAGATCATCATAGTACCTGTTCCGTATGATGCAACCAGCACGTACATAAAAGGTGCGGACAAAGGTCCTGCTGCGATCCTCGAAGCATCACCAGCCCTGGAATTTTATGACACAGAGACCCGGTCGGAAGCATTCAGGAAAGGGATCTTCACTCTCCCGCCCGTAACCGCCGGACCTGATCCTGTTGAACTTACTGAAGCGGTTTACAAAACAGTTGCCGGCATCTTTGCCGGGGACCGTTTCCCGGTGGTTATCGGTGGCAATCATACTGTAAGCATAGGAGCGTTCAGGGCTGCCGCGGAAGTGTTCCCCGGACTGACCATTCTTCAGCTTGACGCTCACTCTGATCTTCGTCCCGTTTATGAAGGGTCGCCGCTTAACCATGCCTGTGCAGCTGCCAGGGCAAGAGAATATGCCCCGCTTGTTCAGGTGGGTATCCGCAGCATGTCAGCAGAGGAGGTTCCTTTTGCAGATCCGAAGAGGATCTTCTATGCTCATGAGTTATGGGCGGACAAATCACTTTATGCAAAAGCCCTGAGCCTCCTGACAGAGAATGTCTATATCACCATTGACCTGGATGTCTTTGATCCGTCGATCATGCCTTCGACGGGTACCCCTGAACCCGGAGGACCTGAATACCGGGAGCTGATGTCATTCCTGAGAGAGGTAATCAATAAGCGTAATGTCATTGGGTTTGATGTTGTCGAGCTGTGCCCTTCAGCCGCCAGCAGGACACCTGATTTCGTGGCTGCAAAGATTATCTACCAGCTGCTCAGCTACAGGTTCTCACCCTAAAAGAATCACCGCGGCTTATCATACTGTTTGGCCTCCTCCCAGATGACATTCATCTCATCGAGGCTCATGTCACGGAGCGATAGCCCCTGCGCTAGTGTCATTTTTTCAAGGTAGTTGAACCTGCTGATAAATTTCCTGTTTGTCTTTTCGAGCGCTGATTCCGGGTCTATTTCATACAGCCGTGCTGCATTTATCAGTGAGAAAAAGAGGTCACCGAGCTCTGCTTCGATGTCCACCTTCCTTCCTTCCAGCACTTCCTCCTTCAGCTCGTCCAGTTCTTCGGTAACCTTATCCCAGATTTGTTCACGGCTGTCCCAATCGAATCCGACACCCCTTACTTTCTCCTGTATCCTGTTGGCTTTTACCGTAGCGGGAAGGGAAGTGGGGACACCTGACAATACCGGTTTGTATTCACTGTGTTCGTTCATCTTGAGTTCTTCCCAGTTCTCCTCTACTTCACGTGCGCCTCTGGTGACGCTGACATCACCGAACACATGAGGATGCCTGTAAACCAGTTTTTTGTTTATGCCCTCGAGAACGTCACCCATATCGAACAGCCCCTTTTCTGAGCCGATCTTTGCATAGAAAACGATGTGCAGCATGATATCGCCCAGCTCTTTGCGAATGTCTTCATTATTATCCTGGATTATGGCATCAGCAAGTTCATAGGTCTCTTCGATCGTAAGTTTTCTAAGGGTCCCGTTCGTCTGCTGCTGGTCCCACGGGCATTTTGCCCTTAGCTCGTCCATAATATCCAGCAGCTTTTTGAACTCTTCAACTGTTTTTTCTCTCATCTGGGTTTAATTTTTAAAAAGGCCGTTTCCTGCCTGCCGGGAGTCTCTTCCTTCCACTCTCACTGCATCGCCGGCATCGACACCGAACAGCTGACACAGGTCTGCCCCGTTTATCGACACCTCGAGAAGATCGAGTGTATTGAAACGGGTTACCAGTTCACCGACAGGCTCATCGCTGTATAATCTGCTGATCTTTTCAGTATAATATTTATTGCTTTTAATGAGTATCCTGAAGCCCCTGTTTTCAAATACTCTCAGGAATATCTCCCGTGTGATGTTGGTAATGGCATTGCCGTAAGAGTCAATGAAAATGACACTTCCTATTATCACATCCTTGTTTATTGTTGCACGCAGCGGCACTTTTTCCGATAATGTTTTCACTTTTATGCCGAGCTTTTCGGGAGGTTGTCCTGCTGCCAATGCAGCTGCGGCACGCACAAAGAGCGTAATCTCATCGGCACCATCGTCATTGCTCAGGTTGACGATGAGGTCGGGCTCCGAGTTCAGGATGAGGTTGAACATACCATTGTCAGCACCAATAAAATAATGTCCCCTGGCTTTAACGAGCAGGTGAGGCTTCCCGTCCGAGCCCTCGCTGCTGATAAAAACGAGATGGATTGTGCCTTCGGGGTAGTGGCTGAAGGTATTCCTGATCACAAAAGCACCATGCATAATATTCAACGGTGGTATCCTGCTTGCATTATTCACCACAACGGCACCGGGGCAGCTCGTACTCAGCTTGCCCATGAGTATCCCGAGAAAGATATCGTCTTCCCTCCACTCCGTCGTCAGTGTAATCAATGCCATTCTCAAAATAGTTACAGCAAAGATAATCTTCTGAAAAAAATAAACTTACTTTGTGAAGGAGCGGTTTTAAAAATTTAAGCTGATCGTAAAGCATTGATTAACAGCCGACAGAAAGAAAGAGAGAAATTAGGCGGATGACTGAAAGAGTGATTTTACTTGATGGGATTGATCCCATGGTCATGTTTGGGCCGAACAACAGGCTTCTGGAACAGATACAGGGTTATTTTCCGAAGATAAAGCTTGTTGCCAGGGGAAATGAGATCAAATGCATGGGTGAGGCCGAAGAGATTGCTCTGTTTGCCGACAAAATATCAGTGTTGCTAGATTATTACAGGCATTACAACAGACTTGATGAAAATGACCTGGAGCGTCTTTTGCTTGATGATGATCATATGCGCACTGCCTCGAATGGTGATTTTGAGGATACTCTGGTCTTTGGCACGAACGGCAGGCCGGTCAGAGCCCGGACTGTCAACCAGCTCCTTCTGGTGAAGGAATATTCAACCAATGATCTTGTTATTGCTGAGGGTCCGGCAGGTACCGGTAAGACATATACTGCAATAGCGCTGGCCGTGAGAGCGCTGAAGAACCATGAGGTGAAGAAGATCGTCCTCACCCGTCCTGCGGTCGAGGCAGGAGAACGTCTGGGCTTTCTGCCCGGAGACATGAAGGATAAACTGGATCCTTATCTGCAGCCGCTCTATGATGCGCTCCATGATATGATCCCGTCACGAAAGCTGGAGCAATGGATTGAAGACGGGACGGTGCAGATAGCACCCCTCGCCTTCATGCGCGGACGAACGCTTGAGAACAGCTTTGTAATTCTTGATGAGGCACAGAATGCAACTGTCAGCCAGCTGAAGATGTTCCTTACGCGCATGGGTGTCAGTTCGAAGTTCATACTCACTGGCGATACTACCCAGATAGACCTTCAAAGGAGAAGTGAATCAGGCCTTCTTCAGGCAATAAGATTACTGACAGACATCGAAGGCATTTCGGTTATACGGTTTGATGAAAGAGATATTGTCAGGCACAGACTCGTAAAGCATATCGTCAGAGCATATGACAGCGAAGAGAGAAGTCAGAACGAAGACAGGAATGAGACAAAATAGCATAACTATGACAAAGGCAATCACAAGGACAGACTTTAATTTCCCCGGGCAGAAAGGTATCTACAGGGGCAAAGTAAGAGATGTATATAATATTGATGACAGATACCTGCTGATGGTGGCTTCTGACCGTATATCAGCATTTGATGTTGTCCTGCCGGAAGGTATCCCATTTAAAGGCCAGGTTCTTAATCAGATAGCAGCAATGTTCCTCGACATGGTCAGGGATATAGTGCCCACCTGGAACATCGCGTCGCCTGACCCGAATGTGACAGTGGGCTACCGGTGTGAGCCCTACCCGGTCGAGATGATTGTAAGAGGTTACCTCACCGGCAGCTCATGGAGAACATATAAATCGGGCAACCACAGGATCTGCGGTATCCCCTTACCTGAGGGAATGATGGAGCACCAGCGCTTCCCGCACCCGATTATCACGCCCACCACAAAGGCTGAACACGGGAAGCATGACGAGGATATTTCGGGTGAAGAGATAGTAAGCTCAGGGCTGGTGTCAGAATCAGAGTATGCCAAACTTGAAGATTATGCCATGAAGCTTTTTCTCCGGGGCTCGGAGATAGCTGCTGCACACGGTCTCATACTGGTAGACACAAAGTATGAATTCGGCAAACGAAACGGAGAGATCTACCTTATTGATGAAATTCATACCCCTGACAGCTCACGGTACTTTTATGCTGACGGTTACGAAGATCGCTTCTCCAGGGGAGAGCAGCAGAAACAGCTTTCCAAGGAGTTCGTGCGTGAATGGCTTATGGCAAACGGTTTCCAGGGAAGGGAAGGAGAAAAGGTGCCAGAAATGTCGCCGGCTTTTGTTACGGAGGTTTCAGACCGCTATATTGAACTCTATGAAAACATCACCGGCACGAAGTTTGTCAGAGCTGAGGCAGAAGACCCGGTAAGGCGGATTGAGAGAAATGTAGTACTGTTCCTGCCGGAGCTTAAATAATTATCGTTGGAAACTGTTTTAATGCAATGAATATTAATTTTGCACTCCACAAACTGTCAGATATGTTGCTAAAACGTACTACGCCAGCCTTTATGCTTCTGGTCATTATGCTGCTCCCGGCTGAACTGTCCTCCCAGGTGCCTGCGCCTGTGACGGTTGAGAAGTCAACCCAGAAGATAGTTGTTGAGGGCAGGGTGTATTATATGCACCAGGTAGTAAAAGGTCAGACACTTTATTCAATTTCCAAAGCATATAATGTGACTGTTGACCAGCTCACCCGTGATAATGAAATACCGCCTGCCGGCATCAGGGAGGGTCAGATGCTTAAGGTGGCGGCTGCCACTTCCGCCTCCAATGCGGCTTCAGCAACACCTGCAAACCAGGATGAGCGTTATCTCTACCACCTGGTAAAAAGAGGAGAGACCCTCTCATCAATTGCCGGTGAATATGGTATATCAGTGCGCGACCTGAAGAAAGCAAACAGGAGACTTCTCTTTCCGCACGAAGGTGATTATCTGATGATACCCCGCAAAAAAATGACCGGGCGGCCATCTGAGAAGAAGGCGATACCAGATACCTTACCACCGTCTGTCGGGCTTACAGATACACTGGTTGTTCCAGGCGAGAAGGAGATATTCACCGCACTTTCAGAGAATACCGTCATAAAGAACCTCACAGGCTCAGTCAAAGTTGCCGTGATGCTGCCGTTTTTCATTGACGAGAATAACATGAGATCTTATGTGGATTCAAGCAAAAGCGATCCTCAGGGCAATAAAATATACAGGGAAGTGAATATGGACGACAACTGGATCTATGAGGGCAGCCTGCCTTTCCTTGAAGCTTACGAGGGCATCCTGATAGCTGTTGACAGCCTGCGCGTACTGGGACTGAATGTCGAGCTTGATGTTTATGACATTGGTGGTGATACAACAGAACTCAACAGGGTCATATGGTCAGGAAAGCTAAATGATGTTGATCTGATCATTGGCCCCGTATTTTCATCCAATCTGAACCGTCTGGCTGCCTATGCGGCTGAGCGTGATATCCCCATAGTATCTCCTGTGCCACTTCGTGATCAGAATATTGTCGAGAACAGACCAACTCTTTACAGGGTTTTCCCGTCAGCAGGCATTTCTCAGGATATAGTTGTAAGGGAACTGAAATCTCATCGTGGAAGCAATGTCGTTTTCGTCTATTCAGACACCCTGATGAATGACCCGAAAACATCAGGGTTCTGGAACAGAATAAGAACGGCAATGGTTACTGACAGTCTGAGCGATACCACCCTGATTACTGCGCATTATTTTACAGGGGCAATAAAGAAGCGTGACACCTACAGCGGGGTTGCATCATTCGAGGGTTTTCTAAATCCTGACCGTGAGAATATTATTATTCTTGCTTTTACACAAACTCCTGTTGTCAGCTCGGCTTTCTCTACACTCCACACTTTGTCACGCAAGTACGATATCAAAGTGATCGGTTACCCGGAAATAGGGGGGCAGGAGACAATTGAGATCAAATACTACTATGACCTTGAGGTATATATCCCTACTGAGTTATATATCGATTTCAATTCCCCGGCTGCTTCATCGTTCACTTCCGCCTTCAGGAATAAATTCAAGACAGAGCCTATGGCCGAGAGTTTCGCATGGAGAGGATTTGATATCGCATATTACTTTATTGGCGGCATTTCCAGTTATGGCCGTGAATTTCTGAAAGACCCGGGTATTTTCAATCCTGCACTCCTGTGCCTTGACCCTGACTTCAGACGCGAACGCTCCAGCGACGGTTATGAAAACAGGGGGATGTTTATCCTTCATTATAAGAAGGACATGACTATTGAGGTTATGAGTCCCTTGTCTGAAGACAATGCTGAAATAGAATCTGATGTTCCGTATCAGGACTGACCCTTCAGGCTCATAAGTACAAAATCAGTAACAATCGGCAGGTCCTCGGGGTTGACTCCGTTGGCAGTAAGGGCAGGAGTATCGTCGTTAAAGATATTAAGGAATGTGTCAACGGTCATTTTCCCGCTCTCCAGCGCATTGATATAGTACTCCGAAGCTTTGTGCGGATTAGCCTGGCACAAGGCGAGGTGACCCATGTTGATCAAGTCATGGGGAGTCAGGCCTGCTTCTGCAAGACGCTCAAAATATCGCTCCGCCTCATTGAATTTGCCTGTCATAAGATAACACCATGCGATAGGTCTCAGGACCTTTACATTCCCGGGATCCTGATATTCAATCCGGAAATAATATTTAAGTGCCTCTTCATAATTGCCAGTGTCAAGAAAACAGTGCGCTGTCATCAGTATGGAAGTAAGGTCATCAGGCTCGCTCTTCAGTGCTCTGAGGTAGATATTCAGAGCCTCGTGATTCCTGTTCAGTTTTCTCAGGCATAATCCTATTTTGCGCAGTGTCCAGGTCTTCGGATCGATGATTGACGCCATCGTATACTTGTCGAGCGCTTTCTCATATTCTCCTGCCTTCTGGTAGCAGTACCCTGCTTTTTCATGGAGTTCTGCATCATCGCTCACGGATTTAATCACGGAGAGGTATAACGCCAGTGCATCTTCATAGTACTCTTTCCCAAAGAAATAGTCCGCCAGGGATCTGTCGTCAGCGGTTGTACCGCACACATCCCTGTAAAATAATGAGTTGTAGATATCGAGCCGGCTCATGAAGAGGTCGTCAAACTCATTCTTGTAGTCTGAAAGCTTATAGAACCGGTACAGATCATGGATATACTGGGTCAGATTCGTTCTGAAGACGGCCGATGGATCGGTAAGCGCACTATCATATTTCATTTGTTCAAGGCCCTCAAGTTCCATCCTGAAAACCTTCAGCATCATGTTTTTCTGTTCAGCGGGCAGGAACTTCATATTAAGGATGAGCGAAAACTTGTCCGAGTTACAGATAAACGGGGTCTTGTACAGTGCTTCTGCAAGCTCATTGATGCCGGGGCCGAGGATCTCATCCCTGAAGATAGCATCTACAGCCTCATGATCGGGATAGAAGGGTATGAACCAGTTACGCAGCTCCCTGAAGAAGTCAAACTTTTTCAGGCCTGAGAAAGCTGACATGTAAACATCAGATCCCTCCATCTGCAGGTTGGTCAGCTCCTCCATTGTCTTGAACATTTCCTCCGAGTCTTTAAACATGTCTGACCAGTCAGGGTTCTGTCCTTCTTCGGTATTCTCCCCCAGGATAGCGTCAAGGTCCAGCTTCTCTTCTATGCGCGGCCTGAGCTTCACCACCTTGGGGAGTATCTCCTCGTTCATTCGTCTGCTCAGCTTCTCTGTGTCACGAGATCTTATTGCCTGTAGCACAACCAGGCGGCAGTTTTCCCTGAAGCTGTTATTTACCGCCAGCTCTCTTACTGTCTGCATGACCTCCGGATAAAGGCTGAGGCGATCGTCATAATAATAAAGGCTGAGTACAAGTCCTGTCAATGCCCTTTCGGGTACGTGCTGAGTAGGGTCCAGATAAAGCTTCGCAAGGAGGGTGAGCTTGGCCGGATCCCATATCCGGAGGCTGCTCAGAGTAATGGCACTGACAAACGAAGCCATTTCATGCCACTCAAACTTTCCCGACCTCCGGAGTATGTCAACAAGACTTTCTTCGGCCTCACCATAGTAATCTGTCAGCCATAAATGATTGAAAATGATCCCCGAGAGATGGTCTCTTTCTGCTGCCTGCTCCCTTTCTGTCTCAGGTTTTTTTATCTCAGCCGATGACAGGAGATCATCTAACCTCGACTTAAACACAAGGTCATCAACGCTCTGTACTATATTGCCACCCCTTAGTCTTTCCTCCCTTTCTTCACGTGCTCTGACAGAATAAGTGTACCACCCTGAATGATGTGCCAAAATGTCCTGTTTTATTTTATCGTTCAACCTGAGAATACTCTGGAGAAGTTTGATGTATACTTTCTGACGATTCGGGTCTTTAATGCCGTCAACAGTATACTTAAGGATGTTCATATAAGTCATTTTCAGCTCCGCAAACTCATCCCTGAAGCCTCCAAATGAAACATTATCAAGCATATCGGACATAATGTCAAAGCTTTGTTTGACCTTACGCCTGACAACAAGGTTACAAACTCTCTTGTGCTGAAGTATGGTGACGGACACATTCATTTTATTCAGATAATAACATACACCTGAAAAGTAATGCAACAATCAGGCCACCGGAAGGTTCAGAAGGTAAAACCTATGCTGACATAAGGCTTAACCGCTTTATAGAATACCTCTCTGTCATATAAGCCGTGCATTACTCCGAGGCGTATCGGACCGGCGATGGTCATATAACCGATTCCGAGCCCGTACCCGCCAACCAATGAAAAGCCTCTGGCACGGTCAAGTTCCTGGATTGCAAAGAGGTTGGCGCCGAAACTAATATGAAGGTCTTTTACCAGCTCATAGTCAGCACTAAGCCTGACACCGGCAAGGCTTTTCAACGGTATCTGGTTGTCAAAGAAACCTATGGCAGACACTGACCGGTCAGTTGTTGGTGTGATGCCGCCTAAAAGGAAAAAGCTGTTCTGTGCAGAGACAGTATCGGCATCTGTTAAGAACAGGGCTTCCCCGCCAACATTCCAGGTCAGTTTGGGTGCGGGTGACCAGTAGGTACTGAACCAACCCCTCATGGTAAAATTGTGGTGGAAAGAGAAGTCTCCCGGGTCCTCCCTGATATAGTCCGTTCTCTGGGTATCTGTCTTTATTACACCCCTGACAAGCTTTGAGAGTGATGCAGATACGCTGTAGGCAATTCCTTCATTCGGGAAGTGCTTGGTATCCAGGGTATTTGCCTGGTAACTATAGGCGGCGGTGATATAATCATAAGAGAGTCTTTCAATCTGGCTGGCTGATATATGGTCGGTAACGAGATTATCGGTTTCAAACCTGAAAGTGAGGTTCATCAGGTGGTTCAGGCTTATTCTCTGGCTGACTGAGAGACTCGTAATGTAGTTCTGACTTAGCATGGGGCCTGTTTCACCTCTCAGTTCGATGAGAGGGAACCGGGAATTATCCATAAAAAATGACGCTTCGAGGCCAAACTTCTGACTTCTGTCAAGGAACTGGATAGTACCTAACCTTAACCTGTAGTACTGCCCGATATATGATTCGGCATAGATAACAGACCTTTGTGTAACCAGGTCCCTGATTGAAAGGCTAAGCACGGCCCCCGCACTCAGGGCCTTGTCATAATGCAGCGATCCGTAAATCATAGCTTTCGGCCGTTCAATACAATCAATCTCCAGAAGGAGCGAATCATTCCGGGGAATAATTTTGTAACTGACTTTATCAAACCATGCCTTGCCATAGAGCAATTCAATTCTTTCAGCGAGCAAATCCCTGCTGACCTTCTGACGGGGCTTGATATTAAGTACACCTATGATCTCTTCGTCACTTGTTATGCTGGTGCCAGTCACATCAATCCTGTCAAAGACATGATATTTAATTTCCGGTAGTGGTACCAGCGGTGCCTGAGTTCCTATAGCGTTAAGCGAATCAGCCAATCGTCTGAACTTCTCTTTATAAGGAAGGGCTGCACGATAGCCTGTTTCTATGATTGTATCCAGACGGCTGAAGTCGAGGGTGGAGAAGCCCTTCATATCGGGCTCGATCAGGATGTCGGTTTTTCTCTTCTCATCGCCGTAATCTGCAAGACTGGTCAGAAAGCCGATTTGTTTTAGAATCCCATAGGCAGACACAAGGTCTTTTTCGGTATATCTTCTGAAACCGACATAGGATCCAATTACGATATCAGCACCCATATCACGCAGTTCGGTAGCAGCATAATTGTGGACGACGCCACCGTCTACGAGTAAAGCAGAGTCAATTCTGACGGGTGTGAATACTGTAGGTATGGCCATGCTTGCTCTGATAGCCTCTGGCAGATAACCCTCAGTAAGCAGCACCGCTTTGCCGGTAAGCAGATTAGTGCTCACACAAAGAAAAGGTATCGGCAGGCTGGAGAATTTGCTGATGTTTGCAGCCGACCAGGCATAATAGCTTAGCAGATTGTCTACCTGCTGACCGGTTATCAAGCCTGATGGCAGCTGGATCTTTTCCCTTGTAATGGGCAATGAGATCAGGCTGTTGTAAAAGTGCTTCTTCTCGAGAAAAATGATCCTGTTCTCAGGTATCCTGTCAGAGAGTATAATATTAAAGTCCGAACCCCTGAAAAAACCTGCGATACTGTCGGTTGTATAGCCCATTGCATACAAGCCGCCAATGATGCTGCCCATGCTGACCCCGGTGATATAATCAGGCCGCAGTCCGGCTTCTTCCATCACTTTTATGACACCCAGATGTGCAAGTCCTTTAGCCCCGCCTCCGCTGAGAGCAAGACCTATTTTTGGCCTTGCCACAGGGTCCTGCGATTTGACCTGTGCAGGAAAAAGGATAATCACCAATATAAATAATACTGTCAATGATTTAGATAAAGGTCTCATACCGGAACCTTTCAGGAATTGAAATATTCATTATCAGGATTAGCAAGTTAGGTAAAACAAGTATATTAGAAACATGAAAAGTCATGAAAATGTTCTGGCGGACTGGCTTCCTACATCAAAAAAAGAGATGGAGGCGTTGGGGTGGGAGCGTGCCGATGTCATACTTTTTACCGGTGATGCCTATATTGATCACCCCTCTTTCGGGGCAGCCGTGATAGCGAGGGTGATTCAGGCTGCCGGCCTGCGCGTGGCGGTGGTCCCACAACCTAACTGGCGTGATGATCTGCGCGACTTCAGCAAACTCGGTGCTCCCCGATTTTTCTTTGCCGTCACGGCCGGTAACATGGATTCCATGGTAAACCATTACACCGCCACGCGCAGGTTACGATCCGATGATGCTTATACGGCTGGTGGCACAGCAGGATTCCGTCCAGATTATGCTACCATTGTCTATACCCGGGCCCTGAAAAAACTCTTTCCGGATATACCTGTTGTAGCAGGGGGCATTGAAGCATCTATGCGAAGGCTGATGCATTACGACTATTGGAAGGATTCACTTGAGCCGTCGATCCTTATCTCCAGCGGAGCTGACATGATTATTTACGGCATGGCCGAAAAAGCGGTGACAGAACTGGCACAGCGGGCTAAGAGAGGGGAGAAGGTGAACATGATCACTGATCTGCCGCAGTCGGTTTACCTGAGACCGTCCGGCGAGCCTTTGCCCCCTTTGCCGGGAGTGAAGGATATGATGATGCACCCTTGCTCAGAATCCAGTACCTCACGCAAAGCTTATGCTGAAAATTTTGTTCTGTTTGAGAAAACGAGCAACAGTCAGAAGCCTGTGAGGCTGATTGAGCCATGTGGCGACAGGGCTGTGGTGATTAATCCTCCTATGCCTGCAGCTTCTGAGGCTGATGCTGATGCTGTCTATAACCTGCCATTTAACTACGCACCCCACCCGCGTTATGAAAAGAAAGGGCCCATACCGGCATGGGAGATGATAAAATTCTCGGTAAATATTCACAGGGGGTGCTTCGGGGGATGCAGCTTCTGCGCCATCGCCGCTCACCAGGGTAAGTTTGTCAGCAGCCGCTCCGAAGCTTCCGTGCTGAAAGAGGTAGAGCGAATAAGCAGGATGGAAGGATTTAAAGGTTATCTTACTGACCTGGGCGGACCGTCGGCAAATATGTACCGTATGGCTGGCCGCGATAAGGAGAGGTGTTACAAATGCGGCCGGCCGTCATGTATCTGGCCTGCGGTGTGCGGGAACCTTGAGACATCCCACCGTGATATCCTGGCTCTTTACAAGACTGTCAATTCACTTCCGTACATAAAAAAGGCATTCGTGGGCAGCGGGGTGAGGTATGACCTGCTGATAAAGGATTACAATCGTTCTGCCGGAAGGGATGAGGAGCATTACCTGAAGGAACTTATATTAAATCATACCAGCGGGAGACTGAAGGTGGCCCCTGAGCATACCGACGATGAGGTCCTGTATCTCATGAGGAAGAGCTCATTCAGACATTTCAGGAAGTTAAGCGAAAAATTCAGTGGGATAGTTCGCAGTAATGGGTTGAAGTATGAGTTGATCCCGTATTTCATATCAGCACACCCGGGCACTACGGAAGAGAAGATGGGGGCTCTGGCCCGTGAGCTGAAAGATCTTGGGATGCATCCGGAGCAGGTGCAGGATTTCACTCCCACGCCGATGACACTTGCCACAGCGATGTATTATCTTGGCTTTGACCCGTATACAGGCAGCAAAGTGCATGTGACCCGCGATATCACTGAGAAGCGCAGGCAGAAGGAATACTTCTTTAAGGCTCCCGCCTTCGCCAGGGCTACGGCGGGCAAGGCAAAGAGCACAGGGCAGGAAGCCTGGAACAAGGGGCAAAGGTCAGGCAGGATAATTGGTGGTCAAGGCAGGCAAGTCAGAAAAACGAAATGAATTATTTAATGGTCTACGATCATCTATTTGTATTCCAATGATATCTTCTACAATAATCCGATGGTCTACGACCATCTAATGATGCATCATCAGTCCGCTAATCGAAATATGATCACAAATTTTTAGACCTTCGTAGAAGGTCAAATTATTGTAGGTCAACATATATCACCAATTATCTGACCTTCGTAGAAGGTCAAATTATTGTAGAAAAAACGGCAAAATATTACGGACCTTCGTAGAAGGTCAAATTATTGTAGAAAAAACGGCAAAATATTACAGACCTTCGTAGAAGGTCAAATTATTGTAGGACCGTTTAAATCCTATCACGATTTTATTCGTATTCCTTGATGATATTTCTGACATCATCAGGTGCCACCCTGCCGTAGGTCTTGCTGCCTACAAGCACCACCGGCGCCAGTCCGCATGCACCGACACATCTCAGGCTTGAAAGTGAAAACTTGCCATCAGGGGTTGTCTGGCCAACCTGCAGTGACAGCTCTTTCTTAAACTCATCAAGAACCTTCTCAGCACCTCTGACATAACATGCAGTACCCATACAAATGCTGATCGGGTGTTTACCCTTTGGTGTCATGGTGAAGAATGAATAGAAGGTCACAACACCGTAAACCTGTGCAACCGAAATATTAAGCCGGGCAGCTACAGCCTCCTGTACTTCTGCAGGAAGGTACCCGAAATGTCCCTGGCAGGTATGCAGTACATTGATAAGTTCCAGAGGATCCTTATTGAATGAATCACATATCTCGTTAATCTTATTTAAGTCTTCCTGCCTTAGTTCTATCTTTATACTTGACATATCATTGAATTTTAGATAGTTAAACTGAATTTACCTTACTGCTTGACAATTATTCTGGCTTTCCTGTCAAAATACTTGGTATGAAGCAGATGGTGTGCCTTTTCACCGTTAGGTTCACCCAGGAACTCTTTGTAGAGTTGAAGAATATAGGGGTTCTCATGCGATACCCTGATGGGTTTGTTCTTGTCCTCCCTGTATAATGCAGCGGCTCTTGCCTTCAGTATTGAAGAGTCTCCATGATGCAGGGGTTGGCCGCCACCGCCGATACATCCGCCCGGGCAGGCCATTACCTCTATTGCATGAAATTTTGATTTTCCGCTCTTGAAATCGTCGAGCAACTTGCGTGCATTGCCCAGCCCGCTGGCAATACCGATATTCAGAGGCAATCCGTCGAAATCTATTGTAGCCTGTCTGACGCCCTCCATACCTCTCAGCTCGGTAAAATCGATCTTATTGAGTTTCTTACCGGTGTAAAGTTCGTATGCTGTACGCACGGCAGCCTCAATTACGCCACCCGTGTTGCCGAAGATGACACCGGCACCGGAAGATTCACCAAGTGGCCTGTCAAAGTCCATGTCAGGCAGGTTTTTGAAGTCGATATTTGCCTGGCGTATGAAATGGGCCAGTTCACGGGTTGAGATGGAGAAATCAACATCCGGATTACCGTCAACAGCAAACTCGGGTCTCTGACTCTCATATTTCTTTGCAAGGCAGGGCATTACTGATACCACCACCATATCCTGCCGTTTGATATTGATCTTGTCGGCGAAGTATGATTTTGCAATAGCGCCGAACATCTGCTGGGGTGATTTGGCCGTTGAAGGCACATTTCTGAGCTCCGGATAGTTGTGTTCAAAGAAGTTGACCCATCCGGGGCAGCATGATGTCAGTATCGGGATATTTGCATCCTTATCACCTTTCAGGAATTTCCCCAGCCTTGTAAGCAGTTCTTTTCCTTCTTCCATTATGGTCAGGTCGGCAGCAAAGTCTGTGTCAAATACATAGTCAAACCCTAATTCCTTGAGTGCAGCAACGAGTTTGCCGGTGACAAGTGTTCCAGGTTCCATTCCAAATTCTTCGCCGAGGGCAGCGCGTACGGCAGGTGCTGTCTGAACGACAACGGTCTTGGCGGGGTCAACGATGGCCCTGAGAACCTCGCGGGTATGGTCCACCTCCGTGAGTGCTCCCGTGGGGCATACTGCCACGCACTGACCGCAATAGGTGCAGGGTGAGAACTCGAGGTTCTCCTCGAAAGCCGGCGCAACAGCGGCCATGAAGCCTCTGTTGACTGCTGAGAGAGCACCAACCGTCTGAACAGTATTGCACATCATCTCGCATCTGCGGCACATGATACACTTGTCGAGATCACGGATAATGGAAGGAGAGAAGTCCTTGCGGTAAGTCGACATAGCTGCTATATCCTGTCCCGGTATCTCCCTTATACCAAGCCTGATGGCCATATTCTGCAGGTCGCAGGTACCAGATTTCGGGCATATGAGACAGTCTTTCGGATGATCCGAGAGAATGAACTCCATTACTGTCCTGCGTGCGTTCATAACCCTGGGGGTATGTGTACGGACAACCGCACCCTCGTCGCATTTTGTGATACATGCCGGAGAAAGGTTTCTGCGTCCCTGCACTTCCACTACACATATCCTGCAGCCACCAGGATTGTTTTCTATGTTAAGGTCGTCAAGTTTCATGTGGCACAGTGTGGGAATATCAATACCCAGCTGGTGTGCCGCAGTAAGGATAGTTGCACCTTTCTGAACTTCGACCTGCTTATTGTCTATTGTAAGTTTTACTGTTTCCATTGTCAATCGTTCTGTCATTAATTGATTAGCACGGCACTGAATTTACACTTCTCGAAGCAGGCACCGCACTTGATACACTTCTCCTGGTCAACATAATGCGGACCCTTGCGTTCACCGGTGATGGCGTTGACCGGGCATCCTCTTGCACAAGCTGTACAACCTACGCACTTTTCAATATCAATAAAGTATTTCATCAGATCACGGCATTCGCCCGCCGGGCATCTCTTATCAGTGACATGAGCTACATACTCATTCATGAAATTATTCATGGTCGACAACACGGGATTGGGTGATGTCTGGCCAAGGCCGCACAAGGAGGTGTCTTTAATAACATTGCACATGTTTTTCAGACGGGCAAGGTCCTCAATTGTTCCGTTGCCCTTGGTGATATGGGCAAGGAGTTCGTGGATCCTTTTGTTGCCGATACGGCAGGGAGCGCATTTTCCGCAGGACTCTTCGACGGTAAACTCGAGGAAGAATTTTGCTATGGCGACCATGCAGGTATCTTCATCCATTACTATCATACCGCCGGAGCCCATCATCGATCCTGCAGCCACAAGGTTGTCAAAGTCGATCGGGGTGTCAAGGTGCTTCTCCGTGAGGCATCCTCCGGAGGGTCCGCCTGTCTGTACGGCCTTGAATTTCTTTCCGTTCTTGATGCCTCCGCCTATCTCGAAGATTATTTCGCGAAGGGTGATACCCATTGGCACCTCTATCAGGCCAACGTTATTAATTTTTCCGGCCAGGGCAAAGACCTTGGTACCCTTGGATTTTTCCGTGCCTATTGAGGAATACCATTCCCAACCCTTGTTTATAATGACCGGTATGCTGGCAAAGGTCTCAACGTTGTTGACATTCGTGGGTTTGCCAAGGAAACCTCTCTCAGCGGGGAAGGGCGGTTTGTTGGTGGGTTCACCGCGGAGACCTTCCATGGAGTGGATCAGCGCTGTCTCCTCGCCGCAGACGAATGCACCGGCACCGTAGCGCAGCTCAATATCGAATGAAAAGTCAGTGCCAAAGATATTCTTTCCAAGCATTCCGTATTCACGGGCCTGTGCAATAGCTACTTTGAGACGCTGAATGGCAAGCGGATATTCAGCCCTGATGTATATAAGTCCTTTTGTTGCACCGATAGCATAACCGCAGATGGCCATTGCTTCGAGAATGGAGTGAGGATCACCTTCAAGAACCGAACGGTCCATGAATGCACCCGGGTCACCCTCATCAGCGTTGCAGACTACATATTTCTGGTCTGCATTGTTCTTTGCTGCTATTTCCCACTTCAGTCCGGTAGGGAATCCTGCACCGCCGCGGCCTCGCTGGCCTGATTTCCTGACTGTATCAACGACGTCAGCCGGTGTGAGTTCAGAAAGGCATTTGCCCAGTGCCGAATACCCTTCATGGGCAATGTAGTCAGTGATATCTTCCGGATTGATCAGTCCGCAGTTACGCAGAGCGATACGTATCTGTTTGCGTTTCAGTTCTGGCTGCTTTGTTTCACCAGCCTGTTGCTTTTGTCCCGGTTCAGTCTTCAGCAGCCTCTGTACCGGTTTTCCCTTAATGACATGCTCTGCGACGATCACAGGCGCATCTTCAGGTTGCACATGAAGGTAATAGGTATTGTCAGGCATGACCCTGACAACAGGGCCATGTTCGCATAAACCGAAGCAGCCGGTCATAATGACCTGCACCACGTTTTGCAGCCCCTTTTCTTCAATTTCCTTCTTCAGGCTCTCAATGATGAGATTACTCTCTGATGCCCGGCAGCTTGTTCCGCCGCAGACAAGAAGGTGCATTCTGTACTTTGACATTACTCTTTTCCTCCCTGTTTGTTAGTATATTTTTTCATAGTTGACCGGAATGATTCCTTCAGTCAGTTCGCCATTCTTAATGTATTTTTCAATGATTTCGTCAGCTCTCTTCTGATCGACGAAACCAAAAACAACGGGCTCTTTGCCGGGCATTTGTACTTCAACAGTTGGTTCAGCATAGCAATAACCCATGCATCCTGTCTGGATTATTACTGCACCAATACCCCTTTTATCAAGCTCATCCGTAAAAAATTCCATAATAGGCCTTGCTCCGGAAGCGATGCCGCAGGTAGCCATTGCGACCCTGACCTGAACCATTCCCTCGGGACTGTCGGCTCCGGATCTCATATCGATCATTGAGCGTGCACCGTCGCGGATCTTCTTTAAGTCATCAAGTGAATTGATTTTTCCCATGATTGTTTTTATGTATAATTATTCGTTGATTTCTGTCAGAAACAATGGGCAAACATATACCTCTTAAATTATTAAATTCCTAATATTTGTCATTTCCGGCTTTGATATTTATTATTTCAGAAACGTGATAAATACAGTGCAAAAATAATAAAAATTGTTATATTATTAACACTGTTATATAAATAACAATAGAAATAAATTCAATCCTATTTCAATAATATTAAGTTGCTAATGAAAAGCAGGTCTGATATTTGCAAACTCAGACCCAGTCTTCCACTGCGGTCTCATATCGCTTGTCACAATTCTCCAGGCTACCTCAAAGGCTGCTTTTGCGTCTTCAGCGATACCTTCAAAATCCATTTCCGGGTAATAGTTGTCAGCCGGCTTATGGTACATTGTTGTAAGGTATTCCTTCTCCCTCACTGCCGCCCACTCTTTTCCATGTTCACGACTGTCGCAGTTACCTCTCGCAAACAGCGATGGCACACCAATGAGTGCAAAGGGGAAGTGGTCAGACCGGAAATACATGCCGGTTTCGGGTGTCGGATCAGGCAGGATGTATCGCCCTTGTTTCGCAGCCACTACGGCCAGCATATCGTCAAGCTCTGACTGTCCGTACCCTGTTACCATTATGTCGCTCATCCTGCCAATGGCAAGCATCATGTCGTTATTGAAGCATGCTATAATATTTTCCCTGGCCACAGGCGGATGGGCCGCAAAATAAGATGAACCCAGCAGGCCCTGTTCTTCGGCGGTGGGAAAGAGAAGTATCACTGACCTCTCAGTTTTTTCTGCAAGTGATGCGAAAGCTTCACCGATCTCAAATGCCCATGCCATTGTTGTGCCGTTGTCCACTGCACCGTTGTAGATTGAGTCTCCGTTCTCTGCTTCGCCAATGCCGAAATGATCCCAGTGCCCTTCAATGACAACGCATTCATCGGGATTCTTAGTTCCTGGCAGTATTCCTGCCACATTCAGCGATGTATTTTGTGTATGGGTATTCTCAAGATTTATGGTTATGGCAGCGGCCATCGCAAAACTATGCCAGTCCTTCCGGCATGCTTCCCTGCGCAGGGTTTCCACGCTATAACCCAGGGCAGCAAAAAGTCCGTCAGCAGCTTCACCGTTAATCCAGCCGCAGGCATCGCATGGAGGAGTATCTCCTTCGAGCTGTTCCATGTACAGGCCGGTCGTTATTGAGCTCTTCCGCGGGATTGAATAGTCATATCCTGCACCGAGTGTTTCGTGAATGATCAGTATAGCTGATGCTCCCTGCCTGGCAGCCTCTTCATATTTACAGGTCCAGCGTCCGTAGTAGGTCATCTGCCTGCCTTTAAACAGGGTGGTGTCGCCGGTGTATAGTCCGGGATCATTAATAAGCACCACAGCACACTTACCCCTCACGTCAACATCCCGGTAGTCGTCCCACCCATATTCGGGAGCCACAATTCCAAAGCCACAGAAGACCATGGGCAGGTCCTTTAATTCGATGACCTTCTTCGGCGAGGAAGATTCGATGGCAATGTCATCAGGTGCCGAAAACTCCATTCTTCTTCCTGCTGCCATGATGGTGACCGGTCCGGTTACCCTGGTCGATATTTCCGTCATCGGCACACTTTGGAACCAGCTGTCGCCGAAGGCAGGACGAAAACCGAGCTTTTGGAGCTCGCCTGCCAGGTAACTGACAGTTACAGTCTCGCCCGGCGAAAAAGGCTTTCTCCCCATAAAACTGTCGGCAGCCAGTGTCATTGTATAATTGCGCAGTTCATCAGGGGTGATGGTGGCAGCCGCCCTCCTTAATGCGCCCTCCTCTGAGCATGACGCAGCCAACAGGGAAACCAGAACAAGGGTGATGAAGCTGTTTTTCATTTTTTGCTGTTTGTTGGAACAACAGAGAGGTTGATGATCACTTCAACAGCTTTTTCCATTGACTGCAGCGGAATATATTCATACCGGCCGTGGTAATTATGTCCTCCCGTAAAGAGATTTGGGCATGGCAGGCCCATGAACGATAACCTTGCACCGTCAGTACCACCCCGCACTGGTTTTATCTCAGGTTCAACACCGGCTTTCCGGTACGCATTTACTGCATTTTCGATCAGGAAGTATCTGGATTTTATGACCTCCTTCATGTTGTAATACTGGTCCTTCATCGTTACTTTCACCTCTGCTTTCCTGTATTTCCGCCGTATCAATGAGACAGCATCAATGAGCATCTTTTTTCTTGCGGCGAACTTAACAGGATCGTGGTCTCTGATGATATACCTGGCCGTAGTCTCCTCCACTGAGCCGCTGATGTCAAAAAGGTGGAAGAATCCCTCGTAACCTTCAGTGAACTCAGGTCTTTCTCTGGCAGGCAGAAGACCATCGAACTCTTTTGCAACCATTACTGAGTTTATCATTGTTCCCTTTGCCGTGCCGGGATGGACGCTCCTGCCTCTGATGGTTAAGGTGGCAGCTGCAGCATTAAAGTTCTCATATTCAAGCTCTCCCAGTCCTCCTCCGTCGACAGTATATGCATATTCCGCCCCGAATACCTTCACGTCAAAGTGGTCTGCGCCTCTCCCTATCTCCTCGTCAGGCGTGAAGGCGATTCTGATCTTACCATGCTTCATCTCCGGGTGGCTGACCAGGTACTCCATTGCCGTAATTATCTCGGCTATACCTGCTTTGTCATCGGCCCCCAATAGTGTAAGTCCGTCAGTGGTTATAATCGTCTGGCCATTATATTTTTTCAGTTCATGGAATTCTTTTGGCGATAGCTTTATTTTTTTGTCAGGATTTAGGAGTATGTCTCCGCCACTATATTCATGATGCACCTGCGGATTAACTTTCCCCGAAGGAGCCTCGGGGCTGGTGTCCATGTGTGAAATAAATCCCAGTACCGGTCGCTTTAAACGGGTGTTTGCCGGGAGTGTAGCCATGACATAGCCATTGCCATCTATTGTGACATCAGCAAGTCCTGTTTTCTCAAGTTCTGCTCCCAGTTTTTCGGCAAAAAGCATCTGGCTGACAGAAGAGGGGCACGAGGTGGAGGTCTCATCAGGCCTGGTGTCAAAGCGGACATAATCAAGAAACCTGTAAAGAAGTTTTTGCATTGCTCAGATGTTGGTTGAAAGTTTAAATGTAATGTAACTGACCGAGAAAACCAACTGTTACGGAAGTACCGGGAAAGAAGGTCACACGTGAAAAAACCTCCCCAGGCTGCGGCCTCTTTTGAGCCGGTAATGAACAAAGAGGAATATCAGGGCAATGATTGTCAGCGATGCGGCAGTCACCACTGACCACTGCGGATTGAACGCTGATGTCATCAGCTTGTCTGTCAGGTACTCTATTATGACGGCATGAACAGCCATCGCAATCAGGATGGTCGACAACAGGTTGAGTCCTTTGTATTTTGAGAGTGAGTTAAGAAAGATCACTGCCATGGTAAGTAATGCACCTGATATTACCAGCGGTGCGGCGATGGTTCCGAACCACCCGTGATTACCGGTGAGGAGGTCATTGAGCCAGAGTAACAGAAGGGTTGCCGTCAGGGTAGCAACTATTAACAGATAAGGCTTTCTCCTGAGGAAGTAAATGCAGGAAACCAGGGCGATCATATACCCGATGCTTGTAGTTGTCAGCAGTGACCAGCTGATGCCCTTTACGAAGACGAAATCTATTGCAATGGTGACGATCACCCCCGATACCAGCAATAACATGGTTATCTCATAAAGGGTCCGGGTCTTCACTATCTTTGAGAAGCTGAACAGATCCGCAGGCGATACAATACGTACGGTTCTGTGCTCTGTTGGTTTACAGAGAGGACACTTTTCGTTCCCCTCTCCAAGGTCCACTCCGCAATTGTTGCATATTGACATGATAATATTTATTATTCTTTATTAAGCAATTTCACGTGGAGACCTGCCGATGTCAGTGATTTTACGAACCGCTGCTCAAGTTCAGTATTGTCGGTCAGTGATCCGAATGTCAGGATAGTATTAACTCCCAGAGTCACGAGTCCTCCCGTGATTTTTATAGCACTGTGCGGCGGAGGAGGCGTCACTGACATTGCTTTCATGAATTCAGCAGCCGGCCCTGTCGGCGTCACCTTACCCATATTGGTGATGGTACTTGTGAACTGGCTGGGACCGAACCTGTTATAGGCGAATCTCAGGACCGGGCTTTTTATGAACAATGGTATCATGCGAATCAAAGGACTTTTTTCTTTCGACACGTTTCGGCTGATAACCTGCCTTATCTTTTTTTCATCTGTCATAATCTGCATTGTTATCTTCACCTGGGTGAGTATCTCTTCAAATGTGTAATGGCCCAGCCGTATGTCAATCTCAGGGAAAGCGAAGAGGGAGAAGTTGCGCAATGTATGGGCTTCATACCTCCTGCGCAGGTCGAAGGGGACCTGTACCCTGATATGGGGTGAGCCCTTGCCGTACTCATAACGCAGCTCCTGGAGGGTAAAAAGATGCACTGATGCCAGGTATTCTGTTATGGTGCAGTTATTTTGCTTTGACAGTTGTTGCAGTGAGGCAGCCTGGATCTCAAAGTCAGTAACCCTGAAGCGCAGGGAGCCCCGGCGGATTCGGAAGGGAAGGTGCCAGGCCCGGGGCAATAGCTTCGGCATGGGCAGGCCCTTTTTATAAAACCTGTGAAAAAGGTCATCGCTGCTGCCCGGCGGAGGCCCCTGACTCACCTCCGGAAAAGGAACATCGGTAATGCCATATGCGTGCAGAAAATAAAAATTCATCAGTGTCTTAAGAAAAAAGAAAGCACCACCGCCGTCAGTGAGTATGTGAAAGAATTCCAGTGAAACACAGCTGTCGCGCACCAGCAGCCTGTAAACAAGTTCACCCTTTATCGCCCGCGGGAAAGGCTGGCACCGGGGACCTCTGTCGGCAAGTATCCTCGGAGGCTTGCCGTTATATTCCAGGTAATACCAGAAGAAACCTTTACAGAGCTCAACGCTGAACATCGGGAATACCGCTGCAGTATCCCCGGTGGCTTTTACAAGTGCAGGCAGGATTACTGGAGAGGTCAGGAAAACCGAAATACGAAAGACACCGGTCAGCTCGGAACCGGTTATGGCAGGATATATTTTGGCTGCATTGTCAAGCTTCATCCACCAATCCGGTGTATTATTTCCCCCTTCTCTGTTCACACCGTGAAATTTTTGTATAAATGTAATAATTAACGTCATCTTATGAATAATGTGTTGTCCGGCAGTTAAGGATTACCGGAAAATAAACTTCGTTATATTTGTTTATTACGAACAGTATCAATAAAAGCAAATACAGTGGCTAACAGTATTTACAGCAGGAGGCTTGCAGGTGTCAGGGCTCTTATGAAGAAGAAAAGGATAGATGCACTCATTGTGCCATCAGCTGACCCTCATCTGGGAGAATATGTGCCGGATCACTGGAGGGTTATCCGGTGGCTCACCGGGTTCAGCGGATCGACGGCAACTGTTGTGATAACCGGCAGTTTCGCCGGCTTATGGACTGATAGCCGTTATTTCATACAGGCGGAAGGTCAGCTTAATAACTCCGGATTTCAGCTGGTAAAACTCAGGGTACCTCATACTCCGGAGCATATAGAATGGCTTCAGGCAACGATTAAGAAAGGCAGCACAGTGGCTGTCGACGGCAGGCTGATATCAGCAGGTAATATGCGGTTGCTGGAGGCTGCCCTTTCACCCGGCGGTGTAAAGCTTAACATAAAGGCTGACCTTATCACCCCATTGTGGAAAGAGAGACCCCCGATGCCCGATGACAAGGCTTTCGAGCTTCCTGTCAAATTCTCGAGTGAAAACCGGGTTGCCAGGATAAGACGTGTACGTGAAAAGATGACTGAAATGCATGCTGACTACCAGTTGTTGACGGCTGCTGATGACGTGATGTGGCTTCTTAATATCAGGGGGAATGATCTCAGATACAGTCCCTTGCTGCTTTCATTTGCTATCGTCAGCTCAGATCAGGTCCTGCTTTTCGCAGATGAGGATAAGATCCCCTCATCCATGAAATCTGAGCTTGACAAAGACGGTGTTGTGCTTCTGCCTTATGATTCAGTATCATCGGTGATCAGCCATTTGGAGGAAGGATCGACCCTGCTGCTTGCACCATCAACGACATCTGCATTCCTTTACAGGGCGGTACCGAAAAAATTAAAGATCACAGAGGAGGTCAGCATACCAACCCGTTTCAAAGCAATAAAAAACAAGACAGAGATAAAAAACCTCAGACAGGTGATGATAAGGGACGGCGTGGCTCTGACTAAATTCTTTTACTGGCTTGAGAAAAGTCTGGGCAGGGAGACGGTCACAGAATTGTCAGCATCAGCAAGGCTCGATGCATTCCGGCAGGAGCAAAAGGAATTCTTCGGAGCCTCTTTTGCCACCATTGCAGCTTATAACGAACATGCTGCTTTGCCTCATTATGTGCCGGATGAGGGTACCGATGCCCCGCTGGGCAAAACCGGCATCTTCCTTCTTGATTCCGGAGGCCAGTATTTCGGAGGTACTACTGACATAACCAGAACCATTGCCCTGGGAAAACCTGACAGCCGGATGAAGAGAGATTTCACACTGGCGCTTAAGGGAACAATTGACCTGGCGATGGTAAGATTCCCCTATGGCACCAGGGGCTACCAGATAGAGGTGCTGGCACGTAAAGCACTTTGGGATAACGGGCTGAATTATGGCCATGGCACCGGACACGGAGTGGGTAGTTTCCTGAATGTGCATGAAGGTCCGCAGACGATTGGCAGCGCTGCTTCAGGAGATACGAAAACCCTGCTGGAGCCCGGCATGCTGATATCAGATGAACCTGCGGTTTACAGGCAGGGTGAGTATGGCTTCAGAACTGAAAACCTGTTCTTCTGTGTTGATGACTGTGTGACGGATCATGGCAAATTCCTGAAGTTTGAAACGGTAACCCTTTGCTATATTGACCGAAACCTTGTTGAGGTCTCGTTGCTTGATGACAGAGAGCTGAAGTGGCTGAATGAATATCATGAAACGGTATTCAGGACCCTTGGTGCTTCTCTCGAACCTGAAATAAGAAAGTGGCTCAGGGATAAAACAATGCCTGTAAAGCTGAATAAATAATTGATTGTCAGGTGGAATAAAAAAAATCCGGCTGATTGACCTTGACTCAATTGGCCATTTTTAAATAATTAAATTAATTTTGAGATGTTAAAAATATTTAAATAACTTTGCCATGGTTGGCAGGGCTGATTTCTTTAGCTTGTTTTTTATTTGCGCCGGAGTAACCTGCTGACATAAATACTTTTATTAACATTTAATTAATTTTCAAATGAACATTTTTGTAGCCAAGCTGAGTTCTGTAACCAAAGCAGAAGACCTTCAGGAACTTTTCAGTAAATTCGGAGAGGTTCTCTCCGCAAAAATTATTATGGATCGTGAAACCGGCTTTTCAAAGCGTTATGGTTTCGTTGAGATGGCAGATGACCGTGCAGGATTTGAAGCCATCGAAAAGCTTAACAATTCAGAGCTTGATGGTAGTCAGATCATAGTTAAGAGATCTGAGCCGAAGGCAGAGAAAAAGCCTTTCAGACCCCGCCGGGATTTCCGGGACAGGGATCGTGAACCGAGATACTAGAATTAAAGGTCCCGCCTGTATGGCGGGACTTTTTTTATTACTTTCCATCATGGTTATTGTGTAACCCAAAGAATTATTTAATGAGATTCAGTGCATTATTTGTATTATTGATGCTGTTCCCCATGGTTGAGGCTCAGGAAGGTAAATTGTCAATGAGGGCAGGTTACTCATTCCCATTTGCACCGTGGGGAGTATGGTCTGAAGAGGTGACCTCGCTTTACGCAAACAACGATCTTACTTTTTATCCCGGAGACGGGTATGTTCTGACATTTGATACAGAGATAAAATCGGGGAAAGAGTTTTTGTCGTACAGGCTTGGAGCATTCTATCATTACGGTAGCAGATATGACGATTATGAAGATAACGTTCAGAGATCAGAGGCATGGCTTTACCTGTCGGGTGCAGGCATATACGGAGGCATAAGCCTTAAAGCAGGATGGGAACACTTCGGGATCTTTAATACCTATTCTGCAGGCATTTTCTCATTTGATTACAGAGGTGAGCTTCAGTATACCTCGAAGCTTGGAGTCATACCAATAAGTACAAAAATTGGTGAGGCTGTGTCTGGCCCGGGAGGCAAGTTTGAACTGGGCTGCTATGGGGAGTACAAAGGAATAGGCATATATCCTTCATTCCAGATGATGTATACTCATAACAGGCTGTCACAGGCATTGCTCCTGAAGACCATAAACATTTCTGCAGGATACAGATTCTGATCTGACAGCCTTGCATTCAGGTATTCACTTTGTCTTTAATATCACAACATGGACGCTTGTCCCGGGAGTCCTCTGTTATGACAATAAGGTGATAAGTATCTATGACAAGTTTTAAAGATGATTTTTGCATATAATCAGAAAGGAAAATTATTTTTAATTTGGCACACGAAAATTCAAATTGAAACCTTCCCCAATGAAAAATCTTATCATGCCCTTCCTTGAAGGCAATAAAAAAAGGCTCAGTCTTATTTTGATTATTTTGCTTTGTCCGGTTGCAATATTCGCATCAGACGGATCGGTGCCAACGATCGGACCGATACGTGTTGAATTTATAATTTTTGGACTTATACTGCTTGGTGTTGCGCTTTTTCATAAGCAGACATTCTGGGTGGCGGTCATTGGACTGGCTGTTCTTTTAACATTCAAATTCATTTTCGATCCTGCGTTTCATCTTGGGGAGCACATGTTCGGAACTACTCCGTTCGGAGAACAGATCATGGATAAAGACCTGCGCCAGGGGGAGTGGGGAATAATACTTAACCTGCTTGGATTGCTTCTTGGGTTTGCAATTCTTTCAAAAATATTTGAAGAATCAGGAGTTCCCGGTGCGTTGCCGAAATTTCTGCCCAATGACTGGAAGGGGCCTGCCCTGTTACTGGTGTTTATCTTTATTCTTTCATCCTTCCTTGATAATATTGCAGCTGCCCTTATCGGCGGGACAATAGCCCTGGTGGTATTTAAAAATAAGGTGCATATCGGTTATATAGCTGCAATAGTAGCAGCCAGCAATGCCGGTGGAAGTGGCAGTGTAGTAGGTGATACTACAACGACTATGATGTGGATTGACGGAGTGAGTCCGTTAAATGTAGTTCATGCCTATGTGGCTGCCGGGGTAGCACTCTTATTCGTTGCATGGTTCGCTGCTCATCAACAGGACAAATACCAGCCTATTCACAAGGATCCTGATATTACCGTTAAGATTGACTGGGTTAAAATATTAATTGTTGCCTTGATTCTTATCGGGGCAATAATCTCCAACTTCGTTTATGATATGCCGGCATTAGGCGTATGGATGGCCATTGTAATAAGCACTGTTCTGCGGCCTATACCGTGGAAAGAAGTGCCTGGATCAATCAAAGGAACCATTTTTCTTCTATGTCTTGTTATGTGTGCATCAATGATGCCGGTTGAGGAGCTTCCGGATGCATCATGGGTGACTGCCCTGGCTCTAGGTTTCCTCTCAGCGGTATTTGATAATATCCCGCTTACCAAACTCTGCCTCGATCAGGGGCATTACGACTGGGGCATGCTCGCATACACTGTTGGGTTTGGAGGATCAATGATATGGTTCGGGTCTTCAGCCGGTGTTGCCATAACCAACAAATTCCCTGAAGCAAGAAATGTCATTCTGTGGCTGAAAAAAGGCTGGCATGTTGCTGTCGCCTACGTTCTTGGTTTTTTTGCCCTCTACCTGATTATGGGATGGGAACCTGCCGATAACAACGAACATAAAATAAACAATTGCCCGGTTCCGGGTTGCCCGATGGCCGGACAGACCGAGATGGTCAAATAGCAAAGCTGTCTCCCTGTGCCGGGATCATTATGTTGCCGAAGCCCCTTGATTCAAGGTAACCCTGGTAGGTCTTCTGCGTCTCATATTCTCCGTGGACGAGAAATACTTTTTTAAGCTTCCCGGGATCCTGGCATGACAGGTAGTCAGCCATCTCCCTGTAGTCGCCGTGACCTGAATAGGATTCAATTTTTACTATCTCTGCATTGACAGGGTATTTGGTTCCATGAATTGAAATCTCCTTTTCTCCTCTGCCAATTCTGGCGCCAAGTGTGGAAGGAGCGCAGTATCCGACAATAAGCACTGTATTGTCAGGATTGGCAATGTTGTTTGCCAGGTGATGTTTTACCCGGCCGGCTTCCATCATGCCCGAGGAAGAAATAATTATGACAGGTTGTTTTATCTCATTCAGTCTCTTGGAGTCATCCACTGATGTAATATAATAGAGTGAATTAAATCCGAAGGGATCAGGGTCGGTGAGCATGACATGTCTCACTGTCTCATTGAAACACTCTGAATGCATACGGAAAATATTCGTCGCATTAACTGACAGCGGACTGTCAACATAAATATCAACCCTGGGGAGCCGGTTGGCATTATAAAGGTTGTTTAGTGAATAAACTATCTCCTGTGTGCGGCCAACGCTGAATGCAGGTATGATAAGCTTTCCTCTCTTTTCAACGCATGTTCTCTGAACTACATTGAAGAGTGCCTCATCAGATTCTTCCATCGATGCGTGAAGGCGGTCGCCATATGTTGATTCAGCGATCAGATAGTCAGCCTGTGCGAAAGGTTCAGGGCTCTTCAGTATCCTGTTGACAGGCCGGCCTATGTCACCTGTAAAGGCAAGGCGCCTGATACCTTCCTTTTCTTTAAGCTCAAGCGTGACCACACCGCTTCCGAGCATGTGACCGGAATTTGTGAACCTGACCGTTGTAAATTCATCGATACGGAATTTGCGGTCATAGGCGACACTGATAAAAAGCTTCATTGAAGCTATTCCATCAGCCTGAGTGTAGAGCGGCTGAACAGTGGGAAGACCTTTCTTCATCCTCCTCTTATTGAATGTCATGGTATCCTGCTCCTGTATCTTGCCGGAGTCTGCAAGCATTATCGAGCAGAGGTCACGCGTCGCACTTGTGCAGATAATTGATCCGGTAAAACCGTTCCGGTAGACAAAAGGGATCAGACCCGAGTGATCAATATGTGCATGGGTAAGTATTATATGGTCTATGTCAGCGGGAGGGAAGGGAACAGCCCTGTTCAGGGCATCTGTCTCAAGTCCTTTTCCCTGGAACTGTCCGCAATCAATAAAAATGTTCTTGCCGTGCTCTGTCTCAATAAGTATCTTGCTGCCGGTAACCTCGCGGGCAGCCCCGTAAAATGTTAGTTTCATGACGGAAGAATAATTTTGTGTTTTGCTAAGATACTTAAAGTTGGCAAGAATGCGGGCAGAATAGTAATCAACATTTAATGAACATTCTGTCGAATTCTTCTTTCCGGAGTGAAGGCATTAGTATATTTTTGTCGTGCTTAAATCCATACTCAAACCAATCCATGAAACTCGATAAGATATTTTCATTTCTGGCACCCAAGGAGGGCAAGTTCTATCCTTTGTTCAAGGATGCATCAGCCAACCTGATAATTGCAGCGGAGCACCTTGTTGAGTTGATGAATGAACCCTCCTCCGAGAAGAGAGAAATCTTAAGTCAGAAGATCAAGGAGGCTGAGCTTGTTGGCGACCAGATCGCAAAGAATCTGTACAAGACGCTTAGTGGTACATTCATAACTCCGTTTGACCGGGAAGATATTTTCAGTCTCATCCACGCTACAGATTCCGTAGTGGACCTTATGTTCGGTGCTGCAAAAGAGACGCATCTCTACAAGATCAAGGTAATACCGCCGGAGTTTCGTGAAATGGCTGATGCTATTCTCAGAGCATCTATTGAAATAAACACCGCTTTTAACGGCCTCCGGGATGTGCTGAACCTGTCAAAATACAAGGATAACTGCCATAAAATAGGTGAAATAGAGGAACATGCGGATGATATTAACCACAGGTACCTCGCCAAACTTTTCGAGGAAGAGAAAGATGCCGTTGAACTGATAAAGAAGAAGGATGTTATTGCAGCACTTGAGAAAGCGGTCGACCGCTGCGACGATGTTGCAGATATACTGTCTTCGGTTATTATCAAAATTGCGTAATAAAATTTTCTGATGGATTTCACCCTTCTGATCATAATCGTCATACTGGCATTCAGCTTTGACATGATCAACGGCTTTCATGATGCAGCCAACTCCATTGCCACAATAGTATCGACCAAAGTGCTGACACCGTTTCAGGCTGTGGTCTGGGCTGCCTCATTCAACTGGCTGGCATACCTCGTGTTTAATCTGCATATAGCTGATACTATCGCAAAAACCGTAGATACCTCAGCCATTACGTTAATGGTAATCCTGTCAGGAATCGTTGCCGCAATTATCTGGAACCTTCTTACCTGGTATCTTGGAATACCGTCAAGTTCATCTCATACTCTCGTTGGTGGTTTTTCAGGCGCTGCCATTGCATATGCCGGGTGGAGTGTTGTTCATACCGGGATAATTCTAAAGATCGCCGCCTTCATTTTTCTTGCACCTCTGATTGGAATGCTTTTTTCTTACCTGATATCCATAACCCTTCTCTGGTTTTTCCGCAGGGCAAATCCGTTCCGGCTTGAGAAAAAACTAAAGATAGGGCAGCTTTTTTCATCAGCGCTCTTCAGTCTCGGACATGGTGGCAATGACGCACAAAAGGTCATGGGAATAATTGCTGCTGCACTTCTTGTTTATTTTAATGGGGTGGAAGCTTCTGCAATTCCGCACTGGGCGCAGATCGAAATGGTTAATGGCAAGATACATGATATACCCCATTGGATTGTTCTTGGCTGTTATACTGCAATAGGCCTTGGAACCCTGGTTGGAGGATGGAGAATTGTAAAAACAATGGGCACAAAAATCACCAAGATTACTCCTTTTGAAGGAGTAGCTGCAGAAACTGCAGGAGCATTGTTACTATTTGGAACAGAGGCTTTTGGTATACCAGTGAGTACTACTCATACAATTACCGGCGCAATTATGGGGGTTGGAATGACCAAACGGGTGACTGCTGTAAGATGGGGAGTGACAATAAATCTGCTCTATGCCTGGATCCTTACAATCCCGGTCTCTATGGGGATAGCTGCAGGTATGTATGTTCTTCTTTCGAGAATTACCGGCTTGAGTTAGCAGGAAAATTAATTCCTCGTTTCAAATCCCCGTACCGTTCCGGGTTCAGTTTTGTGAAGATCAAAGATGATGATCTCATTATCGCCCTTTTTCAGCCACGAAGCAGGACAGTAGAGCCTTTACATATGGTCTATCTCGCAGTACCTGCCAGGATTTTTTCATACTTTACTTTTATCCCATCCCGGGAGTATCTGTTTCTTAAACTCTTCCTTTTCCCTGATCAGGGTTTCCATATCAAGACCAATGGATTTCTGTGCGTTTGACTTTGATGAAATATCCGGTAAGGTGACTTCTTTTACGCCGAGTATTTCCAGCATGGAGGCAAGCTCTATCCGGGCTTCAAGCCCCTTGATAATTCCGTTGCCTAGTATTGATGCTACCTCCAGGGGAGCATGGAATGAGGCTCCATGGCTTGCCGATGTAAAATCCCATCTCCACTGTGCCTGCCTTATCATGGTCAGTACCGGCTTCATTGCTTCCTCAGTGGCGCCGGCATCCCAGGCTGCCTTTGCTTCATAATGGGCAGAAACAAGTATCTCCTCAAGGTGGTTCCTCAGGTCAGCTATCTTATCCTGCCGTTCATAAACACTTTTCACAAGCTCTTCTTCGCTCTGCCTGTGACAGACAGCACAGGTTGTGCTGACATTGCCCAATGGGCTCCGGACATGATGGCTCGTATATTTAACGCCTCCTTCTGCTATATACGGCATGTGGCAGTCGGCGCAGGCCACACCCCTCTGCCCGTGAATACCCATTTTGTACAGCTCATAGTCGGGATGCTGAGCTTTAAGCATAGGGGCTTTACTGACAGCATGTGTCCAGTCTGAGAATGCATAGCTGTCATAGTAGGATTCTATATCATTTACCGTCATTCCTTTATCCCACGGGAAAGTAAGATACTTCCCTTCGCCTTTGAAGTAGTATTCAACATGGCACTGTGCACAGACGAGGCTTCTCATCTCCTGGTGTCCGGCATCAGCAACATTTTTGCCCTGCCGTTCATAAGCCTCCTTCAATGCCGGTCTGGTAACAGTAAGTGTCATGTCTTCCGGATTATGACAGTCGCCGCAACCGATAGTGTTGGTGATCTCTGGTCCCAGTGAAGCCCATTTGGCTTTATAAAAGCTCTCAGCTCCTATCTTATCAATCATCCTGGGCACGTCAGGACTCTTGCAGGCCCAGCATGTTCCGGGTTGCGGACCTGCATCCGGTGTCATGGGGCTGCCTGTGCGCAAAGTGTTTCTGATATCCTGAACGGCATAGTAATGGCCTCTGGCCTGCCAGTAATCCTTTGAAAAAGCATAGCCTGCCCACAGTATAACCATTTCAGGATCGGTCTCCAGCATATCGATTGGTTTGCTTCCTGCATGCTTGCTGTGGAATGAGGTGTCGGCAGTCTTCAACCACGTCTCGTACTCGCGCGGATAGAATTTTCCCCATACGCTGTTGTCTGTTTCAAACGGCTGCAGGTCTGTCGGAGGACGGTACGCAAACTTTGCCTCACTCCGTCGTTCAACTATTGAGGAGGCGAGCATACCGAGCAGAAAGACTGCTGCGACGGTGGCCAGGAACAGGAGCCAGCCGATCCAGGGTTTTCTTGAAGTAACTTCCTTTAAGGTTGCCATTGTTTTGTCTATTGAGGTTGCTATAGTTTGTCCTTAAGTGTGGGTGTGATCGCCCCGGGGGTCGAAGAGATGCTGTTCACCCTGTCGTGTGGTGTGTAACGGTGGCAGTCAAGGCATTGCCTCTCGCGGCGCCCCGCAAGCGCCTGGTCAGGCATGCCCGGTCCATCGCTGAACAGGCCGGAGTGGCATCTCAGGCAGTTCTCCTGAACGACATTCTTTCCGGCTTCCCTGATGTAAATAGCCTGGGGCTCTTTGCGCAATGTGAAGATCGCAGAGTGTCTAATTCCGTCGCTGGCCTTGAAATAGTACTTTCTGAAGACATTGTCGTGCGGCACATGACAGGCATTACAATCTGTGACGGTCTTATGGGCGCTGTGTGACCATGTCGAGAACTGTGGGGTCATGATATGACAGTTGATGCATACCCCCGGGTCATCAGAGAGGTATGAGGTTGCATTGGATATCTTCAACAGGTAGAAAAAAAGACCTGTCAGGGCTCCGAGGATAACAATCACCGGAATATGCCACCCGGGAGGGGGCGTAAAAAAACTGATCAGCTTGTATGGCTTTCCCATAGAATCAACTGAACTCTATTTCAGAATATATGTTTGATGCTGCCGCGCCACAATCAGAAACGACGGGCAATTAAATGAAATTCATGAAACAGAGGGCGACAAGAGCAGTACCGTATCGCTTGTCGACAGTAAGTGATTCTCTGATCACAGTCGGTTCTCCAAGGTAGTATTTTGCAAATGTCCGGTCATGAAGGTCGTTGAGAACGGTATAGAGCCTTTCTTCAAGGGCTTCCATGTCAAAGTAACCGGAAAGTTCGCATACCAGCCCGCCCACTTTTTCCTCACAGGTATCATCCTTGTACATCCATGCAAAGATTACCCCGGCAGAGATATGCTCTCCGTAATAACCATGAGCAACAGCCATTATGGTACACAGTTCTGAACCATAGGGAGGCATATCAACATCATCAAGTGAAACCAGTTTGGCTGTGGCGGGCATCACTGATGAATAATTCATGATATTATACTCTGAGATGCCGGCATCATGCAATGCCATGTGATATGATCCGGGATGGATAGCATATTCGCTGCATCCTGAACCTTGTGTGACGAAGAATTCGTTGGGGATCCTGTTGTGGGTAACTTTAACCATTTTTCGTTTTAATAATTAAGTTAAACCTGTGCCTGGTAACGAGGCGGGCAAATATACAAAAGTATATCCCAAAGATTAAAGTTAAATGTATTTTACGTGCATTTAACTGAATCATGGTCCGGAATTAATAAAAATTATAAATTGTGCAGGAATCAGAGTGAACGGATGCTAAGGAAAAGTTCCATAACCCTTATTATTATCCTTGTGTGTTACGGTCATGCTGCCGGCGAGATCAAGAATACAGGCACACCTTTGATACGCAACTTCGCCAAGAGTGACTACCGGGCAGGAACGCAGAGCTGGGACATAGCCCAGGATCTGAAAGGCTTCATCTATTTTGCCAACAATGACGGCCTCCTGGTTTATGACGGGGTCCAGTGGCAGGTTTACAGGATGCCAAACCTGTCGATGGTCAGGTCTGTTTATACTGATTATACAGGTGCGGTTTATGCCGGTGCGTATAACGACATTGGAAAAATGGTCTATTCAGAGAACGGGAAGATGACATTCAGTTCGTTAAAGAGCCTTATTCCTGAAGAGTACCGCAATTTTGATGATGTCTGGAATATCTTTTCATACAGGAACAGGATTGTTTTCCAGTCATATAATGCAGCCTATTTTTATAAAGAAGACAGCCCGGTCTTTGTCGTTCCTGCACCATCCAGGTTTCAGAGTTCTTACACAGTGGGAGGAAGGCTGATCTTCAACGATGATGAAAAGGGGCTGGTTGAATATGACGGAAGCAAGCTGATTGAGCTTGAGGGCTGCTCTGAACTGATCGGGCAGAATATATCATCTATTCTGCCTTTTAAGTCCGGCAATGAAATCCTGATCTGTACCCGTGGCAAAGGTCTGTACATTCATGACGGGAAAGGCCTGCGAAGATGGGGTATTCCCGTCAATGAGTTACTTATTAAGGACCAGGTTTTCAGTGCCACCATTCTCCACGAGAATTATTATGCTTTGGGCACCATTCTCGATGGTGTGATAATAATTGACCAGGACGGCCGTCTGATCCAGCACATAAACAAGAAGAAGGGGTTGCAGAACAACACCGTACTTGATATCTTTTCAGACAGGGCCGGCAACCTGTGGCTTGCTCTCGACAATGGCATTGACTATATGACTGTCAATTCACCGGTGACATTTCTTCAGGATCCGGAAGGTTTTGGCGCAGGTTATGCATCTGTCATTCTTGACGGGCGCATCTATCTTGGTACCAACCAGGGGTTATATGTAAGTAAATGGAACAATAAAGAGCCGGGGAATAATTTAGCCATGATCCCCGGAACAAACGGGCAGGTGTGGTATCTGGGCGTGCATAACGGCGTTCTTATCTGCGGTCATGATAATGGTACTTATGTTGTTTCGGGCGGGAAGGCTGACCTTATTAACAGTATCCCCGGCGGATGGAAATATCTTGAACTTAAACAGTTTCCCGGTTACATGATCGGAGGTACCTATAGCGGAATTATCCTGTTCAGGTGGGAGCAGAGATCATGGAAGTATGTGAGGCAAATTTCAGGATTCAATGAATCATTCAGGGTGTTTGAGGAAGATGACCAGGGTAATATCTGGATGAGTCACGGATTTAAAGGTATTTACAGGGTAAGACTGAGCGACGACCTGGAAACAGTTGCGGACCAGAGCTTTTATACAATGGCTGATGGACTGCCATCAAATTATTATCTGAGTTTGTTCAAAATTAAGGGCAAGATAATTATTGCTTCAGAAAATGGCATCTATGAATACGTGCCCGGTGATGACCGGTTTGTTTACTCTGAATACTTTAACCAGCTGCTGAGACCTCTGGTAGCCATATCATACCTCAGGGAGGACCAGGAAGGCAACATCTGGTATGTTTCAGACAACAGGACGGGCGTCTTCAGAATACAGGATGATTTCAGCTATCAGCATGTGACAACACCGTTTATTCTCCTTTCAGGAAGATTCATTCATGGATTTGAGTCGATTTACCCTTATTCTCCCGGGCATATCTTCTTTGGTACGGAAAATGGCTTCGCTCATTATGCACCACTGGAATATTTCAGCAGCTACCAGCAGTTTTCAGCATACATTACCCTGGCTGAAGATCTAAATCAGGATTCAATATTCTATTATGGCAAGGGACTCAATCCATCCTCGAAGAGAAAGAGTAAATATTCGTTTCCATACAAGGATAACAGCTTCAGATTTACCTTTTCGTCACCGGTATATGATAACGCCGGCAACACCGAATACAGTTGCAGGATGTCGGGTCTTGACGAGGAGTGGTCACAGTGGAGCAGGTCATTCATCAAGGAATATTCAAATCTTCCTGACGGACATTACTCTTTCGAGGTGATGGCAAGAAACCAGCTTGGCACTGAAAGTCTGCCTGATTCGCTGGAATTCGAGGTAATGCATCCGTGGTATAAATCGTTGACAGCATTTATCGCTTATGTGGTTATAGCACTGAGTTTGATATTGTTGATCGCATGGATTGTCAACAGGCGCATTGAGATCTCAAGACAGAGGGAAAGACTTAACAATCAACTCATCTATGAGGCTAAAGAGCAGGAATATATTCAGCAGGCACTCCAGACGGAGAAAGAGATTATCAGGATCAAGAACGAAAACCTGAATGCCGAAATGATCCTGCGTGACAAGGAGTTGGCCAACCAGGCCATGAACATGGTCCGCAAGAATGAGTTTCTTCTTAAACTGAAGGAGGAGCTCCATAACCTGAAGAACAACTGCCAGGATGAGGCACTCAGGGACAAAATCATTCATATTGTTACAAGGATTAACAGGGAGGTGGACAGCAACAAGCAGAGAGAAGTATTCGAGAATGCATTTGATGAAGTAAATGAGGACTTTATGAGCAAACTAAATGCAAAATACCCGATGCTTACTCCGGCTGAACGCAGGCTCTGTGCTTTTATTAAAATGAATATCTCCACCAAGGAAATAGCCCCCCTCATGAACATATCAGTACGAGGAGTGGAAATAGGCAGATACAGGATCAGAAAAAAGATGAGAATTGCCAGGGATACCAATCTTACCCGGTTGCTGCTCGAACTTTAACCGGAAAGACAATCTGTAGTATCATTTTTTTTGGTTGTTGTATTAATCAAAATTTTCATGATTAGTTAAGTGATTGAATACTAATAATAATTATATTAATATGATGTATTATTGTTGTATTGATTTATAACATTGTAGTATTTTTGATGTAGAAAAGACTTGCTTGTCTATATAAGTTTTTAGCTAATTTCATCAATTGTAAGAAGCGGGATCCGTCCTGCCTCTAAAAGATACCTTAATCTAATTAATCTAAACTCTAATTCTAATTAAAAATTTATGAAACAGACTATCATGACCCTTTTATTCATCGTCTGTTCACTGGCATTGAATGCACAGGGACTGCAGATAAAAGGGGTTGTAACGTCAGCAGACGATGGCCTGCCTATTCCCGGAGTTGCTGTTTCCGTAAAAGGAACAACCACAGGGATATTGACGGACCTGAACGGGTACTACGTACTTAACAATGTACCTGCTAACTCAACTCTGGTCTTCTCCTTTGTGGGTATGATACCCCAGGAACGAACGGTCACCCAGAGTGCTACCCTTAATATCATCCTGACATCGGATGAGGAACTTCTTGATGAGATCGTGGTCGTTGGATACGGCACACAGAAGAAGAGTCTTGTAACCGGAGCAATTGCAAAGGTTGAAGGTGATGATCTGAGGAAAGCCACAGACATGAGGGTTACCCAGGCATTGCAGGGCAAGACGGCAGGTGTTGTCATCACAAGTAACAACGGACAGCCCGGCAGCCTGATTTCAGTTCGTATCAGGGGAACAGGTACAAACGGTGACGCCGAACCTCTATATATCATTGACGGTCTTCCTATGAGCGGAGCCGGCACCGACTACCTCAACGCGGCTGATATAGAATCAATCGAGATCCTTAAGGATGCTGCTTCATGCGCAATTTACGGAGCCAGGGGAGCCAACGGCGTTGTGCTCATCACTACGAAGACAGGCAAAACGGACACCAAGATGGTTGTGACCTATGACGGTTATTACGGTGTGCAGAACCCCTGGAAAAAAATTCCTCTCCTCAATACACAGGAATATACATTGCTGATAAATGAAGCATCGATTAACGGCGGACAAGGCATAGCATTCTCTCCGGCTGATATTGAAGGTTTTACCTCAGACACTGACTGGCAGGATGAGATGTTTTACTACAATGCACCGAAGCAGAATCACTCGCTGTCATTTACCGGTGGAAGTGATAAACTTGAATACGCTTCATCACTTAGCTATTTTTCACAGGATGGTATCGTAGCAAAGGATAAATCAAATTTCCAGAGAATAAGTTACAGATTGAATGCCGCCGGGAACTTTCGGTTTCTTCAAGCTTGGGGGCAACATTAACCTTGCCAACATTGTAAACAGAGGTATTGCTACAAACGACCGTTACGCCACCGGCCTTAACCAGGCCCTTAACATGCCTCCCATCGTTCCCGTTAAGTTTTCAGACGGAACCTGGGGTACTCCAGAAGCTTACGGCATAGGCATACAGGAGATTACCAACCCTGTCGCAATGCTGGATTATACCAATTCAAAAACGCGGACCAACAAGCTGATAGGTAACCTTTTCGGTGAAGTAGACTTTGGAAAGTTTACCGATGCACTTAAAGGGCTCACGTTCAGATCATCATTCGGCGGAGAATATGCAATGGTTATGTGGGACAATTACATTCCGCTTTATTATCTTGATGCAATGCATTTTACCACTGTTGACAGGGCGCAGAAGAACATAGATTTATGGACGAGGTGGAACTTTGAAAATGTTCTCACCTACTCCCGCAGCATCGATGTGCATAACTTTACCATAATGGCTGGTACCACCGCTTTCGAGGACAGACATGAGAATCTCTCCGGTGAAAAGGCAGATCTTATATTTGATGATTTTGAACATTCATACATTGATAATGCAACCGATCCGCTTTCGGCTAATGCGGGTGGCGGTTTTTCCAATCATACGGTCTCTTCACTTTTCGGTCGTTTGAACTATGACCTGATGAACCGTTACATGCTGACTGCAACAATAAGAAGAGACGGCTCTTCACGGTTCGGCAATGAGAACAAGTACGGCATATTTCCCTCTGCATCCATCGGATGGGTGATATCAAGAGAAGCATTTATGAGCAATCTGACCAATGTTATCGATGTTTTGAAACTCCGCGCAAGCTGGGGACAGAACGGAAGCGAGAATATCGGTGATTTCGGATACACCTCGGTGATGGGCAACGGAAATATTTACTACTTCGGCGACAGCAAGACGCAGTACAATGGTGCTTCACCTTCGCAGATTGCCAACCCGTCGCTTAAATGGGAGACCTCTGAACAGACAAACTTCGGTATTGATTTGTCAACGCTGAACAGCAGCCTGATGCTCACCCTCGACTATTATATCAAGACAACCAAAGACTGGCTTGTTACTGCCCCGGTACCGGCGCTTGTCGGTAACTCTGCTCCGACCATTAACGGAGGCAGTGTCAGAAACTCTGGTATTGAAGCAGAGGTTTCTTATAAAAAACAGTTCAGTAATCTGTACTTCAGCGCTTCAATCAACGGGGCATTCAATAAAAACGAGGTCCTTGAGATTAAGAATACCGAGCAGAGACTGCAGGGCGGCGACGGCGGCTTTGGCCAGGCCGGCATATTGTTTGCTGAAGTCGGAACCCCCATGGGCGTTTTTTACGGTATTAAAACCAATGGCATCTTCCAGAACCAGGCTCAGATTGATGCCTATGTTAATTCAGACGGAGGAAAGATCCAGCCCGATGCCGTGCCCGGTGACATAATTTTTGTGGATTCAGACAATAGCGGGGGAATAAGCGATGGTGACCGTGTTCAGATCGGTAATCCCTATCCGGATTTTACCGGCGGTCTAAACCTGAACGCCGAAATGTACGGTTTCGATTTCTACATGTTCCTTTATGCTGCTTTAGGCCAGGAGGTTTACCAGGCTACCCGCAGGTACGACATGAATTATACCAACTACACTGCTGATTGGCTTGACAGGTGGACAGGTGAGGGCACTTCAGACTATTTCCCGAGAGTCACCTTCGTTGATAATAACGTTAATATGAAGACTGTAAGTGATTTCTTTGTTCATGACGGAAGCTTCATAAGACTGAGAAACATAAGTTTCGGTTACTCTCTGCCCCGTAAAGTCACTGATTTTATAAAGATCAGCAGGCTCCGTTTATATGTGGCAGCAGAAAACCTTGTGACCTTTACGAAGTATACCGGATACGATCCTGAAATCGGAGGCGGTGTTTTCGACAACGGAATCGATCGCGGTATTTATCCTCAGCCACGGACAATTATGACCGGTATCAATATTACATTCTAATAAGCCAAAAAAAACAAATTATGAAAAAGTCAATATTATATGGTCTCGCATTTTTGGCTCTGATGCTCACCGGAAACTCTTGCACAAAGGGCTTCCTTGAACTTGAGCCCAAAACCGGCCTGACTGAAGCCAACTTCTATAAGAACGAGGGACAGGCTTTCCTGGCTGTCACAGCAGTTTACGATGCCTATGCCCTGCAGAACTGGCAGATGCCCGCAGTTATGGGGGATATATGGTCTGATGATGCTTTCTGCGGAGGATCAGACGCTACCGATATGGCACAATGGCAGGATATGGAAATGTTCAAGATGGAACCTGAGAACAACTCATCGTCCGATCTGTGGAATCGTTGTTATTCAGGAATTTACCGTGCCAATCTCTACCTGCAGAAACAGGAGGGTGTTGAATGGGTAACTGATGGCCTTAAAGAAAGGTTTGAAGCCGAGGTGAAGTTCCTTCGTGCCTATTTCTACTGGGATCTTGTACGTCACTACGGGTGGGTTCCAATGATCAAGGAAGTGCTGCCAAGTGTTGAGGATTACAAGAATATTCCGCAGAGCACTCCGGCTGAGGTCTTTACATTTATTGCCGAAGATCTTCTGGCTGCTGTTGAGGTTGTTCCGACTGACATTCCCGCTGCTGAAAAAGGGCGTGTATCAAAGGCAGCAGTCCAGGCTCTCATGGCCAGGATTTATCTCTACCATACGGGTATGAGTGCCTGGAGCGGACTTGGTCTGACCGCAGAGCAATGGTCTGATGGAACGACAACCATCAACAAAGGATATGTCCAGACAGCACTTGATGCTATTATTACGGGTGATAAATATTCTTTGCTTCCTGATTACGCTGACGTTTTTGACTGGGCGAATCAGAACAACAATGAATCGATACTTGAGATCCAGTATTCAGACAAGGCAAAATCAGGCGACTGGGGTGGCTGGAACATAAATGGTAATTTTGCGTCAGTATGGATTGGCCCAAGGAACCCTCAGCCTGCAAGTGCCGGAATTTTCCCGGGATGGTCATTTGATGTCCCTTCATGGAGTCTGGCCGATGAATATGAAGCCGGCGACCCGAGAAAACATGCTACCTTGTTTGATGCTGAAACCGAGCTGACCGACTACAACAGGGCTTACATGAATACAGGGTATTTTAACCGGAAATACATGGCGCTTAACGCTTACATAGGTTCAGGCGGCGACCAGGCCCACAACTTCCCGCGTAATTTTATGGACATCAGGTATGCAGATGTACTGCTGATGGGTGCCGAGGTATGGCTTACTGACAACCCGACCAAGGCAGCCGGTTACTTTAGCCAGGTCAGGACAAGAGCCCTTGGAGACGGCGCTGCGAAGACTTCTATAACCTTAGATGACATCTACCATGAAAGACGCGTTGAATTTGGCGGTGAAGGACTCAGAAAGTGGGACCTCCTGAGAAGAGGCGAAACCTATGCGGAACAAAAGATAAATGCGAGTTTCGTGGTACCTTCCGGTATTTCGAACCCCGGGCATTTTACTAACAGGACTTACAAAACCGGCACATTTGGAATGTTCCCCATCCCGGCAAGCGAGATCAGGAATACCAATGCGGGCGTGCTGAAACAAATGGTACCGGCTTATCAATAGCCAACGGTCAAATTCCTAAAAAATAAATTATGATGGAAAAACATAAATATATAACTAGAATAACAGGCATCCTTGCAATATTGCTTGTGATGGTGGCCTGTGAGCCTCAGATGGCGGATAAACCCGGTATCGGGCTTCCTCCGACAGCTGACCAGCTGGATTTTACAATTACCCCGGGGAGTGATGCATTTCACGTTGTTATTACAAACACATCTTCTGTTACCGGAATTCCTTCATGGGAATTCGGCAACGGAACCAAGGGCTTAGGTACCTCTAATATAGCCGTCTATTCCTTGCCGGGAGATTATCCAATAAAGATGACACTTGTCACAAAGGGAGGAATGGCTACGATAACTAAAACTTTCACTCAGACTGAGACGGATTTCTCCATTTTCACTGATCCGGTGTATATTAACCTTACGGGTGGCGTAGCTGATGCTGACGGCAAAACCTGGATGGTCGATGCTGACTCAAAAGGTCATTTCGGTGTTGGTGACGTAACCAAGGTCGGGGGTGTGGGTCTCGACTGGTGGTCGGCCAATCCACAGGATAAGAGTGGCACCGGAGCCTATGACGATGAACTGACATTTATTATGACTGATTTTGTCCTGAAATATGACAACAAAGGAGTAAGTTATGTCAAAGGTTATACGAAGGATGACCCGGCTCTGGCAAGTGTCTACCTGAACCCGCGACAGAACAAGGATGACTGGGATGTTGATTATACCACTCCGGTCACCGGAACGTGGAATATACTTAAGCAGGACGGGTCTTATTATCTTATGTTTAACAGTGCCACACCCATTTTCCCGGGACTCGATGTCGGTGCAAAAAACCATACCTATAAAATCCTTAAGGCAGAGGAAAACCAACTTGAGCTGACTTGCGAGAGCTCATATGAGAACTGGACCTTATGGCACTTTCTTCTGATACCCAAAGGTTACGTCAGACCTTCTATCACCTATACCGTAAACGCAACAGAAGGCGTTGACAATGATGTTGCATGCTCAGTGACCGGCTATACTATTCCTGCCGGGCAAAGCGTAACCAACATCGCCTGGAACTTTGGTGACGGAAGCGCTGAGGTAACAGGAGGCAAAGATGAAGTTGTGCACCATGTTTACATGAGGGCAGGGACTTTCACAGTTACTGCCAAACTGAATACCAGCCTTGGTACTCTGACAGGCACGAAGGCTGTCACACTTGCCAACAATAACTCGGCCTATGTGCCTTTCCTGCTTGATGCAATGATCGTGTACAATGACTTCAGTGAAGTACAGGTGTTTCCGGTACTGGGTCAGGACTGTGGTGTTACTGTCGTGGACAACCCTAAGAAGGAATATCCCAACAGGTCTACCAAGGTGGCTTTCTATACCAAAACTGCCAATCAGTGGGCAAATGCATACATGCAGCTCAACTCGGGCTTCAGGTTTGACCTCAGGCTGCAGCATATCTTCAAGGTCATGGTTTACGGCAAAGCCGGTGATAAGGTGCTTCTCAAGCTTGAAAACACTGACAGGGGTGGCAATGCATGGCAGACGGGAACCTATGATGTTATCTATACAATCCAGAAAGACAACATGTGGGAGATCGCGGAATTTAATTTCAGCGGCGTTGGAGCAGGTTGGGACTGGACTGGAGATCAGTTTACTTCCAACATCCTGACAGATACCAGGTTCAATAATGGCTTCTACAATGTGGTGAGGATAATGCTTAATCCTGGAGTAGGTGAATTTACACACACTTTCTACTTTGATGAACTATCCGGCCCTCATGTTGAAGGCATTCATAAATAGTTAGTTTTACAGGATCATTGTCTGCCCGGATAACAGGCGGACAATGATCCTTCTTTAAATATTATTTCTTATTAATTACGTATATGAATTCTAGAAAACCTGCATGGGCTGTTCTTATGATATGCCTGGCGCTGATTACTTTTTCCTGCAACACGGCAGATACCGGCAAGGATGATATTGATACAAGAGCGGATAAAATGCTTACCCAGATGACTCTTGATGAAAAGATAGGTCAGATGTCACAGCTTAACATCAGCTATTTCATGGATCCCGAACAGCTCAGGACGGCTGTGAGGGATGGCAGATGCGGGTCACTGCTGAACTTTTTTGGCGCTGAACAGGTCAATGAGATACAGAGGATAGCCGTTGAAGAGAGCAGACTAGGCATACCATTGATAATTGGCAGGGATGTCATTCACGGGTATCGCACCATCTTCCCTATCCCTCTGGGGATGGCGGCTTCATGGAACCCTGAGATTGTTAAAAAGGCCTTTCGTATATCTGCTGTGGAAGCCTCATCGCAGGGAATAAAATGGACCTTTGCACCGATGATAGACATTACCTGGGATCCCAGGTGGGGAAGGATAGCTGAGGGTTGTGGTGAAGACCCCGTTCTGGCCTCCGCAATGGCACGAGCCATGGTTGAGGGAATACAGGGTGACAGCCTTACCGATCCGACAGCCCTCGCAGCCTGTGCAAAGCACTATGTGGGGTATGGCTTTGCCGAAGCGGGCCGTGATTATAATACAACTTACATTTCGGAACCCGTTCTTAGGAACGTCGTTCTGAAGCCATTCAAAGCGGCTAAAGAAGCAGGGGCACTCACATTCATGTCTGCCTTTAATGACCTGAACGGCATACCTACCTCTGCCAACGAGTTCACTTTGCGTCAGGTACTGAGGAAAGAATGGGGATTTGACGGATTTGTGGTCAGCGACTGGGGGTCTGTGACTGAACTGGTCAACCACGGATATGCAACTGACGAAAAAGACGCCGCTGCAAAGGCCATTAATGCCGGGGTAGAAATGGAGATGGCAACCACTTCTTATTTTGACAATATCAAAGCACTTCTCATTGAAAAGAAAATAACCCAGGAGCAGGTTGATGATGCAGTAAGAGATATTCTCAGAGTTAAGTACAAACTGGGACTGTTTGAAAATCCGTACGTTGATACGGAAGCACAGAAGAAAATGCTCGATCCGTCATTTCTTGAACATGCACGCACCGTGGCCCGGCAGAGCACAGTGATGCTCAAGAATGACAACAAAACCCTGCCTCTTAAAGCAGATAAAATCTCATCAGTGGCTGTCATAGGCCCGCTGGCTGATGCACCCCGTGATCAGCTCGGCACCTGGTGTTTTGACGGATTGCCGGAAAACTCCGTCACTCCTCTTGCAGCCATCAGAGACCTCCTTGGGGACAAGAAAGTAAATTATGTCGAAGGACTTGAGTACAGTCGTGACAAAAAAACAGACAAATTTAAAGCTGCGTTAGCGGCTGCCGGAAGATCTGATGCAATACTGTTCTTTGGCGGCGAGGAGTGGGTGTTATCCGGCGAAGGCCAGTCGAGAGGTGAGATCAACCTTCCGGGAGCCCAGAGCGAACTGATATCTGAACTGGCTAAGACGGGCAAGCCTCTTGTAATTGTTGTGATGGCCGGCCGGCCGCTGGCCATAGGCGATGAGCTTAAGGAATCTGATGCTTTGCTCTATGCATGGCATGGAGGAACCATGGCAGGTCCAGCACTTGCTGACCTGATATTCGGGAAAGAATCACCTTCCGGCAAGCTCCCTGTTACCTTTGTAAAAGGTTCAGGCCAGATACCGTTTTACTACTACAGGAACAGTACAGGCCGGCCGGCCTCAGATAAGTCATGGACCCCTATGGACAGCATACCTACTGTTGATCAGCAGAATTCACTGGGATACAAATCGTTCCATCTTGATTACGGCTATACTCCGTTACTTCCGTTCGGCTTCGGGCTCAGCTATACCACTTTCAGCTACAGCGACCTCAGACTCTCTTCACAGGTAATGGGTGCTGATGGTTCAATAACCGTCAGCGCAAAAGTGACTAACAGCGGTACTTATGATGCTGATGAGATCGTTCAATTATACGTGCGTGACAGGGTAGGGAGTATCACACGCCCGATTAAAGAACTCAAGGGTTTCAAACGTATCACGCTTAAACAGGGTGAAACTGCAGATGTGGAATTCACCCTTACCGGAAATGACCTGGCATTCTTTAACGGCAAGGTGACACTGACCGAGACGGGCGGATTTGATGTGTGGGTCGGACCAAATTCAGATGAAGGACTCCACAGCGATTTTATTATTAAGTAACTTTACATGATGAAAAAAATGGGAACACTAGTTGCATTGATCGTAGCCTTCGCGCTGATGGCACCCGGATGTGTCAGGAAAAGTGACCCTGATCCTTTACCCGATAATCCCACCACGGGAGACAAGGTACTGGTATGGAGTGATGAGTTCAATGTCAACGGACTGCCTGATGCAGGCAAATGGAGCTATGATACTGAAGGAAATGCCACTGGCTGGGGTAACAATGAAGCCCAGTATTATACTCAGTCCAGACTGGAAAATGCTGAAGTGAAAGACGGTTTTTTGCATATAACTGCCCGGAAAGAAAGTTATCAGGATCACGATTATACCTCGGCGAGGCTGGTAACAAGACTCAAGGGAGACTGGCTTTACGGCAGGGTAGAGGTAAAAGCCAAGTTACCGGATGGCAGGGGAATGTGGCCTGCAATATGGATGCTTCCCACTGACTGGGCTTATGGCGGGTGGCCGGCAAGCGGTGAAATAGACATCATGGAGAACGTGGGTTATGACCCCTATATAATTGTTGGTTCAGCTCATACAGAGGCCTATAACCATTCTATTGGCACGCACAAGAATGGGACGATCAGCATACCTACATGCTACTCCGATTTTCATGTCTATGCCCTGGAATGGGAAGTAACCGAGTACCGTGTCTATGTTGATGATAATCTATATTTCACTTTTAAGAATGAGGGCACAGGTTATAAGGTATGGCCCTTTGACAAACGGTTCCACCTGCTGCTTAATGTAGCTGTTGGAGGAAACTGGGGCGGTGCTCAGGGTATTGACAATACAATCTTCCCCCGCGAGATGGTAGTTGACTATGTGAGGGTGTATCAGAAAAAATAAATGAATAAGGTGAATACTATACTTATTGCTGCACTGATAATGCTTTTCGGGTGCAATGGCAACCATGAGCCCGACCCGGACCCGGGTGACGGGACCGGAGTAAAGGTGGAAGCCTGGATAACCTCACCCCAGAAGAGCGTGTTATTTGCGAAATACGACGGAGAGCTCGAATTCAGGACCGCTTCAAATACAGACCCGGCGATCGTTGTCGATACGACGGTTACCTTCCAGACCATTGACGGGTTTGGCAACTGTCTTACCGGCGGTAGCGCCATCCTGCTGAATAATATGTTGCAGGCTGAACGGTCAGGCTTACTGAATGAACTTTTCAGGACAGATGGTAACAATTTAGGATTAAGTTACCTGAGGATCAGTATTGGAGCATCGGACCTCAGTGACAGGGTGTTTTCGTATGATGACCTTGGTGCAGGTGAGACAGATCCTGATATGGTGAGGTTCAGCATTGATCCGGAGAAGGAAGATCTGATCCCGGTTCTCCGGGAGATTCTCGCCATCAACCCATCGATAAAAATACTGGGTTCACCGTGGTCTGCTCCGCTGTGGATGAAAACCAACAATGCATCTGTGGGAGGAAGCCTGAAGCCTGAATGGTTCAACGCCTATGCAAAGTATTTTGTAAAATACATCCAGGCGATGCAGTCGGAAGGTATCACCATTGATGCCATCACCATTCAAAATGAGCCTCTTCATCCCGGAAATAATCCGAGTATGTACATGACTGCGGCTGACCAGGCACTCTTTATCAAACAAAGCCTCGGCCCGGCGTTTGCAGCTGCCGGTATCACAACAAAAATAATTGTCTATGATCATAATGCCGACAGGACTGACTATCCTCTCAGCATATTGAATGATCCTGATGCGCGGAAGTATGTAGATGGATCAGCATTTCACCTGTACGGAGGCACAATTGATGCTCTGACGGCCGTTCATGACGCTTATCCTGACAAGAATCTTTACTTTACTGAGCAGTGGGTAGGCGGCCCTGGAAACCTTGCAGAGGATCTTAAGTGGCATGTCGAGACCCTGATCATAGGGGCTACCCGCAACTGGTGCAAAAATGTCATCGAGTGGAACTTTGCCTCAGATCCCAATTACGATCCTCATACTGATGGCGGGTGTGACCGGTGTCTGGGGACAGTCACAATCAATGGTAACACAGTGACGCGTAATCCGGCATATTACATTCTTGCACATGCTGCAAAATTTGTAAGACCAGGTTCAGTGCGTGTTTCCACAAATATGCCGGGAAACATTCCAAATGTGGCATTCAGGACACCTGAAGGAAAGAAAGTACTGATAGTGATTAACACTGCACCGGTAAAGAAGAACTTCAATGTAAAGTTCAGGGGCAACACTGTACAGATGAGCCTTGAAAGCGGGGCGGCTGCCACTTATATCTGGTAGGTAATCAGTCTTTAACTATCTTTTCTGTCCGGCTGCCGTCATCGGTAATAACCTTGACAATATAGGTGCCTTTCATAAGGTGCCTGATGTCAATTTCACACAAATTGTCACCACCGTTGATGTCAATCAGTAACCGCCCCTGAATATCGTATATGGTAAGGCTGACTATTTCAAGACTTGATTTTACGTATAGGATATCGCCGACCGGGTTTGGGTAAATATCAATGTCGATATCTTCCGGCGTCTCTCCGGCCGAGTTGATGACACCATTTGATGCTGTCCAGCTGGAGGCAAGGCTGTTGTCAAGGTACAAATCCTCCAGCTTAAGGTAATAGCCGTTCCCGTCTGCAGCAGGCCATGGGGCCACATCATAATAGCACACTTCATCGATGACATTTCCGAAAGCATCAAGAAGCACCAGGCTTTCGCTGCTGTTCGATAAGTGCCTGGTAAACTGGCCAAACGGGGTAATATCCCAGGTCGCCCTGAATGCATTTGTATTGCTTGCAATGATAACAGACAAATGAGGGCCGAGGGAGGTTCCAGACGGGAAAACGTACGTTAGCCCGGTACCCCGGAAATATATACCTGTCAGATTGACTGTAACATTACTGTTGTTTCGTATCTCAATGAATTCGAGGTCATCATCGTCGGGATAAGCAGTTGTTGGTGAGGGATGATAGTTGATTTTGGATATCACGAGGGCGGGCACGGTGATGTTGCTGCAATCATCGTATGAACCAAGATTTTGTGTCATCCAGGCCATCCGGGCATTGATGAAGTTTTTTATGAGGGTAATACGTTGCGGGTGGCTTCCCAGCTTATCCCACCTTTCATAATCTCTTGCCACAGCCTCACTTATGTTTGTCACAGTCTTATCTATTAATGCTTTAATACTGTCAGGGTACATCGGCTGGCCCGGCTGGATGATTTCGTTCCATCTTCTGGCGAGGTAGCATTTGTAGGTGCTGTTATAAAACAGATCATACCAGAACCTGGACCCGTTATTGTAATACTCGTCCTCGAAGTACCACAGGTTTGTTTTGCTGCGGTCAAAACCCCACATGAAGAGATCATTGCCAAAAGAAAGATCAAGGTCCCATATCGGTCCTGCCCTCAGCTTGCCGTTCCTGTCCTTATGGAAGTAAGTACTGTATTGGTAGGCATCGGGATTGGAGGCAAACTCATTAATGATCATATAGTCAATAAACGAGGGAATATCAATTATTGCCGGATAACCGTTAACGATCGAGATATCGTTGAATTTTGCGGCTGTCTCAAGGTTTGTAAATTCACCTCTGATATAACCTGTCTGGTAAAAGGATGCGTTTTCAGGTTTCGGCAGGAGATGAATATAGTCTACAGGCGCCCCCTGAAATGAATACATGGTCCAGGCAATGGGATCGCCTCCTGTGGTCTTGTCCGCCTTGGTAATATAACCACCGGAAATGTTTGGCAGGGTGTTGTCGCCGGTGCCTATCTTCAGTACATCAACCCTTCCGTCATCAGCCTTGATCTTTTCTTCCAGGAGAAAGAGCCCTTTATAATCATTGTTTACTATAACCTCGCAGTATTCAGTACGTGAGGCATAATTACCAAGTTTACGTGACAGGTTCAGGCACAGATAATCGCGTATCAGGGCAGTATCAAACACCATCCCGCTCAGTATCCAGTCATTTTCTGCAGGCATGCCAAGGAGGCTGACGTTGTTGTTGGTGGTATTGTCAGCCATCAGGGTTGTAAAACCATAGTTCCTCTTGGGTGAGGACTGTGATGAGGACCCTCTCTTTTCTATGTCAATCCTGCCATCATAGTTCAGGTAAGCAGGATTATTCTGATCAGAAACACTGTTTCTTTTTCCGGGGCCCCGGTATATGATCTTCAGGTTCCCGAGCACGCCGGGCTCATCGGGAATTGATGCTCCGCCGTCAGTTGTGATTATACAGATCGGAAGGTTGCTGCTGGTAAAAGTCTGTGCTGTTAACGGCAGACAAAAAATAAAAAGCAGTATGGTATATATACTGAATTGTCTCATCACTTCCAGGGAATCGTGCCAAACATAGCATTTTTAACGCAAATCATTACAGCATATTATCATATGCAACCATTAACCTGACATATTAAGGTGGCGAATGGTTGCATGGCCGGGAGGTTTACCGGACTGATGCGAAAAAATAGGAGACTTCTTGATTGTATGTTATATTTGTACTACAACGGGCACTCCCGGCTGGGGAGTAACTATAATCAGTGAATATGAAAGTCTTGAAATTCGGGGGCACATCTGTCGGGAGCGCAGACAGCATCAGAACAGTAGTTGAGATTATCAGGGGGCAGGATGAGCATGTGGTTGCTGTCTTCTCCGCTCTCTCTGGTATAACTAACATGCTTACGGGGGCTCTTGAGCTTGCTTCAGCAAAAGATGAAAGGTACTTGTCTGTATCAGACGAAATTGAAAAGAGACATGTGGAATTGGCGGCACAACTTCTTAAACCGGAAGGTGCGCTCAATGTTATTGGAAAAATAAAGGAACTGAAAGCGAGGTTAACAGAAATACTGGGTGGAATTTCAAATATCGGGGAAATTACTTTACGGTCAACCGATCTGGTCCTTGGTTTTGGCGAACAGATGTCTGTTCAGATTATTTATGCCGTGATGACAGAGAATTTTGGTGACGTCAGACACATCGATGCAAGAACTATAATATTCACAAAATTAATTAGCGGAGTTGAGAGAGTGGAGACTGAGGCCACGGAGAATGCCATCAGAGAAAAGCTGTTACCAGACAACGCCATTACCATTACCTCCGGATACATATCAAGTTCCATACATGGTTATCCTACCACGCTTGGCAGGGGAGGATCAGATTACACTGCTGCTTTAATCGCAGCAGCCTTAAACGCTGATATTCTGGAAATATGGACTGATGTAAGCGGAATATATACAGCTGATCCATCATATACTGAAGATGCTTACCCCATACCTGAGTTGTCTTATGCTGAGGTTTTGGAGCTCAGCCATTTTGGGGCAAAAGTCATCTATCCTCCTACCATCCAGCCAGTGATGAAGAAAAAGATACCTGTGCTGGTAAGGAACACCTTTGCCCGGCTTGACAAGGGCACGAGGATAAGTGATACGCCTTCCCGGAATGGTAATGTCCTTAAAGCAGTATCAGCTATCAATGAGGTTTGCCTGGTATCATTAACCGGAAGCGGAATGGTCGGTGTGGTGGGAATTGCAGCAAGAATGTTCACTGCACTTGCCAGAAATAATATTAATGTCATACTGATTACTCAGGCATCATCAGAGCAGTCAATCTGCATAGCCATTGATCATAAGTCAGGGGAGAGGGCATGTGAAGTTCTTAATGATGAATTTGAGTTTGAAATTCAAACCGGGAGAGTCAGGCAATCGTTGCTTGAAAAAGGATTTTCAATTGTTGTGATGGTGGGTGAAGGCATGAAGTATTCTGTAGGCATAAGCGGACAGGCATTCTCGGCACTCGGTAAAAACGGCATTAATATTCATGCCATTGCACAGGGCTCCTCCGAATTGAATATTTCGGTTGTGGTTAAAAACTTTGATTGTCGCAAAGCCGTAAACGCAATTCATCAGGAGTTTCTGCTTTCAGCGAACAAGACAATTAACCTGTTTATTGTTGGTACAGGTAATGTCGGAACAGCCTTTGTTAAACAGATACTTTCACAATCGGGGTTCTTTATTAGTGAATACCAGACAGATTTCAGGATTACAGGCCTGGCAAATTCAAGGAAAATGCTGATCAGGAATAAAGGCATAAGAGAACAGGACTGGAAGAATACAATGATGTCCAGCGAGAGGAGCAGCAACCTGGAGGAGTATATTGATGAGATGGTCAGATTGAACCTGCCTAACTCAATATTTATTGACAACACTGCAAATGCGGTTGTCTCAGAATTATACGAAAGAATTCTTTCAAAAAGTATTTCTATCGTTACGTGTAATAAAATTGCCGCATCATCGCCATATGATAATTTTCTCAAACTGAAAAAGCTGGCAATCAGCAAAAGGGTACATTTCAGGTTTGAGAGCAATGTTGCTGCAGGATTGCCGGTAATTCAGACCATAGATAATATGGTAAAAACAGGCGATCATCTTTCCAGGATTGAGGCAGTGCTTTCAGGAAGCCTGAATTTTATTTTTAATAACTATTGCAACGGCATGAAATTCAGTGATTCTGTTCTTAAAGCCAGGAGTGAAGGATATACAGAGCCGGATCCGTTAATTGACCTGCGCGGTGATGACGTTTCGAGAAAACTACTGATACTTGTGAGGGAAGCAGGGATAAAGATTGAGGCTTCAGATATAGTGTTCGAAGGCTATCTTCCTCACCCTCTGCCAGAAGTATTTATAGCCGGTACATTCGCGGATCAGATGAGGAACTATGATGAATATTTTGAAAAGGTGAGAGAAGGCACTGTGTCACGGAATGCCAGGCTGAGGGTTATAGCAAGGTATGAGAACGGGAAAGCGAATATTTCTTTAAAGGAAGTGGGAGCCTCTCATCCATTTTTTTACCTCGAGGGCAATGATAATGTAGTTTCAATATATTCTAAACGCTATCACGATCAGCCATTGATAATCAAGGGTGCCGGGGCAGGAGCTGACGTAACTGCCGCTGGAATTTTTGCAGATATACTTTCAATAATAAATAATTGAAAAAATGATCAAAAAAATCAGGGTTAAAGCCACAGCGACTGTCTCAAACCTGAATTGCGGATTTGACGTTCTCGGTATGGCGATCAATGAACCCTGCGATTTCATTGATCTTGAGATGACTGACAGCGGGGCCATCGAGATTACCGGGATAAAAGGTTGTCAGGGCCTCAGCCTGGATCCTGATAAGAATGTCGTTGGCGTGGTGCTGAATGCCATGATCAGGAAAACAGGAACGAAGGCCGGGTTCAGAGCATCTGTCGAAAAGGGCATAGCACCCGGCAGCGGGATTGGCTCCAGCGCTGCCAGCTCAGCGGCAGCAGTGTTTGCTGCAAATGAACTTATGGGAAACATTTTTTCGCTTAAAGAGCTGGTGGCATTTGCCATGGAGGGTGAGAGGCTGGCCTCAGGTACGGCACATGCCGATAACGTGGCCCCCGCATTGTTTGGGGGTATAACCCTTATCCGCAGTTATGAACCACTTGATATCATACCGGTAAATATTCCGGCTGAACTCTTCTGTGTTGTTATTCACCCTGATATGGAGATAAAAACATCGATGGCAAGAGGTATCCTCGACAGGCACATTCCCTTAGGAACTGCTGTTAAACAATGGGGGAATGTAGGCGGACTTATTGCGGGCTTATTCAGCGAAGACTATGACCTGATCGGCAGGTCTCTCGTGGATCATGTTGCAGAGTCCAAACGTGCATCACTTATTCCGGGCTTCTATGAGCTGAAACAGGCAGCGATGCAGGACGGAGCCCTCGGTGCGGGTATTTCCGGCTCCGGGCCTTCAGTCTTTGCACTCTGCAGGGGAGAGGCATGTGGCGAGGCCGTACTGAGAGCCATGGAAGCATGCATGCATACCCGGGGAGTTAATTACAGGGCCTACACTTCTTTTGTCAACAGGGAAGGGGCAAAGATTTGTTGATTAATAAGATAGCTGATTCTAAATGCAATACTTCAACATTAGGGACCGGAGCATAAGAGTCACATTCCGTGAAGCGGTCAGCCGGAGCATTTCTTCTGATATGGGATTGTTCATGCCCGAAAGTATTCCGGTGATGGAACCTGATTTTTTCAGGAGGCTTCCGGAAATGAACCTCGCTGAGGTTGCTTTTGAAGTTGGCGGAAAATATATCGGAGACGAAATACCCGCCGGGATCCTGATGACAATATGTGCAAAAGCATTCAATTTCCCGGTAACGCTCAGAAAAATAAACGACAGGAAACACGTACTTGAGCTCTATCACGGACCGACGGCGGCATTCAAGGATTTCGGTGCAAGATTTATGGCTCAGTGCTTCAGGTATTTTTCAGCAACTGATGACCAGAAGACAGTGGTACTGGTTGCAACCTCAGGTGACACAGGCGGAGCGATAGCCAACAGCTTCTACGGAATGGAAGACATTGATGTCATTATTCTTTATCCTTCGGGAAAAGTAAGCCGCCTTCAGGAGAACCAGATGACCACCCCGGGGAAAAATATTACAGCCCTGGAGATAGAAGGGACCTTTGACGACTGCCAGTCTATGGTTAAGAGTGCTTTCACCCGGTTGGAAACTCACGGCAGAATAAGATTGACATCGGCCAACTCAATAAACATTGCACGCCTCATTCCGCAGAGCTTTTATTACTACTTCGCCATGAGCCGGACAGGCACCGGAAACAATATTATTTCCGTTCCAAGCGGCAACTTTGGTAATCTTACCGCCGCCGTAATGGCATGGAAGTCCGGCCTGCAGATTGAACATTTCGTGGCATCTACAAACATCAACAATGTGGTTCCGGAATACCTGAGGACAGGTCTTTACAGCCCGGGTGCATCTGTGCAGACCATTGCCAGCGCCATGGATGTGGGCAACCCAAGTAACTTTGAAAGATTGCTCGACATTTTCGACAAGGACTGGAACAAGGTGTCTGCCATGGTATCTGGCTACTGGTTTGATGATGACCAGATCAGACAGCATATCAGGGATGAATATCAGAGGTCGGGGTATGTTCTTGATCCGCATGGGGCTATAGCCAGTCTGGGTATGGATCGTTATCTTGATGAGCACCCCGGGTCGTCAGGCATATTTGTCGAAACTGCTCATCCGGCCAAATTCAGTGACATAGTAGAACCACTGATCGGTAATATTCTGTCCATGCCTGCCAGCCTGGAGGGATGCCTGGAGGATAGTAAGGCGGCTCTTAGCATGAAATCCGGATACAACAACCTGGAGGAATATCTCAGGAACCGGTATTCATTGTATTAGTTTTACAATGGGATTATCATGCAACTATGAACTCAGAGATTCGTGAATTCCAGGTATTTGTCAAACCCGTCGGAGCAAAATGCAACCTGAGCTGTTCGTATTGCTATTACCTTGGTAAAAGGCATCTTAATACCGGTTACTCAACTGGTTGTATGAATGATGAGGTGCTGGAACTATATATCCGTCAGCATATTGAAGCTTCAACAGGAAAAGAGGTCATCTTTTCATGGCACGGGGGTGAACCCACGCTGGCGGGACTTGACTTCTACAGAAAAGCAGTTGATTTCCAGAAAAGGTATAAGCCCACAGGAAGTGTTATTCTTAACGGGATTCAGACAAATGCCACACTCCTGACCGAAGAATGGGGGAAATTCCTGAAGGAAGAGAATTTCTATGCAGGGATAAGTCTTGACGGACCTGAGCGGTATCATAACCTTAACAGACGTGACCATAATAATAATTTAACATATCAGAATGTAATTAAGGGACTGGAGCTTATAAGAAAGTATAATATACCTTTCGAAATTCTTACAGTGATCAGCGATGCAAATGTTCATGCTCCCCTCGAACTGTATCATTTCTTAAAAGAAACCGGAACTGCATATATTACTTTCCTGCCCCTTGTGGAAAAGGATGCTGCAGGCAATCAGGTTACAAGTTCACAAAGTGTCAGGTCTTCTGATTTTGGAAGATTTCTTTCTGCTGTTTTTGATGAATGGCTTGAGAAGGATATCGGTAATGTGAAGGTTCAGATCTTTGAAGAAGCTTTACGGACAGCCTTCAATCAGGAGCATACACTTTGCATTTTTAAACCTGTATGTGGCGGTGTTCCGGTTGTTGAGGTGAACGGCGACTTTTACCCTTGCGATCACTATGTAAATGCAGACAACCGGATAGGTAACATAGGAGACAGATCTCTGGCAGACATGCTTGATGACCCACGGCAAAAAACCTTCGGACAATACAAGCGGACTTCACTTCCGCGTTATTGTCTTGAATGCGGGGTGCTGAGCATGTGCAATGGTGAATGCCCGAAAAACAGATTTGTCTCAGCCCCGACTGGTGAAGATGGCTTAAATTACCTGTGCGAAGGTTACCGGCATTTTTTTAACCATTGCCGGCCTTTCATCGATGAGGTATCCCGTGTATGGAAGATGTGACCTTTATTCCCTGAGCTTTTCTCTGAAGAATCCTATTGTCCTGCCCCATGCAAGACCTGCTGCCTCCTTGTTGTATCTGGGAGGCGTGTTGGTATCGTTATTAAAGGAATGTTCCGCACCCTCATAGATAAAGATCTGATAATCTATCCCTGCCTTTTTCAGCGCCTCCTCAAATGCCGGTATTCCGGCATTGATACGTTCATCATTGCCGGCGTAGTGTGCCATTATTGAGGCTTTGATTTTCGGCACATCCTCCGGGGCGGGTGTTGCACCGTAATAGGGCACTGCGGCCTTGAGATCCGGTGCATTCACCGCAACCTGGTTGGTCATGCCGCCTCCCCAGCAAAAGCCGGTACATCCCACCATTCCTGTCGACCGTGGATGTGTCTTCAGGTATTTTACCGCTGCCACAAGGTTCTTCACTGTGGTCTCACGGTCGAGCTGACCGATCATTGTCCGGGCTTTGTCATCATCATTTTCAGGGGTGCCTCCCAGCGGGGAGAGAGCATCAGGAGCCAGAGACAGAAACCCTTCTCCGGCCATGCGCCGGTTCACATCCATGATGTGGGGGGTAAGACCCCTGTTCTCATGAATCACGATGACGGCCGGCATTTTTTTCCTGCCTTTTGGGACAGAGAGATATGCCCGTACCTCACCCGTTTCTCCGGGGTAAGTGATGAAATCATTGACGAGTTTAACCTGACGGCGTACTGCCGGCGAGGCATCTGCGCTGTTCAGATCCGGGAAAAAGATAACAGCGGCAGCTGTTCCCCCGCTAACCATAGCAAGCTTTTTTAAAAAGATCCGCCTGTCTACCTTGCCGGCACGGTAATCATCATATAATCCCGTAATGCTGTCTTCCATGATGAGGTATTTTTTACTGTATAAAGATATGATAATGCCAGGATCAGGCTTTACGGGTCTCTTCCTTAATTCTCTGAATGTGTCCCCTTCCCAGTCCCTTGACTTCGCATCCGAGCTGGAAGTAACGCCGGATCTTATCATCAGTGAGAATACCGAAGCAGTCGATGATGGCAGCCGGTTGCCCGATGATCTTCACCACCTTATCAGGATCAAGATCCATGTAAGCAGAATGAGGTACGGCCATGATGACGGCCTCAGCTCCTCTGAGAGCCTTATTCAGGTTCTGTTCAATCCTTATCTCCTTCAGCTTCTCCTGGTTGCGGAAGAACTGTGACTTGCTCTGACCGACACCCGGATAGCTGTCCTGCTCCTCGAACTCCCACCAGTGTTCGACGTAGGGGTCATGCACACGTATCTCGGCACCCATCTCTGCCAGCTTGCGTATCACTACCTCAGAGCCGCTGTAGCGTGTGTCTCCGACATCCTCACGGTATGCTGCTCCCAGTACCAACACGTCTGAGGCTGCAATAGGCTTGCCCATATTCCGCAGAGCGTCACGGGTCAGTTGCCCCACATGCAGACCACGGGTGTCGTTAATATCTATAGCCAGGGGAGTGATTTTAAAGATATCATCCTCAAAGCCAAGGATATGTTTATATGCCCATACACCCAATCCTCCGTCTTTGGGGAGACAGTAACCGCCTACTCCGGGTCCCGGGAAGATCATGTTACTGTGTGTGGGTCTCATCTTAATTGCCTTGATGACCTTTATGAGGTCGACGCCGTTGCGCTCGGCAAATAGGCTCCATTCATCCAGGAAAGCGAGGATGGTGGCACGGTAGCTGTTCTCGACGATCTTGGCCGTCTCTGACTCGATAGGCCTGTCCATGACCGTAAGAGGGAATTTCTTGGTGTTAAGCACTTCATTGAGGAACTTCACGACACGCTTCCTGGCTTCTTCGTTGATGCCGCTGCACACCCTCCAGAAATCGCGTATGCTCGCAACATAATTGCGTCCCGGCATGACCCTTTCGTAGCTGTGTGCCAGCAGGGGATCTGATTTGATGCCGCGTTTTGTGAATGCCTTCTTCATTATCGGGTAGGCTACCTGCTCGGTCGTTCCCGGAGCCACAGTGGTCTCGATGAGCACCAGGGCTTCAGGCTGGATATGCTCTGCTATTACACCCAGTGATGCCTCCAGGGCTGCCATATCGGTCTGGCCGGCACGCACATTGCCCAGTTCTTCCTTGATATAATCGCACTGCACATCTACTACAACAATGTCGGCCAGTTTGAGAACGTCGTATGTGTACGTGGCCATCAGGGTCTTCTTCTTATTGACGCACCGTTCAATCATCGGATCGACCTCCGGGTCTTCAGCCTTTACAGGGGAAACACCGCGGTTGAGCATGGGTATCTTCCAGAAGCTACGGAGGCTGGGACGCTGCATTCCTATAACAAATTTTGAGGGCTTGCCTTTTGAATCAACAGTGTCGGCTACTATTGCGGCCATGACGGCCCCGACGAACCCTACACCCATGACCACGACTATCTCGCGGCCTTTGGCATGCTCCGCTTTAACACGTTTCTTTATGTTCTCAAACTCAGTTTTATAATCTTCAGGTTTTGGCAAGGCAAATTTTTCACCGCTGGGACTTATCGAATACTGTTCACTCATGCTGTTTATATTTTTGATTAATATTGTCTTCCGGAGATCATAAAATTACAAAAAGTTCATTCATCTGTTATCAGCATAATGTTTATTAACTTTGGACATGATCGGAATTGCTGAACTGACTTGACAGGCATTTGTGCCGCTTCCGGCTTGAATGATATAAGAATTTAAAACTGACATAAATGAAAAATATTGTCATATGGTTATTGCTGGCGGGGCTGATGTTTACGGCAGCATGCAATAAAGATAAGACCTCAGTCCGCTTTGACCTGCTTACATCACATACATGGACGAGCGACAGCCTTCTTGCCGATGGCGTTGATGCGAGCGACCCGGGCGAGCTTCTTGAGAAATTCAAAGGCGATATTGTATTCAATGATGATGGCACGGGGACCTTTGGCCAATATACAGGAACATGGAGGTTTGTGGATAACGAGACCAACGTTGCAATTATTTCGCCTGAACTAACTTTTACCCTGACTACTCACATCGTGGAACTCACAAAAACATCACTGAAGGTTACTTTCCCTTATCCGACCCTGGAGGGCACTAAAAACATCAGGATGACATTTAAACCCAAATGATGCTCCGGCGTTTACAGACAGTTGCCGCTCTTATCTTCTTTATTTCACAGGTAACAAACGCCCAGAGCCTGGTAACCGGCAGGGTATCAGATAAAGATAATCATGAACCTCTTGCCGGTGTCTATGTTATTTACGGAAAGGGGGCCGGCACAAGCTCCGGTGCTGAAGGTCTTTATGCGTTTGCAGGCGAGCCCGGAAGGATTGAGATCACATTTAAGTTTGTTGGTTACAAGCCTGTTACGGAAATAGTCTTTCTCCAGGCGAATGATACTATCAGACTGGATGTTTACCTGGAGACTGAGTCTCAGTTGATAAGCCAGATAGTGGTGAGCGCTGACCGGATGGAACAGAAGGAATCTGAGCTGACTGTCTCGATGGAGGTTATCAAATCAGATCTGCTTACACGCAGCCATATTTCTGATGCCCGGGAGCTGATAAATAAAACTCCGGGTATCGAGGTACTTGACGGGCAGGCATCAATCAGAGGAGGCAGCGGGTACAGCTACGGTGTTGGCAGCCGCGTCCTCGCTCTTATCGATGGCCTACCCATGATGTCAGGAGATGCGGGGAACATCAAATGGAATTTTCTGCCGCTCGAAAACCTGTCGCAGGTGGAGATAATCAAAGGAGCTTCCTCCGTGCTGTACGGTTCTTCCGCCCTCAACGGGGTCATTAATTTCAGAACTGCAGACGCGTCAAATGTGCCGGTGACACAATTCTTTGCTGAAGGCGGGGTCTTTGGTATTTCATCGAATGAAGACTGGAAATGGTGGGACACACCAAGGGCATTTGCCAATGCCTCATTCTCTCACCTTCAGAAATTCGGAAAGACTGATATAGGCGTTGGTGTCAACCTGACTGCTGACAGGGGATACAGAAAATTCAACGAAGAGAACCTGGGAAGAATTAGCCTCAGGATGAAGCATCACAGCAGCAGGACCGAAGGGCTGAAATACGGGTTGAACCTGAATGCGGGAACAACTTATAAAACTGACTTCATACTATGGGAGGATGCCACTACCGGAGCCCTGAAGCAGGATACATCAACAGTATCGAGCCTGCACGGATATTTTTTTACGGCCGATCCTTTCATAACGATTGGAGGTGCAGGAAAGACAAAACATGATTTCCGGATGCGATATCAGTATAGCACCAACAGGTTTCCTGTCAGAACAAATAATGACGCAAGCTCTTCTTCTGTATACGGAGAATATCTGTTGTATTACAAAATAACCGGTTTCTTAAATCTGACAGCAGGCATTTCTGAAAACTGGAGCAGTATAATATCGAATTTCTTTGGTGATCACCATGGCCTTAATGTTGCCGGGTTTGCACAACTGGAGGTTAGACCGGTAAGCAGGCTTAAAATCAGCGGCGGGTTGCGTATTGAACAGAATATTCTCGATGATGAACGCGACGGTATCGTACCGGTATTCAGGGCAGGTTTAAATTTCCAGGCTGCTGATTATACCTTTATCAGGGCTTCGTTCGGCCAGGGTTACCGCTATCCGTCCATAGCTGAGAAATATGCCTCAACAACCCTCGGGTCAGTAAGAATCTTTCCAAGCCCCTTTGTAAAGGCAGAATCAGGATGGAGCTCAGAAATTGGTATTAAACAGGGAGTCTTGTTTGGAAAAATGATGGGAGAGGGCGATCTGTCGCTCTTTTTCTCGCAGAATATTGATATGATCGAGTATATTTTTGGTATTCATCAGGATCCGTCAACAGGTATTTCCGATGTTGGTTTTAAAGCCACAAATGTTGAGCAATCGAGGGTCTATGGCGCCGAGCTTGAGGTAATGCTGAAAAGGTCATTTGGAGCGTTTGAGACGACAATGACAGGCGGATATACTTTCATCTATCCCGTTGAATTCAATTCCTATACTAATCAGAACACTGATATTTATCTGAAATACAGGAGAAAACATTCAGCGAAGATGAGTTTGAACGCGGCATGGCAGCGGATTGAATCGGGTCTCGATCTTTATGCCAGGTCAAAAACGCTGAATATCGATGACGTTTTCCTGAATCCGGCCACAAGAGAGGAGATCCTTCCTGGTTTCTACGATTACTGGCAGGTAAACAATACAGGCTATTTCCTGATGGATGGTAATATTGGCTACAGGCTCGGTAATGCAATGAAAATCTCGCTGGCAGTCAAGAACATCACAAATACTGAATATATGGGTCGTCCGGGTGATATACAGCCACAAAGGAATTTCAGCATAAGGCTGAGCGGGAAGTTTTGACGGATGCAGTTAAAACAGAGAAAACTATATTTGCATTGACACTTAATGGTAATAAATAATGTCAAAAACAATTCACAGAATGTTCCTCGGTATAATGGTTTTAACAGTTGGATTTACCTTTATACTTCTTCTGATCAATGGATTGGAATATTACAGAACAGGACTTGAGGAGAGAGCATTCAGTTCTGAACACAATGCCCTGAAGCCAAGCGGCATTTTGGGTCACGGACTGGGAATACTTGGCTCTCTCCTGATAATAATTGGCGTATCCACCTATATGGTCAGAAAAAGATACCGTTTTATGTCAAGAACGGGATTGGTTAAACATTGGCTCGAGTTCCACATTTTCCTCTGCACGCTGGGACCGGTATTAATATTATTCCATACCGCCTTCAAATTCGGCGGACTGGTGGCAGTCAGCTTCTGGAGCATGGTAGCTGTTTTTCTCAGCGGAATTGCCGGCAGGTTTATTTATCTTCAGATACCCAGGTCCATTGAGGGCAGAGAGCTGGACCTGAACGAAGTCCGCTCCATGAAAAGCAACCTTACAGAGATTTTAAAAAGCTCCTACGGACTTGATGAGTCCAGTTACGGAAGAATAGTAGAATCAGTTGGCAGGAAAACTGAGTCATCTTCCCGGAACCTGCTTGTCAGTTTAGTACGAAACTATAAAGCTGACCGCAGGTCAATTCACTCTGTAAGAAGAGAACTGAAAAGGAATAACCTTCATGGGAATGATTACAGAAAGATTGTTTCTCTTGTCAGGACAGATATAAAACTGAGCAGGAGGATAGAGCGCCTTGACAGTATGAGGAATCTTTTCAAGTACTGGCACGTTGCTCACTTGCCTTTTGCACTGGTAATGTTATTTATTATGGTCATTCATGTGGGTGTAACCATATTGTTTGGCTACAAATGGATTTTCTGATCATGGAGATACTTTTTGAAAAAATCCTTACTTACTCTCTTGTTGCTATCCTTTGTATAGCAGTGGTCATGATCTATCTTTTCAGGAAGAGAAAACAGTCCCGGATAGTTGAGGCAAAAATAAAAAAGGCACAGGAGGATGGATTTTATGAACCCTTTTCACTTCACCCGTTTATTGACGTAAATACATGCATCGGTACCGGAGCTTGCGTGGCTGCCTGTCCCGAGAAGGATATCATCGGAATCAGAGACGGTAAAGCAACAGTTATAAATGCCTCTCAGTGTATAGGACACGGCGCTTGTTTCCATGCCTGTCCGACTGAGGCTATAACGCTGCGTATCGGGACTGAAAAGAGGGGAGTGGAACTTCCGCATATCAACAGGAACTTTGAGACAAATGTTCCGGGGATATTTATCGCCGGAGAGCTTGGTGGCATGGGCCTTATCAGGAACGCAGTAGAACAGGGCAGACAGGCGGTCGAAAATATTGCAAAATCGCTTAAGAAGAATCATTCTGCGACGTATGATTTAATTATAATAGGGTCCGGACCGGCAGGTATTTCCGGGTCGCTTGCGGCAAGGAAACTCAATCTGAACCTTCTGTTGCTGGATCAGGATACTCTGGGAGGCGCTGTATATTCTTTTCCGAGAAAAAAAATTGTAATGACATCACCGATGGAGCTTCCTTTATACGGAAAGGTGAAACTGTTTGAGACCACTAAAACAGAGTTGCTGGACCTCTGGCAGACTGTGCTGAAGCAAAACAATATCACGGTTAACGAGAACTCAAAGGTTGAATTTGTAGTTGCTGAGGGTGATATTTTTAAGGTTACAACCCTGAAAGGGGAGGTGTTTTCCGGAGCAGCCGTCCTGCTTGCTATTGGAAGGAGGGGAACTCCCCGTAAACTTAATATCCCCGGGGAGAACAAGGAGAAAGTTGCCTACAGATTGCTTGACCCTGAAGATTTATCAGGGAAAAATATTATTGTGGTCGGAGGCGGTGATTTAGCAATAGAATCTGCACTGCTTCTCGCCGGTCAGAATTACGTGACAATTTCTTACAGGAGTGACGCTTTCAGCCGTATAAAACCAAAAAACAGCAGCGCATTAAATGAGGCTGTTGAAGCTGGTAACCTCAAGGTATTATTAAAGAGTAATCTTGTTTCCATCGAGGATGAGTATGTTTTAATTACGACTGCTGAAGGTGGAGAACCGGTTAAACTCAAGAATGACCTGGTCTATATTTTTGCAGGCGGTGAACTCCCTACACAATTCCTGGAAAAAGCCGGGATCAAAATCACAAGAAAATTTGGGGAAACGCTCTTAAAACACTAAATTTGGCTAAACTGAATGATACCCACCGGGTAGCGTATTGAAGTTTTGGTCAGATCAAACTGAGTGTTTTATGGATCGTGTGGCAATAAAAATCAGGATAATTTTCATCCTGTACCTCCTGAACAACCTTAGCCTGTCCGCGCAGCTTTCACCAGGCGCTTTGTCAAACTCTCATTCCAGCCTCGAAGGCATTTCAAACTGCACCCAGTGCCATGTACTTGGCAATAAGGTTTCAGATGCAAAATGCCTTGCCTGTCATACTGAGATCCAATCCAGGATAGAGGCAGGGAAAGGATATCATTCATCAACAGAAGTAAAGGGAAATTCATGCTTCAGCTGTCATAGCGAACATAACGGAAAGGATTCTAAACTCATACGTTTCAATACCGAAACTTTCAACCACTCTCTTACCGGTTACACCTTATCAGGCGCTCATGCGGCAAGACAATGCCCTGATTGTCACAACTCCGGTCACATTTCAGGTCAGAAACTTAAATCCAGAAAGAACACCTGGCTCGGTCTGGATGAAAAATGTCTGAGCTGCCATGCTGACTACCATCAGCAGACACTTTCTGCCTCATGTCTGAATTGTCATAGTACTGATTTATTTAAGCCGGCTTCCAGGTTTAACCACAACACTTCCCGGTTTCCCCTTAAGGGGAGACATAAAACCGTCGATTGCCTGAAGTGCCACAGGAAGGAGACAATAAACGGCAAGGAATTTCAGGAGTTCAGGGGGGTGCCTTTCGGTAACTGCACGAGTTGTCACAAAGACCCTCATCAGAACCAGTTTGGTCAGAATTGCCGGCAGTGCCATACGGAGGATTCATTTATAAACGTATCCGGGCGGCTCACGGGGTTTGATCACAACAAGACTGATTTTAAACTTGAGGATAAACACATGACGGTCAGGGTGCAAGGATTGCCATAAGGGCAAAACTACGGATCCCATTAAGCATGACAGGTGCACAGATTGTCATGCGGATTATCATAGCGGTCAGTTTACCAGGAACGGAATCTCTCCTGATTGTATACAGTGCCACACTGCAAAAGGGTTTAATTATTTCTCATATACGGTATCACAGCACAACACTGGTCTTTTCCCTTTAAAGGGATCTCATTCGGCAACTCCGTGCCTGGAATGTCATAAGAAACAGGAAAAATGGAGTTTCAGGGGGATAGGGACAGTCTGTTCTGACTGCCACACTGATATACACAAGAATTATATTCAGACAAAATACTATCCTGCGGCAGATTGTCAATTCTGTCATAATGAGAACAGGTGGCCTGATATCTCGTTTGACCATTCAAAGACAGACTACAGCCTGACAGGAGCGCATGCAAGGCAGGGATGCAGAGCCTGTCACTTCAGACCCGACCACACCGGAGTAGTGCAACAGAAATTTTCGGGATTACCGGTTACCTGTACCAGCTGCCATACTGATAACCACTATGGACAGTTTGAGAAGAATGGTACCACCAACTGCAACGACTGTCATAATACAGAGACCTGGAAGGCCTCCGGGTTCGATCATAATAAAGCAGCTTTCAGGCTTGACGGGAAACATGTTAATGTTCCCTGTGCGGAATGTCATAAACCGTATATTGAAGGGTCAGTAACTTACATCAGGTATAAAATTAAAGATTTCAGATGCGAATCCTGTCATTTATATTAATCTGCGGCCTGTTCCTGTTTCTAAGACAGAGAGAAGGTCATCCGCACGGTAAGGATTTCAATCTCAGCTGCAGTATCTGCCATAGCGCGGAGGGATGGCATCTTGATAAAAAGATATATTCGTTTGATCACGGTAAAACAAAATTACCGCTCACAGGGCAGCATGCAACGACAGGCTGCAAACTCTGTCATCCAACCCTGGTATTCAATGAAGCCAGGACTGACTGCAATGATTGTCATACCGACATTCACCAGTCTACAGTCGGGTCAGATTGTGCAAGGTGTCATTCTACGGCCAGCTGGCTTGTGACCAACATTACCGGGATCCATCAGTTGAGCCGTTTCCCCTTGCTGGGAGCGCATCGTACAGCTGACTGCACGGACTGCCATTTATCAGAAAACCCTGCACGGTTTGATGTCATCGGGGTAAATTGTATTGATTGCCACCGGCAGAATTACATGGCAACCACACACCCAAACCATACCCAGGCCGGTTTTCAGGAAGATTGTTCTGCCTGTCATCCTGTTAATGCCTTTCAGTGGACCGGCGCAGGATTTGATCACAGCTTCTTTTCGCTGACGGAGGGTCACTCACATCTCGAATGTGTTGATTGTCACGGCACCGCCAGCTATTCTGACGCAAACCCGGATTGTTATTCATGTCATCAGGATGATTATCTGGCAACGACTAATCCGGTGCACTCAGCTTTGGGCTTTCCGACAACATGTCTTACCTGCCATACGCTGAGCCGGGGATGGACACCGGCGTCATTTACTGAGCATGACAACCTGTCATTCCCGATATACTCGGGGACGCACAAGGGGAGGTGGGCATCGTGCAATGACTGCCATCCCAGGTACTTCAAATTATTCTCAGTTTACGTGCCTGAGCTGCCATGAGCATGACAAGGCCACTATGGACAACAAGCACAGCGAGGAAGGTGGATATTCATACACCAGCGCTGCATGTCTCAATTGCCATCCGACTGGTGTGGCAGGCGACAGATAATCATATGAAAAGAGTTACAATCATATTGTTTAGCTTTTTTTTAATAGCAGGGTTAAAAGGACAATCAGTAACTGAAAACCTGGTCGGGAAAGTTTCTTTTGTGAGCTCTCAGAATATTTATGTAAGATTCAAGTCATGTGAAGGTATATCTGCCGGCGATACACTATTTATCCCGGCAGGGGATACCCTGGTCCCTGCACTGATTGTAAACAGCCTGTCATCTGTTTCCTGTCTGTGCAGCTCTATATCTGATCATCCTGTTCCTGCAGATCATATTATAATTGCCCGGGTCAGGGCTGACAAGCCAGAATACTGAACCTGCTGCGGCTGTGGGTATCAGTGATGCCTCTCCTCAACAGGAGATTAAACCTGATTCATTAAACCGGAAACCGAGAAGCATCTGAAAAAAAGCAAAAGGTATGGGGGAGTATCTCTCTGAATTCATATACTGATTTTTCAGATACTGATGTGCCTGATATCCAGCGCTTCAGGTATACTTTGTCATTAAACGCCCCAAAAATTGGCGGATCCGGGTTTTCTTTCGAATCATATGTCTCATTCAGGCATAAAGCGGGTGAATGGCAGGAGGTGCAGGACGATCTTTTCAGCGCACTCAAGATATATAATCTTGCAATCAGATATGACCTGAACGAAACCACAAGCTTCAGTCTCGGGCGACGCGATAAATACCCGGATTGCAAGTGTGGGAGCAACGGACGGAATTCAGTTTGAGAAATCATTCAATAATCTTTACTGTTGGTGTTCTGGCCGGATCCAGACCTGATTATCAAAATTACAGCTTTGATCCGAAACTTTTTCAGTATGGTGCATACCTTGCATACAGTACGAAGAGTCCGGGAAAATTCACTGAGAGTTCAGTAGCCTTTGTTGAGCAGACAAATGATTTCAGGACTGACAGGAGATTTCTTTATTTTCAGCATTCAAACAACCTGATTAAGAATCTGAATTTCTTCAGCACCGTTGAAATGGACCTGTTCAGCATTGTTGATGAAGTCAGGCAGGAGCACATTCGACCTTTCAGGATTTTACCTTTCTCTATCGTACAGAATTTCAGGAAAATTCTCAGTTAATGGTTCTTATGATGCCAGAAAGAACGTTATGTATTATGAAACGTACAAAACCTTTACTGACAGGATACTGGAGGATGGAATGAGACAAGGCTACAGGTTATCCGGCAACTGGCGGATTATCAGGAATATGGCTGTTGGTGTTCATGCTGGTTACAGGTTTCTGAAAAGTGATCCTTATCCATCACGAAGCCTGAGTGGCTATTATACTTACAGCAATATCGGCGGTCTGAATTTTTCGGCCACTCTGTCCGGCACCTACGTGGAAACAAGTCATATTAACAGTTCTATTGCCGGGCTCAGCCTTTTAAAAGACTTTTCAGGAGGGAAGTTTCAGTCGGGTATCGGGTACCGGCTGGTTAACAACAGGATTTCGGAAAACAGGACTGACCTTCTTCAGCATATCGGAGAACTGAACATTTACTGGAATGTCTTTGAGAAACTCTCATTTTCTGCAAATTATGAGGGAACCTTTGGAAAGGAAAATGTCTTTCAGAGAATTTACATACAATTGAGAAAAAGTTTCTAAGCCTGTTATTTATGCGCAGAAGATCATTTATCAGAACAAGTATCCTGGGAGGCCTGGCAGTCACTATGGGCAGCTGCTCACGTAGCAGGGAAATCCCACATCCTTACTCTTAGTTTTGATGACGGCATGAAAAAATCCTTTTATAAAATTGCGGATATTTTTGAGGAATACAACCTGCATGCCTGTCTGAACGTAATTGCCTCCGGGCACCTGGCTTCGTTCAAAATCCCCAATGAGTATCACACTGATCTTCGCGGAGATTTTAATGACTGGAACCTCCTCAGGAAAAGAGGGCATGAGATTATGCCTCACAGCTGGGATCATTCTGACCTTACCACCCTGCCACCTGACCAGGCCAGGGAGGATATAATCAGGTGCCTTGAGTACTTTGAAGAGCATCTCGAAGGTTTTAAAGCTCTCCGAAGCCGTATACAATTTTGCCTTCAATGCTTCCACCCCCGATCTCGAGCAGTTTGCCCTCAGCAAAGTCAGAGCGATACGGACCGGAGGTGAAAGCCCGGTAAATCCTATACCCCTCTCCGCCGGTCCGGTCAGATTATCCTGCTCATCTTATGGTCCGGACAATGCAGATAATTGGGTTGAGCAAACGGTCGAGTAACTTTATTACCTCTTCCGGCGGGTGGCTTGTTCTGAACCTTCACGGACTTGATGAAGAAGGCTGGGGTCCGGTCAGCTCAAAGTACCTGGATGACTTGCTCAAGCGCCTGGTAAAGATTGAATACCTTGAGGTATTACCAGCAGGGGAGGTGCTCAAAAGAACCAATGCTTATAAGTGTTTTGGCTTTATCATTTTATGAAATGAGAAAATCCTGTAGGTTTTCCTGCGGACTTGTTCTGATTATGGTGGCAACCATTGACATGACCCTTTATGGTCAGACAGATGATGCGGCTTCTTCATGGACAACGGGAGCTGATTTATACAGCAGCTTTGTCTGGAGGGGCACGAGGCTTAGCGGACCTGCGGTTCAGCCTGTGATTGAATTCAATACCGGACTTTTTTACGGCAGGAGCATGGGGTTCATTCGATTTCAACGTCTACCAGGAAGTCGACCTCTATCTGTCATTCGCTCTTACCGAAAATTTAAGTATAGGAATACAGGATTACTACCTTCCCGGCTTGCAGTATTTTGACTATTCTCAAGCTTCGGGAAGCCATGCATTTGAGATCAACCTTAGCTATTCGGGAGAGAATGTGAGGCTGGAGGCTGATTATGTGTTAAACGAAGCAGGAGGTGCCGGTTCACTGGGAGGAGATCTGTATTTTGAAGCGGGGGTCTCGTTTGACTATTTCAGCATTTTCATGGGTGCCGGCAACGGATGGCATACATATGACCCCTCTGAGGATGAAGGTGCCTTCAATGTGTGCAATATCGGACTTGAAGTTTCAAAAGACATTGTAATAACCGACAGCTTCAGCATCCCTGTCATAGGGCAGTTGATTTTTAATCCGGACTCGGAGACGATGTTTCTTGTCGCCGGATTTACCTTCTGAGCTTTTATTTCTACTTTTACCCGGCAATAATAACCAACTTACGATGTACTCAACCGGAACCCGGATACCTGGAAGATCAGGTTTTAAAACCCTTGTATTTTCAATCTTATTACTTTTTATTACGCTCAGTGCCAGTGCCCAGCGCAGGAGTATCAAATGGTCTGAAGATGGTAATTCTTATTATCAGCTGGCAAATAACGAAATCATAAGACATAATCTTCCGGGCGATGAGACAGACACTGTAATTTCAAAAAATCAACTCATCCCTGCCGGGAGTTCCGGCCCGCTGAAGATCAGTCTCTTTGCATTTTCGAATGACCAGCGGAAAGTCTTATTGTTTACCAACACAAAGAAGGTCTGGAGACTGAATACCAGGGGTGATTACTGGATCCTGGATATGAAGACCGGAGAATTGAATCAACTGGGAAAGACTTTGCCCCCTGCTTCACTGATGTTCGCCAAATTCTCTCCCGACAGCAGGTCGGTTGCGTATGTCAGCGGTAGCAATATTTATGTGGAAGATCTCAGAAAAGCCCGGATCAAAGCCCTTACCACCAATGGTTCTGTTGCACTGATCAACGGTACTTTTGACTGGGTCTATGAAGAGGAATTCTATTGCCGGGACGGTTTCAGATGGAGTATTGATAGCAAATCTATAGCCTACTGGCAGCTTGATGCAAGTTCAATCAGGAAGTTCTACATGATCAACAATACTGATTCGATTTATTCCCGGCCTGTTCCGCTTGAATATCCGGTTGCAGGTGAAAAGCCTTCTGTCTGCAAAGTCGGGGTAATAAATATTGCTGACGGCAAAACCGTCTGGATGAAAATTCCCGGTGAGCCGGATCAGAACTATATCATCAGGGCTGAGTTCATCCCATCTTCAGGAGAGCTCCTGATAAACCAGCTTAACAGGCGACAGAACTGCAGTAAACTCTTTGTATGCGATACAAAGACCGGTAACCCGAAATTAATCAGTGAGGAAACTGACGAAGCCTGGTTAGATGTTGAGTACACAAAAATTCCACGTGACATCGACTTTACAAATGATTATATTTGGTTGGATAATGGCAAAAGCATTCTTTGGATATCCGAAAAAAGCGGCTGGAAACAGCTGTATAAGATCTCACTGGAAAACGGGACTGAAACGAGGGTAACCAATTGCGATTTTGATATCATTGAATTTAAGGGTGTCGATCAGACTGTTGGTAATGTTTACTTTACCGCTTCACCATTTAATGCAACTCAGAAATATCTGTACCGCACAAGGCTGGATGGTAAGGGAAATACTGAACTGCTGAACCCTTCGGCCCTTAAGGGAACACATGACTATTCAATATCGCCGGACGGAAGATTTGCCACCCACTCTTTTTCCAACCACTTCACCAGACCGTCTCAGGAACTGATCTCACTGCCTGACCACAGACCGCTGAACGAAAAGGAAAGCATTATTGCCAGGCTGGATAAGCTTATAACACCTTCCTCAACGGAGTTTTTTAAGGTTACAACATCCGACAGTGTGGAAATGGACGGATGGGTAGTGAAGCCGAAGAATTTTGATCCCGGCAGGAAATACCCTGTTGTATTTTTTGTATATACTGAACCCGGGAACACTACCGTGACTGATGTCTACGGTGTCAGCAGTAGAGACGATCTGTATACTGGCGATATGGCTGAAGACGGATACATTTATGTTTCAGTTGATAATCGCGGGACGCCTGCTCCTAAAGGAAGAGCCTGGAGAAAGTCAATTTACAAACAGATTGGGCAGATCAACATCCGTGATCAGGCAATGGCGGCAAAAGAAATATTAAAATGGGATTTTATTGATCCTGAAAGAGTTGCTGTCTGGGGCTGGAGCGGCGGAGGCAGCGCAACCCTGGGTCTGTTGTTTCAGTACCCTGAGATCTACAAGACAGGGATCGCAATTGCCCCGGTGACTAACCTGCTTACTTATGATAATATCTACCAGGAGCGTTATCTGGGTCTGCCACAGGAAGATATTGAGCCATATACGAAAGGTTCCCCGGTCACCTATGCTAAGAACCTGTCAGGGAATCTGTTGTATATCCACGGAACCGGCGATGACAATGTTCATTACCAAAATGCTGAAATGCTTGTAAATGAGCTTATTAAATACAACAAGCACTTTCAGTTCATGCCATACCCGAACCGTACCCATAACATCTCGGAAGGTGAGGGAACAAGGGAACATCTTAAGACACTTTATACCAATTATCTTAAGAAATACTGTCCTCCCGGTCCAAAATGACGTTTTTCAAAGCCTGAGTCCCGGAATGTCGTACCGGAATTGACCTAATTCCTGATTTTTTGTCAATCCCTGGCAGCCATTGGTCAAATACGGATTTCATCACGATTCTGAAAGAACTATCCCCGTACTGACCATATAATCAAGGTTATAATAAACTAAGGTCAGGCCGTAAGGCAAATCCTGCCTGTGTTTCTGGTAAAAACCAGTCCTGTTTTGACGAATTGCCCTATGACCGGGGCGGACAGATCATTACTGTTTACAATCATCCTGTTTAGTTAGGTTAATGTAAAGCCAAATCATCTCATTTGCCCACTAATTGGACATTTGCGATTTGTCGCAAGACATTCTTGCTTTACCTTTAATCCATAATTGAACAGCGAAAATAATGGAAGATGTTTCAGTTTTAACAAACGCCGTAATTGCTGGTGAAGAAACGTACCGGGTCAAAGTCAATGACAATAAAAGATCACCAGGGTTGACAGGGTTCAGTGATTCTGCTACCACTTTGATAACTGAGGGGGGGATAAACTTCTTTCGTTACCTTAAAAAACGCGGTATGTCTGATGAGACTGACCTGATTGTTCTTTCTTCAAAGAGCCATTATTTCTATGATGAAAATGATTTAAAAAGAGTCAGGGTGCTTGTTAACCTCAGGAAGCTGAATGTGATAAAGCATCTTGACATGTTTTTGAATACTCTCGTTCGGATTTTGCCTCTGGATACAAGTTTCGTAGGTTATTTTTCAGATAACAATGCCCCGGTGCAGAATGGCCTGGTCAGAAGATTTTCGAAGCTGTATGGCAGACTTATCAATCTGCTGGATGGGAAAACTGACCGGGTAATGAATACAAATGATGTCAGAGGACTTCTTGAAAGAAACGGTTTTGAGGTGGTTAATATGACAACGATCAGCGGCCAGACTTATTTTCATTCGCACTGTGTTCAACGGCCGGTTGAACTAAAAGCCTCATAAATAATTAGGCGAATTAAATACTATGAACGACTACAATAAAAAGAGTACAATGAGAACAATATATCAGATAAAATCGGAAGAATGTGGAACGGTCCTGCTCAAAAAACGAAAAATCGCAAAAGCCTTACGCTGGTGGTTGCGTGAAAAAGGATTTACATACCAGTATATCTATTTTTCAAATTAAATCGGAGATGCATAGGCTTGCACCGCATGATATCCTTCTTAAAGAAGGACCGGTGGGTCATGGTAAGTTATTCAATTTAAATTAATTATAAACTAAAATAGGTAAAAATGAAAAAACTGAGTTATTTATTTGTGAGTCTGTTCATTGTAGCAGCGATGGTTTCCTGCGAACAGGATGAACAACTTGTATCCTTAAAGAAAGCTGACGTGGAAATAGGCCCCAGCTATCCTGTCTCTGACGGTCCTGACGGAATTCCTATGAACCTGGAAGGTGATAGTAATGATGGAATTGTTCCTGAAATAATTGATGGAGGAAACAAAGGCGGAAACAGAACCTGTGAGGATGTTGGATGGGCATTTAAGAGTGACTTAAGCTGGTTTGATCTTTGCGGTGTCAAGATCGACTATAGTGAAGGGCAATTTACTGATGAATTTCCTTTTGGACTGAATGTAATTGTTACTGAAGGAACTTATGTTTCTTTTGAGATGGATGACTGCATCATGATTGGAGACAAGTATTACAAAGTTGGTGCTGTAATTGTCAAAGGTTCCAATGCTGCCAATGTATATTTTTATCCTGAAGGCACGATGGGTGACAGTGGCCTTGCTTCTCCGGTAAATGCTTCTGGCAAACCTGCAGGACTGAGTAACCTTTCTTTTTGTTTTGTTGAATGTGAACCGGAAATGCCTGAATTGGTTATTGCTCTGAAAACATATCTGGTCAAACCAATACAGGGCGAAACGCCGGCATATAGCGATTTTGGATGGGCAGTAAGTGGCGGCCTGGGAGTATCAACAGAACGCGGACTTCACATGGGTTATAATTTGTATAGTTACATTGGAGACAATGAATTTGACCTTGTCAAAGCCACCCTTGATGAAATTATAGGTAAAACAGGCACGATTAAAGCCAGAGATTACTGGGATAATGGGATTCACTATCTGGAAGTAATAATTGATACGGAAGATCCAGGTATATTTTTTGGCAAGACATATCTTTATGTCGGCTCGCTCGAAGGTTACACTAACTTGTATTTTACATCCTTCAGGTTTGTCCAGACCGAGATTGCTGATGTCCGTAAGTTCGTCATACCTTTCAATGAAATAATAGATTAGAGTTTAGGTTATTATCAGATCAGAGGAAAGGGGTCGTCTAATCAGATGACCCCTTTTCATAATTTAATAAATCACACATACTGATGAAAGAGATTCACTACCTGAATTTCTTCTGGGAGGAATCACGGTAGACCCTGTTTATGCCGTTCGCCCTGTAATTGCCTTTTTGAGTTAGAGTATTGGCCATATTGTTAACAGAGTCACTGTATGCAGGACAGACTGACTGATTACAAGCGCTCAACAGAATGACCAGAAACAAAAAAAGGAGTAACTTTTTCATACCTGCAAACTTAAGACAATAAAATTATGTCACTGTGATTAATTTTTGTCTTTTAAAACCTTATGTTGGTCAAAATCGCAGATCTACGCATAATAAAGACATACTTTTTCTATTACTAAGATAATTAACGCTTTAGATCAGTTAATGATCTGGCAGTATGTTTTTTTAGCAGATTCCTTATAAAAAATATCCCCAATTTGACGAACCGCAATATTTTAGTTGTCAGTTGATGCTAAATATAAACAAACATCTGATTTCCATTGATAAAGGGCTCTTTGGGCCTATCCGGATTCAGATTGGTTGGCAAGTCGCTATTGGCAGAGGGCCAGCTAAATCTTAATTTTACTATGGTCCCTAAAACGAATTATCATGAAGACCATTTACTATACCTCGGTTACAATTATTGCCGGTCTGCTGTTTTCCTCATATGTATTTCAGACACAGACAGAAAAGCAGGATAAGAAGTTGTTGTCCGATTTCAGATATAAAAACTTGCCCGCTTCTGAAGTGATCCAAAAGATCAATAACATCAATTATGCCGATGAAGACGGGATGAGTTTTCTGATAATTGCTTCAGCCAAGGGCAATAAGGCGATGTGTGAGCTGTTGCTTGATAAAGGAGCAGTGCTGGACTGGCAGGCGAAGGATGGTATGAATGCCTTGCTGGCAGCTGCGATACAGCGACATCTGATAGTGGTGAAGCTGTTGCTTGATAAGGGTGCAAAGCCTGATCTGCGGTGGGATGGTATTACCGCCCTGATGGTTGCGACCGAGGCAGGCCAGGCTGAGATAGTAAAGCTGCTGTTGGTTCAGGGAGCAGATCCGGACCTGATATGGGAGGGAACCACCGCTTTAATGATTGCTTCGCAGGAAGGGAAAACAGAAGTTGCCAGACTGCTTCTTGAGGCAGGAGCAAAAACGGACCTGCAGGATAATTTTGGCTGGACAGCTTTGACTATAGCGTCCCAGTTTGGACGTACCGAGATAACTAAACTGCTCCTGGAGAATGAAGCCAGAACGGACCTGCAGGCAAACGACGGTATTACCACCCTGATGATAGCTTCCAGGGAAGGGAAGACAGAAATTGTAAGAATACTCCTGGAAAAAGGGGCGCAGGTAAATATGCAGGACACATACGGTCTGACTGCTCTTGCCTTTGCTTCGCAGATGGGCCGCACAGAAATAGTCAGACTGTTGCTTGGTAAAGGGGCAGATCCGAATTTAAAATCCAGTGAAGTCAAGACGGCATATGATTATGCCCAGAACAGGAACATAAAAGCAATACTTACTGCCTACAGCAAAGAGGAATAACCGGTTATTTAACCATTGACTGAATCCTTGAGATAGTTACCATTTCCGTCGCTTTTCTTTAATTACCCCGGAGAAAATAAACTTGACTTCGCAAATTTGCATAGGTAACTTTGTTATTCAAATTAATAACTATTATAAATTAGCAGCTATAACCACAATTCTCATGAGAAAGCTGATCTCATCGTTTCTCCTGATTTGTCTCTTAGGGGCCTGCAAAGAAGAAAACTCCCATCAGATGCAAATCTTGTTAAAAAATGATGTCGGCAGCAAAATCAAAGTAACTCTTTATCCTAAAGATGAATTCGTGACTGGTTATTATTATGATTTTTGCTCATTTATAAGTGGTTATAAAAACAGAGTCTTTGATATTGAGACAGGTAAGGAGGAAATTCTTTATATCACAGACGACCTTGGTATTGAACCATATGCATTATCAGCACTTGTCTTTGATAGTATTCACATTACCTTTAATAACAAATTTGAGCCCGGAATAAAATTTTCACCCCTGGAAGTAAAAGGTTTTCCCGAAAACCTATTTTCCCAAAATTCAAACTGGACTTATAAGAAGCGAAGTTATATTGATAATCCGGCACAATATGAGATAACTCCTACTGAATCTGATGATTATACATTTACAATTACCGAACCCGGCAATTAAAATGTATTTTGGCTGATTATAAAATTTTTTACCCACTTATGCGTTAATATTATAAACCTGTGCTTTCTATAAACCTAATACCGGGGGAAAATGAATCGCTTAAGCTTTAAACACGTACTGGTCTTTTCTGTAATGTTTTTTACAGTCATTAAAGCAACCGGACAGACGGCAATCCCAACTGAGCTTTCCAGCAGCACAATGCAGGAACAAATTAATTATGTGGAGAAACATACAAGGATATACGATAATTTCCGGGCAATAAGGGAAGATATATACCAGAAAATCAACAGAAATTTCATTGATACTCTTGCGGCGGAAAAAAACCGGGTTACAGCATTAAAAACCCTTACTTCCAATTTAAACACTAAAACCGATTCGCTTAATGCTTTACTTAACACAACCAGAATAAAGCTTGAGGAAGCTACAGCCACAAAAAACAATATACGGGTACTGGGTGTGGAAATAAAAAAGGGAGCTTATAACACCATTATGTGGACAGTTGTTGGAGGATTAGCTTTACTCCTGGCTATAGGATTTCTTGTCTTTAAAAGAAATCTGGTTGTGCTTCTCAGAACCGAGAAAGATCTGAAAGAGCTTAAAGACGAATTTGCAGCATACAAACAGACTTCCAGGCTCGCCCGTGAAAAACTGGAAATGGATAATTTTCGTGCGATACAGAAATTAAAAGGTCAGTAAAGATTCATTTTTCCGGAACCTGCCCACGGGAAGCCGAAACCGCAGGTTGTATTTTTCATTCACTTTAAAGAGAAGGACCCTCTTGATTTTTTAATATCTTTTCATTTATCACAAATTTCGCATTTTGGTACACAGAGAACAATCTTTGGAACAAATAGCAAAGTCTGTCAGAAAAAAATGATTGAACTTGACTTCGGCCTTTTACTCAAGCAGCTTTGCTAAATTGGTTGATGACCGGAAGTTACTTTTACCTGATCTCATTTCCTGCCCTGCCTGAAATGATAAGTCTGCTAAAATATAAAATCTGTTCCACAGCTTTAGTAATAGTTATTGGCACGTCTGGCATCAACGCCCAGATACTGCATGATAGCCTTGCAGTATCAATGATTAAAGAGGGCATCAGCAATATGTACAATCTGGAATACGAAAAGGCAGATGATATGTTTTTCAGGATCGAGCAATTATACCCGGGTCATCCTGTAAATTACCTGTTAAAGGGAATTATGAGATACTATGAAGAATATCCGCTGCTACCAACCTCTCCTTCCCATCACCTTTTTGAGGATGATTTACGCAAATGCATTGAACTGTGCTCTCAAAAGCCTTATTCAGAAAACTATGAGGCAGAAAGCCTGCTGACAAATTTGTGCGCCAGAGGATTGCTTCTAACCTATTATACAAATAATGATCTTAGCAGGAATGTCATTTCTCTTACTGCAGGAACATATAAGTACATGAAAAGATCGTTTGATTTTGTGTCAGTTTTTGCTGATTTTTACTTTTTCACCGGAACCTATAATTATTACTGGGAGGCTTATCCCAGAGTACATCCTGTATACAGGACTCTGGCATCGTTATTTCCTGCCGGAGACAGGATAAAAGGACTGCACGAACTGGTTACATCAGCACAGCAGTCAATTTTCGTAAGTGTTGAATCTTATTCAAGACTGATATCGATTTATGCTGGATTTGAAAATAATTACTTACTGGCATCATTATACAGCAATACATTGACCGATCAATATCCGGTGAATCCTTTATTTAGATCGGACCATATAAAGAACCTTCTATTTCTGAATGAATTTGACCTGGCTGAATATATTATTAAAGACTTCCGGGGAAGATAAAGGCAATGCCTTATATAGCGCACAGGTTCTGATATTTAACGGCATTATCCAGGAAAAAAAATACAAAAATTTTACTCTTGCAAAACAGTTCTATGAAGATGGAATAAGTGCCGGCTTACTCTTCGGTGATTACAATAAAGAATTTTGTGCTTATGGCTATTTCGGACTAAGTCGTATAAGTGAATATAACGGCGACCAGGCGGGCAGCAGGGCTTATCGTAGAAAGGGACTTGATCTCACTGATTTTAAAGAGGTTTATTAATGATATCTTAATTCCGGCCTCGGAAGTCAACAACGTAGGCTTTCATGAAGTAGCCACAGATAGATCTATTCAAAAGAGGTAAGAAAAATCATTCAGGTTGTTTGTTTTCAGCTTTTCTCTCTTTAAGGACCCAGTAAAGCCCTAAAATGTCTGATCGCATTTCAGGTATTAAGATGTCTATGGCAATTGTCTCAATAGCTCCCAGGATGCCCAATACTATCATGAAGTAATAAAGCGGAGCAATCAAACCAATTGAAAAGAGGCAGATAAAAAATACAGCCTGAATATACCCGCCGCTCTTTTCTATAATGGTATGGTAACTGTGAAATTTCCTGAATCTTATAAGGGAAACAATAACTGTAAGCACCAGCATGCTGACGAATATGATGGCGCTGACAAGATACGGCCTTAAGTCGTCCAGTTTAAAAACGAAGAGACCGATGAACACCAGCACGTAGGTAAAATAATCAGCAAATGCGTCAAGCCTGGCTCCAATCTCCGTCTCCATTTTGAATCTCCGGGCAATATAACCGTCGATGGCATCAGTCAGAAGGTTGATTACCAGGAAAATGGCGAACAGGGACTCCTGTCCTGAAATAATGAAATACATTATTACCGGGGCCATGAACAGCCGGTAGGAGGTGATCACATTCGGTATGGTCCAGAATTCATTTTTTTTCATAAGAGGGTTATTCTGATTGAAGTTTTTCCGGTCAGCAGCAGAGGCTACTTCGGAACTAAAGCCTACAAAGATGTGTAAAAAATTGATTTTGAGAAATTCGGTCAGGAAAAAGTCATTTCCTCATGTAGCTGTTATCTCTCAAAAATACAGATTTATGATGCTGGAATAACCGTGGCTTTTATGAAAAGGAAAAGGGGAAGAAATCTTATCCAAGTCAGGTAGGACAAGAAGATTGCATGAGGGCTTAAAGCTTCCCCTTTTCAATGCGGGCTTGTTCCTTTTCACCAATGATATTCAAAAGGCAAACAAGTATTGTAGAGGTTACAATAAAGGAAACCATAACTATAAGAAAAAAATCTGTTGCACCGGAAAGAAAATTGACAAGAGCCTTTCCATAAACTGCCATGAATTCGCCCAGAAGGAGTAATAATACTCCCAGGCCTAAAGCAATCCATCCGATTAACTTAAATGCTTTCATAGGTTTAAGTTTAATGAGACTTCTGAATACAAAAGATACCAAATGTTATAAATAATTAAATATCAACCAATAAGCTTTTTATTAACGTGGTTTTTTGAGTGATTAACAGACTATCAGTGATGATGAAACAAACAAGGGATAGTGTGGAATTTTACAAGAGGAGCTGCCTTTTCTTTTATCACAAATTCTCTGTTTTGGTAGGAGAATCTCCTTAATTGGTCAAATATGGTTACCTTTAGTAGGCATGTAAACAATTGTTGGTCATTCAAACTAAAATATCAATAAAAATGAAACGCACACTGGCATTTCTCTTCTCAGTAACTCTGATGATTTCGGCAAATGCGCAAACGAAATCGGTAAAATCGACACCCCCGCTATCCGAAGCTTCTCCTCAAAGTGTAGGAATGTCTGAAGAAAGATTAGCGCTAATAGACAATATGTTAACACAATCCATCGAAAAAAATCAAATTCCTGGTGCGGTTGCATTGATTGCCAGAAATGGAAAGATTGTTTACTATAAAGCTTTCGGCATGGCTGAGAATGAAACCAAAAGAAATCTGAAACGTGATGATATTTTTAGAATAGCATCACAGAGCAAGGCAATTACAGCCACTGCAGTAATGATGCTTTGGGAAGAGGGTAAATTCAGGCTGGATGATCCAATTTCAAAATTTATTCCAGAGTTTGCGAATGTACAAATTCTTAATTCATTAAATAGAATTGATACAACTTACATCACAAGTCCTGCAAAGGGAGAAATCACAATTCGACATTTGTTAACTCATACATCCGGAATAGGGTATGGCATTATCGATAATGATCAATTCAGTAAAATATACCAGAAAGCAGGAATCATTGATTTATTTACAACAACACCCATTACTATCGGGGAAAACATTAAAAAGTTGGCCAGATTGCCATTACATCATGATCCTGGAAAGCAATTCACGTACAGTGAGGGGCTTGATGTTTTAGGATATTTAATAGAAATTTTGTCCGGTAAACCATTTGATGAATTTCTTCAGGAAAGGATTTTTAAACCACTGGACATGAATGATACATATTTTTACTTACCCGACTCAAAAAATTTCCGACTGGTACCGGTTCAAACTATCAGGGATGATAAATGGATCAGATATACAAATACCAATTATGATACAGATTATCCGATAAAAGGTTCTAAAACATTCTTTTCAGGTGGTGCCGGTCTTTCAAGCACAGCAAAAGATTATGCTACTTTTTTACAGATGTATTTGAATAATGGCGAGTTAAATGGAGTACGCCTTCTAAGCAGAACAACAGTACAAGTCATTATGTCTAATCAAATTGGAGATCTGCTAGGAGATTCTGGAGCAGGGTATGGTTTGGCTTTTGGTGTACTTGATCAGGAAGGGCAAAATATGGGTGGAAGAGGTAGTATTGGTACTTTTAATTGGGGAGGCTATTTTAATACGCAATATTTTGCTGATCCTAAAGAAAACATTATCGGAGTTCTAATGAAACAAACCCAGGATATCAAAGATGATGAAACGGGATGGAAATTTCGTCAACTTGTTGGACAGGCAATAGATGATTGATTAAAATACTAAAACCGCCCGCTTCGGCGGACGGCTTTTTGTTTTACTTGCGGTGCAATCAGCACCGCGAGAAGATTTATTAAGAAGCATAAGAACAGTCTGTTACAATTCAAATAATATTGTAATTCTCAGTATTTTCCCAACTCCAGGTAAAACTCACATGTCGGGTTCAACTTCCGTGTAGCCGGACCGAGATTACTGCCCGCAGGTTCAATTCCCAAAAGCACAGATTTTGTCTTAATTCTTCCAGTTTTTGCTCTTTTTTGTCAAGAAGACCTGTATAAACAATAATTCAGGATCAATTCGCTGAACTATTTATTGTAATTTTGGACATAACCTCTTGAGACTTTTGGTGTATCGGCGGAGTGTCTATTGGTGGGAAGGGGTGATATGATGTGGTGATTCATTGGTAAGGTATTAACTTCACATTCGTCGAATTTTACATCAGAAAACGCCTTTTGTATCCAACAATTATCCGACTTAATGACCATCCATAGTGAGAAGGTATTATACAACCAGTGATTATAAAAGACTTAACAAGCGAAGAGCTGTAAGGCGATTACGACAGAGCCTTAAAAGTAAATCAAAAAAAATTACGCGTAGACATTCAAAGTCTGGTGTCGGCTATTTGACATCAGCGAAGACAAGAACCCTCATTACTAAACCTTTTCCGCGATTCAACACTCAATAGTCTATGCTCCCTCAGACCTTAGAGTAATAGAGAATAGTGAAGCTTGCCTATCTTTTTTTAGAAGTATCAGGCAGGAGGAAAATCAAAGAGTGAAGAATAACAAAAGGTTCGTTGTAATGTCTCTCAGATCTGTGGTGGCGATTGATTATGCCACAATAAGCATTCTAACAGCAATTAATGACGAATTTCGTGATAACAGAATATTCCTTCAAACCGTACTGCCTCTTGACCCTGAGGTAAATAGATTTATGGTAGAATCAGGATACCTTAATAATTTATATGACAATACCGGAAATCCATTCCCGAAAGCAGAGAAGTCTGAACTCATTTTCTTCGAAAAGGGTTGTGGTGCGTTATCTGAATCAGATAATCGAAGAATCACGACTCTAATTAGAAGTGTCGTTAAACACCTTACGGGCGTAGAAAATTATTCAACTTTTTTGAAGACAATTATTCTAGAAATATGTGGAAATTCAATTGAATGGTCGGATACTTCGAACAAGCAGTGGCTTTTAGGTGTTAAGTATGAGGAAGAATCTGTAATTTTTACCGTAACCGATATAGGCCGGGGGATAATCTCTACGCTATACAGAAAGTTTACTAGAAAATTCTTTGACGCATTCAACTCTGGCGAAGAAATTCTCAGGGGTGCATTTAACAATAAATATGGTTCCACAGCACAAGAAGTGAATAGAAACAAGGGTCTTCCTGCAGTTAAAAGTCGATATGATAGTGGCAGTATTCAGGATCTTACTGTATTAACAAATAATGTAATTTTGCACTTTGGTGATAGTGATCGATCTACAGCATTCGGAAGGGGAAGGCCAAGATTCAAAGGCACATTTTATCAATGGAGAGTTACAGAAGAAAGTCTAAATAGGGCAAATGCGAACACATGAAAACAATAAGCGTACTAAATGAGTTTACTGATTCTCCCGGTCTCCGGCATTGTAGCATCAGCGACAAGTCGGGCGAAGAATTCTATCACAGTATTCTCAACAAGGCTTTTGCTGAAGCCTGGAAGAATGGGGAGAAGTTGACTTTAATGCTAGACTATACATCCGGCTACGCCTCATCATTTCTAGACGAGGCACTTGGCAACCTGGTTTATGATTTTTCCTTAGTAGTTATTAAGGAGAATGTGATAATTATTTCTGACCAGGAGCCTCATTGGAAGAAAATGATAGAGGAGAAAACATATCCACAATGGGAAGAGAGAAGGGAAAAAGGAGATAGACCCAAGAGCACCACACAACATTCTCCTTGGTTTCGTCTAGTCAACAATCAACTTATAGAAAATGTATGGGAGACGCCGTAAATTGCATAACACAATCCAGCCAAATTGATTTTGCGGACTGGATTAGTATAGCGGGTATTGTCGTAAATGCGGGTCTCGCCTTCTGGATTGTTATAACCATTCAGAAGAAAGTTTCTGATAAGAGAATACTAAAAGATCATTTTATAAATGAGATTAAAGACATTCGTAATGAGTTCCGTATGTGTCTTAATACATTATACAATGGACAATTTCTTGTAAGAGAAGTTCTTCCGTGGTTCAAATTGATGAATATAAAGATCAACGACTTAATGTCCCTAATCGGCCAGAAGCATAAATGCGTTCGGAATGACCTTCTTGTCACGTATCAGGTCGATTTACCTACTTTAGTTACTGAGAGCCAAGATTTTATTAGTCAATTTGAAAAGGGAGATAAACTAGTGTTGTCAGAGAGCATCAAGAACGAGTTAATTATGTTCCAACAGAAAAACAATAATTTATTCAACAATCTAATAATCAAAATAAATGACAATTAAATAGTAAGTTTCTATTCCTGTATCTAAGTCATCATTCCTCGCAAATTATCTCATTTTTTTGCAACTCCTTTTTATGTTACTCAACAATTCACTTGCGGGAACGTTCGTCAAATAAAATGATACGTTCGTCAAAATAAACCGGCAGGATATTTGTTATACTTGTAAATAGTCTACATTTGAACATCTCATTAACCATGTGTTAAAGGAGAAAAGAGACCGTTCAGTTTTGCTGAGCGGTTTTGGTATTTATATAGGATTGGTATTCAGCTAGAAGTTTTCTCTGCATAACGTCATGCTCAACCAAATAACCAGTCCATGGCAAGATGTAACTGCCTCTATCTTCTAACACAACAAGATAGGACTCAGCTTCATGATATATCAAAATCCTGTCTTTGTTACCACGCCTATTTCTCCATACCTTTAGATAGGGATGTTGTGAATCATTAATCATTGGTTTTGGGAATGGCATTCTTTCCATTCTTCTGAGATTAGGTAACCTTTCACTTTCAATGTTCCCATCATGGGTAAAATGGTAGAAAGTGTATTCTTTACCATCAATATAAGGATGCATTTTCAATCTTAATCTGGTGCCCTCAAAGACCGGTTTACTATCAACAAAATCTCTCCTGAAAATCTCGTAAACAGCCTGCAGATAGGCTGTAGGGTCTCCAGCCAAACTCCTCAAGAGTAATTATCGTCGGCAGTTCTAATTCCTTCACTACACTATTCATAATGACCTTGGTTTCCAAATGAATAAATTGAATTTATTCTCTCGATATAGCGTAGATTGGACAAGGGAATACCCTGATCTTTTCTTAATTCTATCAATCAGAGTTACTTTACCTAAATTGGTGTTTAAGTCACGGTGTAGGTACGCAATAGCTCCTGTGAGTAGATCTGTGATTTGAAGTATGGCAACTTCATGGCTATCCACTTGTTGTATCTTTTGAATAATCTGCTTATGAAAATCATAGTGATTGTTCCTGAGCACATCCTGAAGTTTATTGACCTTCTCCTGGCTTTTTGTATCTTTTATGTCAATGTAGATATTGTAAGCACATTCAGGACTTAAAATCACCTTTAACAGATCAAAATACATTTTATAATAGAACGTGTCATGGTCCTGTTTGAAGGCTGCATGGTCAAGCGCGCTTTTGTCAGGTACCACCAAAGCTCTGAAATGCAGATCATCATCATCAAAGAAGTAATTTATTAAGTCCATGTAAAAATTCACACCAGCAGGGGAGACCTTGTTCCATTTTATTTCGAAGTCGGTTTTGAGGCCATGGCTCAACTTAATTTCCCGGATTCTGTCAGAAATCTCACGCCTCTTGGCTGTAGGGCACCAAGTTGCGCCCAATACCATGACTTTGCTGCTATCATTTGGAAGATGACAGCTTTCGTCACAATAAATGTTGAATTCAGTGCGCATGTTGTTTGAGTTTATCCGTTACATAATTGTGGAGGTCCTATCTTCGTTTTTTCCTTGTCCTGGGCACTTTTCAAATGAAACCGCAATTGAAAATCAATCAGTTGTTTTTTTCTTTTGGTATCTGCACCACCATTGAATCAACTGTCTTTTAAGGAAGGCCGTTTTTGATGGGTTTTCACCTTGCACCAATATAAAGAAAAGTCCGTAAAATTCTCATTTCCGGGCTTCGTAATTACAAATCGAGGTGCAAAAGTTTCAAACATTGAATTCCTACGATCATTTTGACCGTGTAACAGAGTTAAAAATATTGCTGACCTGATTATCATTTCCGTTCTATTTTTCTATGAACGGATCCTTCTTTCCTGTTCTCCAATTTTGAATTGATGGGATTTATTTAACAATAATCTGGATTTTCTTTATCTTGCTTCGAAGAACCACCCCAAATGGCTTTAAGCTGGAATGAAATAAGAAGCCGTGCCCTGAACTTCTCAAAGGAATGGGCTGGTGCCTGGAATGAAAATGCAGATGGAAAACCCTTCTTGATTGATTTTTTCGAAGTCTTTGGAATCAGTCGCCGGAAGGTGGCCACATTCGAACACAAAGTCAAAAAGCTCGATGATCATGGCGGATATATTGATCTGCTTTGGCGTGGCGTGATCCTCATTGAAATGAAAAGTCGTGGCAAGAACCTTGACAAAGCATTTCAGCAGGCAAAAGACTATTTGCCCGGCCTTCAAGAACATGAATTTCCAAAGTACATCCTCATTTCAGATTTTGAAAACTTCCGCTTGTATGACCTCGAAGAAGATACAACGATAGATTTCAAGCTTTCCGAACTTGTGACCAACGTTCAGAATTTCGGCTATTTGTTAGGGTATCAAAAGAAATTTTTCAAAGACCAGGATCCTGCTAATATCAAAGCAGCTGAATTGATGGGGAAACTTCATGACCGGTTGAAAGAAATCGGCTACACTGGTCACCCCCTGGAAGTATATCTTGTCCGGATACTGTTTTGCCTGTTCTCAGAGGATACAACCATTTTTGAAAAACAACAGTTCCAGGATTACATTGAGCAAAGAACTAACATCGATGGAAGCGATCTTGCAGCGAAACTTCAGGAACTGTTTCAGGTTCTGAATACACCCATCGAAAAACGTTTCAGAAATCTTGATGAACAGCTTTCAGCCTTCCCCTATGTAAATGGGAAACTCTTTGAAGAAATTCTTCCAGTGGCAAGCTTTGACAGCAAAATGAGGCAATCGCTTCTGAATTGTTGCGGTATCGATTGGAGTAAAATTTCCCCGGCAATCTTCGGATCAATGTTTCAGAGTGTCATGGAGCCGGAAGAACGTCGCAACCTGGGAGCCCATTACACAAGCGAAAAGAATATCCTGAAACTGATCAAACCGCTTTTCCTGGATGATCTTTGGACTGAATTTCGGAATGTCAAGGAAAACAAGAACAAGCTGGAAGACTTTCATAAAAAGCTTCGCAGTTTAAAATTTCTGGATCCTGCCTGTGGTTGCGGAAATTTTCTTGTCATTACTTACAGGGAACTTCGCTTGCTTGAATTGGAGATCCTTCGCACTTTGCATAAAACCGGTCAGCGCGTCCTTGATGTCAGCAGAATTATTTGGCTTGATATAGACCAATTCAGTGGGATTGAAATAGAAGAATTTCCGGCCCGAATTGCTGAAGTTGCGATGTGGCTAATTGACCACCAGATGAACATGGCCGTTTCACAGGAATTTGGAGAATATTTCATCAGGTTGCCGCTCCAGAAAGCCGCTGACATACGAAACGATGATGCACTGGAAATCGACTGGCAAAGCATTGTTCAGCCGTCCGAACTTTCCTACATTATTGGGAATCCGCCTTTCTCCGGATCCAAAATAATGAAGCAATGCCAACGCGATCAGATAGTCAAACTATTTGAAGGTATTGACGGCGCCGGAATTTTGGATTTTGTGACTGGCTGGTATATCAAAGCAGCAAAATACATTCATGGAACAAGAATAAAGGTCGGTTTTGTTTCTACCAATTCAATCGTTCAAGGTGAACAGGTAAGCATCCTTTGGGGTACAATGCTGAATAAGTATCAGATCAAAATTCATTTTGCACACCGAACCTTCAAATGGAGCAATGAGGCCCGGGGAAAAGCAGCCGTCTTTTGTGTGATAATCGGATTTCGCAAATTTTGATACAACCGACAAAACTATTTTTGAGTACGAAGATATTAAGGGCGAACCGCACGAAATCTGGGCCAAGAATATAAGCCCTTACCTGGTAGATTCAAAGGATATTTTGATTGAAAAAAGATCTTCCCCAATAAGCAATGTTCCTAGGATGTGCTTTGGGAACATGCCCCTTGATGGGGGAAACCTTCTACTAAGTGATGATGAAAAAATATCTTGCTGCAAAAAGACCCACAAGCTGAAAAATTTATCAGGAGGGTAATTGGATCACAGGAATACATAAACGGAGATTTACGTTGGTGTCTTTGGTTCAAAGATGCTTCCCCGGATGAATTACATGAAAGGCCAGAAATTTATAAAAGGATTGAAGCTGTCAAAGCTTTCCGATTAGAGAGCATTGCACCCTGCTACCAAGGAAATTCGCTGCAACACCGGCATTATTTAGGGATAGAAATTTGCCGGAAACTTATATTGTGATACCTAGCGTCTTCTTCTGAAAGGCGAAATATATCCCGATGGGCTTTTTGACAAGTAAAACAGTCACGCAACTAATCGTTGTGCACATTGTCCCTAATGGTAAGCTTTATCATTTTGGTATGCTAATTTCTATTAATGCACATGACATGGATTTAGCATGCTATGTGGCCGTCTTAAAAGCGATTATCGTTACTCAAAGGACATTGTCTTATAATAACTTTTCCTTGGCCGGAATCACCCAACGAAAAGCAGGTAAGGGCTATTGAGACAGCAGCACAAAAGATTCTTGATGTTCGGAGCGGATTTTCTGACAGTTACCTTGCTGATCTTTACGATCCGTTAACCATGCCCAGGGATCTGGTGAAGGCCCATCAGGATATTGACAAAGCGGTTGATCTGGCATACCGGCCCCAACCATTTACCAGCGAAGCGAACAGGATGGAGTTCTTGTTTGGCCTTTATGAGAAATTTACAGCCGGACTTTTCAGGCCAGTCAAAGGAAAAAAGAAGAAAGGGCAGGATTCAAATGCACAGACGGTGTAGGATATCAAGGAAATCACCGACAGAGAGCTGCCAGAGGGGCGTATTTCTGTCAATTTTCATTGTGTTTTCTGTTGCCGTTCATTTCCGCAATTACCCTGGAAATTGCCCGGTCATACTCCGCCAGGCTCATATCATGGCAATCAATCTGACGGATGATATTGCCGGCCTTAAAAACACGGATCATCAAATCATAAGAACCATATTGTAGTTCGATCAGCTTTACGATTGTAGCGTTGTGGCACGGCGTATAAGGAAACAAGCGTTGAAGTAATTTGAGTATACAGGGGCGGTGTGGTCGAGTGTGTCAGAGATCGTGGTTGCCTATCCCATATAAAGCAATCAGCCGCCCCTTAATATACTGATAATGAGCTTAAAATGAGCAACTTATGTTGATATGAAAAAGGGAAGGCGGTCTTTGAAACTTATTTTGAAGTTACGTGATACCTCAGCCCTCACGTGTTTAGTAAAAATATTGATAAGTAATTTATAATGAGCAATAAACCACTAACAGAGGATCAAAAGGAACGAATAAGGCAAGGCGTTCTTAAATTCTATAATTCTGAGGCTGGGAAAGCACGAATTCCGGGAGTTGCAAAGTATTCCACCACCTAATAAGGGGAAGCCCGGACCTGAGCCCTGGAATAAGGGGCGGACGGGATTATATACCCGTTTTCCGGAGGCTAGGCGCAAAACAGGCCAGGCAAACAGTAAACCCGTTAATCAATATTCTTTGACGGGGGAATTTATTAAAGCATGGCCTTCCGTTAAAAGTGCAACTGAAAGTCTGGGAGTGAGTCATGTTGCTATATGGTATGTTCTGACCGGCAGACGAAAAACAGCCGGTGGCTACCGGTGGCAATATGGCACGAAGGGAGGGGAGGTCGGAAAATCGTGAGATTTTTAGCAGTTCACAGATTGATTTACACTACCAGGTCTTTTTCGTCTGCCTGGAGCCAGCCCCCTCACCTTTAGGTGTTGTAATTTGAGAGGGGGTTTAATATTACTTTTTTTAAGTAACTTTATAGTCTAGGGTACCCCTTTACTTAATACCTATACATTTTAAATCAGTAATCACACGTATTAAATGAAACTACTCAACATAATTCTATCATTTATCTCTGCCATGGTAGTGCTCTTGGCAATAGTATTCGAAGGCAAAATTAAAAGTCAACAACAAATAAAGCTCAATTTTCGCTTCTTTAAAGATGAATTAAGATTAGTTACACCATTTGGATGGTTATTGATTTCGCTTATGCTACTCTTATCATTAGGGAACAACTTTCTTTTATTCCAAGATAAGAAAGCACAAGAGACAAAATTTACAGCCGACACATTGAAATATGCTGAGATTATTACTCATCTCGAGAATAAGCGTATTCAGGATAGTATTGAAATCCAAGATTTAAAATATGCGGTAATTAATAACGGATTAAAAAGCGATGCTATAAGAATTCAAGTAGTTGAAAACGCAGTCGATGCAATAAATGAACAGAGATTGCTCTTGGAGCGAAAGAAGAGAATGTTTTTTTACAAATGAAAAGCGAAGTTGAAGATAACTTGAGAAAAATATATTTCAACTATAGGGAGGAGCATATAAGAGGCTTTTTGGATACAATCTATTTTATTTCCACAAGACTTAAAAATGAGCATATAAATGCTTATAAAGACCTTACCTCCAACCTTTCAATTATTGATTATTTAATAGAGACTTCAGAATCTATTGATGCAGTTAATTTATATGCTGAAGAAGTCTTAAATTTGCCAAGTAAGTCTCAGGATAAAAAAATGAGTATCAATATGTTTTTAAAGAATGTTGAAATCACAAAAACGTTTTTATTGTCTTTATATAAAAAATTATATGGTCAAGATTCTTTTAAGCAATTCGAGATCTTTAGACTTCAATAAAGAACTGCCTGACTTAAACGAAAAGGACTTAAAAATAATGCTCAAAATAGATGAATTAGAAAAGAGAGGATATCTTAAAAGTATTTCAAAATAAATCCATATGTTAACAGGTCGGTATATGTCATTGCCTTCCCTGGGTACGCTTAAAAGAGAGCCCTGTATTTATGAATATTGTTTCCTTTTAATAACAGGAAAGACTATCAACTCATATTAGCATAGGAAAAATGAAAATAGACCAAGCCATCCTTACAATAGTTATCAGTTTCATCACTGCAGTTATTGTTTCGTTAGTTTCCCCATGGATAAAATGGGGTATTGAAAAAAAGAAAATGAGGCATGAAAGACGAATTCATATTATTAATGACTTGAAAGAGCTTGCTTCTAAACAGGAGTTTGATAGAGAGGAATTCATTAATTCTCCCAGCTTTGTTTATTTAAAAAACAATTTACCCCCTAAAACATTTAAAGAGTTGGAGAGGCCTTTAAACGAAATCACCATAGATATTGGCTCCCCTTCTGTTAACTGGGAAAAAAGAGAGGTATTGGTGGAAATATCCAAACTGGAAAAGAAATGGAAACTGGTTTGAATAGAATAAACTCAACCTAAGAGGTTAGCGAATGTTATTACATACAGTTAGTGATAATAATTGATAAACTAGCAGCTCCCGTTCTAAATGCAGACAGTCCCCTGACTAGGGATTTATCAGACAACTTTCACAAAATTCGACTATCGGGGGCTGCCTTTTCTTATTTAGAATAATTCTAAATTATTATATTAATGACCTTTTTTTATATGTTTGTCAACGATTTAACGAAAAAAGCAGATTAACTTACATCTTTGTAGTTTGCGACGCAACAAAATGCTGTCAAAAAGCGTCTATAGTGTAGACAAGAAGATTTAAGCAAAAAACAATTGCTTGAATAATTTTCGAAAACATGAATGTTATAAAAGATATTTCACAGAGAACTGATCAAAAAAGTGGTCAAATTAAGGCTATTTTATACTTACTTCAGACGAGTCTAGAGCAAATTAGATCCGATGTTGACAATACGTACGAATTATTAAAGATTGGAGCGGAAACGGAACTTGCAAAAAAAATAGAACGGAGCCTGAATGATCCAATTAACAGCGTGTTAGATATTTCATCAACCATAGACCAGCAAGTAAAAGACATTGTTACTAGAATTGTTGTTGATTACTTCAAACAGATTACCGTTACGACTCCAATCCACTTGTATCGTAACATAAGTTCAAAGAATGATCTTTTCTTTGCTGTCGGTTCTGGCAGAGGATAACTATGAAAATAGATCAAGCGTATTCAATTTCTTTGATACCTATGATTCCCTGGATCTAGCTGAAAGGTTCCCTGTATCTTTCCAATTTGTGCCTATAGAATTGATTGGCAACCTCAAAAACATTGAGGAACTCGCACTGGTATAGCCTTGATGGAAAAGCATATTCGCCAAGCAGAGCATAATAAAGACTTTCATCTATGTATTGATGGTCGTTTTAAGGACCGTTTTTATGATTGGAAAATAACTGTACTATTTTATATTGCGATTCATTGTCTTAAAGCGCTTGCCATTAAGAAAACTGCTGATATTGGTGAAAATCATAGAGAAGTTGAGCTTAATATAAACCCCGATAATAGAAATGCCACATTTCCCTTAAACCGAGGGGCTTACAGATCTTATAGAAATCTTTATCAATATTCAAAGACAGCCAGATATGATGGAATTGTCGATTTTGCAACTTTTGAAAGACTTAAAGAGGCAGATCATCTACATTGTTTGCAGGAATTGAGGAATTTCCAGAATTATATCTCTACACGGGGCATTGACATTTCTACATGCATTTTACCTTAAGGCAAGTTATTTAAAGCATCAACAATTCTCCATTGCTCTATAGTACCTTTAAAATCACAGGACAGCTCCCGTTCCTTTAGCATACAATAGACTTTAACAAAAATTAACGACCTGGGGGGCTGCCTTCTTTTTTGTCAGTTAGAAAGATTATTGGATCTCCGAAAAGTCTTAAATTTGAAATGGGAGTCACTACTATCTAATACTTAAAACTATGAAAAAAGGAATTATCAGAATTGCCAAGAAAATTGATCTTAACAAGGATTCAAATTGGCCCAATGTTAGCGAGCTGCTTAACTCTGCCTTTCATGTAATAGTGAACGAGGGGGGTATGGCAATAAAGAGATTTCAAGAGTGGAGAAAATTAGCTGCTGTTGATGACCAATTCGCTAAAAGAATAACAAAGGAAGTCCACCTGACCATAAAAGGGTATTTCAGCGTAGGAGCCTGGCTG
>CAWHED010000008.1:0-131303 GCA_963828395.1 uncultured Bacteroidales bacterium
GTCGATGTCAACGGAGTTTGGAAAGAACTCGCCGAACCACCGTATGCAACGGTTGGCATTTAACGGTATGCCCACTACCGGGATGCCTTTCGAACGACAACTGCGCATTCCAAAGGTCGGTTCGACCTCGAGCATATACAGATGATACTGCTCCCGCGAGGTTGCGAGCCTTCGATCCCACATCTTTGTCAGTGGCAGGTTTTTGAGATGCTGTTCTGTGTTTTCAGTGTACTTCCTCAGCGGAGGATCAATGAGATTCAGTATCTCATGCATCCGTTCGCCGTCATTCTTATGCTTCAATGCATCCTTCAGCCTCTTCTTCCGTTTTGAAAAACCCTCCAACTCATCCAGCAGCTCCAGGGTGTCCGGATGCATAGCGACAACCCTGTCGGCCAGCTCACTTATCGTTTTATAATACCCGGATGTAGAATCCGACTGTCCGAACAGCGAATAGGTCTTTCCGGCAACCTGAGGGTACTCTGGACGGGCAGGATTCATGAAGTGAATTTACACAATCCGGAGAGAAGACGGGACACCAAAACTTCAGGCCATGCGTCTTTTGTTTTTAAGGTTTTTAAATTCAGACGGTGCAAGTCCTGTTATTTTCCTGAACTGATTTGACAGATGGGCCACGCTGCTGTAATGAAGTTTCCATGCTATTTCGGTCAGCTTGAGTTCATCATATATGAGCAGTTCCTTTACCTTTTCTATTTTGTGTGCCAGGTAAAACTTCTCAATGGTAATCCCCTTGACTTCTAAAAAAAGATTACTCAGATAGGTATATTTGTGATTGAGTTTTTCGCTCAGGTGGCCGGAGAGGTTTATATTGATCTGATCATCGGTATTATGTATCAGCTCAATGATGATGGCCTTTATCTTCTCGACCAGAATGTTTTTCTTATCATCCAATAATTCAAGCCCGATCTTTTTCAGTGAACTGTTCAGATTATCCCACTGTTCTAATGAAATGTCCTCCAGGATTTCAGCCTCACCTAAATCGACTTTGGTGTAATGCAATCCGAGCTTTTCCAGTTCGCATTTAACCGCCATCTGGCACCGGTTGGAAACCATATTTTTGATGTAAAGCTTCAATCAATTAATTATTTAAGTTCAATCTGGGCTTAAAGCAAATGTACAGGGGTCACATGAAGATCAGATGAATGTTTCAGTTTACCAATCATCTTTTTCCTGACCATCATCTATGAAAAAACAAATGGCATAGGTCGTTGAAAATAAGGGATTTGAGCCTATGTAGCCACCAGGATTAATAACAAAGATCTCGTCGGCCAGGTCGGTCTTGCGGAGGTGCAAGGGGCTTGGGACATCACGTAAGGCGAACCTCCTTCGCTAAAGCTGTGCTGTGCGGAAGGGGATGCCGTCTTCCCTGCAGATCGCCTTCACAAGCCGGCGGCCTGACATGATGGACGTGGGGAGTCCGCCACCCGGCTCGACCCACTGTCCGCACATGTAGAAATTCTTCAGTGATGGCAGGGTCTGCCGCATGGGTTTCATTATCACACCTGCGTTGTCAGGAGTGATGAGCCAACCCTCGAATGATCCCTTCCAGTTGCCGGTGTATCGCTCAAGGGTCAGCGGGGTGGCCACATCGATCACCTCGACCAGAGGCGTGATCCCCGGGAAGCCTGCTGCGCAGCTTTTCTGCGATCATAACCGGCTCTTTAAGAGCAAAGGAGAATCCGGAGACCGTAACCGGAACATCATCAAAGTTCCGGTTCGCTCCCAGGGAGACAATTAATATCGGATAAAAAACCGGCCATTTCTTTTCCATGAAGTGCATAGTCCGCCAGGCTGGTTATGCATTTCAAAGATACGGGTGTTGTAGCCGTTCATGCGCCCGTATATGCCGGCTGCCAGTCCGGCAAACCCGGCACCGATAATGATGATCGATTTGTCGTTTGGTTTCATGATTGATGATTTATAGTAAGAATAAAGTTAAAGTATTTCCGGGAAACTGATGTAAGATGCAGGGCACGTGGCTCGTACTTCGTCCCCCGGCAGGAAAGAGAATCAGATATCAGAGACATGAACACAGAGCTGGTCTTATGACCTGGCAAATTCCACCAACGGCTTTATATTGCCATTGTCCGCCTCATGTATTGCTGAGATATATATTTTCCGGGTTTCGCTGTGTTCAGTAAGATTGGATTGTCCCCAGGTGAAAAGCGGCTTGTGAAAGATATGGGTAATTATCACATCCGCCATTAATCGTGAATGCCGTCCGTTGCCATTTGCAAAACAATGAATGCTGACAATTTGATGACTTGCTCTTATAGCGATGTCATCATTCGGATAAATTGAATGCTCAATCCAATACCTGACATTTTCAAGAAGCTGATTCAATGATACTGCTATCTGGGTTTTATCAACTCCTATATTTTTATTGCTTTTTCTGAATGTGCCGGCCCAGCCCCAGACGTCATTAAACATTCTTCTATGGAGTTCTCTCACAAACAACTCTGATAGTACATAATCAATGTCAAATTTTCTTGAGAGAGTCCATTCAACAGCTTGAGTTATATTGAACTGCTCGAACTCATCCAGTTCACTACGAGTTGTTATCGAAGATATTAACAATTCCTCTTTTTCCTCTTCTTCGAGAGGAGTCTGACCTGGTATATATTCAAAATTTAATCCCATAGACTTTTAGGCATTAAAGTTATGAGCTTGTCAGCCTGCATGTTAATTGCTTTTTTTACATGAGCTTTTGATGTTCCCTGATCCTCCAGTTTCATATTATGAGAAGTACGCAGGACAATCTGAGATGCAACTTCGTGTGCACGCTTATTTATCGATTTCCTGATACTTCGGTCCATTGGTACAAAACCGTATACTAGCCTCATATTGAGTGCTCTACCGGCTTCTCTCAGAGTGTTAAGAGTGATAGTTCCATTAGCTTCACGTTCTTCTATCTCCCTGACACTGGGTGCAGTGATGCCAAGTCTTTTACCCATTTGACTGAGAGACATCTTCATAGCATTCCGGATTGTATTTATCCAGCCTCTGGGAGGAATTATAACTTGTCCTGCCGCATTAAATGGTTTTAGTTTCCTGTCTGTCTGATCAATGATCAGGGATTGTTTTGTTGTATTCATAAGGGTATAGCCTTAGTTTGTTAATGCAAATATAAGGATATAACCTTAAATAATCAAGAATATTATTAGGTTTTAACCTTATTTTGTAATCACAGAGAAAAGCATTTTTGTTAAGACCACAATTTATGATGACCAATTTTCAATACACAGGGAGCAATGGGTCAAAGGGAGAAGGGGCGAAGGTCTGCCTATGCCACAATCTTCGCCAGGCTTAAGGTTATCAAAGAAGGTAACAGCGGAATAAATACGGAGCTTTGTCTGTGTAACGGTTGATTTCATTTATTTAACGATTTAATGAATTCTCCAGCCGTCATGACAGGGATTTTACTTTCCTTAAAATCAGGTTGATTTCTGGTTATAATCAAGTCCTGATCATTCTCAATCGCTCTAAAATTTGGTTACGCCTTTACCGATGTAAATCCAGGGGGGCAACTGTAGTCGAACCGATTAAGTTTGCACCAAGGGAAGTATTCCAGATATCGTGATTCGCAAACTGTATACAACGCCTGTTAGTGCTGGTTTCTTCAGGATCATTGATCTTTAAGAAAATATCATAGTCACCGGGAGGCACCTTACCAAATGCGGCCATATTAACAGAGAAGTTCAGATCACGCCATGCAGCTTTGTTGTCTGCCCTGCTGTCCGGGTCAGGGCGCCAGTCTCTCGCGTCAAGGTTCGTAAGCGCCGTGTAAGTGTCAGAGCCATTTTTGGTTTTCAGAATTACCGACACATTTTTCCTGTTCACTAGATTACCAAAGCCGACATTCTGGATCTTCCCTTCGAACACAAGGGTACCATTCTGCTTTACCCATTCACTTGCATTAGCCTCGCGCAACACTAACCGGTAGCCCAGTCTGTCACGGATATATTCCATTCCGCTTCTGCCGTCATATACCGGGTCAAAGATTGCCGTCCGGGTCACTCCATCGTGCGGAGGCGTAAATGGTCCGGTGACATTTTCTTTATTATAAACAAAATCTCCCCAAAGTTTATAAGTGCGTGGGCTGTAACCTGCATTCAAATGAGTTGTCTGAGCATAAGCGGCTTCATAAAGAACGTTCGGGAACCTGGGATAGATATTATCGTCAGAACCGGGCCCGACTGTTTCACCGCCATAGAAGTTATTTTGATTTCTGATCCAGGTTAAAACACGGTTACGATCAAAATCACGCAGATCACCAGTTCCAATTAATGCATACCCTTCGGAAAGCGAGCCATTGTCATTAGGCACGTCGCCGGCCGGACCAGCCGAATAACTATCGTTGAACATACCGAAACGCTGCGCCGGTGTACCGCGTGCCGGGGCCGGCATTAAATCAGTAAAGCTGTAATCGGTCCCATACTCAATGTTATGCCATGCCATGACTCCGCCCGCATGCACTAAAATTGAACGTGAAGCGGGAACATATCCCAGCAACGCATTCAAAAGCCAGTGGTAACCCTCCCGGGTTCTGGCGTATGATGACGAGTGCATTTCGCCCCATGGTCCAAAGACACCCCCTTTAACAGCCATTATGCAATCTTCGAATTCACTAAAAACATCTCCCAGCTGCCAGAGATGATATTGTACCCAGTTTTTGTCCTCATGACCGGGTATACCACACAAATCAGATTTATCAGTAACTCCGGTTTCATACCAAACCCGGCCTTGTGGCGCGCCCGGTTCGCAGTCATGAATGAGCTGGTCATAACTTTCATTATCAACATACGTATGGCCCCGGCCGTCATAATTAAATTTCACAATGGCAACAGCTTCGCTTTCTCTTACTTTTTGAAGCGCTGCCCTTACGTAATTAAGCGCAGCGGGTGTTAAAGGCTGAGTTGTTCCATAATCTGGCGGAAGACTCCCACCTGCACTCCAGGGTCCTATGGGCTTTCCATTGAGGGGGGCATTCGACGAAAAGTTTCTCAGGTCAAATTCCATATAAACGATGCCGGCATCAACAAAGACCGTAGTACCACGTATACTGGTTCTTAGGTCAGGGATACCCGGAGTTCCGCTGTCGACAGGAACTACATATTCTCCGGCTATGTAAAAGCCTCTGTCCGGATTCCGGATATCGACAGGATTCTCAGTATAGTCAAGCGCCTGTAACACAAGCGGGGCTGTTTCCCTGTTATCCGCACCATTCAATACAATGTCGTTTCCGGGAGCCTTTACCGCATATGCGACACACAACAAGCCTGTCAACACCAGGCCAATGATTAACCTGATTTCATTCACTCTAAATAACTCTTTCATAACCTGACCTCCAGCTCAAGGAACCTCACTGCTTTGCCGGTTTTTCTGGCGTAGCTTATCTCATTACTTGTGGAGGAACCGATGTACCCTCCCGGGTTGATCACAAAGATCTCGTCGGCGAGGTCGATCTTTCGGAGGTGCATGTCGTCAAGCATCGGTTTGATGTTCTCAGCCCAGACCTCTTCGTCGCCTGAGTGGCCAAAGAGGCCAACGCTGATTACTATGTTGCCTTCCAGCGTGAGGCGCTTCTGCGCCTCCAGGAACTCATCCCTGAAACGTGTGCTGCCACAGAGGGTGATGATCTTGTATTTGCCTGTCATATGCCTTATGAGTTTTAATACAATTTAATTGAAATTGAACAAATATCAAATTAATCATAGTTCCAATTTATTCCAAATCACTTCCCGAAAGGTTGCTTGGGTAGGTTAGTAAAAGAGGTGCTTTACTTTATTGGCCGAGGCTAAATTTTTGCCTGTTAAATCAAGGCATGAATATAGTCTGCAGTCTTTGTCAGTCCATTCTTTCTGAAAATGTCCAAAACCTGGTAATCATCCAAAGGAGGCTTCTTTTTGTTCATTACCAGGTCTTTGAATGCCCTGATGCTGCTTTTATGATTGAGGTCAATTATGTCTGTAAAAAAGTCATCGGCATCCTTGGCAGATATTCCAAAACCAGATAAGTACTCCATGGGGAAGTGCTTCAGGTTGTTTGTAACAATCAGGTTCGCATTTGCTTTTATAGCAGCAGCAAGGACATGTCTGTCCTTAATATCAGGAAGTGAGAGAGACTTAATCAGCGGCTCATAGTTTTTAACAAGGGCATCCGGAAAAGAGTTATTGACTATTGAGGTTCTTTTTAATGCCTCCTCCTTTGACACTCCTTTACGGAGCATTGCATCAAACCATTCATCAAAAATGTGTATACTCCATTTTGGAGTATACAGATCATGGTAGGCAAACCAAAGCAATAAATCGCGTATCCATAAGGGATAGAAGACATTAGCGTCCAGGACGCATATAAAACGAACGCTATGTATCATATAATCCCGACTCTTCATCCAAATTCATCAGTTCCTGTATTTTCTTCCTTTGCCTCTCCTTCATTTCCTTCTTAAATGAAATTAAATCCTCATATTTAATTCTTCTGTGTTTGCCCACTTTCGTGTAGGGCATTTTTCCTTCTTCGAGAAGCTGTACAATGTGCGGTCTGGAACAGCCTAGAAGATCTGCTGCTGCCTGAGTTGTGATTTCAGTTGCAACCGGAACAATGGAAACGGGTCTTCCATGACTTATCTCTTTCAAGATTTTCGCAAGAAGCTTCAGCGCACTTATCGGAATCCTGATCTTTTCATCTGTTTCTTCAATTTCTATCTCAGGTAATTCGTTGTGCAATAATTCAATAGAGGAAACAAGTGCTTCATATGACTCTCGTGCAGCCATTTGTTCTTTCTTGGTTGGTTTCCTGATATCAAGTAGTTCCATATCTGGGATCATTATGTTGTCTTATTTGCAAATTTATACGAAATAATCGAAATAAACAAAATAAACGAAATAAAGATAAGGGTAACGGTCAGGATGCAACAGTATCAATGAAGAAGGCCGGAGGATTAGTCCGGCCTTCAGATATGACGTTATGAGCAACCGGGTTGCTATCTGCGTGCTTTGGTGATTTTCAGCCCGATGCTGAAATTGACTCCGCTCATATCCTGACTGGTAACATGGGTGATGTCAACATACTCGTTGTTCGGATCAATACCGTTAACGAACCTGTAGCTTACTCCGGCGACCAATGTAATCCCCTCACTCAGGTTGACCTCAGCATTGATACCGGGTTCTGACATCATGAAGCGTTCACCGGAAATATTCCAGAAGTTGTCAAACAACCCGTTTTTGGGATTTTCATAGTCCTTTGTGCTTCCATAAGCCAGAACCAGCTGACCGCTCAGGTGCACCATCTTCCCGGGATATATTATCACCTGGCCGATTCCGCCGAAGTACCCGTAGTTAACGGTCGGGTGGGAGAGGTTGACTCCGCCGGCAAAACCCAGGAGATAATTGCGGTTGATAAGCACACCTCCGTAACCGCCGATGAGAGTGCCTGTCTTGCCTTGTACCGAGTTGAACTTCATCTCGGGAGCCCAAACCGTGGAGTAAGTGACATCAGGACCCAGGAGTGTACGCTCCTGCCTTGTTTCCTGTGCTGAGAGAGATGCTGATAATGAGACCAGCATCAGTGAGAACATTACTGCGCATGCCAGACGGCTGCTGCCTTTTTCGCTTTTAACTTCTTTTGTTTTCATAGCTTTAAATTTATTAAGTGGTGAATTGAATTGTGGTTTCATTCCGAACAGTACACGGGTTACATTAAAAGGCCTTATCAGGAACCAGTAGACAGACACGATAAGGATGAAGGATGAGATCATTACCAGGCTCACCTTCATCATTACAGGGATCGGGAGTTTTACAACCATGTATCCTGTGATGACCAGGGCAGGCTGATGAAGGAGATAGAAGGGGTAGATGGCCTCGTTAGCCGTTTTCCTGAACGATGAGTTGCGGTCAAGGTATTTCCTGCCATAGCCTGTGACTGTCACCGCACAGGTCCAGCTCATCGCCAGGGCTGCCACATCATAGATTATCTCTGCGGCCCTGACTGTGTCTGCCTGGTCGCGGACCAGAAGCATCACAGTCATCATGACGACGGTCTCAGCCAGGTAGAGCCTTCTGTATTTCGTCATCGCCCCTGCGATACTTTTGACAGGAAGCAGTATGAATCCTGCCAGGAAGAATATAAGGTAGGCGGTGAATGAAGCCCAGTCGTCAACCAGTGATTGCGTATCCTGCTCAAAGTAGTTGCGGAGGATCACCTGCGATATCAGCAGCGGGATGATGACGGTATTCAGTCCGAACGGTTTGATGAAGATATGTTCCAGGTTTCCCACCATGGCCATGAACCTTGTGCTGCGGAGCAGGTTAAGAAACGGTGTGATAACGAGAGCTATGACGAACAGGTAGGCAATGAACCAGAGGTGATGCCAGCTGAAGTTGCCCTCCGGATAGATCCCTTCGAACATATGCGGGTAGTAGGCCAGCAGCGACGGGTACTGGTCGATTTTCTCAATATATACCTGTACAGGCACCAGGATGAAGATGCCTGCTGCGAGAGGCACCAGGAGCCGCCTGGCACGCTCAAGGAGATACCGGCCGGGCGATATGTTCTTAAGAGCATACCAGGTGCCTGCCCCGGAGATCATGAACAACAACGGCATCCTCCAGTAATGAAGGAATATCATTACCTCTTCCATCAGGCCGTCATATAATATATTGTTCTTGACATGCCATTCCCATGTGTTGAAGATCATTCCCACGTGAAACAGGTATACACTTATGATGAGCATAATTCTCAGCCAGTCTATGTAGTACTGTCGGTCTGACCTGGTTTCAACATTGTTTGTCATTGCTGCCGTGTTTGGTTTTCATGGCAAACATAAAATGAGGACTCCCCCGGGAACGACTTAGCCTATCGGAACGATGTGCGCGCCTATAGGCACAAACGGAAACCGCTCGCCTATGGCGCTGTAATGATCAGATATACAGTGGTATACGATTAGTCCGCCGATTTCCTGTATTCAGACGGTGTTTTGGAGGAATATTTTTTAAAAGCAGAATTGAAGGAGGATTTTGAGTTGTAACCGACCAGCTCGGCGAGCTCCTCAACGGTAATTTTTCCCCGCTTATCCTGCCTGATAAGTTTCTTTGCATGCTCCACACGATAAAAGGCAAGCATCTCGAAGAAGTTTTTGTTCAGTTTTTCATTTATCACCTGTGAGACATGATGCGGCGACTCATTTATCTGTCGTGCCAGGCCTGCCAGTGATGCCAGGTTATTCGTGAAATAGCTGCTTTCTTCCATCTCCCTTTTGATTTTCTTAAGGATCTGTTCCTTGTTTGTATCCGAGAGAGACGATTTGCGGTATTTTATGGCTGGGAAAAAGAGGAAAGAGCCGGGGGTGTCGAAATAGTCGGACCTGTTGAGTACCTGCCACGTTGTTGCATAGATCATGAACGAGACATACGAGGCTACGATGTAGCCGCCAACATCGCTCCTCATTCCGAACAAGATCTTCATGGTGACCATCAGCGTTATCAGTATCAGGATGTGTATCACTGAGTTACGCAGTACCCTGAGGAGAGTGTTTTCTGTCGTGAAGAAGGATTCGCCCGATGACCTGAACTTCATCAAAACCGTGGTTACTGCCATGAAGACGTAGACACCCAACTGCAAAAGCATAAGATGGTTGACGAATTTCCGGATGCCGAGCGGGTCATCCGAAACAGTGTCATCCCCGGGAAGGTAACCCCAGTCGGGATGCTTGGTCTGGATGTATGAGTTATATTTATTCTCATCAGGCTGGATGAAAGCGAAGATCATATAGAAGGTCCAGAAGAAGAAAGGGATGAAGTGTACCCAGGTTTTTCTCTTTGAGTCGGGATTGAGACTGGTCCAGATATAAAAGTAGAACAGCGGGGCAAAGGCAAAATTGAGCGACTCGCTGAAGTTGGTCAGATAGAGCGCCCTGACTATCAGTCCGGTGTTATTGAGCCACTCCTCGAAGATTGCCAGGGCGAGTGAAACAAGGAACAGGCCCTGGAAGAGGTTGGCTTTTTTGTTTTCTCCGGAGTTTTTCATGAAGAACCACGAAAGGAGCAGGCCCTGGAAAACACCCAGGAAGATGATGACATCAAATATGCCAATGTGGATATCTGTTCTCATTGTATGATCACCATACCAATCAAGGAGCATTAAAGGTAAATAAAATCGATTAAATAAAAGGCAAACAGGGCATAACCGGTTCAGTTACTTCCCTGTTTTCTTTCATAATTTCCGTTTGCCAGACTGCAGGACCTATTCGACCTTCCTGATAAACATTCCGTTCATGCTGAAACCGGTGACTTTTCCTTCAGCATCAATGATAAACCTTAAGTCACCCTGAAACTCCCTGACAAAGAAGTCAGTATCGGATGTGAAATAGACATTTACCCAGAAATCAGGGTAAGGACTTACCAACAGGTTCCTGCCTTCCATTTTAATATTAGTTACCTGTCCTTCAACTTCATACTTTCCGACATACCTGTTGAGAACCGCCTCATCAACGTCAGTAACAGTCTTCAGTACCGGCTGGTAAAAGTCTTTCCATCCGTAGACTGTGGCAACGCTGTTAGCTATCTCAGAAGAGAGGGACCCGTTGTCGGAGTTGGTCATGATCACCGCCCCGTTGCCGCTGATGACATCGCCGACATAATAACATGTAAAGCCTTCATTGGCTCCGCCGTGGGAGAAATAGAAACTTGAATCCTTCCTGGTCACAAACACCCCGGATGCTGCATCCTGCATGACAGGCGTAAGCCTCAGCTTTGTAAACTCAGGTGTCAGAACCTTGTCCGACTTCCCGTTGTATGACAAAACGGTCTCAATAATGTACCTGCCCAGGTCGGAGGGATTGGTCCATAATCCTGCTGCGGCCTGTTCAGGATAAATATGATATTTGCCTTTTACCGGTGTGCCGTCTGCCTTATAGCCCGTGGCCAGCAGGCTGCTGTCTGACCTGGCAGGAGGCTGCGTAAAGAAACTGCCTGTCATGCCCATGGGATCGAGGACATTCTTTTGCATGAACTCATCGTAGGGCTTCTGTGTGACATCCATAACTATCAGCTGCGAGATTGTTATACCCCCGCCTGAATAGATCACATTGGCACCCGGCTCCATGAACGAACGCACTGCTTCCGTGTTGGCCGGCTTCTGGCCATCGAGGATCTGTGGGATAGCAGGAAGACTGTCGCCCCTGGCATAACCGGGGAAACCATGGATTGTCAGTCCGGCAGTGTGACTCAACAGGGCGGCAACAGTTATTGGTTTATTCTTTGAGACAGTGTCGTAAGGAAATTTCCACGATGTGAGGTACTGATTGATATCCGTATTCAGGTCTAGCTTCTTGTCCTGTACAAGCTTCATCACGCCGACCCCGTTCAGAGACTTGCTGATCGATGCAGCCTGGAACAACGTTTTCTCTGTCACCGGACGTTTCTCCGACACATCTGCCCAGCCGTATCCTCTTGCCCATTCGATATTGCCATCATGCACGACAGCAATGCTGACTCCCATGATGTGATGGTGTTTCATCCTCTCTTCAAGATTCCAGGTTGTATCATTCTGAGTGCGTACCCAGTCTCCAAGGTTGTTCTCAACCTGCTTTATCCGTTTCTCTGTCTCACTGGAATATTGTGGTTGGGTTGTGTTCTGACAGCCCATAACGAGGAGGACCAGGAAAAGTGCTGATCGTGTGTGAAGGAATTTGTGTTTCATGGAGATATTATTTAAATACTTCTGGTTTCATTCTGCTTGCTTTCTCAAGCATCTCATCCATATAGTCTTGTGTAAAGACATAGTAAATTACAGGAGCAGTTGTCGAATCAGGCAATGCGGAATCATCAGATTCTGTTATTGAATTATCTGATCTGGTCAGACTTTTTGGATATCCAAAATCAAAATATACTCTGTAGTTTCCCCTCTCCCAAAAATAAATCTTATCCATTGCCCATCTTCCTTTCGGCCCCGGGGAATAAACACCTGATATTCTTTTTGACAACAGATCATATTGTTCGCCCTGGCCAAGTAAGGTGGGGGCTCCATATTTCTCTTTATATAATTCAAATAACCTGTTAAGTTGATTCAGGTCACAAACAAGTGAAAATCTTTGTTCTCCTGTGTCTGACCTGTTGCATAGAGTAAGTTGAATACTGGTTAACCTTGCATCGACCATAAGAGCCCCTCTGAGATTAACTTTTGCACAAAGAGCAGGACTTATTCCTGAAAACTCATGGTATAAGTCTTTTTGTTTATTCCCAAGTATATCTGTAGTTTCAAAATATTGTAATTCACCACTGTCAAGCAAAGAATCGGTTACACTTTTTACTTTTGAATAGTCCATATCAAGATAAAAACCAAGAAAACCGGTTTCCCCGAATTGTTTGTTTGAATCGTTTGAACTTGTAGTACAGGAAGTTAAGAAACATAATTGCATGACAATCAGAGCACAGATAAGGAAGCTGAATTTGTAACGGATCAATTTCATATGCAAGGGGTTATCTGATTAATTTACCGTGAAAAGTTAATCATTAAATACCGCAAATACAAAAATGTCAGGGTCCGAATATCAGGAGGGCTTAAGATCGTTTGTTTATCCGTACCAGGGAACATGGTTCAGGGCGCATGGTAAGAGTTGAGGCGTGGGGCGTGAGATCTGACCACGCCTCCATTAAGGTGTTAACAGCGTGATACCAGTCAAGTCTGCTTTACCGTTTTTCAGGAATTCGTAAGTCATCCGATCTGCCTGACAGTCAATAAACCGGATCTGTTTCAAACTTTTATTCTTAAAGAAAGTGTTAATAAGCGTTGAATTCCGGAATGTCACCCTGGTAAATGCGCAGTTTTCAAAATAGCAGTCATCCAATGTACCTCCGAAGACAATATCGTTAATCTGTGAAGTCATAAAAGTGGTGCGATTCCACACTGCATCAGCGACAGTATTTTTCACAAAAGCACCGGATTTGACCACCACTCCTGTAAAATCGGAGCCGGAGAAATCGCAGCCACCAATATGGCTTCCTGAAAATTCGGTTTCTTTCAAAGAACAGTCCTTAAACAGGCTGTTGGCTAAGTTGGAGTTCCGGATTTGGCTGCTGCTCAAATCGGAATTTGAGAAGTCACATCTGTCAACATGATTGCTTTTTAAAAGAAGTCCGGACATATCTGAACCGATAAACAGGCAGCGCTGCATGTTGGAGGAACTGAATTTTGCATGCAGATTTTTCAATCCGGAAAAATCAGCGCCCACCCAGTTACCGCGTGACATATCCCAGCTAAGCTTTTTCTTCTGCTCCCCTGATTGCAATTCAGTCGATTGCTTATCCAAAGACTCAGCGGGTGACATTTCAGTAGCCACAGATTGTATGCTTTCTGAAAAATAGTTAAGGTCAACACTCAGAATTTCCGCCAGACGGTTAAAGGTAATGATGTCCGGCATTGATTCTCCGCGTTCCCATTTTCCAACTGCCTGTGCGCTTATGAACAGACGTTGAGCGAGCTGAGCCTGAGAAATATTTATTTTCTTCCGTGCTTCGGCAATTTTATTGCCAATCATCTTAGTGTTTAACATAGGTACTATCTCTTTATTTTATTTTTCTGACAGTACAAAGATATTCGGCTTCATTGCAAGAATCAAAAAAATACAAAAACATTTAGTTGTAATTACGCTACATATAGTTGTTATTTAACAACCAACAGTAGTCTGCGTTAGAATTTAAGGTTAATACTTTTTTACGAACAGAAAACCAACTGCTACAAGCTTGCATTCATTAGCAACCGGTATTATGGAACAGAGCTTTGGCAGAGTTGCAAATGTCTTACAGTCAGCATATTCAAACGAATGATCAGGTTCAATGGCTTATCTGGAAATTCATCCATTCCGGAATATTTTTTTTAATGAACATAAGTCCAGGGGAATTTGTTTTATATAAAGATCAGGTTACAATTGGATTACAATAAATAATAATCATTGGAAAGGAGCTGTAAAATGGAAAGGTATCTTATTGAAGTTCCTCATGAAGCAACAGAATCTGCGTGTAATAATGCAGTACGTATCTTTTTACAGACCGGTTCACATTTTCTGAGGCAAGCTGATTGGGGCTGCCATGACGGTGAACATAAAGCATGGTTAATAGTGGAGGTAGAAAACAAGGATCAGGCCCTTCAGATTGTGCCTTCATTTTTCAGATCTGACGCCCGGGTCATTAAGCTCCATACATTCACAAGAGAGGAGATGGAGAATATTGAAGAATTCCATTCGGTATAATAGTACTCCGGGCGATGACACATTTTGTGAACCTTCAGGTAATTTAAGCTGAAGGGAGTGAGGGCTTTGGCATAAATTGACGACTAAAATGCTTTTACGGGGTGATCATTGAAAATTCCGTCTTCTCTGCCTGGTACCAGGTCCTTAAGGTACCCTCACTCCAGAATTTGATCTTTTCGAATTTTTAAATTATACTTGATTAAATTGTAACTGACAGAAATCTTCAAAATTTATAATTGGGAAAATGTACTCAAAAGCTATAGTCCGCAGACCTGGCAGGAATTTCGCCAATGGAATAACAACGTCAACCTTGGGGAAACCCGATTATAAAAAAGCGCTTGAACAGCATTCCGCATATTGTAAAGCCCTGGAAAGATGCGGAGTGGAACTGATAATCCTGGAAGCGGATGAAAGGTACCCGGACGGTTGCTTTGTTGAGGATACTGCTGTTGTCAACAGCAGGGTGGCAGTCGTTACGCATCCGGGAGCTGCATCCAGGATTGGTGAAGAGGTTGAAATCTCACGGGTCTTATCCGGATTCAAAACACCGGAGACAATTGAATTTCCGGGCACCCTGGAAGGCGGAGATATTTTAAGGGTAGAGGACCATTACTTCATCGGGCTCTCCGGAAGAACAAACCAGGAAGGTGCTGATCAGCTGGCTGCAATCCTCTCAAGATACGGGTTTACTTCCTCAGAGATTAAGGTGGAGGCCGGTCTCCACCTGAAATCGGACATCGCATACCTTGGTAAGGGGAATTTCATTTCGACACCGGGTTTTTCGAAAATTGCTCAAACAGGAAATTACATCATACTGGATCAGGATGAGAGCTATTCAGCCAATTGTTTACTGGTTAATGATTTCCTGCTGATACCCAAAGGGTTTCCAAAGTCAAAGGCGAAGATCACAGATCTTGAATACAACATTATTGAGCTCGAGATGTCGGAGTTCAGAAAGATGGACGGAGGACTTACCTGTTTATCGCTGCTGTTCTGAGGAATCAGGAAGACAAAGAATATCGAACAAGGAATATCTTTTTGTGAAGTCTGAACCTGAAGCCGGCATTCAGATCTTCTTCAGGTCTGTTAAATTGTCAGCAATTACCAGGTATAGCGCAGGCCGAGAGCGCCACCCCAACCCAGTCCCAGTGATAAATGGCGTACAGGGCAACCCTGCTGTCGTCTGACTTGAATCCAAAGCTGGCATCGAGTTCCAGCCTGTTTCTATCGTTGAGGCCCTTCTGATAAGACGGTTCCACACCATCGAATTTATCGCCTCCGTAAAAACGCACACCCAATGCATTGGAGCTGACCTGTGCGCCGGCACCGGCTGCGATACCTGTCAGCCCAATGAATAAAATAAGTGTCTTCATGATGTTTGATTTAATGGTTTCCATAACGCGGATATTTCACAAATCATGCCAAAAAGCATCTATCCTGGAGCCTGTTCCGGCCGGAGGAACCCGGTGAAGATCTAACGGGACCCGGATACCTGATTACTCTTTTCTGAACCTGACTTTCGTTACTTCACTGATCCAGCTTCCGACACTGTAGACTATACCCTGATCAGTAATGCCCCTGTAATAACATTCCTCTTTTGTCGGGAAAAGCTTTGAGTAGGTTCTGATCTTTTCATCCGCTATTCCTTTCAGGGAGGGATCAACGGCTTTGGCGAACATAAGGTAGTCAACTGCCACCCAGTATGCGGAGTGATTATCAAAAGCATCTCCTATTTTGCTGCCCGCATAAGCTTCAGCAATGATCAAAAGCGCCTTTCCGTTCTTTTTGTTCAGCTCCCATGCATGCTCACCGCGATCCCTTGCTTCCTGCCTTTTTCCTTCTGCCAGCTCCATTGCGGCAATCCTGGTCACAACTTCAGACCGGACTATTTTACTTGTGTCAGACTTGTAGGCTTCAGTGAAATACGAAACAGCCTTATCCCTGTTTTTACGTGCAATGTTCAGCTCAGCCAGCCTGACCGCATTCTCAGCAGAGCGATTATTTGCATACAGTTTGACAGCTATCCTGTAAAAAAAATCCGAACGGGTACAGTCCGTTTCCGTCAGCAGGTTGAAGACCTTGTTGATAAGCACAGTATCATGAATATCCTGATCGATCTTCCGCGAGTATACTGCTTCGATGCTGCTGCAAGTCTTCGGGCCTCCTGACAGGAATATTAAATCGATTTTATTTGCAGCTGCGGGATAACGGGAATCACCAGGATGAATTTCAAGTTGTGCTTCAACTGCTCCGATAGCATTTTGATAAGCTACCAATACTTCCGTTGTATCAATTAGATTTATCGAAAATGATCTGATGGCGGCAGCCATCAGGAGCACCGAATAGCTATGGTCAATATAATCAGGAAAGCTGTCGGCTACTTCAATTATAAGGTTGTAGCATTGTTCCGTGTATAATGTATCGTTTCCGCCAAGCTCAAAAAGAAAAAGTGATTTATGAAGATCATTTGACGGTTTATTATTGAAATACAAAGTGCGTTGTGACAGGATCATAAGCACAGAATCAATATATGCCTTTTCGCCTGTTGTCCTGTAAAGCTCTTTATAAATGGCCTCTCCCGTTATATAAAGATCCTCTGTTGAATCAGGGTATTCCGCAAGCGCCTGTCGCCAATTTTCCAGTGCGGGCGTTCCTACGGCAATTTCTTCCTGTGCTGAAAGGCTGGCGGTCAGGCTTGTCAACAAAGCTGCTGTAATGATCCCGCAAGCTCTTTTTTTCATTTTTATTGTCATAGTCTTGTATTACTTAGGACTTTCCTTCCAAAGTCCCTTTTTCTGCCTCCGGGCCTTGCCGGCCAGCTCAACGAAGGTATCCGCATATTTAACGTTTGGCGGGGTGGTCATGACAGTGGCGTAGCCGTTTCTAACCAGGTCAGCATTGACGAAGGTGCCATCGTCAAGATAAACATAAGCCAGAGTGCGGCCATACTGATCGTAACGGCCTGCATCGTACTCCAGTCTTACCTTTCTGCCACCAATGAGCCGGGTCAGGTAATCAGACGACTCGGTACCAAAATAGCCTTTCAGCTTCTTGCCGTTATTACGGGGCTCGGGAGCATCGACACCGATTAGCCGGATCTTGAGTCCCTTCTCACTTCCATCGTCAATCCAGAAGGTGTCGCCGTCGACCACTCTTTTCACCGTGTAATAAGCTGTTGCCTCTTCGGTGTTGCCGGAGGACTGTGCACAGAACTCAGGGCTCAGGGACAGGAGCAGCACAGTGGTGAGAAGAAGAGGTCTCTTTAAGGACATCCGGGCTTTTAAGGATTAACGGCGAAATGCAGGGATTAATTGCATGAGCCAGGGAGCAACGGGCAGTCTGGCGAACGCAGTGAGACAGTCCCGGCCAGACAAAGTTCATTACTAAAACTTAATCACCCTGACGGCAGCCACCAGGTCTCTGACCAGTCTTAACAAAGCCTATGACTATTAATGTTTCTTTCGTACCTTGCTTATGATTGAATATCTCTAAAGCCTGACCAATGAAAAACAGAAGAAATATTCCGGCAACGAGCCATCAGGGTTTCACAAGACGTAACTTTATCTCATCATGCACTGCCTGCGCTGCCTGCATGGCACTTGCTCCCGCAGCGCTGCTAAGCAACTCCTGCTCATCAGGAGCCGGCCGCAGGAAGCTGAGAATACGGATCCTGTATTCACTTCATGCGCCGGTGCAGGAGCGCCCTGACTGGCCCAATCTGGGCTTTGATTTCAGGCCTCCAATGGAAAAGATAAACAATGCCCTGGCAAACCATTTTAAGGGCTGGGAGTTCCTGCCTTCTCTGGCTACAGGCCCTGAAGAGGCTCAGAAGATTGTTGAACAGGATAAGACGGATACGATCGATGGGTACATCGTTTACCAGATGAACTGCTGGAACCAGGTGGTAGAGACCGTGGCAAAGACAGGTAAACCGGTTCTTTATGCTGATTTCCAGTTCGGCGGCAGCGGAGGCTTCCTCGTATATAACTCCACATTCCTGGGAGCGCCCGGCCGCAATGTCGGCTTCGTTGCCTCGTCAAGGATGGAAGACCTTCTGGCAGCAGTAACCTGTTTCACCATTACAGCAAAGGGCGGGACTAGTGGATGAATTCGTGGCTGCAACTGACAAGGTACGTCTGATGTTGACACCTGCAGAAAAAAAGTACCAGCTTCAGCAGAATGAGATCGATTTTCTGTCCCCGGATGAATGCCTGAATCGTTTCGGCAAATCTAAGATTCTTGCCGTCATGGACCAGAACGCCGTGATAGCGGCGCCGGTAATGGGCATACCGCTTGAATATATTCCATTTTCAGAAGTGAATGAAGCCTGGAGCACCGCTGACAGGGATGAGGCGACGCTTGTGGCGGAGCGCTGGCAGAGCAGCGCCCTCGAGGTTGTGGGTGTTTCTTTTGAAACACTTCTGACTTCTGCGGCGATGTACCTGGGGATGAAATCAGTACTTAAGAAGCATGACGCCAACGCTATCACGGTAAATTGCCTGGGCGGGTTCTACGGTGGCCATATCCATGCCTATCCATGTCTCGGATTTCACGAGTTATGCAATGAAGGCCTTGTAGGAGGTTGTGAATGTGACACGAATTCGGCGGCAACCATGCTGGCATTTGCCACGCTGACAAACGGCAGGCCGGGATTCATCTCCGATCCGGTTATCGATACCTCAAAACGCCAGATAATATATGCCCATTGTGTGGCGCCAAACAAGATCTTCGGTCCCGACAGGGAGACAAATCCTTTCAGGATCATGACCCATTCGGAGGACCGTGCCGGTGCATCTGTACAGTCGATTTTGCCATTGAATTATCTGACCACCACTCTTCAGATCAACGATGAGAGGAAGGAGATACTTTTTCACCAGGCAGTCACTGTCGATAACGATCCTGATGACAGGGCCTGCCGGACGAAGCTCTGTGCCGATCCTGCCGGAGATATTGAAAAGCTCTTCACACAATGGAACAGGTGGGGGTGGCACAGGGTGACCTTCTACGGTGACCTGAAGGAACCGGTATTTGCACTTGCAGATGCAATGGGGTGGAAGGTGATTGAAGAGGCTTGATTTGGAGGATTTGCGGTTTGCGACTTGCGATTTGCAACTGAAGACCGTAGACAGCAGACTTCAGACCCTCAGGTCTTTAGACTTCATATGCTTTTATAATCAATCGAGTATTCTTGTTCCGAAAAGATACCTTTCGTTCCACCAGGGATCATCCAGTGAGGTGATTGTCACTCCGTCACTGGAAGAGGTGTGAATAAATTCGTTATTCCCCAGATAAATGCCCGAATGGGTTATGAAATGGCTTGTTCTGTATGACCGGATAAAAAAGACCATGTCCCCTTTTCTGAGATCTTCCTTTTTTGATATGACTCTTCCATACCTGGCCTGCTCTTCCGAGTTATGTGGAAGCTGAATACCATGACCGGCAAAAACCGTTACCAGTAATCCGGAACAATCCATGCATTTCATAGTTGTACCGCCCATGCAATGGGGAACACCAAGATATTGCCGGGCAGTTTTAATTATTTCATCCGGAGTGGTACCATGGGTATCTATGACTTTTTCAATGCCCGCCTTGACAAAATCATCCATCTTTTGTTTTTCAGCCTGGGTAGTGATGTTCTTAAACGATGATTCGGGATAGACATGTCTGGAACAGTCAGTAATAAACGGCTGACAAACAACCATTAACAGAACAATTAATTTCCTTTTGGATATAGAAGGTACTTTATTCATAGGTTGTTCTGCAGTTGAAGAAATTTGGACGAGCATACCAGCCTTTAAGTTTAACGGGCAGGAGGGGGGAAAATTATGTAAAAAAATCCCGCAGACCGGTGATCTGCGGGATATATTAATTATTGTCTGACTATTGCCTGACTATTGTCTGCGGTCGGGGCGGGAGGGGCCGTTTGCTGATGTGGTGTTGCCTGAGCTTCTCCTGGCTTCAGCGGACTTTGATTCTGCCTGCCTGCTTTCAGCAGACTTTCTTTCTGTTTCTCTTGCTTCTGCAGCTCTTGCTTCAGCGGCTCTGCTCTGGGCTTCTCTTGCCTCGGCAGCTCTTGCTTCAGATGCCCTGCTCTGTGCTTCCCTTGCCTCGGCAGCTCTTGCTTCAGATGCCCTGCTCTGTGCTTCCCTTGCCTCAGTAGCTCTTGATTCAGCGGCTCTGCTCTGGGCTTCTCTTGCCTCGGCAGCTCTTGATTCAGATGCCCTGCTTTGGGCTTCTCTTGCCTCTGCAGCTCTTGATTCAGCATGCCCTGCTCTGTGCTTCCCTTGCCTCGGCAGCTCTTGATTCAGATGCTCTGCTCTGTGCTTCCCTTGCCTCGGCAGCTCTTGATTCAGATGCCCTGCTCTGTGCTTCCCTTGCCTCAGCAGCTCTTGATTCAGCGGCTCTGCTCTGGGCTTCTCTTGCCTCGGCAGCTCTTGATTCAGATGCCCTGCTCTGTGCTTCCCTTGCCTCGACAGCTCTTGCTTCGGTCGCTCTGCTATGTGCTTCCCTTGTTTCTGAGGCTCTCTCTTCAGCAGCCCTGCTCTCAACAGACCTTCTCCCGGCATCCCTTGCTTCGACAGTCCTTGCTTCGGCAGCTTTTACTTCTGGCAGCCCTTGTCTCTGCAGTTCTGCTCTCTGCGGTCCTTCTTTCGACATCCCGGCTCTGAGATGCTCTTACCTCTTCTGTCCTGCGTTCAACCCCCTGGTTTCCGGCGGAAGCCCTGCGGTTTTCTCTGTTCCTGGTTTCATGAGTGGTGTTGTAGAGATCTGCTCCTACTCTCCTCAGTTCGGGACGCGAGTAGGTCTCAGTATAGTTGCCTTCAGCGATCCGGTGATGTACCTGATCCGACTGCTGGCGGATGCCGCGGTAGTAGAAGTCGTGGTAACGCTCGTACCTCGGGTAGTCCCAGTGATGGTAGTAAGTGTTGTAATGATGGTTCCAGCATGAGTGGTACCCGTAGTAGTAGTCCCAGTAGTAGGGTCTCCAGGGATCCCAGTAGGCAGGGTAGTAACCCCAGTACCATGACGAGTGCCATCCGTGGTAGTATGGCCGGTAGATGTACACTATCATCGGCCATTCGAAGATGTCATAGTAGTAATTATTGATTATGGTTACGTTGTCAGCATACATCGGGTCTCCGTAATACCCGTGTCTGAATTTCTTTGAATATACAGGTTCGATGATATAATTTCTTCCGTAGAGAGCCTCATCGCCAATGAGCTGTATCATCACCTTCTTCTTGCCCACCTTCTGAACGGTGAAGACCGCCACGTCCTGGTATTCCTTCCGTCCGAGTACGGCGCGCAACACTATCGTATGGACTTTCCTGTCGATGTAATCCGACACGGTGATGTAGTCAACAAAATTATCACGGTTAAGGTCGAGGTTGTTGATCCTTGACTTCGGGTCGTTGAGACTTCTCTCAAAGCCTTCAAGTGTTTCGGAGTTGCGGAACAGGTCCATAACTGCGTAGAGGTTAAGGTTGTCACCCGGGAGACCCAGGTATTCCTCAGGATAGTCCTGTGCCCTGACTGTCGTCGCTGAAGCTATCAGGACTGCGAGGATCGATGTGATAATTAAGTTTTTCATCTCTTTAAGTTTTATGAAGATCTGGCTCTTCACAGGTACCAATGCAAAGGGTATGCCAAAACCCTCTCGAAGCCCCATAAATTGTGGCTGAGCAGATGTTCACTTGTAAGATGTATGATATGTTACTGAATTGCGGAAAAGACCGGCTGAATTGTCTATACCGTAACAACTATTTTACCCCGTGTCTGTCAAATAACACTGACCTGGATCCGTAGATCCTGTCACCTGGTTTGAAACCATCCACTCCTTTACCTGTTTCCCGGACCATACCGGCAAAATCGGCACCGTATATACGTGGAAACTTTGACCCGGTGATGAACTTCAAACCGCCGTTCCTTATTTTCCAGTCGACAGGATTTATTGAAGCTGCTTCCACCTCAGCAAGCAGTTGGTCATCGCCCGGAGAAGGATCGGACAAATCGCCATAATCTGATACTTCAGATCCTCCGGCCTGCAAATGAATTTGACTTTGGACTTTTGCCGGCGTAACTTTGACATATAGTATATCGCCACAAATGAAAAGAAATCCTTTTTATGGAAGAAGAGTCATTTTCATACTCTTATTGTGTTTTATTTCCAGCACCTTAATGGCTCAGAAAGTTAATCCTGATACATTAACTACGGACCAGCTAAATCTGTACAGGCATAAAGCTGTTACAATGAGAAATGCAGGGATAATTTTAGCATCGTGCGGTGTCGGGATAATAGCAACAGGTTATATAATCGGAGTTAATTATAAACCTACAGGCACTCAAGACTGGACTGCAGTAGCAATTGTGGGATTTTCCGGTATGGCTGGTATAGCCACTGCAGTAGCTGGCGTTCCCTTATGGGCAATCGGAGGCAGCAGAAAGGCTGATGCGGAGTTCCATCTTTTAGATATTGACGAGTACAGGGATATAGCTGTTACAACGAGAAATACAGGGATGATTTTAACATTGAGCGGTATATGTGTAGCGGCAACAGGTATTACTATTTATGCAAGCTCAGGGGAGGGAAATGGCGCGGCTCTTGGAGTGATAACCGGGATGGTCGGAATTGCTTCTACCATAGCTGGCATTCCTATATGGGTGGCCGGGGGTAACAGAATGGCAAAAGCGGAGCTTACCTTACAGACGTTTAAAATAGTGCCGGAAAATTCAATGGCGATAGGATTAGGAATAACATTAAGGTTCTGACGCAATATTGAATGCTAACTTATCTCCAGCCTCCGGAAACAAGCTCCGGGGGGTGTTTCAATGAGAGAGCAAAAGCTTAGCTGCTCAGGAAAACCTTCTATTAAAGCCGGACTATTACTCTTTTGTTTGATATGTTATACTGTTCTCCGGATGTGTGAATTATATAATTTATTCTGCAAATTATGTAATTGTTCAGTCAACTAAATGCTGCAACTTTACAAGCAGTTCGATTTTCTCATATATCCAGTTGTAACCAACAGTAGTATAATATTATACATACAATTATGAAAAGGATCGTAATTTTTACACTAGCTATTTTCTGCCTGAGCTATACTATAAATGCTCAGGTTCATCCCCATGCCATTGGTTTGCGCATTGGCGGCAATGGTGATATCAACGGAGTGGAACTATCTTATCAGAAAGGGTTTAACGACGTAAACCGGCTGGAACTGGATCTGGGCTTTGGCGGCAATTCCCATCATAGCAGATTCTCTCTGGTTGGCATTTATCACTGGGATTGGAATATAACAGATGGTTTGAACTGGTATGTCGGGCCGGGGGCAGGTATAGGATTTTATTCCTACGACAATTATGATGACTACTTTAATATTGGCCTGGGTGGTCAGATTGGGTTGGAATACGATTTTAACACGCTGGATGCTCCGATTTTAGTAAGTCTAGATGTCCGGCCGATGTGGGATCTTCTTGGTATTCATTCCGGATTTGGATGGGGGGTAGCATTAGGTGTACGTTATACCTGGTAGCACCCGGTTTACAGTTCCGTTGCTTTTCATAAAATAATTCAGGTCAGCCAGCCATCGTTTTCGGCAGCTGCGTGTAAAGCCCTGTAGATCAATAGCCTGAAGCTTTAGGACTTTGGACTTTAAACTTTCAGACTAAAGATTTTCAGACCTCTATTTCTTATAATTGACGATTTCTTCCTGCGGCTTCCTTGTTGAGGCGCCGGAGACGGCATCGACACCATTGTCAATATTACCTACACGCAGGATGATTATAACCTTATAGCCGGCCGGAACCTGCAGAGCCTCGCGCTTCTCATTGGCAGCTGCTATAGGCCCTCCATAGATCCTTGCGCCCAGGCCGAGTGAAGAGGCGGCTATGAACATATTCTGGGTGGCCAGTCCGCAGTCGAAATCAGGCGTGCCACGTTCCTGGGTTTCAGGTCCTGAAACAAGTATCAGAACGTTACCCGCCACGACATTGCCGATGATATCCTTCATGGAGGGTTCATCACGCACGACTGTGAACCTCCATGGCTGCAGGTTCCTTCCGCTGGGCGCCTTGATGCCGCATTTAAGAATAAGATCAAGCTGTTGATCGGTCACAGGCTCTGCTGTGAAGTTCTTCGGAGAATAGGCCGAGAGTAGCTGATCGGTAACGGCGTTTCCGGCCGACTGACCTCTCGTCAGCTGAAGGGAGAAGATAACCAGCACAATGATCAGGATGGAGGATTTAGTTTTCATATCAATCGTTTTAATTATTACACATCAATAAGGCAATCAAGTTAGCAAAAAAATAGAAATCCCTGACTGTAAAAGGATTTTCGATTTTTAGACATTGCATACATTAATGACTTCTGGCTTTAAGGCTCCGGACACTATAACTCTTAAAAAAAAATGTTAAAATGCAGAAATATCGCTTGCGATATAAATAATAGTTGTATATTTGTATCGCGAAAGATTAAATCACAAACGATAAAATAATAATAAATACTATGGAAACATCATTCTATGATTTTAAAGCAAAAACCCTCGGGGGTAAGGAAATCAGCATGGAGGAATATAAGGGTAAGACAGTACTGGTGGTCAATACTGCCAGCAAATGCGGATTTACGCCACAGTTCGGGGGACTTGAAGAACTGTACAACAAATACAGTGACAAAGGACTGGTCATCCTTGGTTTTCCGTGCAACCAGTTCGCAAACCAGGAGCCGGGTGATGAGAAATCGATCGCAGAAGGCTGCCTCCTGAACTATGGTGTGACCTTTCCGATGTTCTCAAAGATCGATGTCAACGGTAGTGACGCCCACCCCCTCTACAAATACCTTAAAAGTGCATTGCCGGGCTTTCTCAGCAGCAGGATCAAGTGGAATTTCACCAAATTCCTTATCGATTCCAAAGGCAAGCCGGTCAAACGCTTTGCACCGTCAACCGAACCAGGCAAAATAGATACATATCTGCAGAACATTATGTTTAATTAAAATCCGGCGGTCATGATCAAGGAACAGTTAAAACTGGAAAACCAGCTATGCTTCCCGGTATATGCAGCTTCAAGGCTCATAACAAGGATCTACCAGCCTTACCTCGACGAGATCGGGCTCACTTACCCGCAGTACCTCGTGTTACTTGTGTTATGGGAGAATGATGAGGTGACCGTCAATGAAATATCCCGCAAGCTTATCCTCAATACCAACACCACAACACCGCTTCTTAAACGGCTGGAGGCACTGGGTCTCGTTACCAGGCGGCGTTCGGGCGAGGACGAGAGAAAGGTGATCATTGCTCTTACCGCAAAAGGTAAGAAGCTGCAGTCGAGGGCAGCTGATATCCCCGCGAAACTGAGTCAAGGACTTACTGCAGGATCAATGAGTGTAAATGACCTGGTTGACCTGAAAGGCAAACTATATGAGATCATAGACTATCTGTCTAAAAAAACCGACTTTTAGCAAAACCCCTCAACCCTTCAACCTTCTCAACTCCTCAACCCTTTCAACTTCCTCAGAATCACTTCGAATACTGATCGATCACCATTGAAATGTTCCGCCGGCAGACTTCGCAGAAGACCTGGTGACGGGTGTACATTATACAGTCGAGCTGTGACCGGTACATGCCCTTCTGGCAATAGTCAGCCCCTTCGAATGCACCGACTGCACCCTTGTATTTTTCAGTAGCGAAAAACACATCCTCTGCCTTCTCCTGGCGCACGAACAGGTCTTCCATCACTGTCTCCGGCAGAAGGTTCTTCCTTATGCTGTCACGCTCTTCCTGGATCTTATATCCGAAGGCGTCAAACTCCTCTTTGTTCCAGGGAGTAGGGATGGGCGTTCCTTCTGTTACCAGATCCTTCCATTTCAGGTTGTCCTTATCGAGGAGGGCTGTGACGTTGGTCTCCCACGGTTCAACAGTTATGGGAGGCATCTCATAAGATACCGATGACGTATAATATTCATCTGCCAGGCCGGCCATGTGATGGCCCATCTCGTGAATCATAACGTAATCGGAGTATTTGTTGTCGGCAGCGACGGTGGTGTAAAGGTTGTATATGCCTCCGCCTCCGTATGTTCTTTCATTCAGGAGGATAACCATGAATTCGTAAGGCACGGCCGAAGCGACATCCCTTACCGTTTTATTATCGTATGTCAGGGCGTAGCGCTCTGAATCGAAGGCGCTGTAGCTGACGGACAACGGTGTGTGCCTGAAAACGCCGTGATGGGGCTTGTTCACACCCGATTGCTCCGCCGGAGTCTCTACAGACCTGATGTTGATATCCTTGCTGCGGCTTTTAAATGGTTCAGCGCCAAGCAGTACACCTGACAAACGTCTGGCATCGCTGCGGAACTTTTCCATCTCCACGGATGAGTATCCATCGCCGAGAATGACTATATCGAGCTTTTCCTGTGCAGGGCCGTTTTCCGCGATGATGTTTACCCGGTAAGGGTTAATTCTGTTCGGCAGGATTGACCTGGCGGTAGGATGGATCGATATCTGTCGTCCATATCCGGGTGAATTTATTTTCTGCATTACGTTTCTTCACAATAACGGTAACAGGCTTCCCGGGCCAAGGAAAACGAAGCGATTCGTGGAATGTTCCCCAGCCGGCTTCCGCCTCGGGGGTAGTCTGCCATTCGCCGAAGATGTTTGCAAAACCGCGGGAGTAAAGCAATACTTTGCTGTCCCTGTCAATCACCTCGAAGAAGTAAGGACCCAGTTCTGTCTTATCGATCAGGATGTTTTTGCTGCCGCCCCACGGGCCGTCGGAAAGGACCTTGTCAACGGCAAACATCTCTTCGCCGGCGTTACCCGTATGGAAGAAATCCAGGCGCATCGTCTTATCCGCGAAGTAGCTGTCGAATGACACATCGCCGTTGTTCACTGCAACAATTTCGACAGCTGCGGCAGGGACTGATGATGACTGAGTATTTTCAACCTTATTTTTGTTTGACTGGCACGAAAACAAAAATGCCGCAACAAGTACAACAGGAGCTATTGATTTCATAATAAAGCGGCTGCTAATCGAGGGCGCCGACAACGATGGCAGAAGCAAAATTCAGGTGGACTGCAAAACTCATGGGTCCGCTGGCAGTTCCGGTAGCGGTAACTGTGATTTCCTGGTTTGCCAGGAGATCTGCTTCAGCCTTACTATAGACGGATGCATTCACCGCCGGAGTGAAGGAGTTACTGGCAGCGGAAATATTCGTCTGTGTCCCAAGTTCACCACTTCCGGTAACAGCCACTGTAATGGTACTAATAGTCTGACCCGCACTTAATCCGTTTACAGTTATCACAACTGATTTAAGGTCAATCTCCCTGATCTTTTCGAGATAATCGGCAATATCAGGATTACCTGCAAGTGAAAGGGTTGAAGTTCCGGAAAAATTTACTGCCGCTGCTTCTGACACAAGATCAGCCGCCTTTACCGGCGCAACAATAACAGGGATATCTGCCGTCAGGTCTGTTGTGATGGTTAACTCTGCGGCTTTTTTAAACAGATCGCATCCTGTAAGCAGTATTACTGCTGCCAGGAACAATGTGATTTTTGTTTTCATAGGGTTTGGTTTTAACTTGTTCGTTTATAAGAACAAATATCTTCGTACTTAGTTTATAAATCAGCGACTTAAGAACAAAATTACGCAATAATTGAGATAATGCATAAATATTTTTTCAGCTGTTCAGTTCTTCCTGCGCCTGAAGCCGCCCTTGTCAGATCTGCCTGGTGAAGGGTGGCGTGCGGGTGTCTTGTCATGCACCTCGGCAATGAACCCCGGCAGCGGAGCCTTAAAAACCTCGTAGCCGATCAGTTTTTCTATCCGCTGCATCTTGGGGATATCCATCCTGTTGACAAGAGTTATTGCCACGCCGGTGGCTTCGGCACGTGCCGTACGGCCGATACGGTGCACATAATCCTCGGCATCTGACGGGGTATCAAAATTGATTACCAGGTTGATATCCTTTATATCTATCCCTCGACTCAGAACATCGGTAGCCACCAGCACCCGGGTCTTGCGCGAGCGGAACCTCTGCAGCGTATTCTCCCTCTCTTTCTGCTCCAGATCAGAGGAGATCCCTTCGACATTATAATTCTTCGACCGCAGTCCGCGTACAATCTCACTAACTTTCTTCTTCGTAGAACTGAATATCAGGATGCTGTTATAGTCGGGATTGTCGGCGAGGAGGCTGTTTATCAGCGGTATTTTCTGACTGTCGCTGCACATGTATACGGCCTGTATGACGCCCTCGACGGGTTTCGACATCTCAAGGGCTATCTCGACCGGGTTGTGCATTATGTGTTTCGACAGCGTCCGTATGTCAGGCGGCATGGTTGCGCTGAACATCAGTGTCTGGCGCAGTTTGGGCACGTAGGAAATGATGTGCACGATATCGTCATAAAACCCGATATCAAGCATCCTGTCAGCCTCGTCAAGGACAAGGACCTCTATCTTGTCGAATTTCACATATCCCAGGTTAAGGTGGGAGATGAGCCTGCCCGGGGTGGCCACGATGATATCGGCCCCCTTCGAGAGGGCTTCCCTCTCCTGGTCCCAGCTCTTGCCGTCGCCGCCGCCGTAGACTGCCAGCGATGTGATGTTCAGTGTGTAAGCCAGTCCCTGTATCTGCTGGTCGATCTGTATGGCAAGCTCGCGTGTGGGAACGAGTACGAGTGTATGTGTGTGGCTTGGGCGGTAATCAATGATACTGTTCATTATCGGCAGGAGATAGGCTGCCGTCTTGCCTGTGCCTGTCTGTGCGCAGCCGATGAGGTCGTGGCCCTCAAGGATGACCGGGATGGCCTTTTCCTGGATTGGGGTGGTCTCTGTGAACCCCATGTAATTTATTGAATCCAGCAGTTCCGGATCCAGATCCAAATCGTCAAATATCATTTATGTATTCTGCGGTTTATTCCTGATTGAGAGCTGGCAAAAGTACAAAAAAAATTGGCAGTAGCCATTGGACAACAGGGGCTGACCGTTAAGAAATTGCCGGGCGGGTAATTTCAGGGAGGTGCAGGAGTGCAGAGCAGGCAGGATGAAAAAACCGGCCTGAGCCGGTTTTCATTGCTTGAGGTATTCATGTCACAACACCCCCATCTCCTTCAGGAGGAAACCAGCATGGCCGAATTTTTCAGTGACAAATAACACATACCTGAAATCGACAGCAATGCACCTCTGCAAAGCATAGTCATACTGCCAGTTGCTGGTCATGGCTTCCCAGTTACCGTCGAAGGCGATGCCAATGATCTCACCCTTTGCATTCATCACAGGACTGCCGCTGTTGCCTCCCGTGATATCACACTGGTTCAGGAAAGCTACAGGCACATCTGTCAGCTCTGGATCAGTCCACCGGCCATAATCTTTCACCTCCTCCAGCTTCACAAGAGCTGCCGGAGCATCGAATGGTTCCACACCGGTATTCTTGTCGACCACACCCTTCAGTGAAGTGAACGGCTGGTACCAGACAGCATCAGCAGGCTTGTAACCCTTTATTGGTCCCCAGGTAAACCTGATAGTGCCACTTGCATCAGGATAAAGAGCTGATCCCTTCCATTCATAAAGAGCTTCGATATACTCTTTTCTTAGTGCAGTGACATTGGCACCAAAGACCCGGGAGATCTTCCCGGACTCCTCTGAGGCATCATAAATTCCGGCTGCGATACCTATAAAAGGATCTCCAAGTTTGACGAGCTCGGATGATGGCTTGCCGATAAGAACTCTTTGCAAACTCAATATCTTTCAGTTTTGAAGTGCTGTAAGCCTTCTCAACCCACTGTTCAGGCGTCATTCCTGAACCGGTAAAAATATACTCCAGCCCGGCTATACGCTGGTCCGCCGGCAGCGCCTCTGCCATCTTCAGAACCCTCAGCAGCATCGCCTTGTCAACAGGCTCATAGTAGTCGTTATATGTATAAGTCAATCCCTCGGCAAATTCATCAAGAGCATCCTGCGTCAGTCCGGGCTGTCTCTCTTCTTCAGGCTTCTCCAGTTCCTTCGCAAGGCCATAAACCTGCGCCGCCACACCGGACAGGTTACCGGAAAGACCCTGCAGAATACCGATGACATTATCTTTGTCTCTGGTCCTTTCGAGGATGTCATATTGTGCTTTTTCCTTTGCAAGGATATCAGCATATTTTGCTTTTCTCTCAGGAGTACTGTTTGCCCAGGCCAGGAACTCTTTTTCAAAGTCGAGCTTTTTTTGCAGGAAACCGGTTTTTGTCATGCCTTCGATGTTACCCTTGTAGTTCTTCATTGCATTTGCCAGTCCCTTCTCAAGACTTGCGACCTTGAGCTTGCCGGCAGGATCATCTTTGGTGAGCTCTTCGCAGAGATCAATTATCTCATTGAAATTACTGACAGAGAAAGGATAGTTTTTATGCAGGTTCCAGTCGACAGAGTTAGATGAACGGTATCGTGTAGTCTGACCCGGATAACCAATAATAAAATTGAAGTCTCCCTCGTCAAGGTCTCCCCCGGCAACCTTCAGCCATACTTCCGGCTTGTAAGGAACATTCGCGGCGCTGTATTCAGTGCCTTCACCTTTAGGACTGACATACACTCTCATGAATGAGAAGTCGCCGGTATGTCTGGGCCACATCCAGTTATCGGTCTCGCCTCCGTAGTTTCCAATAGATAAGGGAGGAGCATAAACAATACGTATGTCTTTGAAAACCTTATATGTATGCATTATATATTGTCTGCCTTCAAAAAGTGAGACAACGTCAGCCTCGTGACCGCTTTCCTTTTCTTTCACTGCTTCAGTCATGGCAGCTATTTTCTCATTTATCTTTTTGTCTTTTTCGACAGGGTCAGTGATGTCTTTTGCTGCCGCGAGGACCTCGTCAGTCACATCTTTCATCTTAAGCATGATCAAGGCCCGGTATCCCGGGGCGCTTATTTCAGCAGAGTGATCTTTAGCCAGAAAGCCATTGACAAGGTAATCGCTGCTGACGCTCGATGCCCGCTGAAGAGCTGTATAGGCCACATGGTGATTGGTGACGACCAATCCTTCCGGAGATACAAATGAAGCAGAGCCCCCTCCGAGCTGGAGGATGGCATTGGCAAGACAGGGCTTGTCAGGACTGTATATCTTCTCCACAGGGATCTGTAGTCCTTTCCCTGCCAGATCAAGTTGTCCGATCTGAGACAGCAGCCACATACCCTCCTGAGCAACAGCTGAGAGGGTTGTCATGATACAAAAAACGGAGATAATAAAAAGCTTTTTCATGGCATTAATATTTAATTGTAAGGATTACAATTTAGACATTATTAATGCACAGAACAATGATTTTGTTTCTAATACAGACCTGCCTTCAGCAGCTTGATATCCGTCTCCAGGCCATCAAGGTAGATGAGTGACCATACGCGGGGAGATGTACCAAATTTCCCCTGCGTCCATCCGGTTGGATCTTCCGGATTCTCTGCGTAATCAAAGATTGCAGGGGCAGCCTTTGCCAGATCCTCATAACCGGCAGTTTTTCCCAGCTCAGTGATAAGATCAGCCAGTCCGGCCTGAAGTCTCGTGTCACGCTCCGGGTTCCTGCCTTCGGTCACCAAAGCCCGGGCTGCAATATCTGCTGCCTCCGGCCGCGGAAGGATCCGGGGGTCATTGTTCCACTCTTCCCCCGAAATCTTTTCTGCAGCGAAGATCCGAGCCTGATAATCATCAACTATCTTCAGAACCTCATCAATCTTCTGCACCAAAGGCGCCTGAAGGGCAGGAGAGGGGAGTTCATTCAGCACTGCTTCCAGCCTGTTATATGTACGCGCCATTTGCATGCTGTCGTCAACCCTCTCCTTCGGGACATTCAACGCCAGCAAGGCTGAGAAGACCGAGATACCGGCAAGGAGGAACAGTATATAGACTGTATTATAAATACTAAAGCTTTTGTCCTTCGCTGTAACAGCCAGGAAGACCGGAAGGAAAACAACATACGGGAACGGCAGCGCTATCATAAGGGCCTTGCCTGCTCCCGGCCAGTGCATAATCTTGAAAAGCATCCCGCCGAATACCACGAAGCACGTCAGCCATGTTACAAAATACAGTGCGGGATTCTTACTGTTCCCTTCAGTCCTGTAATGATTTCTGAGGGCAAGGGGAAGGAAAACAAGTACAAGGACAGCTATTCCGAGAATTAGCAGCTGACCTCCGCCCGGCCAGTGATTTATCTTGAGAAGTGCACCAATAATAATTATGGCTATTGTTATCAGACCGAATGAATATATCTTCTGTTTCATGATCTTCTGTATTATTGATTGTTATTGTTTTGCAACAACTGAAAGAGCATAAGACTCCGCTGTCAGGATACCGTTTTTCATAAGCTCCAGCATATGCAGTCCGGTCATCAGAGATATCCTGCCAGTTTCAGGATCATTTTCCGGCAGGTAAGCATTGGGATCAAGGAGGCTTGCATACTTGCCAAAATCACTTCCCGGGGTCAGTCCGGATAGGTAATCAGAGTACTCCTTAAGGGCAGTGTTCAGTTCGGTGCGCGAACCGGATCCGTCGCGGAGGAATTCCCTGAAAGGTACATTGTGAAATGGATTGCGCAGGGTATTAAACCGGATCTCCGGTCCGTTTTCAGTCTCTTTGATCTGGTAGGTAAGGCCTGGCCGGCACTCCGGATTTCCCTTCGGAAATGGCGGTCATCTTTGCCTCGGTGTCATTAATAAACTTCAGAAGATCATTTGTTTTGCCATTGATCTCAGCAAGCACATGCGATGCAACCGAATCTTTGCAGTTAGTGATAAAAGACTGATTTTGGGTGAATTTATATTCGAACAACGCCTGTTGTTCCTTCTGATGGCTGTAGTATCCTGCATCGTAGTTTCTCTGGAGGTTGAGGTTGATAAGTACTCCGGGGAGAACAAGGGCCAGGGAGCCGGCAACCATCACGATGAATTTTGCGCTGACATTTTTGTCCTCCTTCCAGGTGATCCATGTGTACCATGGAAAAACCACCAGGAAGATAATTACCACTCCGCACATCATGAACAGTGATGCCCCGGGCCAGTGCTGTATCTTGCACAGGAGCGCCAGTGTGTAAAAGATCAGTCCTGCCGCACCCAGGATGTATACTATCTTCTTGGACCTGTTTTCCTGGTCCTTCAGCCTGGCTGCCAGCAATGCCGGGATAAAGGTAAAGATCCCGGAGAGTGATGCAACCATAAGGATCAGGGCAGCCAGGGGCCAGTGCTGTACTTTGGACGCTACACCGATGATGAACAGCATCGCTGTGATGAAGGCCGAGATGTAAAGAAAGAGCCTCTTGCCGCTGTGAGTCTCTTTCCAGAGAACTGTCAGCGCCGAGGGCATGAAAACAAAAGCCAGGGTAAAGGCGCCGAGTGTCAGCAGGATGGCCGCTCCCGGCCAGTGCATTATTTTAAATAATGCAGCAAAACCAAGCAGAACCGTGCCTGCAATGGCTGAGATTTTCATTAAGCTTTTCATTTGTCTGTATTTTGTGTCAACTGCATAAAGTGTTTCTTCCTGTATCTCCTTCAGCCTCCTGTGAGCCAATTTTCTCCTTTACTGCCAGGTAGGCATCATGGAAGCTCAATCCGTTCTTCATTTCATATTCGACATCACAACATATATGATCTATAAGCTCATCGGCAAGATGCGGGAAGGTTATCTCCTGCTTCCTGATGTCATTGCTTATCTGGTCAATATTCCGTAAACTCGGCTCAGGCATGGCTCAGTCCGGGTTGCGGATTAACAATGTTCTGGAGAGACTCGATGAATATTTTCATTTCCTGGATCTTCTCTGTAACGACGGAGTGACCTTTCTCGGTGAGGCTGTAATAAATGCGGATCCGGTTATTGAAGTTCTCCGTTTCGGTGACCAGCACCCCCTCGTTCTCAAGCTTATGCAGTACGGGGTAGAGGGCGCCGTATGTAAGCCTGATTTTGCCCTCTGTGATGGTTTCGACCTTACGTGTAATCTCGTAGCCGTACATGCGGCCGTTCTCTTCGAGCAGCTTCAGAACAATAGTCTTAAGGGAACCTTTGATGAGATCTGATGGTATCATTCTTGTATATTTAAGTTTCTTATATATTGCAAATATAAATTATTATTAATTACAAATACAAATTATTTTGTAATTTTTTTAAGTTATAGTGATGAGCAGGTTGCACATCGCTCCATTGTGGCGCCACCCAATCAGTTTGTTAAAACATTGCCATGCCATTTAAAATAAAGTGACGATCTGTACAGGGCGTCGCCGGGTGCAATTATTACAGGTTTACAAATTCATTCAGGAGATTGCCGTTTTCAACTCTCAGTTTAAAATAATTTGGATCTTCGTCATTATCGCTTACTGAACCCACGATAACATAATCAGTTATCCCGAATAATTCTTCACTGGGTATATGGTCGTGACCTGCTATCAGTACGTCCACCTGATATCTGGTAAACATATCAATAAGTACAGTCAGTTCCTCAACCGGGGGATTGCTGATCTCCGAATGTCTGACACGAAGGAAATCGTTATGGGTAAAAATGATGCAACGACGGCAGTCTGTCCGCTGGTTCTGCAGAATATCTTCGAGCCAGGCGAGCTGTGCGCTTCCGAGAGTACCGCTTCCTGAATCGATTGAAATATACATGTCCGTGGCGTCAGGCGTTCTTACAGTGAAATAATAACTGGAAGGGCCGAAGAGGTTAAAGAAAGCGTTCCATCCGGCATCAGACCAAAGATCATGATTGCCCGGTGTTACAAAGGTCGGGATCACATCCTTAACGGGCAGGGCTCCGGCAAATGCTTTATAGTCCGTATCGTCTCCGGAGGTCAGGTCACCGGCAATACAGACGGCTGAAGCGCCTGTTACCGCTGCGATACTGAATACGCTGTCGAGATTATGGGTTGTCCCTGCATGGCTATCAGCCATAAACAGAATGGAGTAATCATCAATCTGAACTGTAATTTCATCTGAGGATTTTTTTGCACCACAGGCTCTAGATTCTTCAAACCTCTGATCTGCCGATGCAGGAACAGAAAAATCCACACCTGACTCGCAAGAAGCCAGAATCATTGGTATTGCTGTCAACAGCAAAAATCTTTCTTTCATCAGAAGTTCCATGATATCCCGGTTTTAAAGAGTAAACCAAAATGATTCATTGATAAATTGATTAGTCCGGCAGTCAGGTACCAGGCTTCTGCATAGAGACATACCTGTGAATCCGGCTTATATAAACCAGCGCAGGCGTAAGGCAGGATTAACTCCCTGCTCTATTATGAAAGAGTCGAAGTTTGTTATTGCTAATCCGGCATTCCACCCGTCATCTGTGGGTTTGATGTAATATCCGATTGAGTACATCATATTAAAGTTCTCGTGAAACTTCCCGGCATCCCCTTTTATTCCGTATTCATCTAATTGCACCGGCTTTGATAGCATAGGTTCTGAAATTCGTTCCGATGGCCATTTCAAAACGTTTGTGTCTCATGTCAAGCAAAGCACCCCAGTTGGTTTCACGTAATATCTCAGAGTAGCCTGTCCAGGTATAAAATCCCTGCAGATGGAACAGGTAGCCCCTGAAAGACTGCTCTCTTGATGCGTTAACATTATATCCTGAAAAAAGAGAATGACCGTCATTCTTCAGGTCGATCTGAAAACCTGTTTCGACCTTGTTCTTTCCGAACCCGTAGTTTGCCAGGACTGCTGATTTTATAAAGAGGCCGTCTGATGCATTGTTCTTACCTGCATCAGCGTAAATTCTAAGTCCTGGCTGTGCCGTCAGACCAGCACTGACGATCAGGAAAAGAAAAATAAAGGGAATTCTGAAATTTCTGGCTGAAGAAAAGAAGTGGTTGTTTTCAGGTTCGATTTTAGTTTTATTGCCCGGAGTGCTTTTCATTGTCTTGTTTTTTTCAGACAATGGAATTCAATCTCCGGGCCAAATCTTATAACAACTTATAAATCAGATATTTATAAAAAAAGATAAAATAAAGTTGAATTAAATTTGTAGCGTTTCGCTACAATGCATTGACCTGTAACGATACACTTCCTATCTTTACTTATATTTAGATGTTGTCAGTCGCGGATCATTAATTTAAGCTTAATGAAATCAGACAGTTCAGGTAAAATCCTTGTCGTTGACGATGACAGGGATGTCTTATTTACAGCAAAGCTTGTGATGAAGGGACTTTATGACAAAGTCGATACTCTGGAACGTCCCGGGTTGATACCTGAATTTCTAAAGCTCTGTAAATACGATGCGATCATACTTGACATGAATTTTTCAAGAGGTGACACATCCGGAAAGGAAGGTCTGGCATGGCTTGAAAGAATACTCCACATTGATCCTGAAGCCCGTGTTCTGGCAACCACTGCTTACGGTGAAATCAATCTTGCCGTGCAGGCCATGAAGATGGGGGCTTCGGATTTTATTGTTAAACCGTGGAACAAAGAACATCTCATAGCTTCAGTTGAGAATGTGATCCACCTTAAAGCTCTTAAAAACACAGTTAAGACAAAAAGCCCCGGCGCTGAACCTGATGATACAAGGAAAAGCAAATATCCTGAAATAATCAGCCGGTCGCTTGTGATGGCTCAGATCCTTGAGACAATAAAAACCGTTGCTCCCACGGATGCCAATATCCTGATCATGGGCGAGAACGGGACGGGCAAGGAACTGGCAGCACAGGCACTGCACAGGGAATCTCTCAGGAATAACAGCCCTTTCGTTCATGTAGATCTGGGTTCTATTCCTGAGACACTTTTTGAAGCTGAATTATTCGGTCATACCCGCGGTGCCTTTACTGATGCAAAGGAGGAGAGAGCCGGACAGATTTGAGACTGCTTCAGGAGGGACACTCTTCCTTGATGAGATTGGAAACCTGAGCCCTCCTCTGCAGGCCAAGATCCTTACTGCAATTCAGAACCAAGCAGGTGACCAGGATCGGCAGCAATCACCCTGTTGCTACAGATGTCAGGTTGATCTCAGCCACCAACATGCCGCTGTACAAGATGGCTGATGCATTCGAGTTCAGGCAGGATCTGCTGTACCGGATCAACACGGTAGAGATAATGATTCCACCGTTAAGAGAAAGAAGAGAAGATATCAGTCCTCTTGCTGAGTATTATCTGAAGCATTTTTCGGAACACTATGATAAGGAGGGGATAAAGATCAGGGAAGGAACGATAGCAAAGCTGGAAGAATATCACTGGCCTGGTAATATCAGGGAGCTGGCGCATAATATTGAACGTGCGGTAATCCTGTGCAAAAGCGGGGTCATTACCCCTGATGACTTTGTATTCAGGGTCAGACCATCTGCAGCAGTGGCTGATGAGACAACGTTCCGTCTTGAGGATTATGACAGGAAAGCTGTCTCCGGTGCGTTGAGCAGGCACAATGGCAACCTTTCGAAAGCGGCCGAAGAGCTGGGAATTGCAAGGAGCACACTGTACAGGAAGATCTCACGTTTCGGGATCTGAAGGCGAACGCCACAAACAATAATGTGGCAGGTAAAATTATGCTGGTAATCAGTCAGACTGAAAACATATAAAACATAAGGTATCATGCAAAATATCTGGAAATATATTTCCAACCTGGGAATAAAAGAAAAAACCGGAGAGCTAAGTCAGAAAAGCATTGTTATGACTAATCAGCTCAACTTCGTGATACTCATCATAATGGGTCTGTTGTTCCTGACGACCTTCATTACGCTTCAGTTTATGCATGAGGACATGTCGTACGGAACTCTGCGGATACCGGTTCTTCTGATCGTGAGCTTCCTGAATCTTGTAGCAGCACGTTTCGGGCTGACACAGCTTAGCAGACTGTCTCTTATTTTTCTTCCTACCATCGTCTTCCTTCTTGGTCCTACTTTAATAGGATACGTGGAAGAGGAAAGCTATACTTATTATCCTTATTTTGTGATAGCTGCATCAATAATTCCTCAGGTGCTTGTTAAGTCCCCGCGATGAAAAATACCTTTACTGGGGTTCAGTTGGGTTTTATTTCCTCCTTACACTGTTTATTGATAAGATCATGGTCTTGTTCGGGACGACACATTTCCCTATTGTTGACAGGATAAATACTTTCTACACTTTTTACAAAATTGCTCAGATTGCACTGTTCCTTTTTATTAATTCCAGCATATATTATCTGCGGACGCTTAATTTCCGTTTTGAGGAGGAACTGAACAGGAAGAACAGTGAGCTTGACCAGCAGAACAGGGAGCTGAAAGAACAGAAAGAAAAGATTGAGCAGCAGGAAGATGAGCTGGTAAGCAAAGAAATAAGTACATGGCAGAAGCTGGTTAATATAATATCTCATGAGATATTAAATTCAGCCATTCCGATAACAAATCTTGCAGGAATTACAGGCCAGATGCTGGAAGATGAATCAGGTGCAGTACTGAAGCCTGACAAGATAGGAGAGGAGACGACCGCAGACATTCATCACAGCCTGAAGAGTTATTGAATCACGGACGCAGGCGCTGATCAATTTTGTCAAGGCCACCAAAAGTCTTACACAGATCCCGAAGCCAAATATCAGAAGGATCTCTGTCAGGGAGCTTTTTGACCGGATCTCTGTTCTTTACCAGGCGAAGTTTAAGGAAGCGGGAGTGCATTTTGAAAAAGACATTACCCCGGCAGGTCTTTCTGTTGATGCTGACCTTGAACTGGTTGAGCAGGTGATTATTAATCTTATCCAGAATGCCCTTGAAGCCCTTCAGGATATTCCTGAACCAAAGCTGTCGATCAGCGCCGGTAAAAGTGACTCCGGCCAGGTTCAGATATCTGTCACTGACAACGGTGCAGGCATAAGTGATGAGATAATTGAAAAGATTTTCCTTCCGTATTATTCAACCAAAACCGATAAGTCGGGTATTGGCCTGAGCCTGTCGCAGCAGATCATGATGCTCCATCACGGTCGCCTTGAAGTCAGTACCGGGAAGAAGGACGGGGCTACGTTTGTGTTGGTATTCTAACCTGACAATTACTGCTCCTCTACCTCCAGGTAGATATACTTAGCATGCGGATAGTGGAGGATGATGTCAGACTTGACCTGAGCCGTGATGCTCTCGATGGCTGAGGCTTTGGTTCTATCCTCAATATCGACTGAGATCAGAAGGATGAAATTGTTGTTGCCGATATACATCGAACGGATATTATTGATATGCCTGACAGCAGCGTGCCGGCTGACAATCGACCTGACCTCACTCCTCATCTCCCGGGAGATATTCTCTCCGATGATCAGCTTCCTCAGCTCGTTGGCCAGAAAGTAGGACATAATTATAAGCAGAGCTCCGACAAACAGGGTGCCAATAGCGTCAAACATTGGATTGATCAGCGAAAGCAGGCTTGAGATCAGCACGATGGTGAGACCGGTCAGTGCAGAGAAATCTTCCACCAGGATCACGAAAATATTGGTATCTGTTGATTCCATTACTGCCTTTACCAATCTGCCTGATGATGATTTTCTGAATTCCGTCAGCGCCACGCTGAAGGATTTCAGTTCTATAAGGATGGATAACGCCAGCACTATAAAAATATAGATGTAATTGTCGAGCGGCTCCGGATGCATCAGCTTATGGATCCCTTCATAGATTGAAAAGCATCCGCCCATGAAGAAGAGCAGCACAGCCACGAGGAAGCCCCAGAAGTACTCTTCCTTGCCGTAACCGAATGAGTGTACCTCGTCAGCGCTTTTCGCCGACCGTTTTCTGCCAATGAGCAGGAAAACCTGGTTGGTGGTGTCAGCCAGTGAATGGATCGATTCTGCAAGCATGGCAGAGCTGCCGGAGATGACAGACACGATAAATTTGATGACGGCTATTGCGAAGTTGCCGGCAAGGGCGAATAGTACAGCACGAAGTGAGTTACTCTGCTCTTTCATCTGATATGAGTATCGAAGGCAAGGGCAAAATTAGCAAAATAAAAAAAGCGCAGAGAAGCTTTTTCTCTGCGCTTGTTGATTATAATCTGTGCTCTGAGCTCTCCCTCTATGCGGGACTGCGTTGCTTCGCTCCTTGTGTGCTCTGAGCTCTTTATCTGCGTGATGACCTGCTGTTGTCAGATCCCCTTGAGCTGCTGCTGCTGCTCTTCTGTGAGCTGCTGCCGCTGCTTCTCCCTGAACTGCTGCTCTTCTGCGAGACGCTGCCGCTGCTCCTGCCGGAGCCGCTGCTCCTCTGGGAGACGCTGCCACTGCTCCTGCTGGGGCCACTGCTCCTCTGGGAGACGCTGCCGCTGCTCCTGCTGGGGCCACTGCTCCTTGATGAGCTGGCGGAAGGAGCTGACGGCTTTGAAGGCTGCGACCTCTGCACTGAAGACTGCTGTCTTGAAGCTGAGGGCTGCGACCTCTGCACTGAAGACTGCTGTCTGGGAGCTGAAGGTTGTGACCTCTGCACTGAAGACTGCTGTCTTGAAGCTGAAGGCTGTGACCTCTGTACTGAAGACTGCTGTCTGGAGGCTGAAGGTTGTGACCTCTGTACTGAAGACTGCTGTCTGGAGGCTGAAGACTGTGAATTCCGTTCAGTTTCCGGTCTTGCTGAGGATGACCTCTGAGTTGTGGCGGCAGATGATCTACGTTCTGAAGGAGCACTCTGTGCTGAAGACGACCTCCCGGCTGTTGATCCCCTGGAGTCCAGTCTGTCGGTGGTTGTAGCAGACGACCTGCGTCCGTCAGTACCGCGACTTGCCTGAGTCCTGGCGTACATTGCCTCACCGTCTCTCCTCTGCTCGGGATGCGAGTAGGTGGAGGAATAGTTACCGGCCCTTACCCTCTGCGATACTTCAGACGAGTACTGACGCATGCTGTGATAATAGTGGTCATCGTAGTAATGGTACCTGTTGTAGTCACAGTGGCGGTAGTGTGAGTAGTAGTCATTGTGCCAGTTGTAATGGTAACCGTAGTAGTAGTGCCAGTAGAAGGGTCTCCATGGGTTCCAGTAGACCGGGTAATAACCCCAGTACCATGATGAGTGCCAGCTTACGTAGTACGGAGCATACATAAACCTTATCACCGGCCAGGCAGCGACTTCATAATATGTGGTAGTTACCACGTTGACATTGTCTGTGTAGACTGTCCTGCCATTGTAGCCGGGATTAGGTGTTTCTGCATATATGGGTTCGACGATATAATTCTTTCCGTAAAGTGCCTCGTCGCCGATGAGCTGTATCTGCACTGATCCGTTGTTGAACTTCTGAACGGTGAACACGGCCACGTCCTGCGATTCCTTGCGGTTCAGCGCAGTACGTAATACTATTGTGTGCCCGGTTCCTTCAACATAATCGGTGACAGTGATGTAATCAACCAGGTTGTCACCGTTAAGGTCAAGGTTGTTGATCTTTGATTTCTCATCGTTAAGGTCTCTCTCGAAAGCCTCAAGCGTTTCAGATTCCTGGAACAGCTTCATGGTTGCGTAGAGGTTCAGGTTATCTCCCGGCAGGCCGAGGTATTCCTCAGGATTGTTCTGGGCACTGACTGCTGTCATTGATGCTATCAGGACTGTGAGGATCGATGTGCAGATAAATTTTTTCATCTCTTTAATTTTTATGAAGATTTGCTCTTCACGGGTGTCAATGCAAACGGTGTGCCAAACCCGGACGGGTTATAAATCATAAAGTAAGAATTCAGAAAGATTTGCAATTTGCGAATTGCGAATTGCGATTGTCAATTTATCTTTATGCAGGCTAAAGCATAAATATGAAACCATTAATTTGTTTATTCATCTTTCTTGTATCAGGGATCTCTTTGTCATCAGGTTGTGAGGGTAACCCTCCGGTTGACGTTCCCGGAGACCAGGAACCTGTGAAACCTGCTTATATTGAACCTGATACAACTGGTATGCGTCCGGAATTAAACGCCATTGAATTCTCAAAGCTTATGGGAATTGGCTGGAACCTGGGCAACTCCCTCGAAGCAATCAAATATAACAACGGCGTATATTCCGGAGATGAAACTTCATGGGGTAACCCGGCCACTACGAAGCAACTGATCAACTCAGTGAAAAAAGCAGGTTTTAATGCTGTGAGGATACCTGTTGCATACTCACATATGCTGGAAAACCAGACCAGCTGGAAAATCAAATGGTCATGGGAAAAAAGGATTGAGGAAGTTATCAGCTATGTGCTTGACAACGACATGTACGCCATTATTAATATACACTGGGACGGCGGATGGATGAATAATCCTGTATACAGCCGGCAGACAGCAATAAATTCGAAGATCAATTCGCTATGGAAACAGATTGCAGTTTATTTCCGCGACTATAACGATCACCTCCTGTTTGCAGGAACGAATGAGATCCATGTGGAAGGCAACTATAATGCACCCACAGCTGAAAACACAGCTGTTCAGAACTCCTTTAACCAGACTTTTGTAAATACTGTCCGCGCTACCGGAGGAAAAAATACTTACCGTTATCTTGTTGTTCAGGGGTATGTCACAAATATTGAATACACAAGGAACTATATGGTGATGCCGGCAGATGCCACGCATGACAGGCTGATGGCTGAAGTGCATTATTACGATCCCTGGGAATTTTGCCTGAAAGAAGATATTCCATACGTAACTGTATGGAGTGATGCTTCCTGGGGAAAAGAAGAATGGGTTGATACTGCTTTCGGCTATATGAAAACTGCATTTGCAGATAAAGGAATACCCGTCATTCTGGGCGAATACGGCCTGTTGTACCGTTCATCGTTAACCGGGCAGGCTCTGACTGACCATATCTCTTCACGGAACTACTATCTGAACTATGTTACCGGTAAAGCACTCGGATATGGGATGGTTCCATTCTATTGGGATAATGGCTATCCGGACAGCTTTGGACTGTTCAACAGAGCGGACGGATCGAGCCTGCGGAAAGATGCTATAGGTGCAATCATCAGTGCCGGGAAGTAGGACCCTCAGATCTTTAGACGGAGCCCGGCGCCAGAACCTCTATTTCCTGCCTTTTCGGGGCCCTCCGCTTTTTTGTTCCAGCATATCCTTATGCTGTTTGTTCATCTCCTTCTGCAGTTTCCTGGTTTGTTTCTCCTGTTTCTTCATGGCTTTCTCATGATCTTTCAGGGCTTTTCTCTCGGCGTTCCTTGCATGCCTCTGAGCACTAACCTCCTGACCCCTGTTCTTATACTGGTCGTGGTCCATTGTCTGAACAGGACCCTGTTGCTGGTTCTTAGTTTCTGTCCGAACCTTTTCCCTGTTTTGGGTATGTGTATGCCGCCTGGGCTGTGCTGTGACGGCCGTACATATTAAGAGTGCTGCAGCGGCCATGATAATCTGATTTTTCATTGTCTTGATTTTTGTGTTTACAATGGTTTGTTATAGGTCAAAGGTAATTCCGGAAAGATGAAATAATGATGAAATTAAAAAAAATAAAAGGAGGCAATTGTCAAAAGTGATTGCATGGAGCAGGGTGAATATCGGACAAGGAATAGCGATTTTTGATTTAAGAAGTTCTTGATTGCGGAATTGCGGGATCTCCGCGGAGTTTACTCGTAAAGCGGGGCTTCGGTAAGACCCTGGACAAAAAGCAACGATTTGCGATTGGTACAAATTTTGTATACCTTCGCCGCGATTTAAGCATAAGTTAGATCTGTATAGTCAGCTCTTCTCTCACAAAATCACTTTTGAAGAGATCCTTTCTACAACCACTAGTTTACGCTGAACATTTTTTCGCCAAAGGAGCATTACCACTTTGAACAGATATATGGTTAATGAATTTTTCAGCGGCATTAACCAATCATTTCATAAATGGAATATTACAAAAACTCCCGACGCAGGGAAAAAAAGAACTTCAATCAACAAAACACGGTAAGAACAAGAACACCAAACAGGAAGAAGAACAGCAACGCCCACAGTCTCAGTCCCGGGCAGTTTATCAGCAAGACATCATCTGTCCATGCTGAAGTTTATACATCAGACAGGTTCATTGATGATCTTCCCGTTGATCTTGCCATAATCCGCAATCTTCAGAAAAAAGGCTACGAGAAGCCTACCGAGATACAGGATAAAACCATCGAGGCCATACTTAACGGACGTAACCTGATGGGGCTGGCACAGACTGGCACCGGCAAGACAGGAGCGTTTCTTATACCAATCATACATAACCTGCTCCGCAAGGATGCCATGAAACAGGTGCTGGTAGTCTCACCCACACGTGAGCTGGCACTGCAGATAGACAGCGAATTCAGGAGCATCGCTCACGGGCTGAAGCTTTACAGCACATGCCTGATAGGAGGCACCAGCGTCAGACGCGACGTTGATAACCTTCGCAGACCCGGTCAGATAGTAATAGGCACACCGGGCCGGCTGAATGATATGATGCGCCAGGGAGCCCTGAAATCTTACCAGGTTCAATATACTGGTACTCGATGAGTTTGACAGGCTGCTTGATATGGGATTCGCACCTGATATCAAGAGGCTCGTCGAAAGCATGAATAACCGCACCCAGACGATTCTTTTCTCTGCTACCGAGGACAAGAGCCAGAAGGCAATCATCAGCAAGCTCATGTCTGATCCTTATGAGGTGAGGGTCAGGGATGAAAATATCTCCGCTGACAACATCGAACAGGATATCATCACCGTGAAGGAGGGAGAGAGTAAGATCAACATTCTCCTTAATATGGTACGCGATAAGTCGTTCGAGAAGGTTCTGGTGTTTGCCGACACCAAACGAGGAGTAAGCCGCATCTGTCGCGACCTTCGTAAGGGTGGTATTACTGTGGATGAGATACACGGTGACAAGTCGCAGAATTACCGTATCAAGGCCCTGGAGTCATTCAGGAACCGCAAGATACAGGTGCTGGTGGCTACTGATGTTGCGGCGAGAGGACTGGATATCACCAATGTCTCGCATGTAATTAACTTCCAGGCTCCCAAAGACATAGAGAGCTATATACATCGTATTGGGCGAACAGGCAGGGCAGGTGCCAGCGGCAAGGCGCTGACATTCATTAACTAAAAACCGAAAGAATATGGCGGGACCGAACAACAGTTACATCAAGAAGCAGAAGACCGAGAAGCGTCTGAAGAAAAGAAAAGACAAGGAGCAGAAGAAGCAGTTCCGCAAAGAGAACTCATCCGGCGGAGGATTTGAGAACATGATCGCTTATGTTGACAAATTCGGTAATATTACTAAAGACCGGCCGGCTGAGGAGACTGGTGACCGGGCAAGCGAGTAAGCGACCTGGTGTAAAATTATTTCAGCATGCTCTCCCGCCTTGCGGGACTGCCTCACTTCGTTGGTCAGCGTGCTCTTTACTTTGCCATTCTCTCATTCGCCTCAATGCACCACAGCAGTTCAGCTGTGAATGCAGCCGCACGTTTGTCTGCAGCCGCAACGTCGGCCGGAACCCCTGATTCATCAAACGTTTTGTTTACGGATGGTACCGGGTACATCGCCGGGACGGTCCATGCGCGTATCTTCCACAGTGAGAACTGCAGTGAGGTGAGTACCTGTGTTCCTCCAAACACACCGTCGGAGACAGTCGAGATAGCCACAGGCTTTCTCCGCCAATCGTCTGTAAGCAGGTCGATGACATTTTTAAGGCTGGCAGGGTACCCGCCGTTATACTCGGGAGTAACGATTATCACGCCGTCGGCTGATCTTATCTTTTCTGCGAACCGGAGAACTTCCGGTGCCGGGTCATGCTGATGGTGCAGGCGTTCATCAAACAGAGGGAAATTATACTCCTTTAGATCCAGTATCGCGGCCACAGCCAGTTTATTTTCTTCAAGGTACCGTTTAAAGAAAAGCGCTACCCTGTGGCTGTTCCTCCCGCGCCTGACGCTGGATGAGATGATTGCGATGGTCTTCATAGTTGGCGAAGTTACTAAGAAAATTGTCAGGCGTGAACATTCAATAATTCATTCAAATTCTGCCGCACATTTTGTAAATTCACGTCTTTAAGATGAAATTCTAAAACCTTAATCATGAAAAGAACAAGTATTACCCTGAGCATGGGAAGCCTGATCCTCATGCTTATGTTGACATCACGTGTCAATTAATTCTTCAGCTCAGACACTTAACACGAAGCAGCTGACTGCCGAATTCGATAAGATGCTGTCAGAGAAGTTTAAGCCGGGCGAAACAGGCTGTGCAGCACTTGTGGCAAAGAACGGACAGATAATATATCAGAAGGCTTTCGGCATGGCCAACCTCGAGCTTAACGTGCCTATGCAGCCTGACATGGTCTTCAGGATCGGCTCAATCACCAAACAATTCACGGCGGTGGCAATACTGCAGCTGATGGAGCAGGGCAAGCTGTCACTGCAGGATGATATCACTAAATTCATTCCAGATTATCCGACACAGGCCTATACCATAACTATCGAGCACCTGCTTACTCATACTTCCGGGATCAAGAGCTACACCAGCATTACGGATTATATTAAGAATGTAAGGACAGATATGAAGCCGGAGGAGCTTATCGCACAGTTTAAAAATCAGCCGATGGAGTTCGCTCCCGGCACAAAATGGAATTATAACAATTCGGGCTTTTTCCTGCTTGGCTATATAATAGAAAAAATAACAGGTAAGACCTATGCGGAGTATATACAGGAGAATTTTTTCACTCCACTGGGTATGACATCCTCATGCTACGGCAGTGATACCAAAATCATAAAGAACCGTGCTTATGGGTACCAGCCAGGCGATGATGGTGTGAGGAACTCAGATTACTGCAGTATGACGCAGCCCTATTCCGCAGGTTCCATTATGTCTACTGTCGGCGACCTTTTCAAATGGCATCAGGCAGTACATTCTTACAAGCTGGTAAAAAAAGAGACGATTGACAAAGCCTTTACCGAATATAAGCTGGCGAATGGCGATGGCACAGGCTACGGTTACGGGTGGTTCCTCTCTCAGCTCCAGGGCAGCCCTACCATAGAGCATGGAGGGGGGATCTTCGGCTATCTTACCAGTAGTATTTACCTGCCAGAGGAGGATGTCTTTGTTGCACTCTTTTCAAATAACGTCGGCAAGGCACCCGAACTCACTGCACTGAAGATGGCTGCCCTGACTATAGGGAAGCCGCTGAAGACTGCAGAGATAAAGCTCGATGAGACAACACTCGATCAGTATATCGGGATTTATACCAACGATAAGAAACGTGAAGTTACCATTACAAGGGAAGGAGCTCAGCTCTCAGCAATGCTGTCGGGTTCAGGATCAAGAAAGATGTTCCCGATCGAAAAGGATAAATTTATCCTTGAGGATGCATTCATGTACGCGACTTTCAGCAGGGATGATCAGGGCAAGATTGTTTCCTTTGTTAGTGACGACAGGGGCAAACTGGACACATGGAATCTGACTGAGAAGAAGATCGAGGAAAAGAAAAGTATTACAGTTGATGAGGTAACACTGGAAAAGTACGTGGGCCGGTATGAATTGCAGCCCGGTTTTATCATCACCTTCACCCGTGAAGGTAACAGACTGTTTACCCAGGCTACCGGACAGCCTAAGTTTGAGATCTTCGCTGAGAGTGAGACGAAATTTTTCCTGAAGGTTGTCGATGCTCAGGTTGAGTTTGTACCTGATGCGGACGGCAAGGTCAACAAGATGATCCTGAACCAGGGAGGACGGACGATGGAGGCCAAACGAATCAAATAAGCATTAGAACATCTGAACAATAGAAATCAGAACCGATTATCTTTATCGAAATTATAATCCGCGTTTATGAAGAGATTATTCGTATTGCTGCTTCTGCTAACCGGAGCCGGCATGACAGGAGATATCTGGTCATGCACCACATTTATTATATCAGGTAAAAATACCCCGGACGGGAAGCCGATATTATACAAGAACCGTGACACGGGGACACTCGATAATGCCATCGTCTTTTTCAGCGATGGCAAGTATCAGTATATAGGTATTGTTGATTTAAAGGAATCGTGGAGTAAGGAGGTATGGGGCGGATTAAACTCAGCCGGCTTTGCCATCATGAACTCGGCCGCCTATAACAATAACACCGGCGACACCACGAAATTCGCTGATCAGGAGGGAGTGATTATGAAACTTGCGCTGGCTTCTTGTGCCACGCTGGCCGATTTTGAGAAGATGCTCACCGACCTGCCCAAACCTCTGGGTGTCGATGCCAACTTCGGTGTCATTGATGCGTCCGGCGGCGCCGCCTATTATGAGACCGGCAATTATGGCTTTAAGAAAATTGATGCCAATGATCCTGCCCTGGCACCTTACGGCTATCTCATACGCACCAACCACTCGTTCACAGGCACTGTCGACGCGGGAGGAGGGTACATCAGGTATGCTGCTGCCAGCGAGGCTCTCAACATGGCCGCTGCACAGAAAAAGTTTGAGCCTCAATATCTCCTTAATAATATATCGCGAAACCTGAACCACTCGCTCACTAAGGTGAACCTGAGGGCCGACCTGCCGCGCGACAACAGGAATGCAGAATTCAGGAGCTTCGAGGATTTTATCCCGCGCTTTTCTACGGCATCCGTTATCATGGTTGTCGGTGCGGCAAAGGAAGAAGACCCTTCGGCAGCAATGGCATGGATGGTTGCAGGCTTCCCGCTGACTGCCGTTGCCGTCCCTGTCTGGGTCAGCGCCGGTAAGAACATTCCAAGGGTGGTGAATATGAAGGACGACATGCATGCGCCTCTCTGCGATGCTGCGATGAAGCTCAAGGGTCAGCTCTTTCCCATCAGCCGCGGCAAGCGGGAGTAAATACATCAATGTGGCAGCGCTCATCAATGCTGATAATACCGGCATCATGCAGCGCCTTGAGCCGGTCGAGAATGAAATATTCAAAAAGACAGCAGAACTGACAGCCTCAATGCCTGCCGGCAAGGCGAGGAATGAAAAGATCCGGGCCCATTATGACTGGCTTGACGGCTATATCAGCCAGTCTTATAAAGAAATATTTGGTATTGAAATAAAATAGGGGCAGCTGGCAATCAGCTTTCAGCAAAAAGACTCAGGATTTGCGATTTGCGATTTACGATTTACGATTTGCGATTTACGATTTGCGATTTGCGATTTGCGATTGAAGGGTGGAGACTGGTGACTGTGGACTACTTTTTACTGGCTGCTTCCGTCTTCTTTTTCTTTACCGGGGCCTTGAACTTCTCAGTGACCAGCTCCGGCCACTGGAGGTCAAGCTCTTTCAGGGTCTTCAGCACCACTACGGCAACAGCATAGAGCTTCTGCCAGTTCTTGTCGGCTGGAACCACTGTCCATGGGACTTCGTTGCACCTGGTGAGTATATTCTGGTACACTTTCATGTACTCATCAAACTGTTCACGTGTATCCCAGTCGCCGTCTTTGTGCTTCCATTGCTTCTCCTTCAGCTCGATGCGCTCCATCAGCCTCTCCTTCTGTGTCTCCTTTGAGACATTGAGAAAGAACTTCAACACTTTCGTACCGTTCGCTTCAAGAAGCTTTTCAAAGGTGTTGATCATCTCATAACGTTTATCGATCACCTCCGCGGGAATGTATTTGCCCACCGACGGTACGAGGATATCTTCATAGTGTGATCTGATGAAGACCTGCATGACGCCATTTGCAGGGCATACCTGATGGATCCTCCAGAGAAAATCGTGGGAATACTCAAGGTCAGTCGGTTTCTTAAAGCTGTAGACTTCAAGGCCAATAGGATTGCAGTATTTCAGCAGTCCTTTTGTCACACCGTCTTTTCCGGACCCATCGGTGCCCTGCAGGACAACAATAACGCTGTACTTGTTCTGAGCATACATCTTATACTGCAGTTCGCCGATCTCCTTCAGCATCTTCTTTGTCTTCTTCTCAGTCTCGTCTTTGTTCCATTCCTTGTTGAATGTGGGGTAGTCGGAGAATTTCATGTTTGTGTCTCTTGGTTGGAGTATATACAAAATTAAGAATTAATAGGGATTTGCGATTTGTGATTTCTTCAGACCCTGCGATTAAATCTAAAAAGACTTCAGACGTCAGGCTTTCAGGCTTTAGACCTCAGACCCTCAGACAGATGGCAACAGAGGCAACCGATAACGCACTGGCAGTTGCCACCGTTATGCAAAAAGTGTAAATTTGACGGGCAGTAAGGACAACGACGACCATGGCCGGACACAAAGGGCAACCCTATTACGATATCTTCCTCAATTATGATCTATGGCTTGAGACGGTCAGCAAGAACAGGGTGCTCGACGGCGAGGGCTTTGCCCTGCTGCTGGAGATAGAAAAGACCGGTTCACTGACAGCTTCTGCCCGCAATCTCAGCATGAGTTACCGCAAGGCATGGGGCAAACTGCGTAATGTGGAACAGATTCTGGGCTTCCATCTTGTTGACAAAAGACGTGGCGGCGCTGCCGGCGGACGAACGAACCTGTCGCGCGAGGGCCGACAACTGGTGAGGGCTTATAACAGCCTGCACTACGATACCGACATCGCCATGAAGAGCATAGCCAGAATATTTTTTAACCGTATCAACGAAATCAACGGCAGGCAATGAGGAACACCATTATTCTGCTGGTAATGACCCTGTTGCTGATTACGGGATGCAATGCGGGCAGGGAGAAAAACATTATTATCTTCCATGCAGGCAGTCTATCCGTGCCTGTGAAGAAGATCAGCGAAGCCTTTGAGAAGGCCAATCCCGGCGTCAGGGTACTGTCCGAGGCTGCCGGGAGCCTTCAGTGCGCAAGGAAGATCACCGAGCTGCACAAGCCTTGTGACATAATGTTCTCAGCCGACTATTCCGTCATCGATAACCTGCTCATCCCCTCGTATGCCTCGTGGAATATCAGGTTCGCAACGAATGAGATAGTGATAGCTTACAGACCCGAATCAGCATACTCTTCAATCTTCAGGGAGGAAAACTGGCCTGACATCCTCCTGAAAGACGATGTCATCATCGGCCGGGCTGACCCCGATGCCGATCCCTGCGGATACCGCACCGTCTTCGCTGCCAGGCTGGCTGAAGTATATTACGGCAGACATGGACTGGCCGATTCACTACTGAACAAAAACATTGATTATATCAGGCCGAAGGAGGTTGACCTGGTGGCGCTGACCCAGACAGGGGTCATAGACTATATGTTCCAGTATAAGTCGGTTGCCATCCAGCACGGTTTCCGGTACCTTGAGCTTCCTGACGCGATTAACCTTTCGTCTCCGCAGATGAAGGATCACTATAGCAGCGTATCCTGCCTGATTCCCGGAGAAACGCCCGGGGAGCGTTCAGAGATACGTGGCGATTATATATGCTATTCCGGTACTATACCTGACGGCGCACAGCAGAAAGAACTGGCGGTCAGGTATTTCAGCTTTCTGCTGAGTGAGGAGGGAATGAAGATCTTCATAGAGTCAGGGCAGGAGCCTCTTATCCCTGTCGTCACCGGCAACACCACTGCAGTGCCGGCAGCTCTGCAGGCATATCTCAAAAACCCCGCGGGTCAGTAAGAATAAGATGAAAGGTCAGTCGCTCTTCAACTGGGTATTTACAGTTCTTGCCTCCCTGGTGCTGTTGTTCATCATTGCACCCCTGGCGGGCATGTTCCTTAAATCGTCATTCAGTGAGGTAGGAAAGACGGCTGCTGACCCTGAGGTGCAGCGCAGCGTATGGTATACACTCCTGATAGCTTTCTCGGCTACGATCATCTTTGCTGTAGGTGCGGTACCTCTTGCCTGGATCATGGCCCGCAAGGAGTTCCCGCTCAAGAAGGTGGCACAGGGCATTATTGACCTGCCGGTGGTGTTGCCGCATACGGCAGCGGGTATTGCGCTGCTGGGTTTCATCTCACGCGACGGTTTGCTGGGCGGTGTGGCACAGAAGGCCGGGATCCTGCTCGTTAACAACGGCGCCGGCATAGCTCTCGCCATGGCTTTTGTCAGCCTACCTTTTCTCATCAATGCGGCGCGCGACGGCTTTGCAGCCGTGCCCGAGAGAACAGAAAAGGCAGCCCTGACCCTGGGCGCCTCACCGTCTCGCATCTTCTTCACCATCTCGCTGCCTCAGGCCTGGCGGTCTGTCGTTTCAGGCTTCATCATGATGTTCGCACGCGGTATGAGCGAGTTCGGCGCCGTGGTCATAATAGCCTATCACCCAATGATAGCCCCGGTACTGATATATGACCGCTTCAACACCTACGGCATCACCTCGGCAAGGCCGGCATCAATAATCTTTATCCTGGTGGCGCTCTTTTTCTTTGTGCTGTTCAGGACACTCGCCACGGAAAGACATACAATATTCAGGGGGGAGGATGATGCTGCGGACTGAGAGATTAAATAAACAGCTCGGCGGGTTTTCGCTGAGAGAGATAACCCTGGAGGTATCCCCCGGAGACTATTACGTCCTGCTGGGCCGCTCAGGAGCCGGCAAGACTCAGCTGCTGGAGCTGATATGCGGGCTGACCACACCTGACAGCGGACATATATTCCTTGACGGGGAAGAAATAACCTATACGAAGGTGCAGCAGAGAGGTATAGGTCTTGTCTTTCAGGATTTTGCTCTCTTCCCCCATTATACCGTCCGTGAAAATATTGCGTATCCTTTGAAAGTCAGGCGTTTACCAAAGGAGGAAATTGATCTCAGGGTCACACACGCAGCTGAGGAAATGAATATCACACATCTTCTCTCCCGCAAGCCGTATAATCTTTCCGGAGGGGAGAAGCAGCGGGTGGCTCTGGCCCGCACGCTGGTCACTGACCCGAAGATACTGCTCCTCGACGAACCCATGGCATCCGTTGATGCCAGTCTTAAGGACAGCATCAGGCGCCTGCTGCGCCGCCTTAACCGAAAAGGACAGACTATCATACACGTCACCCACGACTTCGGCGAAGCCATCAGCCTTGCAAACAGGGTAGGGGTGATGCACAACGGAAAAATCATCCAGGAGGGAACACCGCTCGATGTGTTCAACCACCCTGTCAACAGGTTCGTGGCAAGATATGCCGGCATAAAGAACTTCTTCAGGGTCACCTTTGTTACTTCGTATAAAAACTGTTCGGGCATAACTGAGAAAACGACAAAATTCAGGCTGCCTAAGGCTGATTACCCTGCTTCAGGACTACTAATCATTGGCAACAGTGAGGTCCTTCTGTCGCGCCAGGGTGCGCCGGGGATACAGATGAACAACATTCACGGCATAATTGACGATGTTGTGCCGTCATCCACCGGATATGAGATAACGGTCAACGCCGGGGACTATTTTTACGTGGATATAACGCACCGTGAGATGGAGGAGAATAGTTACATCACCGGTGAAAAAGTTTTAGTTTCATTCCGTCCGGAGGCCCTGCGCATACTGCAGGAGCCGGAAGGAAAAAAAGAAAGTTAAGGTTATGATGATAACATTCGAAGAAGCATACAAAATTGTGACAGGCACGGTCTTCCGGACCGGGAAGGAACAGGTCAGGTTTAATGATTCGCTGGGCAGGGTGCTTGCTGTACCGGTGAAAAGCGATATGGACATGCCTCCGTGGGATAAAAGCACAGTCGATGGCTATGCCTGCCGGCATGACGATCTTGGCAAAGAACTGGCTGTTATTGAGACTGTCGCTGCAGGCGTCATGCCTGCCAGGGAGGTGACACCGGGTACTTGTTCGCGCATCATGACCGGGGCGGCTGTACCTCGTGGTGCGGACTATATTTTCATGCTCGAGGATTCCGAAGAAAAGGAAGGAGGGAAGGTACGATTCACCGGAAAGGCAGGGAAGTCCAACATCGCAAAGACCGCTGAGGACCTGTACAAGGGACAGACGGTGCTGAAGGCAGGGCGAATCATCAAACCGCAGGACATAGCTGTCATGGCAGCGGTGGGAGCCACGGAAGTGACCGTGAGCAACAGGGTACATGTGGGAATTATCAGCACAGGCAATGAGCTGGTTGAACCGGAGTTTGTACCGGCTGAGGCGCAGATACGAAACAGCAATGGCTCCCAGCTAATGTCGCAGGTGACGAGGGCAGGGGCTATCGGTAAATATTACGGCATAGCTGGTGATGACGAGGCCTCGACTGCCAGGCTGCTCAGGGCGGCTGTTGACGAGAACGAGGTCGTGCTTATCTCAGGAGGCGTGTCGTTCGGCGATTTCGATTTTGTCCCTGCTGTAATGCGATCGATGGGGCTGACCATCCATTTTGACCAGGTGGCAATGCAACCCGGCAAACCGCTGACGTTCTGCACTGGAGAGAGAAAAGCAGTATTTGGTCTGCCGGGCAACCCCGTCTCGACGTTCGTGCAGTTTGAGGTGATGGTAAGGCCTTTCCTGAATAAGATGACGGGCGTGACGGCTGAGGAACCCCGGCTGATGATGCCCCTGGCAGCTGACTACTCGAGAAAGAGAGCTGACCGGATGATATGGATACCTTTTATCATTACCGGTGAGGGTGAGGCACTGCCGCTCGAGTACCACGGCTCAGCTCATATCACGGCCCTTCCCGATGCCTGGGGCTTAATAATCATACCACGCGGACAGAACTGGATACAAAAAGGGGAGATGGTAAAGGTCAGACAGATTTAACCGCAAAATCAAACGCAACAGAAAAGATACATGAAATTACCTGAAAAATTCAAGGTGCTGGTAATCACTCTCAGTGACAGGGTGCATAACGGTGTTTATAAGGACCTCAGCGGTCCGGCTGTGGTTAAGTACGTTAAGTACGCCATGGTTTCTGCAGAATGGAACTGTGAGATCAACACACTGGTCCTGCCTGACGATGCTGCAAGCCTGCGCAATACAATGGCGTCGTCGACAGATATGGACCTCATCATCACCACCGGCGGCACGGGTCTTGGTCCGCGTGACATGACGACAGATGTAATCAAACCGTTGCTGACAAAAGAAATACCCGGTGTCATGGAGCTGATCAGGGTTAAGTACGGTCTGAAGAATCCGAATGCACTGCTGAGCCGCTCACTGGCGGGCGTGACAGGCAAGACACTGATCTATACCCTTCCGGGGTCAGTGAAGGCTGTGCATGAATACATGGCTGAGATAGTCAAAACGATGGAGCATACTTTTTATATGCTCTACGGCATTGACAAACACAGGCAATAGGCAATAGGCAATAGGCAATAGTGTTGATATATTCCATGCAGAGCCTGCATATCCGGTGATGTTCCGCTACTGCCTGCTGCCTACTGCCTACTGCCTCGATTGCGTGTTTGCCACAGTGACGCCTGTCAGACGGTCGTACCTCTCCCTCGGGTCATGGAAGTAGGTGAGGATAAGATAATCATTCCCGGTCTCGTAATGACTTCCTTCAAAATGAGCCCCTTCAGGGACCTGTGATCCCGCAGGCACAAAGGCATACTCGTAATTATACCATCCCTGCTTCAGCAGGAGCGAAGCCTCATAGCATCCCCTTGAAGCGCTCCAGGTCATCCTGTTCTCCGGCCCGCAGGACCAGTCAGTGAATGCACCGGTGACATAAACCGATCCGCCCTGCATCTCCGCGTAAAGCGGCAGTGTGAAATAGACCCAAACATAATCCGCGTCACTGTCCGGCGTGTCGCTCTCCTCCATCGCAACAATATATTTCCCGTTTATATCCTCGTTGAAGAAATACTGTTTGAACTCCCTGTCTTCGGAAGGAAGCAGCAAGGCATGGTAAAATCCCTCGACGAACTCCAATGCCCTCACGTTCTGCCTTGTATGCTTTGTGGTCTTTATATCGAAAAATCTGAACTCGTTTCCGCCCGGAAAAAGTGTGTTGTCAGAGAGGGCGTTGAATTCAAGCTTGTTGTTACCGACGAAATCGGGCTTCAGGCTGCTCCGGGTCTTATCCCACCTGCCATTCTGCATGACGGTTATTGTCACCTGTGTGTAAGGATCTGTGACCGGGAGCCTGGCTGTTGACACGGTTATCTCAGGCTGCTGATGTGTCTCCGTAGTGCCTGGCTTCATGGGCCTTCTGAACATGACACTGGCAACGGTCGTTCCTTCAGTTACAAAGAACCTCTTCTTCAGCAGGGGCTTGTCAGGCTCTCCCGGGGCCCAGACAGTTATCAGGTAGTTGCCCGAAATCTTTAGCCTTACATCTTCATTCGGGAGTCCGAGAGAATAGTGGGTGTATCCCGGCCTGGTGTTGAATGACGGTTGGTAGTCCCTTACCTGGTTCTCTTCAAAACCCTCAAGGAAGTCGCTGGTGAAAAGATCGCTGATGTTCCAGTCGCGGTCGCAGTGCTCAAGACGGTACCATAATGATTTACCCTGCCCGTCAATTATATCAAAGTGAAGTATGATCCGTTCAGGGCTGTTAATCTGCATGAAAGGGTATGCAAGCCTCCAGCCGTCCTTCTCAAAAAAGATGCTTTTTACTTTTCCTGCCGCATATTCTTCAGAGGTATTTTCCTGTGCAAAAGAATAAATGGTTATTGACAGGAAGAAGGGCATTAATAAACATAATATTTTTATCCTTGTTATATTTACGGACATAAATATGTATTTCCGGCTAAAGTACAAATATCCTGCCGTATTGAATTGAACCGTTCAGAAAAACAGATTTGTGATTAATGTCATACCTTTCTGTGAAAGAAATAACATTGTATTATAATTGCATAATTTTTAGGAATCAAGTTGAAATCAATATATGCCAGCACTGATCAGATTACGTAAAGGACTAAACATCAAACTTGCCGGTAAGGCCGAGAAAATTCTTCTTCCGGAGGTTGCTGTGACCCGTTTCGGGGTGAGATTTGCAGACTTCCCCGGTCTTTCTGCCAAGCTTGAGGTTAAGGAAGGGAGCCCTGTTAAAGCCGGTACCGTGCTTTTTCATGACAAGGCCTTCCCTGAAATAAAATATGTCTCACCTGTCAGCGGCGAGGTGAAGGAAGTAGTCCGCGGTGACAAGCGTCTGCTGACGGAAATAGTCATAGAGCAGCAGGGAAGTGAAAAGATTGATTTTGGTGTGGCTGACCCGCTGATACTTTCCAGGGAGGAAGTTACAGCAAAGATCATGGAATTGGGCTTATGGCCAGTTCTGAGGCAGAGACCTTATCATATCGTCGCGCGTCCGGGAAGAGTTCCCAAAGCAATATTTATCTCAGGCTTCGACACCGCTCCTCTGGCCCCTGACCTTGATTTTGTCATGGCTAACACACATGGGAACTTTATGCAGACAGGCATCAATGCACTGTCACGCCTCACCGGCGGGAAGATCCATATCTCTTTTGAGTCTGAAGGGTCAAGGGTTGGAGAAATGAATATTCTTAAGGGTGTTGAGCTGCACCATTTCAAAGGACCACATCCGGCCGGGAACGTCGGTGTGCAGATACATCATATTGACCCGGTATCAAAGGGCGAGGTGGTATGGATCATTGATATTCAGGATGTTGTGGCTCTTGGCAGGCTGTTTAACACAGGCTTTCATGACCGTGAACGTATCATCGCACTGGCAGGAACCGGCGTGTTGCACGGGAAATATCACCGTATAAGGCCAGGTGCTTCCGTCAGCGGAATACTTAAATCAAACCTGAAAGATGAACATCTCAGGATCATCAGCGGGAATGTCCTTACCGGTAAAAAGATTACCCCCGACGGGTCGTTCGGCTTCTATGACAATATGGTGACCGTGCTTCCCGAGGGTGATCACAGTGAATTTTTCGGATGGGCTTCTCCCGGTTTTACCAAGTTCAGCTACTGGAGGACATTCCTCTCGGGGCTGCTTCCGAAGAGAGAGTATGACCTTGACACAAATATACACGGAGGACAGCGGGCATTTGTTGTCACAGGTCACTATGAGAACGTACTTCCGATGGACATCTATCCGGTGCTGCTTATCAAGGCGATACTGGCTCAGGAAGTTGAGCTGATGGAGAGCCTCGGCATCTATGAGGTGGCTGAGGAGGACTTTGCACTGTGTGAATACATTGATCCTTCAAAGAGCGAGATTTAGGAGGTAATACGTCAGGGGATCAACCTTATGATAAAAGAGATGAATTAATTTAAGGAAGAGCTTAAAATGAATTTCTTACTGAAAAAAATAAAGGAGCTGGAGCCCAGGTTTGAGAAGGGCGGGCGTTTTGAGAAGTTACATTCTGTCTTTAACGGTTTTTCGACTTTCCTGTACGTGCCTGACAAGGTAACCGCCAAGGGCTCCCATATAAGAGACTATATGGATATGAAGCGCACCATGACCGTTGTGATCATTGCGCTCCTTCCCGCTCTGATGTTCGGGAGCTACAACATAGGACTGCAGCACACAAGGGCATTCGGCATCGGTGAATGGACCGTCATGCAAATGTTCTGGTTCGGTTTCCTGAAGGTCCTGCCTCTTATCATAGTAAGCTATGGGGTCGGCCTGGGCATCGAGTTCATAGTCGCACAGCTCAGGGGACATGAGATCAATGAAGGCTTTCTTGTTACCGGCATGCTTATCCCGCTTATAATGCCCGTTGATGTACCTCTCTGGATGCTGGCCGTTTCTGTTGCTTTCGCTGTCATCATCGGCAAGGAGGTCTTTGGCGGCACCGGCATGAATATCCTCAATCCTGCGCTCACCGCACGTGCTTTTCTCTTCTTCAGCTACCCGGGATGGATGACAGGCGACAAGATATGGATAGAGGGTCTGGTGAAGGGCGGTGCCCTTGACGGGTTTTCGGGATCGACGCCTCTGGCACTGGCCAAGCTCGATGAGTTTGAGAAGATGCCCTCTGCCATGGATATGTTCGTGGGCACTATCCCAGGCTCGGTGGGAGAGACCTCGGTGATTGCAATACTGATAGGAGCTTTCATCCTGCTCGTCACCGGTGTAGGAAGCTGGCGCATAATGCTCAGCATGGTTCTCGGAGCACTGGGAATGGGGTTGCTGCTCAACGCAACAGGCGGCAATGAATACACTCAGATACCTGCGTATTATCACCTTATCATGGGCGGCTTTGCCTTCGGCACGGTCTTCATGGCCACCGACCCGGTGACGGCAGCGCAGACAAATACGGGTAAGTATATCTACGGAGCGCTGGCAGGTATTATGGTGGTCATCATCAGGGTCTTCAACCCGGCATACCCTGAAGGGACGATGCTGGCAATACTACTGATGAACGTCTTTGCCCCGCTCATTGACCATTTTGTGGTGAATGCGAATATCAAACGAAGGTTAAAAAGAGTAAAGACAACTTAAAAACGCGCGAGATGAAAGATTTCAGCAACAAATATATTTTCATTTTCTCTGCCGTGATGGTTGTCTCTGTCGCCATCCTGCTGTCACTGACGGCGCTGCTGCTTCAACCCCGGCAGGCCAGGAATGTTGAAGTGGAGAAGAAAATGAATATTCTTTCTTCTATTAATGTACCATCGACAAAGGAAACCGCGGAAATGCTTTATGATAAGCATATCAGGGAGCTTTTTGTAATTAATACCGAGGGAAAACATATTGAAGGTGTTGACGCTTTTACTGTTTCTCTCCGCGCTGAACAGAAAAAACCTCTTGCCGAACAGTCACTGCCTGTTTTCATTGCGGTAGCAGACAACGGTGACACGCTTCAGATATTTCCGCTGGAGGGAAAGGGTCTGTGGGGTCCTATCTGGGGTTATGTCTCCCTGAAGGATGATATGGCGACAATAGCAGGTGTCACCTTTGACCATAAGGGTGAGACACCGGGACTGGGCGCTGAGATCAACACCACGCCCTTTGAAAGCCAGTTTATTAACAAGAGCCTTTTTGAGAACGGAAGCTTCGTCTCAGTCCAGGTGGTCAAGGGAGGCGCTGATCGCGGCAGCAATCACGAAGTGGATGCCATCTCCGGGGGAACCATCACGAGCAAGGGACTTGAAGCAATGGTGCATGACGGGTTAATTAAATATGAGAAATACCTCAGCCAAAACAGGAAATAGATATGGAAAACAAGGAAAAGGAGCCGCTGTTCTCGGCAAAAAACATAAAACTGTTAAAAAACCCTCTGGGTCAGGATAATCCCATCACCATACAGGTACTGGGTATCTGTTCGGCTCTCGCGGTGACAGTGAAGATGAAACCGGCGCTTGTGATGGCAATCTCCGTCACAATTGTCGTGGCCTTGTCGAACCTGATCATCGCCGCCATGCGCAAACATATTCCCGGGCGCATCAGGATCATTGTTCAGCTGGTTGTAATCGCTGCACTTGTGATCATTGTCGACCAGTTCCTGAAAGCCTTCGCCTTTGACGTGAGTAAACAGCTTTCTGTCTTTGTGGGACTGATCATTACTAACTGTATCCTGATGGGCCGTCTCGAGGCTTTTGCCATGGCAAATGACCCCTGGCCTTCGTTCCTCGATGGTATCGGTAACGGCGCCGGATACGGACTGATACTGGTTATTGTTTCCTTCTTCCGCGAACTGCTCGGAAGCGGGTCAATCATGGGTTACCCTCTCTTCGAAAAAATAGGCCTCTACAAGATCGGATATGAAAACAACGGCATGATGATAGTCCCGCCGATGGCCCTAATTACTGTGGGCATTATAATATGGGTACACCGGAGCCGCAATAAGAATCTACAGGAAACCAGATAAAGAAACTCACTATGGAAAACCTGCTGAATATATTTGTAAGGTCGATCTTCATCGACAATATGATCTTTGCCTTCTTCCTGGGTATGTGTTCGTACCTGGCAGTGTCAAAGACGGTAAAAACAGCTATGGGACTGGGGGTAGCAGTCATCTTTGTGCTCCTGATCACTGTTCCTGTCAACTTCCTGCTCGAAAAATATGTGCTTAAAGAGGGTGCGCTTGTATGGCTCAACGACAGCTTTGCGACCCTTGACCTGAGCTTCCTGTCATTCATAATGTTCATTGCCGTCATAGCCTCCATCACACAGCTTGTTGAAATGGTTGTCGAGAAGGTCAGTCCGGCTCTCTATAACTCGCTGGGAATATTCCTTCCGCTAATAGCTGTGAACTGTGCCATTCTCGGGGCAGCGCTCTTCATGCAGGAGAGAGAGTATGACACCATAGCAGAGGCCACGGTGTTTGGTTTCGGATCAGGAATAGGATGGGCTCTGGCCATTGTTGCACTTGCAGCAATAAGGGAGAAGATGCGCTATTCGAACGTGCCTGCTCCATTGAAAGGACTGGGGATCACCTTTATCCTCACAGGCCTGATGGCCATTGCTTTCATGAGCTTCCTCGGTATTAAACTTTAAAGAAATCTGAACTGAAATGATATTAATGATTTTGGGCTTATCCATTCCGGGAACTGTTCTGGTCAGTATCATAGTCTTTTTGCTGGTGATGATACTCCTGGTTGTTGCTTTGCTTTATGCCAAACAGAAGCTGACGCCTCAGGGAGATGTGACGCTGAAGATCAATGACCGTGAAATAGTAGTGGAACCGGGGTCAAGCGTGCTCACAACACTTTCAGGCAACGGCATTTTTCTTCCGTCAGCGTGCGGCGGAGGAGGCACCTGCGGTCTCTGCAAGTGCCAGGTGACTGAGGGCGGCGGATCAATATTGCCTACTGAGACAGGATACTTCACACGCCGCGAGCAGCACGACCACTGGCGTCTCGGTTGCCAGGTAAAGGTGCGCGAGAGCATGACCATTCATGTGCCGGAGGCGGTCATGGGTATCAAAAAGTGGGAATGTACGGTGGTGTCCAACAAAAACGTTGCAACATACATCAAGGAGTTTGTGGTGAAGCTGCCTGAAGGCGAGAACCTCACATTCAGGTCAGGTGAATATGTCCAGATAGATATACCGCCATACGATATAGATTACAGCAAGGATATCGATGTAGAGAATGAGTACAGGCCCGACTGGGACAAGTACGACATGTGGAGCCTGAAGGCCAGGAACAAGGAGGCAACCTTCAGGGCTTACTCAATGGCCAACTACCCGGCTGAGAAGAACCTTATCATTCTTAATATCAGGATTGCCACTCCGCCGATGGATAAAACGAGGAAATTCATGAACGTCCCTCCCGGCATCAGCTCATCATATATTTTCTCGCTGAAGCCGGGCGACAAGGTCACTATATCAGGTCCTTTCGGCGATTTCCACATCAAGGATACGCAGAGTGAGATGGTATATGTCGGCGGCGGAGCAGGAATGGCTCCGCTGAGATCACATATCTTCCATCTCCTGAAGACACTGAAGACCGGACGGAAGGTGTCATACTGGTATGGAGCCAGGTCAAAGAGAGAGATATTCTATGAGAGCGAGTTCAGGGACCTTGAAAAGAATTTCTCCAACTTCAAATTCATTATAGCATTATCCGAGCCTCTTCCGGAAGATAACTGGAAGGGCGCTACAGGTTTCATACACAAGGTACTGTTCGACAGTTACCTGGGCGGGCTTGAGGAACCTGAGGAAGTCGAATATTATCTCTGCGGTCCTCCGGTGATGAACGCCGCCGTCCTGAAGATGCTTGACGATCTGGGCGTCCCCGGTGAGAATATCGCGTTTGATGATTTCGGAGGATGAGGTAAAAGGCAAGGAGCAAGGAGCAAAGAAGGCAAGGAGCAAAGTGCAATGGCAGGAGATAGGGAAGGAGCACAGAGCTGCTGGAGAGAGGAGCAAGGAGCAAAGGGCAGACAGGGCAAGAAGCTTGGAACAAGGGGTGATAAGTATGTCAAAATGAAAAGAACAATAATATATTTAATAATTACACTGCTCCTTCAGGGTTGCAGGCCGGCTGCGCAGTACGCCGAGCTCAACGGACTTACCCAGGGCACTACCTATCATATCGTTGTAGAAGCCTCACCTGCACTCGATGTCGCTGATCTTCGGATGAAAGTAGAAAGCCTGCTGAGTGCCGTAGATAATTCTCTCTCAATTTACAATGACTCTATCTGTTATATCCCTTATTAACAGGAATATAAGTGATAAGACCGATACCCTCTTCCGTGAGGTGTTCAGAGCTTCCGCGCTTATATCACAGCAATGTGACGGCCGCTTTGACATCACCGTGGGGCCGCTGGTGAAAGCATGGGGCTTCGGTCCTGACGCCCTTAAAAGGTTTGATGAGACAAAACTTGACTCCCTGATGGCCCTTGTAGGAATGGATAAGGTCAGGCTCGAGGGCGACCGGATTGTCAAGGCTGATCCCGATATGTTTATTGACGTCAATGCCATCGCCCAGGGTTACACCGTTGACCTCCTTATTGACATGCTGGCCCGGGAGGGCATAAGGGACTGCCTTGTGGAGGTGGGAGGCGAGGTACGCACCGCGGGAGACAAGAACGGCAAAGGGTGGCATGTGGGCATAGACAGGCCCGTTGACGGCAACTATATTCCCGGCGCCGAGCTGCAGGCAGCAGTAAGGCTTGATAACAACGCACTGGCTACCTCAGGCAACTACCGCAAATTCTATGTCGATAACGGGATCAAATATTCACATACCATTGATCCCCGGACCGGCTACCCTTCAAGGCATACGCTTCTGAGCGCTACCATTGTTGCCCCGGATTGCGCAGCGGCAGACGCATGGGCTACCGCTTGCATGGTTGCCGGGAAGGACACTGCGATAACCTTCATTGAAAAATACGCTTTCCTTGAAGGCTACCTGGTATTTTCTGATGAAAAGGGAGACATGCGGAGCTGGATGTCGGAAGGGCTGAGGAAGAAGATAGAGGAACGCTGAAATGAGTTGGCAGTTCTTGCAGGCACAAGTAAAAATTAACAAAAGAAGTTCACGGTTGTTATAGTAATAAATGTTGTCTGTGATAAGTTTGCAGACCAGGAGTTAAGATGATGTTCATAAAATTGCTTATCATATCAGTCATTCTTGTCGCTCTCGCACTTGCAGGGCTTGCTATCAGCATGCTCATCAAGCCCCGCGGGAGTTTTCCTGAAACGCACATCAGCCGAAACAGGGAGATGCAAAAGAGGGGTATCAGGTGTGCCCAGGATACAGACCTTGGATGTCAGCCCGGCGAAGGAGCAGACGGCTGTGCAGGGTGCTCAATTCGTTAGGGTTTTCTAAAAGTTGTCAGTAGTCTGATTTCTGTTGTCGGTTTTTTGACTGATAACCGATAACTGAAACCCTGTTTTAAGCCAATTTTCATTTTTTTCTTGATTTTGACCTGAAAAGTCATTATTTTTCCTGTGCGTAAAAGACATATGAGTGACTATCCTGATATATTCAGCATCAACCCCGAGGATAAAATTCCCGGAAAGGGGCGTGTACTCATTTCTGAGCCATTTCTCACCGACCGTTTTTTTAACCGCACGATAGTATTCCTGACTGAACACAATGCCCAGGGTTCGATTGGCTTTATCCTCAACCGTGTTATCGACCTGATGGTGAGCAGTGCCGTGGAGGGGTTCGACGGATGGGATGAGCATCTCTCGGTCGGTGGACCAGTGGCACCTGACACGCTGCATTACCTCCATACTCTTGGCAGGAAGGTGCCAGGCAGCGTGCCTGTCGTTCCGGGATTATGGTGGGGAGGAGAGATCGATGCATTGCGTAATCTTATTGCCACCGGCACCGTCGGCCATGACCAGGTGCGCTTCTTCCTCGGTTATTCCGGATGGGAAAAAGGCCAGCTCAGGAGAGAGCTGAATGAGAACTCATGGGTCATAGCCAAGGTGCCTTCCGATGTGATCATGAAAAGCCGCGGCAATATTTGGCGCGACGTGCTGCGCTCACTGAACAATAAATACCGTATCTGGGCTGAGTTTCCCGAATCGCCTGAGATGAACTGACAGGCTGTCAGTGCATTATCCTGAAGACCATCTCGCGTAGCAGGTCACCCTCGTCGGTGCCCACCTCGCCAAATCCTTTTGCCTTAAGATCATAAGTACGTATCAGGCTGATGATATTCATGCATGCTCCCACATTGTATACCGCTGCGGCAGTCCTGAAATCACGGACATACCCGGGGTAGGTCTTCAGCATAGCCACCACATTGCCGTCTGTCTTGTCCTTAAGGCTGTGGTAGATAAGAACGCGGCTGAAGTTGGAGAAGAGCACGGAGAAAAGCGGGATGACTTCCTTCTTTGAGTGCGCGGCATAATAATTTACCACCCTGGCCGCCTTGAGAGGATCACGGTAGACGATCGCTTTCCACAGTTCGGTGGGAGTATAATCCTTGCTTATACCTATGCTCTTTTCTATCAGCGCCGTGTCTATGCGAGGATTTTTCTCAGGGAGAGAAATGATCAGCTTCTCAAGCTCGTTGGATATCTTCCCGAGATCGGAGCCAAGAAACTCAGCAAGAAGGCGCGATGCATCAGTGTCGGCCATTATCCCCCTGTCAGTAAGATACCTGTCTATCCATCCGGGTATCAGGTATTCCGGTACCTTGTTCGACTCAAAGTACCATCCTTTCTTGAAAAGAGACTTATATAGCGATTTTCTCTTGTCAAGATCCTCGTACTTGAATGCAATGACCAGGATAGTCGAGTTAAGGGGGTTATCGATATAGACCAGCAGGTCGTCAATCTTTTTTATCTTCTGAGCCTCCCGTACGATGACCACCTGCTGGTTCGACATCATCGGGAAGCGGCGGCAGGTCTCGATGACCTGTGTCACGCTTACATCGAGGCCGTAGAGAACAGTCTGGTTAAAGTCTTTCTCTGACTCGTCGAGCACGTTATCCTCTATGAAATCAGTTATGAGATCAATAAAATACGGTTCTTTACCGGCGAGAAAATAGACCGGCTTGAAGATCTTGTTCTTCAGATCCCTGATTATTTCTTTGTAGTCGGATGCCATCAGAAACGCAGGTGCTTTACGGATATACCGTTATCCTTTATCTCTGTCAGGCCCTCAATACCTATCCGGAGGTGTATTTCGGTAAACTGCCTTGTCACTTTGCGGTCGGAGGCTTCCGTCTTAATTCCTGTTGATATCATAGGCTGATCAGAGACGAGAAGAAGGGCGCCGGTGGGTATTTCATTGGCGAATCCGACGGTGAAAATGGTTGCGGTCTCCATGTCTATAGCCATAGCCCTGGTCTTTACGAGATATTTCCTGAACCTGTCGTCATATTCCCATACTCTCCTGTTTGTTGTATAGACCGTGCCTGTATAATACTCGAGGTTGTTCCGTGTGATTGCTGCCGAGACAGCACTCTGCAGCTTAAAGGCTGGCAGGGCAGGTATCTCCAGGGGCAGGTAGTCATTTGACGTACCGTCGCTCCTTATTGCAGCGATGGGCAGGATCATATCGCCAAGCTTGTTCTTTTTCTTCAGCCCTCCGCACTTGCCAAGGAAGAGCACCGCCTTTGGCTGTACGGCGCTGAGGAGGTCCATGATAGTGGCTGCGTTAGGGCTCCCCATACCGAAGTTGATGATGGTGATGCCGTTCGCAGTAGCATTGGGACAGTTCTTGTCTCTTCCCACAACCGGCACATCGTTCCATTCTGCAAAGAGTTCAACATAGTGTGTGAAGTTAGTCAGCAGGATAAAGCTGCCGAAAGATTCGAGATCCTTGCCTGTATACCGGGGCAGCCAGTTGTTCACTATATCTTCTTTTGTTCTCATTACCTTCGGTGCTGATTATTTATATTTGCTGTGCTTAACGGTTACCAAAAATACAAATTAAGTTGAAACCACTGAAACTGCCTCCATGTTCATTGCGTATCAAAGAGGGTCCGGGAGGAAAACTCATCTTTGACCGGCTGAGACAGAAGTATGTGGCACTGACACCTGAGGAGTGGGTCAGACAACATTTCGTCAACTATCTCACTGAACACCTGCACTACCCATCCGGACTGATACAGGTGGAGGCATCTCTCAGGCTCAATACCATGAAGCGGAGGGCAGATATACTTATTCATGACCGCAGCGGCCAGCCGGTCATGGTCGTGGAATGTAAAGCCCCGGATGTGAAACTCAGTCAGGCGGTCGTTGATCAGGTGACCAACTATAATATGACCTATGGAGTAAGGTACCTTGTCATCACCAATGGAGTCAATCACTGGCCGGCGAAGATCGATATGGTATCCCGGGCCTTTGTGAAGCTGGATCAGATACCTGATTATGAAACGGTTATCAGTCCTGAGCCATGATCGATGTGACCTGCGCACTCATACGCAACGTTGAAGGGCTGGTACTGGCTGTGCGCCGCGGACCGGTGATGGACAACGCCGGTAAGTGGGAATTCCCGGGAGGTAAGACAAGACCCGGGGAGGAACATGAGGACTGTATAATCAGGGAGATAGACGAGGAACTCGGTATCTGCATCATCATAAACGGTAAGCTTGATAATTCAGAGCACGACTACGGCGATAAGCAGATAAGGCTTATCCCCTTCCTGTGCGAGACGCTTTCATCAAAGCCGGTGCTGAGGGAACACGATGAATACAGATGGATGAGACCCGGTGAACTGCTTAAGCTTGACATGACCGCTGCCGACATCCCCGTGGCGCAGCAGTATGTATCGCAGCACAAGACACCTGTCAGCCAGGAGGCTGATGAAACACATGACATTATCACCGCTGAGGCAGGGGAGGAGATGTCCAGGATGCTGGGACGCATCACAAGCACGTACGAGATAACAATGGTGGCTCATTCCGCCGTCAGCGATACGGTGCTCCTGTCACAACTGGTTACATTATCTTCAAGTCTGGAGAAGAGGGTCGGTTTCATGGCTTCGTGGGCACTCTCGAAGGTTGCGGATATGAATACGGCAGTTCTGTCTCCCTATCTTGCCCTGATGATCGATGCCCTGCCCGGCGTTCCTAATGAGAGTGTGCAGCGGTCATTCATGAGAGTGATAATGAAGAGCGATATCGGCAATATACCACAGTCGCATCATGCAAAGCTGATTGAATACTGCCTGAGTATAATGCATACAGCGAACACGCCGGTGGCACCGAAAGCTTATGGCATGGAGATACTGGCATCGTTCTGCGGACTATATCCTGATATGATAAACGAGGTCGCTGTTGCAGTACAGATGGCCATCAGTGATGCTTCCGGCGGCATGAAGGCAGCGGGACGAAAAGTCATTGCAAGGTTAAAAGATAAAACAGGCAGAGGCAATAGGCAGTGACAGTAGGCAATAGTGTATTGACTTTAAAGACTTTATAGACTTTTGACTTTCAGACTTTATTTAACTTTCACCGTCTTCTTAATCCATTTGGTAATGATCTCGAGCGCTTCAGGAGAAAAGGTCTCCTCGATTGTAGTATACTCTGCCGGGGCGCCGGTTGTGCAGTGCTGGAACAGGTGATTATGACCGGGCAGAACCATTGTCTTAACCTTTTTATTACCTCCTGAACTGACAGCGGCTTTTATGGCCGGCAGGTTCTGCTCATAGTTTACCTGCAAGTCCTTGTCACCGTTGATAGCCAGCACCGGACATTTTACCTCTTTCCAGAAAACCGCAGGATCCGTTGAGAGGAAGTACCTCATCCATGGATTATTCACCTGCCCGATTCCCTTGGCAAAGGCTGCCATCTTTTCCTTGCGTTCATCAGGTGACAGGCCTTTGCTGTCAAGATCTTTACTGTACCATTCCATAGCTTCTCTGGCAGCCTTTCGCTGGTCAGGCTGCGCCATGATTATTTTAAACAGATGGCTGTTCGTTGCCCATGCCTCTTCAACCTCCTTTTCGGAACTGCCTGAAGCGGAAAGAATATCCCTTGTCTGTTTTGATAGTATGTCGTAGCCGCTTACTCCCGGCCCGGCCAGTGAGACGATGAAGGCAATGTTTTTGTTCGTTGACGCCACGATGGGGGCTATCAGGCCACCCTCGCTGTGACCGGCGAGACCTATTTTTTTCGGATTGATCTCCGGTCGTCCGAGAAGATATGTCACTGCGGCCGCGGCATCATCAGCAAATGAGCGAGAAGTGGCATTTGCAGCACTGCCTTTCGATCCGCCGAAACCCCGGTCATCATATCGCAGCACCGCGATACCATTTCGTGTGAGGTAATCGGCGATCACGAGGAATGGCTTATGGGCAAAGACTGTCTCGTTACGGTCCTCCTGCCCTGACCCTGTTATCATCACCACAGCCGGAAAAGGACCTTTGCCTTCAGGCAGTGTCAATGTGCCTGCCAGGTCAAAATTCCCGACACTGTTCCTGAATATGACCTCCTCCTCCTTGTAAGGGTATGGTTTTACCGGCTCCTGCGGACGGTTGAATATCACCGGTGCTGCGTTTTTCTTCAGATCAAGCGGGTACTTCTTTCCGAGCTGCATCCAGGTGCCTTTGAGGGTCGAGTCTCCTGAAAAAATTCCACGGTACTGGCCTTTGATAACAGGCGCATCAACAGTGAGAGTATCATCAGCAAAAGTGACTCTTCCAAGTGGCAGGTTCACCGCACCCTGGGCGGGAACATCCAGCGTGGCTTTTACAGTATCTGCTCCGGTAATGGTAAATCTGAAAACCATGCTTAGTTCAGCGCCGCCTTCCGTCAGTGTGCCTGTCCATGGACCTTCAATGTCTTTAAGTGATCTCTGCGACATTGCCGTACCGGCAGTTATGAATAAAAACAATGCTACCAGGGCTATTCTGTCTTTTTTCATGATTTTGAATTTATGCTGTTCTTCAAAAGTACCCATTTCTGTCTATATTTGAAGGTTAAAAATCAATAAATGAAGATCGTTGATACCCGCGGGCTTACGTGTCCGGCTCCGCTGATAAAGACCAGGCAGGGACTGACAGAAGCTGCTGCTGACGAGGCTGTACAGGTGATCATTGACAACAGGACTTCGCTTGGCAACGTCAAACGGTACCTGGCAGACAACAAGCTGACCTTCACGGTCAGGGAGGAGGGTGACCTGGCTTATATTACTGTCAACCCGGGTGAGAAGACTGAGATAAGCACGAACGGGGGAGAATACTGTGCTCCTGAAGTGACTTCGCAGCCGCGCAAGCGCAACACGGTTGTCGCCGTAACATCTGATAAAATGGGCAGCGGCGATGACGAACTGGGTGCTAAGCTGATGATCACTTTTTTCAGGACACTGGTGATGGTTGAACCTGCCCCGGACTTAATGGTGTTTTATAACTCGGGGGTAAAGCTTGCCATGGATGATTCACCTATCCTGAACTTTATAAAAGAGCTTATTGCAAAGGGTACCTCCGTCTACCTCTGCACCACATGCATTAACCACTTCAATATTAAGGACCGTCTGCCGGCAGGCAGCTTCAGTGATATGTACCAGATACTGAATATACTTAAAGATGCTGATCATATAATCCGTCCCTGACCAGAATGGCTTTCGATCTTCTTACAACGGTTGAAACAGGTGGGTGCTCGTCCAAGATCCCTCCCCGGCAGCTTGAGGAGCTGCTGTCAGGTCTGCCTCTGCCTGTTGATCCAAAGATACTCGTTGACATCGCTACACATGATGACGCAGGCGTCTATAAGATCAGTGATGACCTTGCCCTCGTATTCACCACAGATTTCTTTCCACCGCTGGTCAGTGACGGTTATGAGTTTGGCCTGATAGCAGCAACAAACTCAATAAGCGATGTTTATGCCATGGGAGGAACGCCATTGCTTGCCCTGAACATCCTGATGTTCCCTTCGTCACAGATTCCTCTGGAGGTCTACTCTGAAATCCTTAGAGGCGGATATGACAAGGCAAAAGAAGCCGGGGTGAGCATCATTGGAGGGCATAGCATCGATGATTATCCGCCCAAATACGGTCTCGCCGTAATAGGTACTGTTCATCCCGGGAAGATCATCACAAATGCCGGAGCAAAAGAGGGAGACCTGCTTATCCTTTCGAAGCCCCTTGGCACCGGTATCATTCTTGCGGGGCACAGGATGCAGATGACCACCGGTGACCAGCTTGATGCGGTAAAACGACTGATGATGAGGCTAAACAACGACGGTGCGCGGCTGATGCAGAAGCATGGTGTCACGGGCGCTACGGACATCACCGGCTTCGGGCTCGCCGGTCATGCGCTGAAGATGGCCCGGGGGTCAGGGGTTTCGATACGGTTAAACATGCGCAAGGTGCCGCTTCTGGACGGTACATACATATTGACGGAGCAGGGGTGTATACCGGGCGCCGCCTTCCGCAACCTGGATTATACCGGGAGTGATGCACTGTTCGAAGAGGGTCTCGATTATAGCCTGAAGATGATCGCACATGATGCCCAGACATCTGGTGGTCTGCTGATGGCAGTGGCAGCGGCGCAGTCCGGTGCTCTGTTGTCCGACCTGCACCGGTCAGGCCACCCGGAGGCAGCAATAATAGGGAGGGTGGAGAAGAAAGGTGAGGCGACCCTGGTTATTGGTGAGTGAAACAGAGCCTCATCAAATGCCTACTTCGGCAGTGAAAAGATAAATTCTGTACCGCCACCCGGAGGTGTTCTGAGGGAAATCTCACCTTTATGCAACAGGATGGCGTTCTTAACAATGGCTAATCCCAGTCCGGTGCCTCCACTCTTTCGTGAGCGGCCGTCCTCGATCCTGTAAAACCTTTCAAAAATACGTGGCTGATGTTCCTCGGGGATACCTATACCGTTATCAGCAAATGAGAAACGCCGGAAACCCTGCTCGCCCGGAAGGTTCCTGACTGTTATTGTGATATTCCCTCCTGCGTACGTGACGGCATTTTCCATAAGATTCTGAAAGACGGAGACTACAAGAGATCTGTTGGCTGTGACCCTGGTTTCAGGATCGATATCAATGTCCACCCTGATCTTTTTCTTGTTTATCGATGTTGCCAGGTTATCACGCACTTCTTTCACTATACCTGCGACATCCACTTCCTCAAACGGGAAGCTGCTGCCTGTCTCATCAAGCTTATTCAGTGTGACAATATCATTGATCAGGGCGGTGAGCCTCGTTGACTGCGCAAGTGCCTTGTCAAGGAAATAATGTTTTTTCTCTTCATCAAGATCCTTGTTTACCATCAGTGTCTCAAGATACCCCCTGACTGAGGCGATAGGTGTTTTTAATTCATGGGCGATATTTGACGTCATCTGCTGACGCATCGCCTTGGTCTGCTCGGTACGGGTAATGTCGGTAATAACTATCTCGAAACTGTCATCATGAAAAAGAATGCAACGGATGCCGAAGAACTTACCGGCTTTTTCGATATGGAATTCTGTTGAAGGGGTTTCGGCATTCTTTGTGGTTACGTGCTGATGGTTATTAAGGAATGACTTCACTCCGGCAAAGTGTGGGTTGTCAATAAATCCTTCAGGAGTTATTGAATGCTCCCCGGTCAGGGTATTAAGGAATACCATGAAAAGGTTGTTCGACATGGTTACTTTACGGTCGGCTGACAGGAAGGCTACTCCTTCGTTAAGCACATGCAGGTGTCTGAAAAGTTTTTCCTTCTGAAGGTTCAGCTCTTCAGTGTTTTTGGCGAGATTATTATATATTCTTATAATCTCCTTGCCTGTCTCCCCGATCTCATTTTGAGGGAAGATTACTGCGGGGTCATTTCCTTCACCGCGCCTGACCCTGGCTGCAAACTCGCGAAGCATGGTGATACTTTTCCCCATTTGTCTGGTCACCAGCACCAGTAAAACCCATATAACCAGGAATGTGACAGCCATAAAGAGCAGAAAAATATTCTCCCGTTTGAGAAATCCCTTTATGTTAATGTTATACTCTTCAGCCAGCCTGACGTAATAAGTGCTGAAGTATCTTGAGAAATAATAGTATTCCTTTCCTGTAGAAGCAGATTTGCGGACTGCTGTTCCGTATGGTGAGAAAAGTGATTTGCCCACTTCGGGTCTGCCAAGGTGGTTACCCAATGTGTTCCAATCTTTCACTGAGCTGTCATACAGCACTTTGCCATCAATAGCAATAATGGTGATACGCAGGTCAGGAACCGGTATAAGGTTGTAGATTGAGTCAATCAGTTTATAATTACCACTTTCAATCAGCGAGTTTGCCCTGATATATTTGTCAACGAGGCCTGACATGTCATTAAGCCTGTTGTCAAGGGCGGCTATCCTTATCTTCTTTTCGCGGCTGTACTGGAAAATCATCATGAGTACAGTGAAGAGGAGGAAGACACTGAAGTAGTAGAGAAACAGTTTTCTGTTATAGCTTTGTCTGCCTTTCATGGGTTCTTTTTTCAATCGCCGAAATAATATCCGTATCCTGATTTGTTTTTTATCATGCCGCCCTTTACCCCCAGTTTTCTTCTGATACGGGCAATGGTAACGTCCACTGTGCGATCTGTAACGATCACATCATTACCCCAGATACGGGTAAGTATCTCTGTTCTGGGAAATATTTTGCCTGTGTTCCGGAGAAACAGAGCGAGTACATCGTATTCCTTTCTGGTCAGTTCGAGCGCTTTGCCGTCAGATACGATCTGTTTGTTATCTATATCAATTATGAAATCGCCTGAGGTTGTTTCCGTCTTAACCTGAGAAGGTGATGATCTGCGCATGATAGCTCTGACCCTGGCCATCAGCTCTCTGACAGAAAAGGGTTTGGCCATGTAGTCGTCAGCTCCGAGGTTGAAGCCTGTTATCTTGTCATTATCAGTGTCTCTGGCAGTGAGGAAGATAACAGGAGTTGTCAGGTTAAGCTCTTTCCTTATTTTTTCTGCAAGACGGAATCCTGACATAGCTCCCATCATTACGTCAAGAATAAATAGGTCATAGGAGAAGAGGTTTTTGCGCATGGCTTCTTCGGCAGAGGTGGCGGTGTCAACAACATAACCCTCACCGGCAAGGTTGAATGAGAGTATTTCGAGGATGTCTTCCTCGTCGTCTACTGCCAGTATTTTCTTATTCTCAACCATCTGTCTTTGCCGGGTCTAAAGTCTTAAGTCTGAAGGCTGAAGGTCTGAAGGTCCTGCAGATCCGAAAACTTCGCAGATCTCAAATCTGCCTATTCATCTTTGCCAATGCCTGTATGCCGTATATCCGTACCCTTCATTGAATAAATAGAAGCTTCAGCTATGTTGGTGGCATGATCGGCAATCCTTTCAATATTGGATATCATATCCTTTAATTCGACATATCTCAGCACTGTCTGCCTTGTTTCATCATCAAGTGATGAATTGTTAATATAGCTGACAAGCAGTTTGTGGTTCATCTCGTCAATGACTGAGTCATTTTTGATTGTCCATATTGCAAAATCAGGGTCAGCATTTATAAATGAAAGCAGCGCCTTTTCGACCATTATAGTTCCTGATGTGAGCATGTTATTCACGAGTGAGCAGATGGAGGCATATTCATTGCTCTTTCTGATTGTTTCAATTATTCTTATGAGGTTATTTATACGGTCACCTATTCGTTCGAGGTTGACGGTCATACGATAGCAAGCCACTATCCGGCGCACATCTGATGCCACCGGCTGGTAAAGTACGATGGTGTTGGTGAACTGCTCACCGATAACTACCTCATAGTTGTCGAGAAGGTTTTCCGCCTCCCTCATTTGTCCCGCCAGCACTTTTAAAATCCTGGTCATCGGAAGTGGTCATCAGTTTCTCCAGGCTGGTAAGCTGTTTTAGCACCAGGTTGGCCATTTCCCTGAAGCTGGTCGTTATCTCATTTAATGCCTGTTCCTTTTTTTCGCTCATTATAAGGTATTTTAACAAATGTAAGAAATAAGTATTTTAATCAACCGAATTTGCCTGTTAGATATGCCTCAGTACGTGCATCCTTCGGGTTGGTAAAGAGTGTTTTTGTCGGACCGGCTTCCACCAGTTCGCCCAGGTACATGAACATTGATTTATCGGAGATTCTGGCTGCCTGTGACATGTTATGTGTAACAAGCACCAGTGTGTATTGTTTCTTCAACCCGACGAGCAGGTCTTCGATCTTTGATGTAGCAACAGGGTCAAGCGCTGATGTAGGCTCATCAAGTAGCAGGACCTCGGGGTTGAAGGCGATGGCGCGCGCCACGCAAAGGCGCTGCTGTTGTCCTCCTGAGAGAAACGTACCCTTCCGGTACAGGAATTCTTTCACCTCATCCCAAAGGGTGACATTCCTGAGGGCGTTCTCGACAATATCGTCGCGCTGGCTCTTTTTAAGCCTGATGTCGTTTAGCTTGAAGCCGGCGATGACGTTTTCATATATCGTCATGTTGGGAAAGGGATTAGGACGCTGGAATACCATCCCCACCTTACGGCGCAGTTCGATGACGGACATTGAAAAGATGCTCTGTCCATTAAGCAGTATTTCGCCTTTTGTCTCAATGTTGGGATAGAGCTCATGCATACGGTTCAGGCCACGCAACAGGGTGCTCTTGCCGCATCCTGAAGGACCCATGATGGCAGTGATACTGTGGCGATTAATGCCTGCAGATACATTGCTGACAGCATAGCGGCCAGGCTCGTAGGCTATCGAGAGGTTTTCTATCTTTATTACAGGTTCTTTGTTTTGAGTGTCACTCATCACTGTCAGATATATTTACGTTTTGAGGCAATCCATCGGGATACCAGGTTCATTGATAGTACGAAGACCATGAGGAACAGGGAGGCGCTCCATACGAGGTTGACCATATTCGGGTCGTTATAGAAGTCCCATATCAGCAGCGGCACAGCACTGACAGGTTTTGTGATGTCAAAACTGATGGCGGGGCTGCCCAATGCTGTAAGCATCAGCGGCGCTGTCTCGCCAAGCACCCTTGACAGTGCGAGCAGCACACCTGTAGCCAGGCCGCTGAAACTGACGGGGATGAGGATCTTATAGATCATCTTGTAATAGGGCACACCCAGGGCAAATGCCGCCTCTCTGATAGCGATAGGGATCATCATCATTGTCTCTTCCGTTGACCTTATTATGAGCGGCAGCATCATTATTGTCAGGGCCACACTGCCTGCAAGAGCTGAATATCCCCGTGTGATGTTCTTCACCACCCAGAGGTATGCAATTATCCCGAGGATGACCGAAGGCACACCCTGAAGGATCTCAGTGAGGCTTCTGATAATGCCGGCATACCGTTTTGTTCTGTTCTCATAAAGATATATACCTGTCATCAGTCCCAGGGGGACAGCAATAAGAGATGCTGCGAGAGCCATTAACAATGACCCTGTCAGACCGTTGGCTATTCCTCCGGGGATGACCTCGCCTGATGCGGAAGCCATCATTGCCTGGAAGGTATCTGGTGCCGTCTCGGTGAAGAAAGCAACATTGATCTGGCGGAATCCTTTGACAGCCAGGTTGCCTACGATAAGAAATATAGGTATTATAGTGATGACAGCACCTGCAATGATGATATACCTGAAACGGCCATTGGTGCGGCTACGGCTTTTTATATTATCCTTGAGTACAATCTCCATGGCCATTCTACGCGAAACGTTTGATTATGAATTTGCCTGCGGCATTCACCAGTGCGGTGATGACAAAGAGTAGTAATCCTATCGCTATCAGGGCGCTCATCTTAAGCCCGTCAGCCTCACCAAACTGGTTAGCGATGACGGATGCCATAGTGTTGCCGGGAGCGAACAGTCCCTTCGGAATCACATTGGCATTGCCTATAAGCATTGTGACAGCCATTGTCTCACCAAGTGCTCTGCCGAGTGCCAGGATGAAGCTGGCGACGATGCCTGAACGGGCTGAGGGAATGACTACGTTGAAGATGACCTCACGGCGTGTGGCGCCCAGAGAATATGCTGCCTCCTTGAGCTCTGCCGGAACCATGGAGATGATCTCAATACTCAACGACGTGGCGTAGGGAACTATCATGATAGCCAATACCAGTGAGGCAGTGAAGACACCGAACCCCTGATCAGTCAGCCCTGTGGATATCAGCAGGGGTCGCAGGGCATAAAATCCCCAGAAGCCATAGACGATTGAAGGTATCCCTGCCAGCAAATCGACCAGACTCCGCAGGATGCCGGCAGTGCGGGTTCCGTTGTAATATTCGGCTATGAAGAGAGAAGTCGAGAAGGCCATAGGGATGCATATGATCAGAGCAAGGAGCGAGGTTATGATGGTTCCTGCAATGAAAGGCATTGCTCCATACTCCTGGCTGCCGGATGTGGGGTTCCAGACCGTGGAGGTGATAAACCCCGCGCCATATTCCTTAAATGCAGGGATAGCCCCTCCGACGAGGGAGAGAACTATCCCGGCACTCAATAAAAGTATTATCAGTGACGAGACAAACAGTAAGGCCTTTGTGACCTTGTCACCGTACATCAGTTTACTTCAGGATTGGTACGTCTTTGTAGGTTATGCCCTTAAGGATCCTGGCAGCCTGCTCAGAGGCTTTCTGTGGCAGGGGAGCGTAGTGGACGCTTGTTGCTATGGCCTGGGCATTACTGCCGGTGAGCCAGGTGACTGCATTCACTGTTGCTTCGGCAGTAGCCCTTGTGCGATCGGCATAACCCTGCTCCTTATACATTATTATCCATGTGAAGCTTGTAATAGGATATGCATCAGGGCTGGATGAGTTCGTGATCATAATCCTTGTGTCAGCCGGTATCTCAGTGTTTGCCGCAGCGGTGAATGACCCCAGCGCGGGTTCAATGAAATTTCCGGCGCTGTTCATTATCTGTGCCATTGCTATCTTTTGTGCAAAGGCATACTCAAACCCGATATAACCTATTGTTCCCTCACTCTGGCTGATGGTCCCTGATACGCCAGGATTACCTTTGGCACCAATGCCCGAAGGCCAGTTAAGGGCTTTGCCTGTACCAAGTGTCTCATTCCAAACCTGGCTTACCTTCGACATGTAATCGCTGAAGATATATGTTGTGCCACTGCCATCGGACCTGTACACGACCGTAATGTTCATATCCGGAAGGGCGACACCGGGATTGACCCCGGTAATCTTTTTATCATTCCATTTGGTTATTCTACCAAGGAAGATACCTTCAAGGAGTTCAGGAGTAAGCTTTAGTGATGTCACTCCGGGAAGATTGTACGCTATGACCACCGCACCGATGCAGGTAGGAATATGAACCACCTCACCGGGCATCTCAGACAGCTCAGTATCAGAGAGGTAAGCGTCTGTTGCACCGAAGTCCACCACTCTGTCACGCAGGCTCTTTATGCCTCCGCCCGAGCCTATCCCGCCATAATTGATGACGGGTCCGCCCTCTTCGTTGTACTTTTTAAAGGCGAGGTTATAAAAAGGCTGCGGGAATGTAGCACCTGCAGCGGAGAGTGTTACCTTTTTTTCATTGCCGGCTTTCTGTCCTCCACCGCCACATGATGCAGCTGTGAGAGCCACTAATGCTACTAAAATAAAGACTTGTTTTTTCATATTTAATATTGTTGATTGTTTTCTGTTATCTGTAACCTTTTGCTTAATACAAACTGTATAATTCTCTTTCTTGTTTAATCTGACAGACCACCCCGCCCCGCATAAAGCGGGACACCCCTCCCCGTTCCGCCTCACGGCTTCCCGGGGCAGGCTCAAACTTAGGAGGGGAATATCCAAATTAAACTTACTCCATGCTCCATGCTAGAATCTCGCCTCCACATTCACTCCGACGGTTCCTGTAAAATCAGCATCCTTGTCACCCGGCATAAACCCAATAAAGTTAGGAGCAATTCTTACATTCTTTACCGGAGAGTAGTCAAAGCCTATGAACAGGTTTGTTCCGTCCTTACTTAAATTCCATGGGTCTGTCTCACCTTCCAGTGTGACAGATCGTATGTTATCATATCTCACAAAGACTGAAAATTTTTCTGCAACTCTTACCGCAGAAAAGATGCTTACACCTGAGTAGTCTTTACCCACTTCAGTCAGGTGATTATTCTGCCTGAAATATTCTGCTCCGAGTGAGAATACAGGTCCCAGATAAGCGCCGGTAAAGCTGAATGTCATCTGCCTTTCCCCGCCCGGACCCATTGCATCATAATAACCACGGAACATAAAGTTCTCAGCAGGCTTGACTGTGATACCGGTTATTAATTTCAATGTTGTATCGGGGGTGACATCCTTGTATCCTCTTCCGTTCAGTAATCCGATATCAATTGATACCGCATCAGCAACCTGGTATTTTGCAATAAGACCGAGGTCAGCAGAAAATATCATTCCGGAGTAATCAATCGAGGTCCTGGTGATATACCTGTAATTCCATAATTTTTCAGCAATTGATATCTGCTCAACACCCATCAAGCCTCCGCAAATCGTGAGCTTACCGTTATCATACTGAAGGTATGCATTACGCAGGTATCCGGTATATATTGTTTTTCCGTTGACGCTCTGAGTCATTCCGTCGTACATTACCCGGCTCATGATCGTTTTGGAAAAATTATAGTCGTAGCCGAGATAAGAACGGGTGATCTCAAATACAGGCACATTCTCACCTCCTGAAAAGGTGGTGTGATAATCAGCAAGCAGCAAACCGAAAATTTTCCCGGAAGGCTTAAACTGATCATTTTCCTGTGCCTGAACGGGCATCAGAAAGGTTGCTGACAATAATAAAATAATAAGAGTTTTCTGCATAAGAACTTTTTTAATGGTTTGACAATACAAAATACGAGTTTTTTTGTTACAGATATGTTGTACAAAAGTTACAAAGTTGTTACAAACGTAATCATGCAGATATAATTAACTTTACAGTCTGGATAATAATTGAGATTACGAAAGATGAAACATACTTCTCTAATAATAATTATTTTGTTATTCTGTATTAATTGCCAGTCGCAGAGCGTATTGAAACCCAACTACGGTCTGAAGACACCGCTTACGGCAGAGATCGTCAGGGTTGATTTTAACAGTGATGTCACTGTGGTCTGGCTGACGATAATGAGTGATATCAACAATGCCTGGTTCTGCATAGACCGAAATACTTTCCTTGTTAAGCCTGACGGCATGAAAGTAAGGCTCAAAAACCTGAAAGGCCTGCCTTATTGCCCCGCCACCTATCGCTTCAAGCAGCCGGGCGAGAAATTGTCCTTCTCCCTGACTTTTCCGGGTACAGGACCCTTACCATGGTTTTCAGTTGTGGAAGAGTGCAGCGGCGGATGTCTTGCCTTCAGGGGTGTTGTGACAGATGAGACGCTCAATACGAGGCTGAATGAAGCATACTCCCTTTCTGACAGAGGGGAGGAGATGGCGGCATATCGTCTCTTTGAGGAGATAATAAACGAGACTGACTCTCTTGATCTCGGCATTGAAGGATCAATCTATACCAATCTTATTCTGATTGACCACAGGAACGGAAGACAGCAAACGGCCCGGGGATGGTATGACAGGATGATGACCTCTGACACCCCTGACCTGGGGCTCTATCTTGAAAACCTCCGGAGAGAGGGGATAGATTATTAAAAAAATAAGCCCTGCCCGAAATCAGGGCAGGGCTTTCACTAATTATAGGTTAGTTTTAGAAATGAAGATCTACTCCAATTCCGACGACCCATGTTTTGGTGTCATAGGTCTCGTTTATATCAGGTACGTTTGTAATTCCTGATGGGGTTGTGATCCCGCCATCTTTATACATAGCGTACATACCTCCGAGATTGATGTCGATCATCGGTGACAGGGTCAGCCCGATACCGCCGCCAACTGTAGAGGTATTAAGACTGTACCGCTGGTCACTCTGAAACTTGTCATTAACACCCGTCATTGTACCGGCGTAACCTGCACTGATTTTGAACATTTTGGACAGCGCATATTCAATGCCTACTGCATAATCAATGAAGTTCTTGTCAATCATTGCGACCTCGAGGTCACGGCTGCCGTCATAGTCATTGTTCTTGTCGAAGAAGTAGTTAATTCCTGCAGCAAGGTAAAGTTTTTTTGTCGGGCGTACGCCAACTCCTGCAGACAATAAGGCTGGCATATCTGCAACTATTGTTGCGCCGTCCTCAAACATTCCTCCTGCATCTTTGCCGTCAATTACGGTTGTCGTCAGATCGAGGGTAGTCTTGAACTCATACTTGAGTGCAATATTGAACATCTCGTTCGGGGTGATATTAACGCTTATGATCGGAGTGAATCCAGTTCCCTCCTCTGTGACGTCAGCCTCCACATTGGTCATACCGTCGAGTGCTGCAGCCGTACCGTTCAAAAGTGTGGCGCTTGACGCTCCGAAAGGTGTCAGGGCAATACCCCTGAGGTAGTCACCGGGCGTGCCGGTAAACGGAGTGGTCATAGTCGTAAAGGTAGCCGGTGAAGCTGTTATGGTCACATCCTTTATATAACCCTGATAAGTATTTTTTGCTGTAACATACCTGGCTCCCACGGCTATTGAAATATAATCAGTAAGATCGTATGATACGTTTGCCTGGTATCCGAAGTAGATCGAGCTCCCCTCGAAAAAGATGTTGGCGTCATAAGCTGAAACATTATTAAACCCCGGGTCCGGATAGCCGCCTTCAATAACGCCCTGATCCAGAGAGGCGAGCTGGGCCTGCAGTCCGGGAACCAGATTCGCAATCTGCTTTTCGAAGGAAGGAAGACCAGTGGCATACTCAGCACCGCCGCCGCCGCCAACAGGATTGAATCCTGCAGAGAAGGCAAATTTATTTCTCTTGTACACGGCGTATACCCCCGGGAATATCGGAGCACTGACTGTTCCGATATATTCAGTCGGCTTTTCTGTAAGGAAATAATAGTCGTTGGTGATGGTTTTGGTCTGACCGATGACCTGATTATTAACGGAGAAATGAAATCCGTCTGCCAGTTTTGTCAGACCTGCGGGATTGTAATAAACCGCATCAACGCCGGTTGAAGCCTGGCGACTCAGCATGCGAACCATATAGGCGCTGTGGTTCGTGTTTGTAACAAGTCCGCCGGCAAAGAGAGAGCCGGTAATAACCAGTACAGAAATAACAGTAAGGATTTTTTTCATGAGTTTCGGTTTTAATTACACATTTTATTAGTCATTGTGCATATTTTGAAAAGTCGCGTAAAAATATGAAATAAATTGAAAAGCATCGGGTTTGATCAACAAAATTGTGCATCAGAGGGGCTTCAGCGTCGCTTATTTAACAAATTCCTGCATAATCTGCTCTGATTCCCTGCGGTTTTCCAGGATCTTGTTGACCACATCAAGGTTGTAAGAGGCTTTTTTTGCCATGCCCTGGTCTGAGGAATTCACCAGGTCCTTCAGTGGATCCACAGCCTCTTCGGGATGACCTCCAATAATTAATTGGTTGATTTTATTTAGCGGACCTCCCTTGTAGAGTGTTTCAGTGTAGTTCTCAGTAAAAGGATAGAACTTGCCTATGCAGTCTTTTGCAGCATCATGCGACAGCAGCCTGACTGCCTCTCGGGCCTTTGCAATGGTGGGGCCGCCTATCAAACCGAAAATGGTATATTTCGATTTGACAAAGGTTGATTTTTCTCCGGCACAGCGGTCGATGACCTCGCCGTCTGACGTGTAAAGTGTCATGTAATTGTTTGCATAGAGAAAAAAATCTCTGACAAGGGTATTACCTCCATCATCATTTTCTTCCAGGCTGATATTCCAGTCGATCCATAAGTTTATTGAGTCGAGGGCTATTAGCAAATCAGCACCGTGTCCGGCACAGATAGCCCTTACGGTATCGGTGAATTCAGGCAGCTGCATGGAGCTGACATTAAAGCCCCCTTTCAGAGTATCACCAATGGCAAAACTCTCTCTGGGATCCATTAATATATTTTCACCCAGTCCGTCAATATAACCTCTGACTGCAACAGCATAAGCAATTTCATTTTTATCCTTGATATACTCGGGAATCCTGTAATCGTAAAAGTTTACGAACACGTATTTCCCGGAGTTTGCCGGACGCTCTCTCTCCGGTGGGTATGTCTTCTGCATCTGTATGACAGTGGTGCATGAAGACGCCAGAATGATAAGAGAGATGAAAGGCAATACATTGAATATACTTTTCATTTTAATGATCTTTTAGTTTTTCAACTCTGTCAATAAACTTCCTCATTCCTGCATATTCATTGAATGATTGTGATCAGCCAGGTACAAAAACCGGAGTAAATATATAATACCTTTTTATGAGTACTGCATTTTGCTCCGGTTTAATATATTTGTAGTACAGCTCAAATAATAAAATAATGTCCAAGAAACCCCTCCTGATAACCGTCTCAGCTTTAATGTTGACGGTCGTTACCGCATGCGTTTCCACCAGGCCTGCCGTAAAAGGCGATCCTTTTGGCCGCACACCCTCCGCCGAGCGTGAATTCCGCGCTGCGTGGGTTGCCACCGTAGATAATATTAACTGGCCGAGCAAACCAGGCCTGCCGGTTGAAGATCAGAAGAAAGAGGCTATTAAACTTCTTGATCTCCTGTACAAGAATAATTTCAATGCTGTCGTATTCCAGGTCAGGCCCCAGTGCGATGCACTGTATCGCAGTGACCTTGAACCGTGGTCATATTATCTGACCGGGGAGCAGGGAAAAGCTCCGGAACCGTATTATGACCCTCTTGAATTCTGGATCGAAGAGGCTCACAAGAGGGGTATAGAGCTCCACGCATGGCTGAACCCTTACCGGGCACACCACCCGGCCGGGGGAGAGGTGACAGATGCTTCCATAGTGAAGAAGCGCCCGGACCTTGTGGTAAAACTCGGGGTAGAGGGCTACTGGTGGATGGACCCCGCCATGCAGGGAACACAGGATCATTCATATAACGTGGTCATGGACCTGGTAAGCAGGTACGACCTTGATGGGATACATTTCGACGACTATTTCTATCCCTATCCCGATTATAATAACTTTAAAGACTTCCCGGACGATGAAAGCTGGCAGGCTTACCAGCAGGGAGGCGGCAAGCTGTCGCGGGGTAACTGGCGTAGGGAAGCCGTCAATACCTTCATCGAACGACTATATAAAGGTATCAAGGCAGAAAAACCGTGGGTGAAATTTGGCCTCAGCCCGTTCGGGCTCTGGCAGCCTTTTAACCCGCCTGCTATCGGAGGAGGGTTCAATCAGCACGAGACACTATACGCTGATGCTAAACTGTGGCTTAACAAAGGGTGGATCGATTACTATTCGCCGCAGCTCTACTGGCCCATCAACCAGTTAAACCTGAGCTACCCGGTGCTACTGGGCTGGTGGAAGGAGCAGAACCTGAAGGGACGCCATCTGTGGCCCGGCATAAACCTGAGTAATCAGGCGGCGGGAGGGGCAGCCGACGAAACCGTAAACAAGATAATGGTCACACGCGGTATGCTGCCTGAAAGCCCCGGCGTCATACACTGGAGCATAGGACCACTGGTCAATTCCCCTGACCTGGTAAAAGCCATCGCCGAGGGACCTTATAAAAACAGGGCACTGGTTCCTGCCTCACCGTGGCTCGATAAAAAAGCTCCTGCTCCCCCGGAAGTCATACTGTCAAATGAAAAAGATTCCGTGAAGGTATCATGGAGCTCAAAGTCACCCGGTGACATCTCGCGGTGGGTTGTATACCTCAAATACGGGCCTCAGTGGAAACACGACATCTGTGGCCCGGTTGCCGGAACAGACAAAATTCCCTGGTTTATCCTCAACCGTACTTACCTTGACCGTACAGATCCGGAGACAATAAAAAAAGTCGAGGATGTCCTGTTTAAGCTTGACACCGTTGCTGTCTCCGCTGTTGACCGTTTCGGAAATGAAAGCGCACTGACACGCGTGGCAGTCACTGATCTGACTTTTGCCGATGCCCCGCCATTGGCGGAGGTTCTTGCCGCATATGGTACAAAGGAACAGGTTCCGGTACTTAAACCGTCTGTTGTCAAACCGGGAATAGATGTTCTGATTGAGGATCATCTCAATCTGATCAGAGGCAGGAGGGTAGGACTGATCACCAATCCTTCAGCAGTAGGTTCTGATATGAGAAGTACCATCGACATACTGGCCGGCACGCCGGGAGTAAACCTTGTGGCATTATTTGGAGCAGAACACGGTGTGAGAGGTGCACAGCAGGGAAGGATATTCAGTGACGGTGAACCGGATCCGTCAACGGGCATACCTGTCTACAGCCTGTATGGTGACTCCTATGCTCCGAAAAAGGAGTGGCTCGACAGTATCGATGTGATGCTGTTCGATATCCAGGGCGTGGGATCGGCATGGTATACCTTCAAGTTCTCGATGTCATGGGCCATGGAGGCCTGTGCAAAGGCAGGCATACCGTTTATCGTCCTTGACAGGCCTAACCCGCTGGGAGGCCGCGTGATTGAAGGTCCCATGCAGGATACAATAAATATATACCGTCACCGGCTGCCGTTGCGCCACGGCATGACCTACGGCGAGCTGGCGACGATGTGGAATGAAACAGAGGGCTATGGTGCCGATCTGACCGTAATCAGGATGAAGGGATGGCGGCGAAGCATGATGTGGGATGAGACAGGACTGATGTGGGTGATGCCATCGCCGAACATAGACACCTGGGAGACATCGGTTGTGTATCCCGGCCAGTGTCTGTTTGAAAGAACAAACATGTCAGAAGGCAGGGGCACAACCAAGCCGTTCATCCTGACAGGAGCTCCGTGGGTCAATGCAGAGAAAGCCGCCAATGATCTGAATAGCAGAGAGATTAGAGGAGCATACTTCAGGCCAGTCTATTTCATTCCCCGGTCTTCGGGTACCCGGTCAGTCCGTTCCACAAAACCGTGGGATGAAATGTGCGGCGGTGTTGAGATAATGGTGACCGATCCTCAGGCTTTCAGGTCAGTAGACGCATCACTGCACATTATTGACGCCTACCGCAAGACCAGCCCTGATTCACTGATGTGGTCTCCGCCGACGCTGATTAAGCAGCTGGATGAGCCTGGTGTGACCGTTGAAGAGGTAGTTAAAGCTTGCCAGGATGATGTTATTGGGTTCATGGAACTCAGGAAGAAATATCTGTTGTACCGATGAACAGGATCATAATTACAGTATTCCTGGCAGCTGCAATGCTGGCAGGATGCAGTACTGCCAGAAAGGCACAGCAAACCATGGCGACGGAAACTGATGCTCCTGCCAGGGTGGACAAGGCTGTAAAACCCGATAGTATCTCAGAGCGAAAATCGCCGTGGGTGGAGTTCCTGAGGACACCCGAGGCAATAACCTATCAACCTCAGTTTGATTTCCTGTGCATGAGTGAATACCCTGCTACTGTAAGCATAAACGGAGTTGAGCTGAAACAGTATAAGACGGGAATATTCTTCACTACGGTTAAGTTCAATGAGGGAGTCAACAGGGTAAGGGCAGTAGCAACATATCCTGATGGCCGGACAGCCTTCTGTGAGCAGGAGTTTATCTATGAAAAGAGAGACATGACCCGGAAGCCTTTCCCTCTGTGGATAGAAGAACGGTCAGTGGAACCTGCCACTGAACTTGAAATGCTCCCTGAAGACATTGTCAGCGTCAGTTTCCGGGGTTCGCTGGGGCAGGATGGTTACGTTGATGTGAGACCGGGCAAAACCAGGGCAAAATGCTCGCGCCAGGATTTCACCGACTACAGTCTTTACCGCGCTGAGATATCCCTGAAAAAACTCAAGGCAGGTAAGACGTATAAACTTATTCTCAAGCTGGTGGCGATGGCAGATGGAGCTGGTGAAAAGACCTTTGAACTGCCTGTTGAAAGAACGATCATTGTGAAGAACCCGGAGGATTTCCCTATGGTCAGAGTACGCAATGAAAATTCCCGGTTGACTTACAACCTGGGAGCCCCACGGCTCGGAGGTCCTATCAGAGCAGAGCTCGGACCGGGGGTAGTGATGAAGACCAGCGGCAAGATTGGTAAAAACTACAGGATACGTCTGAGCGGGACAGAAAAAGGTTATGTAAATGAAGATGATGTTGAGGTGATGCCTGAAGGAACAGTGCAGCCGGCATACTACATTACCAGCATGTCCTGCGGTCCGGCAGCGGATGCTGATGTTCTTACCATCCCTTATCCTGAGCCGGTACCTTACGAGGTGTACCCCGATCCTGAGCAGAACAGGCTGGTCATCACCCTTTTTGGTGTTGAAACCAGCAGCACCTGGGTGACACACAGGACGGGACGGAAGATCATAGATAAGATAACGTGGGATCAGCCCGCTCCGGAAACCTACAAGATTTATGTAAACCTCAATACAGACAAGATATGGGGTTATGATCTGAGACCCGACGGCAGAAGCCTTGTTCTTCGTGTTAAATATCCGCCTGAATATGACCTGGCAAATGAAAAGCCTCTTACAGGACTGAAGATTGCGATAGAGGCCGGGCACGGAGGGTCAGGCATGGGAGCAATCGGTCTGTCGGGACTGGTTGAGAAGGAGATCAACCTTGATCTGTCGTTCAGACTGGGCGACCTTTTAAAATCGATGGGAGCGGAGGTGATCCAGGCGCGTGATTCAGACAAGGATATGCTATTGATTGAGAAGCGTGATATAGCCATTTCTTCAGGTGCCGATATGCTGATAAGCATCCATGCCAACGCAGGAGGGAGAGGGTATCTTTCAACAGGAGGCACCAGCACCTACTGGCACAATCCTTTCTGGGCTCCGCTGGCTGAAAGCATCTACAACCGTTTATTGGAGACTGGCCTCCCTGAGTTCGGAGTTGTCGGTTCCTTCAACTATACGGTGACCAGAGCCTCACAGATGCCCGCTATCCTCGTTGAGCAGGCGTTCATGACAAATGCTGAAGACGAGGAGAAGCTGGCTGATCCTGATTTCCGCCAGCTGATGGCAGAGAAAATCTGTGAAGGAATCACTGATTACCTGAGGCAGATGAGCAATTAACGGTTTCTGTGATCAGGAATCAATTCTTTTTATTCTTGCGCCCAGGTTATTTAACCTTTTATCCAGGTATTGATACCCCCGGTCTATCTGTTCGATATTGTGAATAATACTCTTTCCGTCTGCACTCAGTGAAGCGATCAGCAGGGCGACACCCGCTCTGATATCCGGACTGTTCATGGTAACCCCTCTCAGCATCTGCCGGCGTTCCAGACCTATCACTGTGGCACGGTGCGGATCGCATAGGATAATTCTCGCACCCATGTCTATCAGCTTGTCGACAAAGAACAGACGGCTTTCGAACATCTTCTGATGTATCAGTACACTGCCTTTAGCCTGAACGGCAACAACCAGCAATACACTTATAAGGTCAGGAGTCAATCCGGGCCATGGGGCATCATAAATGGTTAAGATAGAACCATCTATGTTATTCCGGATTTCATAAACGCCCTGTTCAGACACAATTATATCATCTCCCTCTGTCAGAAGGTTAATTCCCAGCTGTTCAAATTTTTGCGTGATGATTCCGAGATGAGGAATACCTGCATTTTTTATCCTGATGGAAGATCCGGTCATTGCTGCCATTCCTATAAATGATCCTACCTCAATCATGTCAGGCAGAATCCGGTGATGGCATCCGCTAAGAACCTTAACCCCTTTAATTTTCAGGAAATTGGATTTGATGCCACTGATTTCTGCACCCATACTGTTAAGCATTGTGCACAGCTGCTGAATATAGGGTTCGCAGGCAGCATTATATAGTGTTGTTTCGCCTTCTGCCATTACGGCCGCGAGGATCAGGTTAGCCGTTCCGGTTACGGAAGGTTCATCAAGCAGTATATCTGCTCCCGTCAGTGATCTGGCAGACAGTCTGAAGTAACCCTCCTTCTCGTCGTATTCCGCTACGGCTCCCAGTTTTTCAAACCCGATGATATGGGTATCCATCCTCCTCCTGCCAATTTTATCTCCGCCGGGTCTTGGCAGAACGGACCTTTTGAACCTCGACAGCAAAGGCCCCGCAATCATCACAGACCCTCTCAGCCTGTTTGCCTTCAGGTGAAAATCAGGGTCATACAGCCTGTCTATAATAGTATGTGCCGCTTTGAAGCTGTATGTGTCCTCACTTATCTTTTTCACCTCCACTCCCATATCAGAGAGGATTTCTATCAGCAATCTGACATCGACAATGTCAGGGATATTCGAAATGACCACCTCTTCCGAGGTAAGCAGTACGGCGCATATAACCTGCAGAGCTTCATTCTTTGCTCCCTGGGGAATAATCTCCCCGCTTAGTTTTGAACCACCAGTTACCTCGAATGATTTCATTGATTTATTTTTTGGGACTAATTATTTGTCTCTTACAAAACTAAGAAGATCTTCATTAAGAGGAATTATTTTCATAATATTGTTGGAATGATTCATTATCGGAAAAACATAAGCTTATTACCTTATAACACTTTTGGCATTGAGGTAAATGCTGCTCATTTCTTTTGTCTGAAAAATCCGGATGGTATAACAGACATCCTCGATTTTCCTGATTTCAATGAGTTGTCAGATAATATGTCTGATTTGCTGATACTTGGTCAGGGCAGTAACGTTTTATTTACGCATGATTTCAAGGGTGTGGTTATCAGGAATGAAATCAGAGGCATCCGTATTATTGAGGAAAGCGAAAACTCAGTATTCATTGAGGCAGGTGCAGGCGAAAAGTGGGAGAGTCTTGTTGATTATGCTGTCGGAAAAAACCTGGGAGGAATTGAAAATCTGACCCTGATACCGGGAACCGTTGGAGCAGCTCCTGTGCAAAATATTGGTGCTTACGGTGTTGAAGCCGCAGATGTGATTGTCAGTGTTCTTGCGTTTCATCTGGAAAAGAAAGAATGGATGACTCTTGACAACCAGGCATGCGGGTTCGGCTACAGGGACAGTATATTTAAGAGGGAACTGAAAAACAAGGTAATAATCTGTTCGGTTGTTTTCAGGTTGTCAAAGACTCCTGAGCTGAAACTTGAATACGGCGATATCAAAAAGGCACTGGCTGCAGGGAATATTATCAATCCGTCTGTCAGGGATATTTCCGGGATTATTGCCGGCATAAGGCGGGCAAAGCTGCCTGATCCGGCACAGACAGGCAATGCCGGTAGTTTCTTCAAGAATCCTGTCATCAGCGAGTTTGAATTTCAAATTCTCTGCTCCTCTTTTCCCCATGTAAAATTCTTTTTGCAGGACGATCATTATAAGATCTCCGCAGGATGGCTGATCGAGCAGGCAGGCTGGAAGGGGTACAGGCTTGGAGATGCAGGATGTTATGATAAGCAGGCTCTGATTCTGGTCAATTATGGCAGAGCTACAGGTGGAGACATCCTCGCGCTTGCGGAAAAGATAGAATCATCTGTCTGCGACAAATTTGGGATCTCCCTGGAGAGGGAGGTCAACGTTATATTATAAAGTATTGTTATGGAAAAAATTCTGATAACCTATGCCACCAGAACCGGATATACAGAAGGGGTGGCAAAAACCATCGGGGAGACGTTATCTCTGATGGGAGAGACCGTTGATGTAATTCCAATGCAGGATGTCAAAGACTTGTCAGCTTATAAGGGAGTAATTGCCGGAAGTGCAATACAGGCTGCCCATTGGTTGCCGGAGGCAATGGACTTTGTCAAACGAAACAGGAATGTACTGTCTCAGAAGCCGTTTGCGGCCTTTCTTGTCTGTATGACCCTCGCCATGAAAAAAGGGGAGGAGTACCGTCCGGTTGTATCGGGCTGGATGGATCCTGTTCGTGATCTTGTGCCTACTGTCAGCATTGGTCTTTTTACCGGTGGCCTGGATATAAAGAAGCTCCCGTCATTTGGCGACAGACTTAAATTCAAAATGAGTGTGATGACCGGAGTATGGAAGGAGGGAGACCAACGCGACTGGGAAGAAATCAGGGAATGGGCAAAGGATTTGAAGCCCCTGCTTGATCGGGGAAAAGTTGCAGCACCTGTGTCCGGCTCCTGACACTGAAGGAAGACAGATGAACAAAGAAACCGCCTTTACCTTTGATTGACTGACCTGGAGGGGTGGGAGCTACCTGGTTTAATCCGGAGAATCAAACATCAGGCTTTTAATGATAAAACATGTTTTACGAGCAGTGTCATCGCACCGAATACTAAGAAAATATCCAGATAAACTGCAAGTTTTAAAACACCAAAGAGACCATAGAACAATCCAAATATTATGAATGTCAGGGTTAAGGATTGAGAACCAAATCCATTATAAAGCAGTAAGAATCCGATAAGAATAGATATAGTCGGACAAGGGATAAGTCCCACTGGTGAAGCATACAGATACTTTAAGAAAGAATCAGTATTTACAAAATGCGGGTAAACAAGACCAAAAACAATCATCAGGATTCCGATAACCATAAAAATAATTTGAGAGGTCCCGACTGGTTGACTGGATGCCCTGAGACCAAAAATGATTATAAGAACTGTCAGTATTGAAAACAGTACTCCGTTAAATGGGTTTCCTGACATAAATGCCAGTACAGCAACGGAGAGAATTGGGATACAGATTAATAGTCCGGATAGCCTGTTAGCCGGCAGCCATCTGAAAATTAGAGCAGCAATTAATGCAAAAAATATTACATGCCAGATAATGGCAATCGTTGGATAATCATTCACGATTTTTTGAAGTCCATTAAGTATTTCCTCAGTTTTCGGCATTTTGATTGATTTAAGCTGGTGATTGATTTTAATATAAAAAGGTGACCAGAATGATATAAATTACCATTTGGATAGTGCCCAATTATGCCAGTAAATGCCTTTGCGCTTTGGTTTTTCTAATTGTTAAAATATAGATTATAAATCCTGCTATTAATATTCCAAATTCACCAATTAATGCAACAGTCTTATTTTTCCATAATCCTAATCCGATTGATAATGAATTGTCAAAAAATATTGGCATTTTGGTGTCTGTTGGATAAAAAGCCAGTTTTGGTGAAGCAATAATATCCAGAATTGTATGGCTAAGAACAAGCAGTCCTATAATGATGCTTGCTTTCTTATTCTTGCTTATTAAAAAGGTAAACAATGCTGCTAATAACTGACCAGATAATTCCCATAATAACACTATGAGAGTATGGAGTAAAGGGTGATTTATCAGGTAGTGGCATAGTTTCAACCCCTGCTGCCACAAAAACGAAAAAGACTATTTCAATTAATTCAGCAGCGATTATCAGGTAGATAACTGAAATATTTGGTGCGATTTTTTTTGCTGCGAAACCCACTCCTACATGTGCAATTGCTGGCATTTGATACAAGTTCTGTTGTTAATGGAATTAATCTTAGATAAAATACACTGAATTCAATTGATTTGAATTTTGCTCAGTTTCAATAGTTTAATTGTAAACATTATCATCCATGTCATAAGCAATAATCCTGCTGGCATGGCAAATACCAATGCCATTTTTTCAACGGATGGCATGAATGTTACCATTATGATATAGATTACCATCAGAGAATTGCCAATTATTCCAATATAGGAGTTAGCACGACTGAAAATATTGCCTTTCAACATCACACATGACATCAGGACATTTGCAAATGTCGGAAGTGCAAATCCAATGAAAACACCAAGGCTTCCATGCGACCCTTTTGCTAACATGGCTTCTCCTGCTGCTGCTAATAGCATTCTTTGTTCCTCAGATGATGCTGCAAAGTATTTCTGGCTTAAATCCAGCATTGTTAAAGCAGTATTGCCGGTAACAAATATTGTTGTACCTACAAGAAATAAAATCAGAGAAAGCAGAGCAGATGGTTTATTTGTATTTCTGTGTGCAGCATAGAGAGCAAAAATTGATGGAATCAATATTATCTGGTTAATAATATTCAGTAAATCAAGGTTATATAATCCTAATAACCCGTTTTCTTTAAATTGGTTGAACCTTTCAATTGCGGTTTGGGGAAGTTCTGCAATATTGCCCCCTGTAATAGTGCCAACCACCATATCAAGGATAATTCCACATAATACAATTATTGTTGTTACTGCACCGATTTTATAAATGATCTTCCATTGTTTGTCTGAATTGTCCATATCTGCTTGATTTGAAATAACATTATATATTGGGTTTAAATTTCATTAATCTTTATTAATCTTACAAGTGTTATGACTATCAAATTTATTAGTAAGGAATAATTGGTCAACTTCTGATATGACTATGCTACCAATACCAATCTGTTTTGGGTGCAGGGGTAAAAGCAAAAAGTGTGACAAATAACTTACCCATATTGTCCTTGGCAGCTGTCAGGCAAATTTGGGATTTATCCTGATAAAACAAGATTTTAGTCTTTAGCCGCCTTTTCATGAAGGGCCGGCAACAAAGGGGGGCGGGCTAATTGTTGTCAGTTTTGGCTGTTCTTGTTATTTATTAGTGTCAGGTCAGCCAGGTACTTGAGCCATTCAGAGTTTCTTGAATTTATCGATGAATAATTTTTTAAGATTTCTAGTAGAATTCTGTTGTCCCTCTGTTTTAACCAGGAAGTCGATGAATATGAATGAGTATACATCAACTCCGGGAATTTTGTTATAACTATTGATTAACTGATTTATTGATGGCTTAAAGGTTAATTGGTCCAGGTGTTTTTCAACGACACCTCTGTAGAAATCATGTGAGCCATAATAACAGGCTAATCCTTCATTGAGGAATATTGGGAGTGAAGGATTAATTTGATCAATACATAAATGGACATACTCATGTACAATAAACATTAACCGGCTTGGGTAAGGAATATTGTCAATCTTAATTTCGGCGTTTGGAGAAACCATCTGTATTTTTCCGTAGCCAGAGATGGCTGGAGAACCTGCCAAGTCCTGGTTGATTATATTTTGGTCGTATTCAGTTTGATTTGGATAAATTTCGACGATTGTCTTAGTATCGAATTTGACTTTTAGAATATCAGCAATCACAGGTAAGTTTATATTGCAGCATTGAATTAAGTCATCAACGGCATCCGAGTCTTGTTTTGAGAATTTAAAAATTCCATATGGAGTTGTCCGGGAATTATTAAGTAACTGAGCATGACAAGAGATTGATACTGTCAGGATGATCAGGAGTCTTAATGTTTTGTGTATCATGGCAGAAGAATGCTTAAGAATAGTAACACCTGTAAGCTCTCGCAATTCTACTCAGGATTCTTTCCATCTGGATATTCTTGATGTAGTTTTTCATTTCCGGGATAATAAATCATTACTTCCATTTTTTTTTCATTTCCGTCAGCAGGATAAGTTATTCCCCCGGAAATATAAATGGCATTCATATAAGAAGTAGCCTGAACATTTTGAACAGGATAAGGCATGCTCGATTTTTGTAACCAGGAATCACTTTCCGGGTCATATTCCGAAACTGTGGAAAGCGGACCATGGTTCCATCCGCCGAAAATGTAAATCGTATTATTATATGTGGCTATTCCGATATCACATCGGGAGGGAGTAAGTGATGCCTTTGTTATAAAGGTATTTGTAACAGGATCATATTCTTCAAGGATTGCTGATTGACCCAGAATTGAATGTCCAATGGTATCTGAAAGAATATAAATTTTATCATTTATTGTTGAAGCTCCGATCACAAAGTGTTTGAAGGGTAAAACTGCTTTAATTTTCCAAAAATCTGCAACAATATCATATTCTTCAATTGTGTATACAGCCAATGAGTTCTTTTCCTTGGCTTCTATTTCTTTGTCGGATTCTCTTCCTCCAATTGCATATATTTTGTTATTCAGAGCAGTCACAGAGTGAAAAGCCCGAGCTATATTCATAGCCGATTTGTAATGCCAGGTGTCAGTTTTGCAATCGTACATTAAGACTTTATTCACTCTTTTATTAAAGGTATTCTGCTGACCTCCGATAATATATATTTTATCCCCTATCCCAACTGAGCATGATGTAGTAATTGCTTCCGGCATGCTTGCTTTGGGAAACCACTGTCCTAATTCAGGATTATACATTTCAACCGAAGCAGTATCCCTGAATTCACTTTTTTTACCAGTACTTCCGCCCAAAACATAAAGACTACCACAAGCGCATGACATAGTATGAAACGCTCTCTTAATATTCATTGGAGAAGCGTTTTCCCATATTGTCACATTATTTTGACCATTACAATTCAGTTGTAATGCAAACAAAATTAAAAAAGTCATTGATCTCATTATTGAGTTGTTATAATAGTTCTATAAATCGTTTAATATCTGGTGTTATTCTGGGGCAGTATTTGTTCATTGTTGTTTTAAGCATGTTCCTTAATTCAGGGTCCGTTATTAGTTTAAAGTTTATTTCCAATTTTTTTTTAAATCATAATCACTGCTGTCCGGTTAAGAATTCCAGATTGACAACTGGCACTCATCGGACAAATTGTTAAAATTAAATTTACTATTAAAAAGTTCTTTGATAGGTGTCTTCTCAAATAGAGTAAGACCCATTGTTTGAGCGAAAGTGTAAAGGCTGATTGCCAGATCTAACTTCTTTTTGGCAATTGCAATTAGCAAGTATGTACTGATTGCGATCCAAATCTGACAATAAACTGCGTTCGGGCTTGTTCCGTAAAACGCCTTAATATGAAGATGCTGTTTAATCCATTTGAAGAAGAGTTCGATCTTCCATCTTTCACGATAAAGCTCTGCGATTGTCAGAGCCGGAAGGTTAAAATCGTTGGTCATAAAGGAGTAAACAACACTCGTTTCAAAGTCTTCATAAACAACCAAACGGAACTCATCGGGATATATTCTTGAAGACTTGTATCCTGTTAACTTGACGATCTGATCACTGATGATGCCAGCAGTTTTATCGACCTCGGAAAAAGAAATGGCTTCATATTTTATGTTGTCCTTTGCTCTTGAAACAAAGAATGCCTTGCATTGGTGAATATGGGTATATAAACGATGAAAATCAACATATCCTTTATCCATAATGTAGTAGGAACCAGGCTCTACAGGCATTTTGTCCAGAGAGTTAATGTCATGAACTGCACCCTCGGTAATGTCGACAAATATAGGAATGGACCCACGAAGATCAAGCAAAGTATGCATCTTGATAGCCCCTTTCTGATGATGGAACCTAGCCCATGGATAAAGACTTAAGCACAGGTCAATAGTGGTACTGTCAAAAGCATAAACCATGTTGTCTATGTCAAGTCGGAAATCTTTGTCGTCAAAGTACAGCGGTCTTGCCTTCTTGATCAGAACCTGAGCAAAATCGGCATAAATGCGCCAATCTCTTTTTTCATTAGCATCAGCTAGTGTGGACTTCGAGACTGGTTGTTTAATGCCTGAATGATACAGTTTGTTGGAAAATGCAGTTAAGCAGTTCTCTATGTCACGCAAACTCTCACGACCCGTCAGTTGTGCAAAACTCATTACAAGAAAATGCTCACGGCAAGAAAAACTCCTTACCCTTAAGTCTCCATTGTAATGGTCAACACATTTTTGTAACTCGTGATCTGGCATAAACATCATCAATTGTGCAAAAACTGTTTTTCCAATGTGCATGATCGCTCAAAATATGGTATGAGCGAAAATATAAATTCAAATCGTAAAAACTTTTGACCCTATTTAAAGTATTATATATTAATAATTTACATTATTTTTAACCGTCCTTAACCGGACACTAGTGAATCATAATATTTGATAAATCATATATTTCATAAAATTGAAATCGGGAAACCAAAGTGTCTGAATTGTTAATTTCATTCATATATGAAAGAATGAGCTGCCTGTTTTTACCCATAGGAAGTTTTCCTGTTACCCTGGTATGCCATCATTTGTTTTTAACCTGGTTTTAGGATTCTGCAGTGTTAAAACAAAACCCCCGTTTTAATCAAGATGGAATGAGATCACTTTTAAAGTTCCAATCTGCAAATCAGACAGCCAGTTCTCTACGAATTGTTTCTGCGATTGAAGTTCCTGGATTTTCGAATCCTGAGCGATGCAAATTTCATCTGTTCCCGTGGCTGAAAGTTTCTGAATGACAAGAGGACAAACCCCAGGTAAAGCCAATTTTTTGTGAAATTAATTTTATCCATTGTAAATTTAATGTAATCAATAAATTATTCAAGCTTCAGTTTATTGACCGGAATTAGGTTTTCATACCCTATTTAATATTCGAAAAATGAATTAAAAAGATTGAAATTATCTAATTACAATTCATTGTGAGAAGCATGGATTTCTGGCTCATTTGCAGCTTCCGGATTTCAAGCTGCAAATGTACCGCTGCGGGGTATGCCGGCCGGCAGGGGCCGGCGGGGTTGTGCCGCCGGGGAGGGCCCGGCGGCACAACCCCTTAGCTTCAGTCATGCAAATATTTCTGATTCACCTGATAAGGCACCAATGAGATTGCATCAATCTGCAGTAAAATAACGTTTATACTTTAGATAGAAGTAAAAGATATATTTCTATTCTGGCACTTATTCCTGAAGCCAATTTTGCTCAGTACTAAATAGAGGACTCTATTTCATTTTCATCCAACCAGGTCCCGTTCGATCTCTTCCAGTGATTTTCCTTTTGTCTCAGGTAATTTTTTCAGGATGAACCAGAAACCCAGCAAACAAATGAATCCATATAGCCAAAAGGTGCCTGAGGTTTTTAAAAGTGCATTTAATAATGGGAATGTATAAGTAAGTATAAAACAGGCTCCCCATAAAGAGAAAGTAGCGATTGACATTGCAATTCCACGGATCTTGTTTGGAAATATTTCTGTCAGAACTATCCATGTTACAGGAGCGAGAGTCATTCCATAACACGCAATGGCGGCAATTGTCATAATTAATAATGGTAATCCTTTTAAATGCAAAAAATACATGATCCCTATAACGGCATAAATACCTGCAAGGCCTCCTGCTCCAAGAAGCAGAAGTGATTTACGTCCAATTTTATCGACCGTGAACATACCAATAAGAGTAAATACCAGACTTACACACCCTGTAATAACTATGTTGAAAAGAATGTCTGAAACATTATACCCGGCATTGGCAAAAATCTCCTGGGCATAGTTGAAAATTACATTTATTCCGCACCATTGCTGAAATACGGCTATCACTATCCCTATAATCAGTAACCTGGTCACCCCATGTTGTTTCAAAAGATGAAAATCAAATTTTTCGTTTGAATTCGTAAGTGTCTCATTAATGGATTTAAGTTCAGATGCTGCATAATCTTTACCACCTATTTTTGAAAGTATATTGAGCACCTTGAAGTGGTTTACACTTCTCTTTGCCAGCCATCTTGGACTTTCAGGAACAAACCACATCATAACGAAGAACAATATGGAAGGAATCACGCATGCAAAGAACATCCACCTCCAGCCCATCTGACCATTCCAGGATGACATTATTTCAGTAGTAGTAGCTCCGGGTGGGACAGGTTGAGCTATCCTCCAGTTAATTATCTGTGCTGCAAGTATACCTATAGTGATAGTCAGCTGATTGATTGAAACAAATTTTCCGCGTACACCACCTGGAGCTATTTCCGCGATATACATCGGTGAAAGGGTTGAAGCCAGGCCAATGCCTATTCCTCCCAGTATTCTGAATGAAATAAAAGCCGTGATTGTCGCGGACATTCCGGTTCCGAGTGAAGCTACGCCAAATAGTCCCGCTGCCAGGATCAATAATTTTTTCCTTCCAAATTTGTCGCTCATCCAGCCGGAAAGTATAGCTCCGACAATGCATCCTATTAATGCACAACTCATTACCCAGCCCTGCAGAGATGGACTGTTTGTTATATTAAAATAAGGCTCATAAAATGGTTTCGCGCCTCCAATCAAAACCCAGTCGTATCCGAAAAGGAGACCGCCCATTGCGCTTACAAGAGTAATCCCAATAAGATACTTCCAGTTATAAGAACCATTCTTCATACTTTTTGGTGTTTGACAGAATTTATTAATCCAGCTTCAGTTATTATTCGCTTTACTGAGGATTCGCAACCCATCGTCATAAGATGAATACCATTGATCCCCTTCTTTTTCCTGATAATGTCGATATGCTCCAGGGCTATTTTAATCCCCTCTTCCTGTGCGAAATTTCCAGCTTGTTCGAGACGTTTAAGTATGCTTTTCGGAATATTTATCCCGGGAACCTCATTATTAAGGTATTGCGCAATTTTTAAACTTTTAAGCGGTGCAATGCCGACAATGATAAAGGTTTTCCCCAGGATATTTCTTTTGTCGAGCTGCTCGAGCCACCTGTCGAGACCATCAGGGTCGAAAACCAGATTAGTTTGAAGGAACTGTGCGCCGGCATTTATTTTCTTATGTTCCCTTATAGCCTGAAACTGCGGCTCTGAAGCGAATGGGGAAGCGGCTGCCCCCAGAAAGTAATTTGGCGGAAATTTCATATGCCTTCCATCGAGGTAGAGACCTTCATCTCTGATCCTTCTAAGAATCCATAGCATCTGAATAGAATCGAGATCAAGTATCTCCATGCTTCCTCTTGGTGAAGGGCCTACTTTATGGCTATCGCCGGATATGCATAAAATATTGTGTATTTCAAACTCTCCCGCACCTATAACCTTCGACTGAAGTCCGGTCCTGTTGTTGTCGCGTGCAGTAATTTGCAGTATTGGTTCTGTGTTCATGCCTGCAGCAATTGCAGAACACTCAAAACTTGACATTCTGGGAGATGCCGATGAGTTGTCTGTGAAATTGACTGCAGTCACATATGGCTTTACCATTTCAATATTTTTCCTGAGCCGTTCAGTGTTGGCACCCAAGGGTGGAATTATTTCGGTAGTAATTACGAATTCACCATTCCGTAACCTCCTCTCTAATTCTGATGCAGGATTATGGCCGATGGAATAGTGAAATTCAGAATCACCATTCCACCAATCCGGCTGCCTTATTGGCCTGAAAACACTTTCCCAGACCTCAGACTTTTCCTCTTTATCTTTAAAAAACAAGCTGCCCAGGAATTTCCCGGTACCGATCTTGCCTGCCTGCTTAACTACCTGGCCCCATGTTTCTGTACCAACCTTATCCCAGTCAAGTGGGGGGAGTACTTCAAGAAGCCTCTCCTCCCTTCCCATCTTAACAGCTTTTTTATAAATGCAATACCAGATACATTTACGGGTCTTATCCACATAACATTTCTCGGATGTTGAACCTCCACAAGGACCATTGCGCATCCCTTTCGGGCATTCCATCGGACAAATGAAGGCAGTCTCCTGCAAAAGACAATTGCCGCACATCCGGCATCCAAATAAAGCTCCTTTTACATGAAGCTCCAGTTTTCCAAGCATACGCTTAGAAAACCTTTCCTTTTTAAACGGATAGAATGCAGGCTGCCAACGACGTGAAGGAGTTAGAAAAGACATTATATTCTAGTTACAATCAATAAAATATCAATCGATAGTTCTGGTCTCAATCTTATTTACTTTGTGCCAGTTCTATAAACCTCATTGCATAGTCATCACGTCCAAGGATAAGATCCGCCGCACGGACGGCTGCATTAATCTTCTCTGGATTCGCAATGGGGCAGGTAAGACCACTCCTGACAGCAAGAGCCATGAATACAATGTTAAGTATTTCTCTTTCCGGTAGACCGAAGGAAATATTACTGGCTCCAAGAGTAACATTCAAACCGAGTTTTTCATGAACCAGTTTTATAGTTTCAAGTGTTACTAAGCAAGCCTGCGGATCAGCGCTGACTGCCATTGCCAGGGGGTCAATAATTACATCCTCCTGATTGATACCGGAGCTGACAGCCCTGTTGACTATTTTCTCTGCAATTGAAAGCCTTTTGTAAGGATCATGAGTAATCCCATCGTCATCCATGGTCAGCCCAATAACAGCAGCACCATATTCTTTTGCGATAGGGAGGATAGCTCTGAGGGATTTTTCTTCTCCATTGACTGAATTAATTAAACATTTGCCAGTCGCAACTTTTAATGCTGTTCCGATAGCAACAGGGTTTGCTGAATCCAGACATAAAGGTATGTCAAAGCAACTCTGTATCTGAATGACAGCTTCAGGAAGTAATTTCACTTCATCATATCCGGGAATACCAACATTGATATCTAACACATCAGCCTTTGCATCTATCTGATATTTAGCAAGTTCTAACAGGTATCCGAAATCTCCGTCTTCTAATGTCGAAATTAGTCTTTTGCGCCTTGTAGGATTTATGCATTCTCCGATGATTACAACCGGCCCTTCGGTATCAATATATACTTCTTTTGTTTTTCCCTGAAGAATTGTTCTCATAGGTTTAATTATTTACAAGTTGATTCAAATAATCTACAGCGCCCTGAGGGTCAGGTGAATAAAAATCTGCACCTATTTTAGCACAGTAATCATGAGTGACAGGTGCGCCGCCAATGATAATTTTTGTATTGACATGTTTTTCTTTTATTTCGGATACGATCACTTTCATATTTTCCATTGTTGTCGTCAACAGAGCCGAAAGGCCAACTATAGCCTCAGGTTTTTCTTCTATGGTTTTCAGGAATTTATCACTGCTGATGTCAACCCCCAGGTCAATGACCTCCCAACCGCTGCCTTCGATCATCATGGCAACCAGGTTCTTACCTATATCATGGAGATCTCCTCTGACTGTTCCAATTATGAATGTTCCCTTCCTGATTGCCTGGCCTGTTTGGAAAAAGGGTTTAAGGTGAACCATTGCACTACTCATCGCCCTGGCCGACAGGAGCATCTGTGGAACGTATATTTCGTTTCGGCTAAACTTATTTCCAATAATTCCCATTGCCGGCACCAATGCCATATCAAGTATTTCCGTTGGTGAACATCCTTCATCAAGCGCTCTCCTGGTAAGTTCATCAGCACCATCCTGATCTTTCATGTTGGGAGGATAAGCCGAAAGCTTGTTTATTTTACCTGCTTCGACACAAAGGGCGATTTTATTTAAAATTTCATTCATTTGCCGGTTATTTTAATAGTTGATTAAAGTTATATTCCATTTTTAATAGCCAGGCTGAAAGGAAGCTTCACCTTCGCAGCTCCTTTAAAGCCTCGAGCATCGCTAATACATTTTCGAATGGAACATTTGCCTGAATATTATGAATAGTATTAAATACAAATCCTCCATTCTCATTGAGAATTTCACATTGTCTTTTTACCTGGTCCCTGACCTCCTGAGGTGTTCCGAAAGCAAATGTGTTTTGAGTATCAACGCCACCTCCCCAGAAGACAATCTTATCGCCGTATTTCTTTTTAAGATAAACCGGATCCATTCCGGCAGCATTTATCTGAACCGGGTTTATAATATCAAATCCCGACTCGATAAAACCCGGTATCAGTTTCTCTACCGCGCCACACGAATGCTTAAAGGTTTTCCATTCTGTATTACTGTGGATCCAGTCATTTACTTTCTTATAATATGGCAACCACAGATTGTTAAATACTTCAGGTGAACAAAAAGTGGAAGTCTGAGTGCCGAAGTCAGTACCACAAATATTGACTGCATTAATTCTGTTTCCCAACACCCTGAAAAACTGTCTCAGGTTTTCTAATGCAATATCTGTTTGTCTGTCAAACAATTTCTTAATGAAATCTTCTCTTGTTAATGTAGATAAATACCATTCAGAAACGCTTCTGATACCCTTTGGATTTTTAAGGCATAGTCCGGGAACGAGTGCAATGTCTCCCAGGGCAGTACCACCCAAAGATGCCATAAGAGCTTTATCGCTATCTTCAAAATGATCTGCTGACCTCTTCCAGAAATCCAGCTCATCATCGGTTACTAAACCGTACTCTTCGAGATTATCTTCGATCTTCAGGTTTGAGTCATCAATTGGCGCCTGGCGTTCAATGGCATCATAGAAGTAACCTGATTTTGGCATCATGGCACATGGACCAACAGAAGTATCGCCTTCCGGATATATTAATTCATCGCCATTAGTATTAAAGGTGGAGTTAAAATTACCGGGTAACAGAACTTCTTGTCCCCATATGGTCCTTTGAGGCTTCCAGTCCGTATTTGCAATACCGAACATGTTTTTTACCCCAAACAATCCGATAATGTCAATATCCATTGCCACCAGAAGATCAGGGTCAATTTCTCCGAGCATCTGGTAGGGTTCAATTATTTTAACAGGGTTTTGCTCCAGACCATAATAATCACGAAGTTTTTCAACAACAAGAGCATGGATGCCCGTGACACTCGTTGACCCAAAATCAACGACAACTTTTTCTGGTTGCTTATGGTTAACTGTATCTAAGAAATTTTGTTTTGAAGTATTTGACATAACTTCCTTTCCTGCTTAAGTGAAGGTAAATAACCAGATTTTGACGTAAAGTTAATTTTCAAAGATATAGAGTCAAAAATTAAATCTGATGGACATAAATTTGATAATTATGGACAAAATTATTATGATTACATTTTTTTACAGTTGGCATGGAAAGGAAACGAGAAGGCTTTAAGGATCAAAAATCAATTACGCTGCCTCATTTTTTAGAAGGAGAAATGAAAGCGCGGCCTTTAACAAAATTGTTATTCCTGACAGCAATTGGATTCTATCCTGTTGCCCGTTACCACTTTAGAGAAAGGAATACAGGCTCAGATCAAAATATTCTCATTTATTGCATTGAGGGTGAAGGATGGATAGAATTGAGCGGGGAATTGCATAGAGTTCATAAAGATCAGTTTTTTATTATTCCTGCTCATGTTCCACATAAGTATGGTTCAGAAAATTCAGATCCATGGACAATTTACTGGATTCATTTTACAGGAGATATAGCCGCTGACTTTGTAAAAAATGACTTTCCAATCGAAAATGCAAATTCAATCGGGAATACTGATAACGACCGTAGAATAAGCCTGTTTGAGGAAATATACCGGAATTTATCTATGGGGTTTAGTCATGAGAACCTTGATTACTCTTCAGTATGTCTCTGGCATCTTTTGGGAACTTTTTGTTATGTATCTCAATATGAACGATTAATTTCTGTTCAGCAAAATGATATAATTGAAAAGAGCATACTGTACATGCAGAGACACATTAGCAAAAAGATAAATCTCTCAGACCTGGCATTGCATTGTGGGCTTTCAATACCGCAGTACTCTCAGATATTTAAAAAAAAGACATTAAGTTCTCCCATGAAATATTACAATAATCAGCGAATTCAGCGTTCATCGTCAGATGCTTGATTTCACAAATATGAACATCAAGGAAATAGCTAATCATCTTGATTTTGAAGATCAATTCTACTTCTCCAGGTTATTTAAAAAGGTGATGGGAGTATCACCTGCAGAATATCGTAAGAGGAAGAAAGGGTAAGTAACATGACAAAATAAGGTAAGCACAAAGCATTTAGTTGAGTTAAAATAAAATGAATATGAAAATCAAGCACGGATTTGAAGGGGAGCGTTTTCTTATCGTGCCATATCAATATATCTCCACAATGCAGAAAGATCAACTGTTTGGAGATATGTTCATCCAGTCACTTGGACATTTTTCCAATGCTCAATACCATTATATTGATCGACCAAATGGCAGAAATGAATACATTTTTATTTATTGCATCTCCGGTACAGGATGGGTTTGCATAAATGGGAAAAGGCATACACTTATTGAAAACCAGTTTATTATTATTAGTCCCGGGGTGCCACACAGTTATGGTGCAGACGATGTAAAGCCATGGTCAATTTATTGGCTGCATTTCATGGGAGAAAAGGCAGGATTATTTGCAGAAGGGTTTGAACAACCAGTCACAGTTCCTCCTTCAGAAACATCGAGGATAGAAGAACGTTTTAATCTTTTTGAAGAGATGTATTCTGTCCTTAATGATGGATTTTCATACGATAACTTATGTTATGCCAACCTGTGTCTGATGCATTTTCTCGGTACTTTCAAATTCATGAAGCCTTATCAGGTCGTAAAGAAAAAGGCTGAGTACTCGTCAACTGCAATAAATGTGGCAGTTTATTATATGCATGAACACATCAACAATAAAATAACCATAAAAGAACTCGCAAGCTTTCTGAACTATTCAGAATCTTATTTCTTTCGAATTTTTATGCGGGAAACAGGCTATTCCCCAATAGAATATTTCAACAGGATAAAAATTAATAAATCGTGTGAATATTTGAGCAACACTAATATGAAAGTTGTTCAGATATCACGTATTCTGGGCTTTAATGATCAATACTATTTTTCACGTACATTTACCCATATAATGGGGATCTCTCCTATAAATTATCGTAAACAATTACGATTACTTTCCTGAAAAAAAGAATCTACAAATTGTCAATGTATATTTAACTGAAAGTATAGCAACGATCTCTGATCAATACCTTGAATTTTCTTTCATCACCAACTTCCCTAAATCCCTTAACCAGAAGTAAATAATCTGGAAGTAGGTAAATGGGCAAAATTCTATTATTCTGTATCTCAGGCTACGTCCCGGATTTTTGTCAGTGCCAACGACAAAAACCACAAGAAAATCCCATATAGACAATAATTGTATAATAGATAGACAATAGTTGCATTTCCTATATGCTTTTACATAATCAGTTTAATTATTAATAGTGTGTAAATGATTGAATAAAAGATATATACAGAGCAAGAACATTTTTTATTTATTATTTCAAATGTAATTATTGTACAAAGTGTGCATCATTAAGTCATTGCAATTGAATATTCTTACTCTTAATTTTGGTCAGGACTAACTTAACATGATAGAGACAACTCTAACAATTAAATCAAATTAAATGAAAAAACTACTAACGCTGCTTATTGGTTTAGTCTGGATTAGCATGACGGTGGTCATAGCACAGACAAAAACAATTTCTGGTAAGATAACTGACGCCACTGGCAATCCGGCACCAGGTATCACTGTAATGATTAAAGGGACAACCACCGGTGTTTCATCGGACCTGGCAGGGTCTTACACCTTGAAAAATGTTCCTGAGAACGGAATTTTGGTCTTTTCCTGTATCGGAATGTTATCTCAGGAACATTCAGCTACTGAAGGAGTGACAATAAATGCCACTATGAAGGATGATGTTTTTGAATTGGAAGGTGTCGTAGTGGTCGGCTATGGTACCTCTAAAGTAAAAGACTTAACATCGCCAATCATTAGTATTAAAGCCTCAGAAATTGCAAAACATGCAACTCCTAATCCTTTACAGGCATTACAGGGTAAAGTTGCCGGTGTACAAATAACCAATTTTGGGGAACCCGGCTCAAGTCCGAGTGTTCGTATCCGCGGAATAGGGTCCTTTACAAGCGAGAATCCTTTATACGTTGTGGACGGAATGTTCTATGAAAACATCGGTTTCCTGAACAACAATGATATTGAGGGTATAACAGTATTGAAAGATGCATCAGCTGCTGCCATTTATGGAGTACGTGCATCAAATGGTGTTATTCTCATCACAACAAAAAAAGGAAAATTTAACCAGAAACCTGTTGTTACATATGATGGTTACCTCGGAATTCAAAAGGCGACCAATCTTCTTAAAATGGCTAATTCCGAACAATATACTACGATGATGAGCGAGAGAAATGAATTGGATATCATCAACACTTCCATTTCATTATGGGGAGGACAGGGTGGCATTCCCACGACAAACACAGACTGGTATAAAGAAATTCTCCGTGATGCAATTATTCACAATCAAAGTCTGGATGTTTCAGGTGGCTCAGAAAAAACTGCTTATACTATTGGTCTTAACTATCTTAATCAGGATGGCATAATGGATGCCAAAAGCGATTATTCAAGATTTAATGTTCGTACCAAAGGAGATTTTAAACCATATGATTGGTTAAATGTCGGTGTGAACCTTATACTCAGCAAATCGGGATCAAATAGCGCATCAGGAGCTGCATGGGCAAGGGCTTATTACGCTCCTTCCATTATTCCGGTTTTTGATGAGAGTAATCCAAATACATATCCTCAGAAATTCACCGATTTCGATAAGCTCGGGCTTAACAACGGAATCTATGCTAATCCTGTAGCAGTAGCATATTACGGAGAATCACAGGCAAATGCAATACAACTGCTCCCTTCATATTATGCCGAGATTAATTTTATAAAAAATAACAAGCTGGTATTTCGTACAAGCTTCAATCAGGATATTACTTTCTCTGATGGACTCAACTACACTCCGCAATTTTATGTCAGCTCGGTACATAATGCACTAAAATCCGCCCTGACCAAAAGCACTTCTCAATACAAAAGCTATATTTTTGATAACACTCTGACCTACACTGATAATTTTGGAAATCATAATGTTATGGTGATGGCAGGAAGCTCCACCCGGAACGAAAATTATAGATCGTGGTGGGGATATGGCGAAAATGTCTCAGACGCAAAGGATGAATATATGTACCTGTCCCAGGCAGATGTCGAATCACTTACTACAGGTGATGGCGGATACGCATACCGTGGTGCATCATTTTTTGGACGTACAACTTATAATTATGCAGACAAATACTTATTGTCTTTAACGTTGCGTGCTGATGGAACATCGAAGTATCAGGAAAAATGGGGCTATTTCCCATCGTTTGGCGCAGGATGGGTTATAAGTGAGGAGTCATTTATGAAGAATCAAAATTTGTTAAATTATTTGAAAATCCGTGCAAGCTATGGGAAATTAGGAAATGACAAGGTGGCTGCCAGTAATGGATTCCCAACGACCGTTTTCGGGATAAACTATTCCGGGGTTTTTGGAGGGGTTCTTTACCCGGGGTTTCGGATTGACGAAAATTTCAGTTGGCTGAGTTGGGAGACAGTTACGGAAACCAATATCGGCTTTGAGTCAGCTACGTTAAATGACAGACTGAAGCTCGATGTTGACTATTTCCACAGGATGACCAGAGATGCAGTAATTGCAACACCCGTGCCGACATCTACAGCATACGTAAGCGGAAACTGGGGCCAGATTCTTAACCAGGGGGTTGAGGTTACGTTGAACTGGTCTGACCATATAGGCAGCGCGTTCAACTATCACGCAGGTCTTAATCTGAGCACCCTTCATAATGAAGTTAAGAAGCTTAAGTACGGTGTTCCATATTTACTTGGTGGAAGTGCACAGTTCAGATCCATAACCCGTCCCGGTGAATCAATGTATTCATATTATGGATACAAGGTAATTGGGGTGTACCAAAATCAGGAGCAGATCGACAATGATCCGATCGCAGTGGCAAGCGGATTGCAGCCCGGAGACCTGATGTTCGAAAATATTAACAATGACGATGCGATTGATGATCAGGATCGCCAGATACTTGGCTCTCCATTGCCGACTTTTACATATGGTGGAAACTTTGATATGACATATAGGAATATTGATTTAAGTTTCACAATCATGGGTGTCACAGGAAATGAAATAATAAACCAGAAAAGAGGTTCAAGGGGTGTGGCCGATAAGATGAACTATGAAGCAAATGTGGTGGAAAACAGATGGCATGGTGAAGGAACATCGAATAGTTCTCCTTCAGCGATCGGTTTGAACCGCTCGTGGAACTATGCTACACTGAACTCATATTTTGTTGAGAGTGGTTCGTTTTTCCGTATCCAGAACGTACAGATGGGCTATAGCTTCAACAATATTAAAAATGGTCCCAAAATTCGTGTATATGTTTCAGCTGACCGCCCATGGACTTTATTCAAATACCATGGCTTTACACCAGAGGTCAGTAGCGGTTACGATGGGCAGACCTATCCTTTGGCTGCTACCTATAATTTTGGTTTGAGAATATCGTATTAATAAAAAAACTGTTATGAAAAGAAAATTTAAAAATAGTATAGCACTCTTACTGTCAGGCATATTTCTAATGACAGGGTGTGAGCAGTTCCTTGATAAGGCCCCGGAGAATGTCGTTCCTAAAGATGAGATTAATTACCAGGATAAAGCTTTGATGTATGGTCCGGTTTCTGCGATCTACTCAATGTTTGCTGACTGTGCGACCTCATGGGCTATGTATAGTTTCATGGTTATCCGCAGCGACCAGTTAATTAAGGGAGGCGGTTCAGCAGGCGACCAGGGTGATCTGACTGACTTTCAAAACTTTCAATATGTTAATGCACCCACTTTCTGGATGAATGAAGGTTCATGGGTTTATTTCTATGATAATATAATAGCCGCAAACTCAGCCCTCGAGGCTCTTGATAAGTTTGCAGAAAACCTTACCGAGGCATCTGATCTGGAACTTAATGAGCAGTATAAGGCAGAAGTCAGATTTCTTCGGGCTTACACGTATTTTTTTATGACAAGACTTTGGGGTGATATACCCTTGTTTACAGATAACAAGGAGGTAGATGGCATTTTCAGATCACCAAGGGCTGATATTTACGAATTTATTGATGCTGAACTTGCAGATTGTGCAGCAGTATTACCAAATGTACATCCAGGTCAAATGGCTCATCCTGGAGCAGCGTCAATGTATACTGCTCTTGCACTTAAGGCGAAAGCTGGTGCTGATGCAAATAATTGGGATGCGGTTTTCGATGCTACTGAAACAATTATAAATGATGGAAAATTTGAATTATACCAGGATTTCTATCAACTATTTAAAAAGAATGCTCTTTTGTGCAGTGAGAGTCTTTTTGAGGCTCAGATTTCGGACTTCGGTCAGTCAACCGGCATAATTAAGCCAGGCGGATACATGGCTATTGTACAGGGTCCTGATGCATGGATAGATAATGAAGCTGGCAGACCTATATATGCAGGTTGGGGATTTCTATGCCCCAGCGATAAACTTGAGGCGAAGATGCTGGAAAGAAATGATGCTAAGCGTATGGAAACAACCATTATGTATTCTGCAGCAGAAAATCCCGATGGTTACAGGGATTACTGGGGAGCTCTTTATCCTTATAAGCTGACACCGTCAGGTGATCAGATTTTCTCAACTGCACATAAGTCGTTCAACGGTAAAATGTATGTACCATCGGATCAATTAACTGAAGGGCGTCCGGATTACGGCGGATATAACAACCTTCGTATGATAAGATATGCTGACATTTTGTTGCTCAATGCCGAAGCGAGGGTTCATAAAGGGTTAGATGCAGACGCTCCCTTTAATGAGGTCAGACGAAGAGCTGATCTTGCTGAATTGAGCGGTGTGACACTTGAACAGATTTATGAAGAACGTGATATGGAACTTGCTCTTGAATGGGGAGAACGTTATTACGATTTGACTCGCACTGAGCGTGCATCAACAGAATTAACAGGCTATTCAGAGGCGGTAAGGTTCTATCCTATACCCCGCAGTCAGGTGGACTTGAATCCAAATCTGGCAATAGAAAATTAATCAGAAAGGGCAACCTGTTATTTTTGACAGGTTGCTACTTTATTTATTAGTATAAATATGAGATGCAAAAAAATATTAATCTCTTATTATTTATTTTTTGCTGCGAGTATTCTATGTCTTTGCCAGTCTCCTGACGGAACCAGGCCAGACACTTTTTCCTCGGAGGGAAATTTTCTTGATTATATCCAGATGGCACATCTCAATTATATGTGGGATGGCGCCGAGAAAACATCTGGCCTTGCCCTTGAGAGAATTCATCCGAACGAAAACAGGCCCCTTAAAGAAAAAGATATTGTTACAACAGGTGGTTCCGGCTTTGGCATTATGGGCCTTATTGTCGGCATTGAACGAGGATTTATTGACCGCACGGAGGGCGTACAACGACTTTCAAAAATAGTAGATTTTTTGATCAATGCAGACAGATACCACGGAGTTCTGGCCTCACTGGATTAATGGGTCAAATGGTAAGACTGTTAAGTTTGGAGAAATGGATGACGGTGGAGACCTTGTTGAAAGTTCATTTCTGATGCAGGGGTTATTATGCGCACGTCAATATTTTATAAACGGTAATCAGGATGAGAAGACTTTGGTTGCCAAAATAAACAGGTTATGGCATGAAATGGAATTCTCCTTCTATCAGCAGGATGGGAAAGACGTTCTATTCTGGCACTGGTCTCCAAAATATAAATGGGAGATAAATTTTCCATTAGAGGGCTATAACGAATGCCTTATTGTTTATATTCTTGGTGCCTCTTCTCCAACATATCCAATTTCTCCGGACGCTTACCATACGGGTTGGGCCCGCGATGGGGATATTGTCTCGAATGCTGCGCCTTACAGACATAAATTGTATCTCAAACATAACTTTTCTGAAGAAAATGGCGGTCCACTTTTTTGGGCACATTACTCTTATACAGGTTTCTCTCCCAAGGGCACGAAAGATAAATATGCCGACTATTGGGAGGTTACCAGAAATCATGCCCTGGCCAATTATGATTATTGCGTAGATAATCCAAAGCATTTTAAGGAGTATGGAAAAGATTGTTGGGGTCTTACATCGAGTTATTCCCCATCAGGCTATTCAACGCATGCTCCAAATAATGACATAGGTGTAATTACCCCTACAGCTGCATTATCAAGTTTCCCTTATACTCCAAAGGAGTCTATGAGAGCGCTTAAGTATTTTTACTTCACTAAAGGAGATATATTATGGGGTAAGTATGGATTTTACGACTCTTACTGCCCTCAGGACGATTGGTGTGCTGATGCGTATCTGGCTATTGATCAGTGTACTATTGCCCCGATGATTGAAAATTTTCGTACGGCATTGCTTTGGAATTTATTTATGAGCGCTCCTGAAATCCAGGATGGACTTACAAGATTGGGCTTTACTTATAAAAAGGTACCATGCAGATACTAAGAATTGATAAACCTGCTGCTGTAATGAAAATAAAAACTTGTTATAAACGGTAGTTCAGCGACTTTTAATTAAATAATTATTTAAACTTACAATTTATCATGAGAGCATTTATTACATCGGTTTTGTTAGCAATTTGTTCAGTCACTTTTGCTCAGGAAAAGGTTATCTATATTGACGGTAAGTCATCTGGCAGAACCTTTGAAGGTGTGGGGTGTGTCAGTGCAGGTGCTTCAACCAGATTGCTTTTTGATTACGAGGAACCTTACAGGTCAGATATAAATGATTTTCTTTTTAAACCTAAGTTCGGAGCCGGATTTCAACATCTCAAAGTTGAAATAGGAGGTGGAGAAAATTCTACTTGTGGAAGCGAACCATCACATGCTATTATTCGCGAGGAGCTGAAAAAACCTGTTAACCGCGGTTATGAACTCTGGCTTATGAGTGAATCAAGAAAGAGAAACCCGTCAATCATACTTGACTGTCTTCCGTGGAGTTATCCCAATTGGATTTCAGGGATCTATTCAGGTGATGCTGCTGCCTGGTTCGTGTCTTTTCTGGACGCAGCGAAAGAGTATTACAATTTGAAACTGGATTGGATATCAGCCGGACATAACGAAATGGGTACGAACAGGGACTGGATTGTAAACAAACTTCGCAAAGCACTTGATGCAAACGGATATTCAGATGTTAAACTTCAGGCTCCTGATGATGATAGCGAACACTGGCAAATCATTTCACAATTAAACCAGGACTCTGTATATAACAGCATTATTAAGGCAGTCGGCTATCATTATATCAACGGCCGTGAACCCTGGACCATTGACCAGGAGAGTGGAAGAAATGCAACTTATGAGGCAAAAATTTCGGGGAAATCGTTGTGGGCCAGTGAAGAATGGACTACCGGTAAGGAGTGGGATGGAATTGGAGCAATTCTAATGGCCCGTATGCTCAACAAGTTTTACATCAGGGACCAAATTGTAAAGACCGAATTATGGTGTCCCATAGATGGAATTTATTCCGGTTTACCCTGGGAAGATACCGGGGCGATGAGTGCAGACCAGCCATGGTCCGGCCACTATAAAGTTTGGCCGGGAATCTGGGCAATTGCTCATACCACACAATTTGCCGACCCGGGGTGGAAATACCTGGATAAGGGCTGCGGATTATTTTCTGATAACACGTGGAAAGGCAGCTATGTTACGCTTAAAAATTCTGAAACACAGGATTGGAGCATGGTCATCTGTACTGATTCAGTGACACATGTGAAGATTATTCTACAGGAAGACGTTAAGTCAGGTCCAATCTATGTTTGGCACTCGGATGCTGAAGAACAATTTATATGTATTGATACTATTCAACCCGTGAATTCGGCCTTTTCGTACACATTAAAAGGAACTTCCATCTATTCGCTTACAACCACTACCGGCCAGACCAAAGGAAGCAAAGTGATCCCGGATTTAAAGCCTTTTCCTTTCCCTTATAAGGAAAATTACGAAAACTATAAGACAGGAAATAGTCCGAAATACCATTCGGATCAAAAGGGTACCTTTGAAGTATATGACAGGCCGGATCACGGACTATGCCTTCAGCAAATTATTCCGCAGCAAGGCTATTTGTGGCCATACCAATCAGGCCTGGCCAAGCCCTATACTGTTTTTGGCGATCAGAACTGGACGGATTATTCAATAAGCGCCGACGTCCTTCTGGAAGGGGAAAATGTGGAAATAGGGGGAAGGTTCGAAAGCGTGTATGAACTGACATACGGACTCATCCTTAACGAAACCGGAGCCTGGCAGCTTCATTTTAGACAGGATACACTTGCTTCCGGAGTGCTGAACGGATTTAATAAATCAAAATGGCACCGGCTCCGGCTTGATATGAAGGGAGAGATTATTTCAGCTTATATAGACAATAAGCATATAACCACGGTAAAGAATAATTCCCGCAAGTCCGGTATGGTATTTCTGGCAAGCAGTTATAATCTTAATTGTTTTGACAATATAGAAGTGAAGCCACTTAAAAAGAAGTGACAATCTGAAATAACTCATATAGATGCCTTCCGGACAAGCATCTTTTCATTTTTATTAAATATATTTCCTGCAAGAAGCTAATAAACGTGGCTCGTATTAATTTTGCCTTAAACAACTCTTAAATTTCAGATGAAAAGTATTATTCTGTTTTTAATTTGTTTTCAACTCTGCAACGATTTAATAGCCGCTGATAAGATAGTAATATCCTCACCGGACAATAAAATCCAGGTGACTGTTGATTATAAAGATAAACTGAGTTATTATATTAAGTTTCAGGATAAGATCATTCTGCAGCCATCGTACATAGACATAACTTTAAATAATGGGAAAAGTCTTTCAGACAATCTCACGATATCAAAGAAATCTATTAAAAGCGTAAATGAAGTATTAATCTCTCCCGTTCCGGAGAAACGTAAAGAAATAATTGATAACTATAATCTTCTTACACTGCAATTTAAGCAACCATACACCCTACTGTTCCGGGTTTATAATGACGGTGTCGCATACAGGATAGTTACCCGTTTCAGGGATTCAATCATAATAAAAAATGAAGTTGCCTCATTTACATTTAATCCTGGCGCTCAGATATTGCTGCCCATTTTAGAACCGCCTCGGGATGTTGACAGGTACCATACAAGTTTTGAAGAAGTGTATCAGCTGAAAACAATTGAGAGTCTGACTGATAGTACTCTTTCATATTCTCCGGTTTTAGCAGGCAGCGGTGACGAAATTAAAATTGCAGTCACTGAATCTGATCTTGAAGATTATCCAGGAATGTTTCTGACCGGAACAGGTACCAATGTATTAAAAGGTGTTTTTGCTCCCTATCCGTTAAAGGAAAAAATGACTACCGACGAGTTTCCGCAGGCAATTGTCATCAGCAGGGCAAATTATATTGCAAGGACTAAGGGCAGTCGAAGCTTGCCATGGCGGGTATTGCTAATTTCACAGAAGGATAGTGATTTGCCGGGAAACGACCTTGTGTACAGACTGGCATCTCCGTCAACGCTAAAAGATCTTTCCTGGATACAACCCGGGAAAGGTACTGACGAATGGATAATCGGTATTAACCTGTTTAATGTGCCTTTCAAAAGCGGTGTAAACACTGCCACTTATAAATATTATATAGATTTTGCAGACCGGTTTGGATTCCGGCGAATATTAATGGATGCAGGATGGAGCAACTATCAGGATCTATTCGACATAAATCCCGAAATCAATATGGATACACTGGCTGCATATGCCAGAAAAAAGAATATTAAATTGAGTATGTGGACACTTTGTTCGACCCTGGACAGGCAACTTGACAGCGCCCTTTTGCAGTTTAATAAATGGGGCGTTGATTTAATCATGACTGATTTCATGAACAGGGATGACCAGAAGAAGGTCGGCTTCTATCACCGTGTTGCAAAAGCTTGCGCTGATCACCGTATTATGGTCATGTTTCATGGAGCTTTTCCGCCTAAGGGATTTAATCGCACATGGCCTAATGCAATAACCCGCGAAGGAGTCCTTGGATCAGAATATAATATCTGGAGCGATAAAGCATCTCCCGAACATGATGTTACTTTGCCTTTCACGCGGATGCTGGCAGGACCTATGGATTACGAACCCGGCATTTTGGATAATGCATCAAAATCGCAGTTCAGACCTATTGCGCAAAAGGTCATGAGCCAGGGAACACGGTGTCATCAACTGGCGATGTTTGTTGTTTATGATAGTCCGATACAAATTTTTTCGGGGAATCCTTCACAGGGATACAATGAACCTGAGTTCATGGAACTGCTTGGAAGTATTCCCACCACATGGGACGAAACCAAAATTATCAGCGCCAGTGTTTCAGATTATATTATTACAGCAAGGAAGAAAGAAGACGAGTGGTTTATTGCAGGAATGACTGATTGGACAAATCGCGATTTTAATTTGCCCTTTGATTTTATAGGTGATGGCAATTATAATGCGACACTATGCATTGATGGTATAAATTCCGGGACTTATCCCTCTGACTATATTATTAAAGAATTAATCATTAAAAGGGGGGACCAGCTAAATATAAACATGGCTTCAGGCGGTGGCTTTTTATTGAAGTTATCAAAACAGTAAGACTGAAGCTTAACCCGGAATGAATTACAAACCCTGTATTATTAATGATTCAGCACTATTTCAGCTGAGCCTTTGCAGTATCGATAAAAGCGAGGATGTTCTCCAGCGAAGTGTCTCCTTCCACTGAGTGAGATGGTGAAAATATATATCCTCCCTCTGCTCCGAGGGATAAAAGATGTTCTGATTCTTGTATAACTTCCTCTTTAGTTCCGAAGGGCAGAGTTTTCTGCATTGATAAACCGCCATGAAATGCCAGCCGTCCCCTGTATTGAGCAACCAAATTGTCAACATTCATAACTTCAGGCTGGAAAGGATTAAAGCAGTTCAACCCGGCATCAATTAAATCATCAAACAATTCTGCGACGTCACCGCAACTGTGAATCATTACATATTTCCCTGATTGATGAACTCTGTCGTACATTCGCTTAAGACGGGGATAAATGAATTCTTTCCAGAGATCATATCCCATTATTAAACCTTTTTGCTTTCCCCAGTCATCCCCAAAATAAACTGCGTCAATGTCATATTCTAAAGCTTTATCAATCTGTGCAATATTGTAATCACAAATTGCATCCAGCAGACTATGGACAAAGCCGGGATTTAGGTAAAAGTCCATAAGAAGATTCTCTATCCCACGCAAGGTCCATGCACGCTCGTAAAGAGAGAATCCGATCTGGAAGACGCGGTACAGATCAGGCTTCTTTAAAATCTCTTCTTCGATGCTGGAAAAGTAACGCGGATCGTGTGGATCCGGGAAGATGTAACCATCCAAAGAAGGTTCTTTCAAGACACAACCGCTAATATTTCCTATGTCCTTATCAATACTTCGATCCCATATTACCCCAAAAACATCCTTCCACAGGTCCGGTCCAATATTCTCAAAAAATCCGATATCACTTCCAAGCTGTAAAATATGGTTTCCCGTCACCCCGTCAAGATCGTCAACCCCGTAATACTCCATCAGCATTTTTTTCGGTTCGTAAGTAAACTTAAACGACCATGGTACATATGGTGGTTTCCCGCCATCAAGGACAATCTTTATAATTTCACGCTTTGTCATTACTGCTGCCTGAGTATTGATTGAATCTTTTCAATTGTTAATGTTACAGACGGGTTAAACTGGTCACTACTCATATAGTTTGTCAGTGAACGGGTTAGCTGACGGGCCTCAGGACGGTTTTCGCTATCAGTAAGCAGGTCTATGCCACTTATTATCATCTTTCCCTTGCCGACATTTGCCTCAATAACCAGTCCAAGCGAATAGTTTTGAAACCAATCGTCAATTACTCTGACAATTGGCTGAATATTTTTATCTAATGCGTCTAATTTTATCGCATTAGCATTCATCATCGCATCCCACCACTGATAATTGCTGTGATATTCTGTAGGGAAAAGATTAAATGCAGGATGCTGAGGATTTACAAGCACACCAAAAACATACGGAGGTTGTTGATGAACTGTCCATGCAGTATTCCAGAAAATTGTTGAAAAACCAAGTGTGATATCTCCGCCAGCCGCTGAACTGACAGATCCTTTTTTAGGTGTAAATAATACCTTACCGCCATTCTGAAGAAGTTGAATTGTTTTTTGGTCGAGTGTATCGGTTATGCAAATGTTTTCAACAGGATCCGCTGTGACTGAGGGATATACCCAAATGTCCCAGTCGTTTGATTTGTCCAATATATTGACTTTTAGCTTCAGCTGTTCAGGTTCAGAGATTGAGGCTAATGGATAGGAAATGGTTCCAAGTTGAATGCAATTGCCAATACTAATATCTTGTTTTCCAAGATTCCCGAAAGAAACTATCTCACCGTTAGATTTGGACAATACCCAGGATGGAGTGACACCGTGAAGAGGTAATTGTCCGAAATGTGCAACTTCAACAGTTGTCTCAAGTGTATCCCGGTTAGAATAAATCATTTTTGGGAGCCTTACCAATGGAACTGTTTCGCCGGAAAACCGTTTGAACTCTGACGGTGTTACATAACCTTTTTGCTCCCAGAATGCATCTAAAACACCTACTAATGCGGTTCCCTGTCCAGGGAAATCCTGTAAACTAAGTAATTGAAATCCTGCAAAATCCTTTGTTTTCAGAGCAGCCTCTATATCAGCTTTATAACATAGTGTTTGTAACTTACCTGAGGCAAGGAGAAAGCTGTCAGCCAAATGAGCTAAGCCGTTCTCGTCCAACATTTCACGGAAGACCTCGAAGTTTTTGGCTCTTACTGCGCCACCTTCATATTTATCTATTTCCTTGAAATTAGGGAAGACGCACCAGTCACCTACTTCATGAGAAACATATGGAATATCAAATTTGTTGGTTATTTCATACCAGTCATAATTTGTTGATGGCCTGTTCGCATTTATGTAACTGGCCAATCCTGCGTACCAGACATAAATTCTTGGGTACCCGTTATTGTAATAATCGTTTTCGGGAATTATCGGCCAACCGGCAGCTGAAGTATAAAGGTGTCGCGGGTCAATGGATTTCAGGTGGGTAATCAGGCCTCCCAGGAATTTTTCAATATTGTCTCCGTTAGGCTCATTTCCATAGGTGTACAATAGAAATGAAGGATGATTTCCGTATTGTTCCATAATTCGCTCAGACTCCGCATAAATATACTTATCATAAGGGCCCCCGTTCCCAACAGCTGTCCAGCCTGCACCCTCTACCTGAAAGTATATACCAATCTGATCAGCTGCCTGAAATGCTGCTTCCGGAGGGCACCATGAGTGGAACCGAACGTGATTCAGGCCGTGGTCTTTAAGAGTTGTGAATATTCTGCGCCACTCACTGACTTCCGTGGCGGGATAACCTGTTCTTGGAAAGACGGCGCAATCAAGAGTTCCCCGAAGAAATATTGGTCTGTCATTTACAGAAAACCGGGTTCCGATGGAGGTAAGTTTTCTCATTCCGAATGTTACTGAAGACTCATCCCTGAGGGTATTCGATGTAAATGATGCATGCATCTCGTACAGGAAAGGAGTGAATTCATCCCACTTATAGAAATTATCTCCCATCGGGTACACCATTTCAACCTCGCTTATTCCTGCGGGAATGATAACTTCCTTACTCAAAGGTTCAGGTGTATGTTTGGATGGTGCAAACTTCGATTCTGCCTTAAGTTCAAGGTTTCCGGTAACCGGACTGCCAGTGGTATTATTAATAACAACTACACCTTTTGCCTGCTGTTTATCGATGTCAGGGAACACTCTAATGTTTTTGATAAAGAGAGTCGGTTTGGCTTCTATTTTCATTGAACCGGCAATACCGTTCCAGTTAGTCTGAGTTTGGTCTGATACGCTGTGTGCGTTCATGCCCATATCAATATCCTTGATCCGGTTATCAACACGTACGGTTATGGTGTGCCTTCCCGGCTTCAATTCTCCAGGATAATAAATGTGAGCGGTGCTTAATGAATTTTGCATCCCGACCATCTTCCCGTCAATCCATACTGTGCTTTCCCAATGCACCCGTTCCAGGGTCAGGATAAGTTGTTTTCTTTTCATTTCAGGGGCGACAAAAAATTCACGGGTATACCAGGCTGGACCGACATAAGTTTTCTGTGGTTGCAACCAGAAAATAATCTTCACGTTACCAGGCTGTCTGTATTTTTCGTATTGTGGTTTTCTATACCATGAAGAGTTTGCCACCCAGCCTGTCCATTTTGTATCTACGGTAACTGGAAGTCCTTTATCGTTTGTGGTCATTGAGCCGGGCAGTTTAACATCCTCTGAAAACTTCTTGTTTTGCCAACCATGCAGAATGCCTATATCAGTCGAATCAGTACTGAATTTCCAGGTTCCGGATAGATCAATCACCTGTGGAAAAACCAGTGATGGAAACAAGAATGCCAATGAAATGAATATTCTTTTCATGTAAGATTGTATCTTTTATTTAATCAGGTTCTTTACTGTTACTGAGTAATTTGACCAAAGTTATTTCAACCAATTCCTTTTTCCAAGAAAGTGTTTCAGGATACTTAAAAAAATGGATGAAGATTGTCATATGAATGGATTATAATCACATGATTATAATACTCCAGCCTTGCTATAAAACCAGCAAGGTTCTTAATTACTGGATTTTCAATCATTGATTTTTAAGGTTAGATCATTTAGGTCAGAAGGTCCCCAGGCATGAATGCTAACGGCCCGGCAATAAGGGGAGGTTGTGTTACCCGACGCGAGCACCGGCAGGATCCTGGTACTTTAGCCAGAAAATAGTCACGGTGCAAGGAGGGTATGGTGTAATCGGGAAGCAAAAATGCTGGGAAAATGGCAATGCAGTAAAAATGGGAACAGGAATACAGTGAAATCGGGAACAGGAATACAGTAAAATCGGGAACAGGAATACATTAAAATCGGGAACAATCATACAGTGATAAGTTAACGTGATTATTAACCGGTGTTACCTTGCAGGCTTTGAAAAAAAAAGACTGCAACGGAGGCACAACAAAAACGACTTATCATTATGTATAATGAGATCCAAAGGTTGATCCAAAGACTGTTAATAGCTATTTGATGATGACTCGCAGGGATCATGACATTACCAGGGTCAGTTCCAGTGAGAGGCAGTACTCGGCAGTAGCCGATCTTCCTCGCGGAGATCCTTAATGATCAGGCCCTGTCATGGCTTGAGCGCACGGGTAATGGCATGGTACACAATGACACGCGCAAGATACCACGGGAGCAGTGGCTCCATGAGCGGCCCTTCCTACGGCGGTGGCTTCCGCTGCTTGCTGCGGAGTCAGCAAGCATTAAGAAATTACCTTAGGGGATCGAAGATTCTTCGTAGCTTGCTGCGAAGAGCTTCAAATCCGGAAGCTCCAAATGAGCCTTATCGGTCCCATAAATTACAATCAAATAATTCTTATAATTTTACTAAGAAAAACATGAATAAAAAAAGTGGATATAAATCTATCCCGCTGTCTTTTAACCGGCGGGCAGTAATTGCTTCTGCCACCGTGACAAAAGAGAAAAATGCAATTCATTGTATCACGGAGGTTGAGATATCTGAGCCACGCCGCCGGATACTTGAACATTTTAACAAGACAGGAGAAAAACTATCCATGACAGCATATATAGTTACATGCCTGGCACAGGTAATAAAAGATCATCCGCATCTAAACTCATTCCATAAAGGAAGAAAACAAATTATTCTGGATAATGTCACCGTGAATGTTCTTATCGAAAGGGAGATCAATGGAGAAAAGGTTCCCGAACCATTGGGAATCAAAATGGCACAATTAAAAACATATCGGGAGATTAACAATGAGATCAGGGAAGTACAGAAGAGAACAGGAGATCAACTGGGGAGTCTTTCAGGAATGACCTGGGTAAGGATGATTCCGGGTTTTTTGCTACGGACATTTGTAAGAATTGCAGATCACAACATTCCTATTTCAGAACGCTATGGAAAAGTGTGTGTCACTGCCGTTGGTATGTTTAATAAAGATTCAGTTTGGTTCATTCCTCATGGTACCGCAACAGTTCTTATAACGGTTGGAGGTATAAGTGATAAAGTAATTCAGGTTGAAGACAAAATTGTTGCCAGAGAACATCTCTGTCTTACAATTTCATTCGACCATAACATTGTCGATGGCGCTCCGGCTGCCAGATTTGTGAAGCAGTTCACTGAAACTATCAAAAATGGTACTCTGTTAAACTTATAGATTTTACAAAATGGAAACAAAGATTATCACAATTAATTTTGGCGGAGTAAATTCCTATCTTATACAATCCGATACTAATTATATGCTGATTGATAATGGTTACCCTGCTAAATGGTCGTTTCTTGAGAAAGAACTTCAAAAAGCGGGCTGCAATTCCGGAAACCTTAAACTCGTTGTTTTGACTCATGGTGATCATGACCATGCAGGAAACAGTGTTTCACTTAAAGAGAAATATGGTGTCAAAATTGCTATGCATTCTGATGATTCAGGTATGGTTGAAAAGGGAGACATGAAGTGGAACAGAAAAGGAAAACCAGACAAATTCTCATTGATGTTTAGATTAATGTCATTGATGTCAGTTTTCTTTAACCCTGGTGAATTCAAAACATTTATACCTGATTTATATATTGATGAATCTTTTAATTTCTCCCCATACCAGTTCGATGCAAAAATTATTCATATTCCCGGGCACTCAAAAGGTTCTATCGGAATCCTGATTGGCGATGGATCTCTGATTTGCGGCGACTTTCTTTACAATTTATTCGGAAAACCAAGTCAGGAGTTTTGCGATAATTTAGCAGATTTTAATACTAGTGTAGAAAAATTAAAAAGTCTTAAAATAAATACTTTTTATCCCGGTCATGGAAAGCCATTCACAATTGAGCAATTTTTAAAAAAGTAATTAATAGTCTGCCATCGCGCGACAAACAAATACTTGTGTTAATTTAATTCTATTCGCTATCTTATTTAAGAATTTGATTTAAACCAGAGACAATACCTGATTATTAAAATGGCTGTTATGAAAAAACTCACTCTTTTACTTTTTAGCCGTTTATTCTTATTCCTGTCATTTCAGGTACTTATCTCGCTGTTTCTTAACTCATGGGAAGGATCAGTAAAATATTGGGCTCTCTCAGCTTCATTAACAAATATTGCAGGGATTATTCTTCTGGCTATATTATTTAATCAGGAAAACATTTCTTTTTTCTCCATATTCCGCTTTCAAAAAGCAAATTTGAAAGGTGATTTATTATGGTTTATAATACTCCTGCTAATAAGTGTGCCAATTGCAATAATACCCAGTCTCGCTTTAAGTACATTGTTATGGGGGAATACTGAGTACTATCATCAGGTTTTATTTCAGCCATTAAATCGGCCGTTGGTTTATTGCCTTCTCTTTGTATATCCTCTCACTACCGGATTTGCTGAATTGCCTACTTATTTTGGATACATAATGCCGAAATTAAAAGGATACTTTAAATCGCAATGGATTGTTGTTGCACTACCGGTTCTTGCCTTTTCTCTTCAACATAGTACTCTTCCTTTGGTTTTTGAAACAAAATTTATTTTTTTCAGAGGAGTAATGTACCTGCTTTTTGCTTTCATTTATGGCATTGCATTATATAAACGTCCTTCATTACTTCCCTGGCTCGCTATTCTGCAACTACTTATTTACATCCTGCCAATGTCGACGCTACTAACCATAAGTCAGTAGAACAAATGTGACTCAGTATTTTTTAAAATTAAAATTACTAACCCTTTGATAATTAATTTTTCACTAAACTAACAAAAACAAAAATGGACGAAAAAATCATTTGGAGTATCGGTTTCGTACTGGTTGTCATGATATTATGTTATGTAAAACCTAATATTGGCAGGATTTTCCTCGGGTTTTTCTATCTAATTATGGCCTTAGGAGTTAACACTGTGCTTGCATTTACCAATCCACAGTCTATAGTTCAGATGGGAGAAGGATCCCTCATAGAGTTCTACAGGATTTTTTTCTCAAACTGTCTTAGCCCCCCAAATAGCTGGACATAATTTGAAAAACAAATTAGGTCTTATTAAATTTGGGAACCATGACATTAACACGACGAAAATTTACACCTGAAGATCGGTTGTCGATACTTCAGGAAGGAGAACGCGAAGGTCACGCTTCGACAATTAGAAAGTATCATCTGGCGCCTTCATTGTATGCTCGCTGGAAGCGTAAATATCTCAATGAAGGCATTTACGGCTTAAAGGATAAGCATAAGAAGTAGATCCTGAACTGCAGGCATCTGGAGCTTGAGAACGAGCGTCTGCGGCGGATCATAGCCAAGCAAGCCCTGGAGATCGAGGTAAAGACCGAGCTTTTAAAAAAAACTCCTATCGGGTCGAAGACAAGATGAGTGTTATAAATCAGTATCAGCATAAGTACGACTAAGAGCTGAGCTGTTTAAATGGGTAGACTTCCCCAGGAGCAGCTATTATTACAAACCTTCAAATAACCGTAAGGGCATTGCTCCAAGCACTCAACACTAAAAAGCGGGATGGAACGACAGTCGGCAATGAGGAGGTTGTTGATGAGATTAAAAAGATCCTGAGTGCAGAGTTTGTCTGTTATGGTTATCAGAATGTAACAGCGGTGCTTAAGGCAATGGATTATATCATAAATCACAAGAAGGTATACCGGCTAATGGATGAAAGCAAGCTGTTACTGGGAAAAGTAATCAGCACGCATGGCAAAAGGGATTTTGTTAAGTTCCGGAAGATAACAGCCAGTCGTCCGATGGAGTATCTGTGTCTGGATATAAAGTATATATGGGTCAGAGGAGAGAAGAAGAATTATTACCTCCTGTCAGTCATGGACGTTTATACCCGCCGCATAGTCGGGTACATCTATCAGAGCAGCATAAGGAAAATTGATGTTATTAAACTGCTTGGACGCCTTCATCTATTGTACGGACTGAAAGGAGTGTTTGTAAGAAATGACAATGGATCTCAGTTTATTGCAAATATGGTCAGGCAATATCTCCGTAGCCTGGAGGCTCACCAGGAGTTCACTCATATTGCAACGCCTGAAGAGAACTCATATATTGAAGCGTTCCATAGTATACTTGACCGGGAGGTTATACAACGATTTGATTTTGAGAGCTATTACGAGTCAAAGCAAACTATATCAGCATACATGGATTTTTATAACAATAAGCGGCTTCATGGCAGTCTGAAAAGAAAAACACCAATGCAGGTGTGGAATGAATACTACCAGTCATTATCATCCGATAAGCAACTTTCAGCGCAAGTATCGGAGGATATGTCAAGAGTGTCGGAATGTGCGGACACTCGCCTTGCTCTTGACAGATCCGGAGATACGGCTAACTTTGATTATCGGTTGATGAATGAAAATAACAGTGAAAAAGTACTATCTTCATTTGATAAATCTGTCCAACTTATAGGGGGTTAAGACACTCAACTCAGAAGCAAATCGAATAAAAATTCTATATCTTAAGATTTTCAGAAGCATCGGTTTTTAATTTTAACCACTTGGTCTCAACGACATAAATAGGTGGGATTTCCATGCCGCTGTTAATTGGCTGGACTTTTACTCTGCCTCCATCTGGTTCTTCAATCATGATGTAGTCAAATTCATTATCTCCGTCTTCATACTCCGGGAGAAATCTAACAATGCTGTTTTTCTTAAATGTGACCATACTCAGAAGTGTTTTATATTTACGGAGTCTTTAAAGCCAATAAAGACTTCAAAAACTAACCAAACTTTAAAACAAAGATAACTATCCTCAATTACTTCATCTTAGATTTATAGCTAATTTATAGTGCTTGCTATCAACCTTATACTTTTAATTTTGATTACCTTTATGGTATGACGGATGTGCACGATAGGGAAACGAGAAGTTATAATATGAGCCAGATATTATGGTCGCATTTCAAGGTATACTAAAAGCGCAGCAGGACCTGCACCAAATTATGATATGCAGCGCATCTCTTGCACGCGATCGCCAAAGGAAGCAGCAAAGATGAATTGGTTTGTCAACCTAGTTGTTCTGATTTTTCCGCGTTATATGTTGATTTCAGGAGTTACAGTGTTAGCTTTAGTCCATTTCTTTCCGCAATTGAAAGCCATGGGACCCAATCCGGATTTTGAAATGATACTACCATATATCATTAAGAATTCTTTGCCGGTCGGACTGGTAGGCTTACTTCTTGCTGGATTATTTGCCGCATTTATGTCAAATTATGCTGCGACTATCAATGCGGCACCGGCATATGTGGTCAATGATATTTACAAACGGTTTATTAATCCGCATGAGCAGAGGAGCGGGACGTACGGGTCAGTATTCTTACAACTATCGCATTTGTAATTGTAGGATTTGGTTTCGGATTTCTTGTTACTTCAATTAACGATATCACTCTTTGGATCGTGAGCGCTTTATGGGGTGGATATACGGCATCGAATATTTTAAAATGGCACTGGTGGAGACTGAATGGATATGGTTATTTTGGGGGATGATTATCGGCATTGCCGCATCGCTTATCCTGCCGGAGGTGTTTCCGTCGATTCCCGGGACAGAATGGCATTCCCTCCCATCTTGGTGATTTCTTTGATAGGATGCATTATCGGAAGCTCTCACAAAGCACCGAGTCCGATGCTGTTTTGATGAGGTTCTATATGCAGGTACGACCTTGGGGATATTGGAAGCCAGTACGCAAAAGTAAAGCAGTTGTATCCTGAATTTCAGCCAAACAGAAATTTTAAATTGGATTTATTTAACGTTGTCATTGGCGTTCTTTGGCAGACTTCTCTTGTAGTTGTTCCTATTTCATTAGTAACTCAGCAGTATACAACTTTTATAATAGCATTGAGTATTGTAATTGCGATGTCAATCATTCTCAAGTTCACCTGGTGGAACAAACTGGACGAACAAAGTAAAGAAACCTTACCTGCAGATTTTGAATCACGAATCAGCAAGACCGTTTAGCAGAAAGACTATATTTTCACACAGGAAATTAGTAATGACAGAAACAGAATTCAAAAAGAAATTAGATCAGCTTCTTGCAGAACACGAAACTTTAATAACAAGGAAAAAACGAGAAGACCGCAAAGGAAAACGGCGTTTTTCAGAGATACATCGATCCTGTTGTAACAGTGAGCATACGCCGATTTTCTGGAGGTATGATTTAAATTATAGTTCGAATCCATATTTAATGGAGCGAATTGGCGTGGTGAATGCCGCCTCTCAACTCGGCGCGATCGAGTATAATGGAAAGATTCTATTGGCAGTGCGCGTTGAAGGTACTGACCGCAAATCCTTTTTTGCAATTGCAGAATCACAAAACGGAAGAACTTCCGCTTCTGGGATTATCCAATTCAGCTTGACGAAACCTCTGACCCGGATATTAGTCATAAATGACATGCGGCTTGTTAAACATGGCAACGGCCTGATATACGGATTATTCTCACCCCAGCGTAAATACCCAATGTTCCCCGTACAGATACATCTTCAGCTATTGCTCAATGCGGAATCGGTAACTGAACAAAGGATTTGCTGAAGTGGGAGCGTCTTCCTGATCGGTTACAAAATCACCGCAGCAGCGCAATGTTGTCCTTCACCCTGAATTCATTCACGGTAAATATGCATTTTATACACTGCCCCAAGACGGCTTTATTGAAGCGGGCACAGGCGGCGGAATTGGCTGGGGACTTTCGGATAGCATCGGAAATGCAGAGATTAACAGCGAAATTATTATTGACGACAGAGCGATCATACAATTAAAGAAGTGAAGAACGGCCTAGGTCCCGTGCCTATCAAAACAGCGAAGGGCTGGCTTCAGCTGGCGCACGGAGTTCGCAACACTGCCGCCGGATTACGCTATGTTTATTTGTTTCTTACGGATTTAAAGGATCCTTCAAAAGTTATTGCACGGCCGGCTGGTTATTTTCTCGCTCCGGAAGGCGATGAACGCATTGGCGATGTTTCAAATGTTGTATTTAGCAACGGCTGGATAAAACGGGAAAACGACGAGGTATTTATCTATTACGGTTCTTCAGATACAAAGATGCATGTTGCGGTTTCGACGATCGGGCAGCTTCTTGATTACGTTCTTAACACACCCGAGGATGGATTTAGAACTGGCGCAAGTGTTCAGCAGAGAGTTCAGCTGATAAAAGTACTTGATGCTTTAGCCGTAAAGTAGTGTTACTTATATTTCCGACAACTGCCGGATGTTGTTATTATTATCGGCAGGTTTTTTATGGTCATTTAGATGGCTGGCTGTTTTTCGCCAATGAACAATCAGCTTGTTTATCTTCTTGTTTGAATCCCCCTCGAGATCGTGATGCAATTCATAAGAGCCCGGCCTGTGTGGTACGTGCATTTCCACATATGGCTTCTTAGAACCGGTTTTGAAATGCGGTTCTTTATCAAGACCGCCTTCAAACCAATCCCCGCCTTGTTCATCGATGACGTAGGATTGAACATATTCCCATTGACGAACAAAATATTGGGAGTACCGGGCTTCTTGGGGAAATATTTTTGAAAACAACAGCAATGCATTTAATGCTTCTGCCTGTGCCCACCAATTTTTTGTGCCTTTAACAATAGTGCAATAGTTATCTCCCGGTAAATAGTACCCGCCGTCATAAAATCCTCCAACCTGTTCATCCCACCCGGATTGATTTGCATGATCCAGCATTTTCTTTGCAATTTTAAGTGTATGTATATCATTCTTTAGCTGCAGTGCATAAGAAGCTTCCAGCATTAGAAATGCAGTCTCATAATCATGCCCGAATGAAACGTGATCTAATCCAAAGTTTGCCTCGCGTTCTTCTCTGGATTTTTTGCGTAATGAAACCGGTGTCCAATCGTTCTGAAAAAAAAGCTGCAGATTTCCTTGTTCGGTTATCATTTTGTCTCGTATCAGTTCTAGAAGATTGAAGCCGTATGTAAATAAGTGGATCCTTCCAGACATGGTATAGTTCTGTGAATGCTTCTATTAAATGAATAGAAGAATTTTGATCCTTGAATCCAAGCTCATTTCTGTCAGATGCGGTTGTTTTATAGTCCGATGAGTTGTCGAACGGTTTCGTTCGGCAGTAAAGAATTGAAAGTATCCCTTATTTTTCGGATCATAGGCATTTTCTTCAATCCATTGAAATACCGTTTGTGTAAATTTTAATACTTGCGGATCATTTGTCGGTTTGCAAAGTGCGGCAAGTCCATATATTCCGAAAGCATTTCCATATGCTCGTTTTTCATTCAGCCACCGCTTGCATCCGACATTTTGCCGTCTCGGCTTCGTATTTGGAAAAATCCGCCGTATCTTTATCCCACATTTAATTCTTCAGGAAAAGAATAACCATAGTGAGCCATCTTTTCGTACTCACACGGATTAAAATATTCGCTGCTTTAGACAATGTCCATATATGCCGTGCTTCCAATCATCTTTTCCTGATGTGGCAATATTTTCCAATCGTATGAAACATTGGTAAAAAATCCGCCGCATTTTTTGTCAATAACGAGGGGATACCACCTTCTCAGTATGCCTTCAATCAGCGAATCCCGTATTTCCTTTATTATAGAGTGTTTATCCAACTGATTTTTATTCCAGTACTTTTATTAATATGTCATTTAATATCAATCAATAGATATGCCAATTATTCTAGTCTCTACTAAAATTCACTTTTTTAGTAGAGCGGACTCAAAATCATCTATCCTTTCGATTTAAACCCTATTCTGCTGCAAAAGACTTAATATCAAAAAATTGGGAATGACTATAAAATTGATAATGATTCTTAATTTAATAATAAAAGGAATTTGAAATTCGACTTATCTGATTTTTAGTGTTGGTAAACTCACTTTGTACTCCGAAAAATTTGCACCGAAATTGCCGTTAAATCTTGATAAAAAATTGGATTAGAGCTATGCGGCCGCGGAATTATTCTAATTACTTTTAGCATTTGGACTGTTTGTTCAATTTTCTTGTTTTTCGAGTTTAAAGAATATGTGACTGTAAGAGGGGCGACAAAGTTATGGAAGGAGACAACGAACTAAGATTTATTTCCTTCAACATTCCGAATCTGCATTATATAGAAGATAACCAAACTCTTACTGATCCAAATCGATGGCGGCTGCCGACTAATTGAAATCCGTGATGCACTGACCGCGATAAAACAAAGCGGCGGGAAGTAACCGCATGCATGTTCCTCAATCAGGAAGATGAATGATGACACAAGTATCATCCGGCATATAGAAGCTCCAGGTGTGTTCAACGAGGAAGCGTTTAAGACTTACGATAAAGTATTCCAGATTGCAAACGAACTTGGTGTGCGCATACTGGTACCATTTATTGATAACTGGTGGTGGTGGGGCGGCGTGTCTGACTACGCACGGCTGCGCGGGAAACCAAGAGAATCCTTTTGACTGACTCGCTTGTTATATCAGATTTTAAAAAGACTATAGAGTTCATGATTAATAGGGTAAATACTTATACCGGTGTTCCTTATAAAGAAAGAGAAAGCAATCCTTGGCTGGGAACAGGTAACGAGCTGGAGGTCCTGTATTTTGAATGGGACAAGAGAGATTGCTGCGTATATAAAAAGTCTGGGATAAAAATCATTTGTTAATAGAGGGAACACACAAGCAGGAAATTCTGGATGAAGCAGCTGCTGATTCTAACCTGGATGTCCTTTCAATCATTATTACCGGCCTGCAAGTCAAATAATAAAATTCATTCTGGATGCTAAGGAAAAGACCAGAAGGCAGGAAACCATATTTCGTTGGCGAGTTTGGAGCTGTGTCGCTGGACAGCATGAGTATGATATTTGATTCAGTTATTACTTCTGGGATTCTGGCATTATGATATGGAGTATGCGCCAGCATAACCGCGACGGCGGTTTCGATCATCACGGTCTAATGTCCTACAGATGGCCGTATTTGCAGAGCACGAAAGATGGAATGAAAAAGTACAGTCGAGCTTATTAGAACAAAGGCATTTCAAATTAACGGACTCGCAGAAAAAACACCGCTGCCAGTGCCGGCGCCGCCAAAACTTTTGCCATTTGAACACCTTACAAGATCTCATGGCAGGGTTCAACAGGCGCTTCATCTTATATGGTTGAGCGGAAAGAAAGATTTCTGCTTTTCTTTTCGAAGTGGAGTATTGTAGACAGCAATGCTTCCGATGCAAATGTTGAGTTCAGGCCTCTGTTCTCGGATACAAGTGCAAAGCCGGGTGTAAAATATTTGTACCGGATCTACGCTAAGAATAGTTCCGGTATCTCTGAACCTTCTGAATTGGTTGGACCTGCTAAAGCTTCCTGCCGGATATTAATTGATGAACTCGCGAATGACAGCTTAATGAAAAATATATCTGCAGGTGTAAAGTTTTTACCGGGATGGGATGCAACAAGAGCAAGGAGATAAAACCCGAATTGAAGGTTCGGATGATGATTACATAATATATAAATTACCTAAAAGTATAGCCTCAGTTCAGGTTGATGCTTTTTTCACTACACCTGATCGTGATATGAGCCTGATATTTCTTTCCGGCATTACAGGCCAAACCTTGGCTCCAATTTTTGGAAGACGTGAGATATTCGAGTCATCAAAAATGATTATAGAATGTACTGCCCGGTTCGGTATCAGGTAGACAGCATTCCGGAAATACGATCGGTACATTTCATCAATCCATGAAAGGGAATTCAAATCGGTCGCATCCAAGATAGGATACGATCCAAAATAAAAGTGGTAAGTCATTGCGGAAAAAGCCTAACAAAGCGGATCCCAAATTGGGCAGAATGACTCAGCTGCTCATCTTCTTCTTACTCACCGCAAGCCACATTTCATCTAACAGCTCGCGAATTCCATCTCCTGCAACTGCTGAGATAGGGGAAGTCACCACTCCCCTGCCAAACTTAATTTTCCTGAGTTTTTTCAAACCCTCTTCGCCTGTAATATCTGTTTTGGTTATTGCGACAATCTTCTTCTTCTTTGCTACTGCTGGATTATAGGAAGAAAGTTCATTTAAGAGGATACGATAGTCTTCTTTGGGATCTTCACTTAATGGATTCAATCAGAAATACAAGAACGCGTGTGCGCTCGATGTGGCGAATGAATTGAATACCTAATCCTTTCCCTTCGTGTGCGCCTTCAATTAGCCCGGGAATATCTGCTACCACAAAACTTTTACCTTCGGCGTATCGGACAAGTCCAGCAATACGCGAGTCTAACCAGTAGAGGACAGAACCAGAAGAAGAGAGAGAGAGAGAGAGAGAGAGAGAGAGAAGAAGAAGAAGATGCTAGCCAAAACATTGCAATGCCGCAGTTTATGACTTTTGCTATTCTTAAAAACTGGCAATTTTTTTAGAAAAATTTTATAAGTTTTATGGAGATGATAACAATGAGAAAACCTTTTATTGCCGGAAACTGGAAGATGAATCTTACACATATGGAAGCTATCCAGTTTATCCAGGATTCGGCAGATAGCAAGACCAACGA
>CAWHED010000009.1:0-65623 GCA_963828395.1 uncultured Bacteroidales bacterium
TTTCCGGCAAAGCCCCGGTACACATCCCGCTCTAACTATTTTTGTATTTTAGCGGTGAAAATCATTTATCATGGAATCAACACGGCAGAAGAAGGTTGCAAGACTGGTGCAAAAGGAACTTGCAGAGATAATACTTCATCATTCCGGGGAGCTTGCACCCGGGAGGATGATCTCTGTGACAACAGTGCGCGTCAGCCCTGACCTGTCACTCGCAAAGACATGGATCAGCATTTTTCCCTCAGACAAGTCTGCAGAGATCCTTGAAGGTCTCAGAAGCCACGTGCCGCGGATCAGGTATGAGCTCGGTCAGAAAGTGCGCAACCAGCTGCGTATAGTGCCGGAGATAGCCTTCTTCATCGATGACAGTAATGACTATATTGACAAAATAAGTAATCTGCTTAAGGAATAAGGCTGATGGATTATGACCCCATAAAAGAGCCCCTCGGACGTCATTTCAACCGTCACCCCCTGCTGCGTAAAATTTTTTACCTGCTCCTCGATATTCTTTTGCTCCGTTCATGGCATGTCAGGAAAGCCCTGAAAAAACTGAGCATGAAGCTCCCTGCATCATCGGTAGTGCTCGACGCCGGCATGGGCTTCGGCCAGTACACATGGCGCATGGCCGGAAAGTATCCGGGATGGCATATCACCGCAGCAGATATTAAGAGTGAACAGGTGGCCGACTGCGGCGCTTTCTTCAGCGGCGAAGGCCTCGACGGGAGGGTGCAGGTCATTGAGGCTGACCTGGTGACATGGGCCGGTCCGGGAAAATATGACCTCGTGCTTTGCGTCGATGTGATGGAACATATTGAGGAAGACCGCAAAGTCTTCAGCTCCTTCTTCACTATGATGAACCCTGACGGATACCTTATTATCTCAACCCCTTCCGACCTGGGCGGTTCGGACGTTCATTCGGAAAATGAAACATCATTTATAGGTGAACACGTGCGTGACGGTTACAGCAAAACCGGGATAACGGAAAAACTCCTCGATGCAGGCTTTGGTAAAGTATCTGTCTCATATACATACGGCTGGCCGGGAAGCCTGGCATGGAGACTTTCCATGAAATACCCCGTTATCATGCTCAACGCTTCAAGACTGTTCTACATTCTCCTCCCTTTCTATTATCTTGCCGTCATGCCCTTCGTCCTTCTGCTGAACTGTATTGATTTGAATATCACGCACAACAAAGGAACAGGGTTACTGGTTGTTGCCGGAAAAAGCAGATGAAGCTGTCACTGTACATAGCCAAAAGATATCTTTTCGCCAAAAAATCGCGAAACGCCATTAATGTTATTTCAGCTATCTCCGTTGCCGGCGTAACCGTCGGGACGCTGGCACTGATAACCATCCTTTCTGTATTTAACGGTCTTGAGGATATGGTAAAGGGTATCTTCAGTACCTCAGATCCGGAAATCAGGATAACACCCGTCAAAGGCAAGGTCTTTACTCCCGACTCCCTCACTCTTCAGAGGCTGTCGTCTGTCAACGGAGTAGAAGTATGGGCCGAGACACTTGAGGAAAACGCCCTTCTCAGATATGAAGAACAGCAATATATAGCCACTGTCAAGGGAGTTTCCGCTAACTACGGTGAAGTTACCGACCTCGACACCGCAATGTGGGACGGTGATTTTATCCTCACTGCCGGGAACGGAAGACCTTATGCCGTAGCAGGACTTGGTGTTGCCAACTACCTTGGAATGAGGCTTAATTTTGTCTCGCCGCTGGCAATCTATATACCTGACCGTAAGGCACACCTCACACTAAACCCCGAAAATGAGTTCACAAGAAAATATATCTTCATTTCCGGCATCTTCGCTGTGGAGCAGGAGTTTGACTCAAAATATATATTCCTTCCCATTGACTTTGCCAGGGAACTCCTTGATTATCCCACAGAGGTAAGCTCCATCGAAGTCAGGATGAGACCGGGCTCCGACCTGAAAAAGACACAGAAAGACATTAAGGAGGTCATGGGTCACGACTTCCTGGTACAAAACAGGTACGAACAGCAGGAGATGTTCTATAAAGTCATGAAGGCCGAGCGGCTGGCCATCTATGTCATCCTGACCTTTATTCTCATTATAGCATCGTTCAATATCATAGGTTCGCTGACTATGCTGATAATCGAAAAGGAAAGGGATATAAAGATACTTAAGAGCCTCGGCGCCGATAATTCCCTGATCAAACGTATCTTCATCTATGAGGGATGGATGATCTCGTTCATCGGCACCTGCCTGGGACTGGGATTAGGTTTTCTGATCTGCGCCGCACAGCAGCAATTTGGCATTGTGAAACTGGCCGGAGAGTCTTTGCTTATAGATGCTTATCCCGTCAGGATGCAACTGATCGATTTCTTTTTAGTGGCGGTGACAGTTATGGCCATCGGTTACGGAGCTGCCTGGTACCCCGTTCATTACCTCTCAAGGAGATACCTTAAAGAGAACAAAAAAGAGCAGAAATGAGCCGGAAAATAATCATATTATTAGTGGCTGCCATATGCACGCTGATGGCATGCGGACCTTCGGATACCAATAAGCCTGAAAGAAAGATGCGCATTCCGGATGACAAGCTGGTGGCTATACTGACAGATACGTATCTCACCACCGGAATGATGGACGTCCAGACAATGAGAGAAACATGGGGCCGGAGAGATTCAATACTGAACTATATTGATGTGGTCAGGAGTCACGGTTATACTTATGAGCAGCTGGAAACAACCATGCGGTATTACTTCACAAACAAACCGAAGAAGCTTACAAAGATCTATGACAGGGTGACCGGTAACCTGCTTGCTCTTGAGGTGGAGACAGAGAATGAGCGCATTGAGGCAGATTCAATACCCGGTAACCTCTGGACAGGAAAAACCAAATATACATTCCCTGAGGAGTTTCTAACCGACCCTATCGGGTTTGACATCCCTGCGGAAGCCCCGGGTGAGTACGTGCTCAGGGCAGATATCATTGTTTATGAAGATGATGGAAGCCTTGATCCCAGGGTTACAGTTTATTTCTTATCCTCCGACAGCCTGGGGACGGAAGTGCGTGAGGACTGGGGTGATATCAGGCTTGAAAAGAACGGACTGTTACAGAAGGTAGAAGTAAGGAAAACCCTTGGAACTGCCGGGAACACCAGTATCATGGGCTTCCTGATGAATCACACCGCCCGGGAAGGCAGATGGATGAAGCATGCCACCGTTAGTAACATAAGCCTTAAGCTGGAAAAAGAAAAGGTGAATAAGCAGTAATGCGCAGGATCTCGGCACAATTTGTTTTCACCTCTGCCGGCAAGCCTGTCAGGCGGGGAGTCGTGACCACAGCCAGTGATGGCACTATCCTTTCTGTCGAAGACACCGGGGGAGATCTGGCCGAAAAATCCGGCACGGAGTTCTATAACGGCATCATCATACCCGGACTGGTAAACTGCCACTCACATCTTGAGCTTTCACACATGCATAATACTCTCCCTGCAGGCGGGGGACTGACTGAATTTATCACCGGTGTCAGGCAGCAGCGTGATGCTGAGACGGCAGACATCGTCAGGGCAGCACGCGATGCTGATTATGAAATGTACAGGGAAGGTGTGGTGGCCTGCGGAGACATCAGCAATAATTCCCTGACATTTAATATTAAGAGTACGAGCCCCATCAGGTACCTGACCTTCATTGAGGTGTTTGGCCTTGATCCTTTGCTGGCAACCAGGCGTATTGACCTGGCCCTCGGACTGGTATCTGAGGCAGGCGCAGCAGGACTTCCGTGTCACATCACCCCTCATTCAGTCTATTCGGTCTCACAGCCGCTTCTCCGTCTGATAAAAGAAAATATCCGTTCATCGTCCGTCACATCTCTGCATTTTCTGGAATCTGATGATGAAAGAAAAATGGCACAGGAGCATATTGAGACAGCCATCACCCTGTCAAAGCTGACATCACGGCTGATACTTGTTCATAACACAGTAATCGCTGAAGAGGAGCTGAAGAAGCTTGCATCTGTGCCCAATATCTGGTTCTGCATGTGCCCCTCGTCAAACATGCATATCTCCGGCAAAATGCCTCCGGTCACACTTCTGGCAAAAGCTTCCGGACGTATTGTCGCCGGAACTGACAGCCTCGCCTCAACAGATCATCTTAGCATGCTGTACGAACTTAAGCTCCTCCATGCAGCTGCACCCGGGATCCCACTTGATGAAATCATACGTTGGGGAACAATCAACGGTGCAAGGGCACTTGAGATGGATGGCACCCTGGGATCGATAGAAACCGGCAAGAAGCCGGGCCTCCTGCTCATTGAGGAGGTTGACCTGTCCCGGTTACGCTTTCTGCCGGACAGCAGGGTGCGCAGATTATTGTAAATTTGCAGCCTGAACCTTAACGATTAATGTCAACTTTTCTTTTTGACAGCATAGTATTCGGACCGGTCCGCAGCCGCAGGCTAGGCGTCTCACTGGGAATAAACCTTCTTCCCGTTGACCGCAAGGTATGTTCATTCGACTGTATCTATTGCGAGTGCGGCTGGACAAAATGCGGTGCGGAACCATCGGTGAAGCTCCCTTCACGCTCTGAGGTTCGTGACGCCCTCAGGAAAAAATTATCTGCCATGAGAGAACAGGGCACCGGGCCGGATGTGATCACCTATGCCGGCAACGGAGAACCTACTATGCACCCTGAATTCAAGGGAATAATTGACGATTCCATCTCACTTCGCAATGAATTCTTCCCCCCGGCAAAAATATCCGTGCTGTCAAACGGATCCACCCTTCACAGGAAGGCAGTAAGGGAAGCCCTCATGAAAGTGGACATGAATATCCTGAAGCTTGATTCGGCCTTTCCGGATACAGTAAAGAAACTGAACCAGCCAGGCGGCAGATATGATCCGGAAGCTCTTGCCCGCAATGTCCGGGACTTTGACGGCAGGTTCATCATACAGTCTCTTTTTGTAAGAGGTAAATACCACGGCGAGGTCATCGACAATGCCACCCCTGCTGAGGTTGATGCCTGGCTGGCTGCAATCGGAAAGCTAAGGCCGCAGTCTGTTATGATTTATACCATTGACCGTGACACCCCGCTGGGCAACGACCTGAAAAAGGTGCCGGTCACCGAGCTGAAAGCCATCGCGGCACGGGTGAATGCACTGGGCATCCCGGCATCTGTCTCCGGCTGAGTGTCATGGAACGCAGGAAAATTCTTATCAGTCCCCTGAACTGGGGATTAGGACATGCCGGCAGGATGATCCCCCTCGCCCTTGAGCTCAGGAAAAGGGGAAACGAGATCATCTTCGGCGTTGACAGGAGCATTATTCCCGTGATTGAAAAAGATCTCCCGGAAATAAAAATCATTGAACTTCCCGGAGTAAAAATACGGTACTCCGGGTTTCTTCCACAGTATATCAGCATCTTCCTGCAGGTGCCTCATATAGTCGCGGCAGCATTCCGGGAACATACAGCACTGAATATCATGGCTCGCGAACTAAAGCCTGATATTATAATTTCAGATAACAGGTTTGGTTTCTTTCATAAAGATATTTTCTCCGTTTTCGTGACCCATCAGCTCCGGATACCCTTCCCGGAATGGATGAAGTTTCTTGAGCCGGCAGCAGCCTGGTTTAACAGGAAGATCATCAGCAATTTTGACCTGTGCCTGGTGCCCGATTACCCCGGGAATGAAAACCTTTCAGGACGTCTCTCACATCAGCTGAGACTGCCTGATAATGTCTTCTACATGGGACCGCTCTCAAGGTTCAGCGGAGCAACAACGGGTGAGTCAAAGATAAATCTGCCGCATCCATACTATTGCCTGATCCTTTCAGGGCCCGAACCGCAACGCTCATTGCTTTTTAAAAAAACAATCGGGGCCCTGTCCGGCATTCACCTTGTCGTACTGAGCGGGAGCCCTGCACCCTGCGACCCGGAAAATCGCGATGATATCACTGTCATTACAAACCCTGACACAGCGACCATGATGCAGGTTATTTCGGGGAGCTCGCTGGTCATCTCCCGTGCCGGTTACTCATCTGTCATGGAGCTTGTGTCACTGGGAAAAGGAGGGGTGATTATTCCCACGCCGGGACAGACGGAACAGGAATACCTGGGCCAGTACCATAACGGGCATCATGGTTTCATAACTGTGAGACAGAAGGATTTGGAACACCTGCGTGAAATCTCACCTGAAGCGAAGGGAGCGCAATGCCCCTGTTTCCCCGACAGCACCCCTCTGTTTGAAGAGGCTGTCAGACTTTTACTTGAGCAGAATATAAAGAGTTAACGCCATCACACCCGCCCCGGCAAACAATCCTGTCCAGGTCTCTGTCGGCGTGTGATCATCAAGATACAGCCTTGATGACATCACTCCTCCCCCGATCAGCACGACGATTACCAGCTGCCAGACTGATCTGATGTCATAAAGAATGATCATGAAGATTAAAAGTGAAAGCAATCCTCCAATGCCGGCAGCGTGAAGTGAAATCCTGTAGATGGCTGTTATTATAAGAGTGACCAGTGTCACAAATGCTATGGAGATAAAATATGCCCTGAAGAGGTTCGGCACCTGGATTCTTAATAACAGTATCGCGGTGATGGTGTACATCAGCAGAGCGAAGGTCAGCAGCACAACCCTCTCGTTCCGGTCACGCGCATTAAATGTCTTTATGGCTCCGCGCAAATACAGGATGGCAGCCAGTGACAGCGGCAGGATAACATTATTTGCCAGAACCATTAAAAAAATAGTCCACTTCAGCCTCGCCGGGATGAATGAGAGGAGTGTGGGTGAACTGTAAATAAGAAGCAGACCGTACAGCGGGATGAAGAGGGGATGAAAACCCACCGAAAATATCTTCGATGTCTTTGTGACCCATTGTTTTTCACCGGAACTCATTTCATCTCCTTTCTCATCCTTGCGACAGGAATATTCAGTTGTTCGCGGTACTTGGCGACAGTCCGGCGGGCAATCTGGTAACCCTTCTCCTGCAGTATCTCCGTCAGCTTCTCATCCGTCAGGGGTTTTCGCTTGTCTTCGCTGCTCAGACATTCCTGAAGGATCCTCTTTATCTCCCGGGTCGAGACCTCGTCACCTGCATCAGTCTGCATCCCTTCAGAGAAAAAGAATTTCAACGGATAAATCCCGAAATGCGTCTGTATGTATTTACTGTTCGCCACCCTTGACACCGTAGAGATATCAAGTCCCGTCATCTCGGCCACATCTTTCAGTATCATCGGTCGCAGCTTTGTGTCGTCACCCTCGAAAAAATACTCTTTCTGGTATTCAAGTATGGCGTTCATCGTCAGCAGAAGAGTATTCTGCCTCTGTCTCATCGCATCGATGAACCACTTTGCGGAATCAAGCTTCTGTTTCACGAACATAATGGCATCCCGGTTCTGCTTGCCGGCTGCCTTGTCACGTGAATATGTCTCCAGCATCTGGCTGTAACCCTTGCTGATCTTCAGCTCAGGGATATTGCGGTTGTTAAGGCTGAGCTCCAGTGCGCCGTCAGTGAGCTCAAGAATGAAGTCGGGTATAATATGCTGTGCCGTCTTGTGGTAAGGGTCGTTTACTGCCCCCCCGGGTTTCGGGTTCAGCTTCAGCACCTCGTCGATGACACTCTTCATGTCGTCTTCGCTGATCATGAGCTTCGCCATTATCTTTTCATAATGGCGCCTCGAGAACTCATCAAAATAATCTTTTAAGACAGTTTTTGTGAGGAGTATCGCCGGTGACGTAAGATCTTTCCTTTCTATCTGCAGCAACAGGCATTCACGCAGGTCACGTGCTCCCACTCCCGGGGGATCGAGGTCCTGGATGATTGCAAGCACATCATTCAGCTCCTTCACATCAGTGGTTATGTTCTGAAGGAAGGCAAGATCATCCACCATATTGTCAACCTCTCTCCGGAGGTATCCGTCATCATCGATATTCCCTATTATATATTCACCCAGGATCTCCTGTCTTTCGGTGTCAACCCTGAGATTGAACTGTGTTGTAAGGCTCTCATGAAATGATGACCCGGCTGAATAAGGGATCTCCTCCCGCCGCTCCTCATCCTTTGAGGTATTGTTCATCTGCAGGCGGTAGTCAGGAATATCTTCGTCATTGAGATAGTCATCGAGACCGAATTCATCCTGCTCACGCTCCTCCTGTTCCTCTGTTATTTCATCCCCATCCTCGCCCTGATCCTCTGCTCCCTCTTCTACTTCTTCTCCCTCTTCCAGTGCAGGGTTCTCCTCCAGCTCCTTCTTGATACGCTGCTCAATCTGCATGGCAGGTACCTCCAGCAGCTTGATCATCTGTATCTGCTGCGGCGACAACTTCTGGAGCAGTTTCTGCTGTAACTTCTGGTCGAGCATACCCTTGATCTCTTAACTCACTAAAATTCAGCGTTACGCGGAGTACGCGGGAAAGGTATTACATCACGTATGTTTGACATGCCTGTCATGAAAAGTATCAGGCGTTCAAAGCCGAGCCCAAAACCCGAATGGGGAGCCGTTCCGAATCTCCTCGTGTCAAGATACCACCACAGGTCTTTGACCGGCAGCTTCAGCTCTTCAATCCTTCGCGTCAGCTTATCAAGATCCTCCTCTCTCTGCGATCCCCCTATGATCTCTCCGATGCCCGGGAAGAGAACATCCATGGCTCTGACAGTCAGATCATCGTCATTCATTTTCATATAGAAGGCCTTTATTGTCTTCGGATAGTCGGTAAGTATGACCGGACATTTGAAGTGCTGTTCCACCAGGTACCGTTCATGCTCCGCCTGCAGGTCACGCCCCCATCCGACAGGGTACTCCCACTTCCGGTCAGCGGCCTCGAGTATCTTTATGGCCTCGGTATATGTCAGCCTCACAAAACTGTTCGCAAGAACAAACTCCAGGCGCTCAATAAGATCTTTATCGATCATCTTGTTAAGGAACTCCAGGTCTTCCCTGCAGTTGTCAAGAGCATATTTTATGAGATACTTGAGGAAATTTTCGGCCAGATCCATATTATCATTGAGATCCCAGAATGCCATCTCCGGTTCTATCATCCAGAACTCTGCCAGGTGACGGGGAGTGTTCGAGTTTTCTGCGCGGAAGGTCGGACCAAATGTATAGATCTCTCCCAGGGCGAGAGCACCCAGCTCACCCTCAAGCTGGCCTGAGACAGTAAGGTTGGTGGGCTTACCGAAAAAGTCCTTTTCAAAATCAATGGCACCTTCGCCGGTGCGCGGCATGTCATTCAGGTCAAGCGCCGTGACGTGAAACATTTCTCCCGCTCCTTCGGCATCGCTGCCGGTAATGATTGGCGTATGCAGGTAAAAAAAGCCCCTGTCGTTATAATACTTGTGTATGCCGAAGGCCATGGCGTGCCTGATGCGCATCACCGCGCCAAAGGTATTTGTACGGAAACGGAGATGAGCTATCTCCCTGAGGAATTCCATCGAGTGTCCCTTTTTCTGAAGAGGGTAACTGTCAGGATCGCATTTGCCATACACAACAATACCAGAGGCCAGTATCTCAACACTCTGCCCCTTGCCCTGCGATGCTTCAAGTGTTCCGGTCACTCCCAGGCTGGCACCAGTGGTGATGTCCCTCAGCAAATCTGCCGGGAAAAGGCTGATGTCCGCTACAACCTGTATATTGTTTATGGTGGAGCCGTCATTCAGTGCAACGAATGCAACATTCTTTATCTCTCTCTTTGTCCTTACCCATCCTTTTACAAGCACTTGCTCTCCGGTCACAGGATTAGTCAGCAGATCTTTTACTCTTTTCCTCATCATAGTTGGTCAACACTTTACCCGTACAAAAATAGCATTTTGTTCTTCTTGCGGTAACGATCTGTTAACTAATGGCACTATTTTTGTGCACAAGGGCAATTTTCATTTCAGTGCGAGCGTTGTTAATAAATGTTCCGGCTATTTGATTTAACACCGGAATTAGGTAATTTTACCTTGCATAACTTATAATACTAATTATATGGACGTTGACAGCAAGATAATCGTAGTGCCATGGGATTTCACTCCTGTTACTGAATATGCCTTGCAGCATGCCATAAAGATATCGCGAATGACGCACAACGATATCTGCCTCCTGCATATTGTTGAGAAGATCACAACTGAGGGCGGAATAAAGGCTAAACAGGCCGCCATGAATAACAAGGGCAACGAGATTGAACACAAATATGGCGTAACTGTAAAGACCCATGTTCAACGTGGCACCATATTCAAACAGATACCTGAGTTTGTCAATGATCACAGTGCATCACTGGTTGTGATGGGTACTCACGGAATGAGCGGAATGCAGAAGCTCACCGGTAGCTGGGCACTGAAGGTTATTGCAAAATCAAGAGTTCCCTATATAGTGGTTCAGGCACCGCCCGCTGACATGGAGAGATTCCGGACCATCGTATGCCCCATCGACTGGCGTGCCGAAGAGAAAGAGAAGCTCTCGATGGCCATCTACATGAGTAAGTATTTTGACACGAAGGTATACGTTCTGAAAGCAACAAGGAAAGATAAATCTCTGGCCAAGAAGGCTAATCTTAATCTTAATTTTACGGTCAGAATGCTCATACAGAATAATATAGAGTATGAGATCAGGGAAGTGCCGTCGGATAAGCTGGCCGAGCAGACTATTGAAATAGCCCAGCAAATCAATGCTGACCTCATCCTGATCATGACCACCAAGGACATCACCTTTGCCGACTATGTGATCGGAGCCAAGGAACAGTATATCATTGCCAACAGCTCAAAGATACCGGTATGCTGCGTCAACCCGTCGTCTTCCTTTGCTAACCTCGGCCAGTTTATGTATGGATGATTTGCGATTGCAGATCTTCGATTTAAATAGTTTGAAAATCGATCATCCCTGAGCCATTCGCAAATCGCAAATCGTAAATCGCAATTTCTTCATGTCGATTTCTGCAAATCATGTCACCAAATCATATGGTGCTCAAAAAGCCCTTAATGAAGTTTCATTCTCCATCAACAAGGGTGAGATAGCCGCTTTTATCGGTCCTAACGGAGCCGGAAAATCGACCATGATGCGTATCATTACCGGATTCCTGGCAGCTGACTCCGGCGAGGTTACTGTCTGCGGGTTTCCCACAGGCCCCGGGGTGACGGAGGTAAGGCGCCTCATCGGCTATCTGCCTGAAAACAATCCTCTTTACACTGAAATGTATGTCAGGGAGTACCTCGGATATGTGGCTGACATATATAAAATGGGCAGGAAACGCAAAGAGGCCGTTGACACAGTCATTGAGCGTACAGGACTTGCTCCCGAGCAAAATAAAAAGATTGGCGCCCTGTCAAAGGGATACCGGCAACGTGTGGGACTGGCGCAGGCGTTGATACACGACCCGCAGGTGCTGATACTTGATGAGGCGACAACCGGCCTTGATCCCAACCAGATCATCGAAATACGTAACCTCATATCTGAGGTGGGCACCGAGAGAACAGTGATGCTCTCGACCCATATCATGCAGGAGGTCGAAGCTATCTGCAGCCGGGTTATCATAATTGATCACGGCCACATCGTTGCCGACGGTCCCCTCGCAGAAATCTCCGCTCTTGCCGGCGCCAGCCTCGAAGATACCTTCCGGCAGCTGACAGGGAAATAACAATATTACCATACATTAATTTGATCTTCTACGATCATCTGGGTTGCCTGCATATGTTTATTTTCTACAATAATGTGGTGAGCCTGCTGTGCGGGACAAGTTCTGCGATGATCTTCTCTGGTAAATTTCAGGACCTTCAGACATAACTTTACCCTTTAACCTGTATCCTTTAGACCTTTTTTTCTACCTTTGCCCCGTTATCGACGGTGGACAAATTTGTGCTGATTGCAACCACGGAAAAAAATGCTAAAACGGTTTCCCCCGCTGCTTCTCAACAATCCGTCCCTGCCATTGTTAAACATTAAAATTAACATATGAGCTATTTATTTACTTCTGAATCAGTCTCCGAAGGACATCCTGACAAGGTGGCCGACCAGATCTCGGACGCACTGCTTGACAACTTTCTTGCATGGGACCCCGAATCAAAAGTCGCCTGCGAAACTCTCGTGACAACCGGCCAGGTGGTCGTTGCCGGCGAGGTGAAAACAAAAACCTATATCGACGTACAGACAATAATCAGGGAAGTCATCAAAAAAATCGGATATACAAAGGCCGAGTATATGTTTGACGCCAACTCATGCGGCATCTTCTCCGCCATCCATGAACAGTCGCCTGATATCAGCCAGGGGGTGGTGCGTAAGAAAAAAGAAGATCAGGGCGCCGGCGACCAGGGTATGATGTTTGGTTATGCCATCAACGAGACGGAGAATTTCCTTCCCCTGTCGCTTGACATTGCTCATGAGCTCGTCTTCCAGCTGGCAGAGATACGCCGTGAAGGAAAAGTGATGCAATATCTCAGACCAGATTCCAAATCACAGGTCACCATCGAATATAAAGACGACAGCACGCCGCTCAGGGTGCACACCATCGTCGTTTCGACACAGCATGACGACTTCGACAAGGATGAAAAGAAGGTGCTTGAGACCATAAAGGCTGATGTCATCAATATACTCATACCCAGGGTAAAAGCGCAGTTCGGCAAGCCGGTGCAGGCGCTGTTCGACAGCAAAATAAAATACCATGTCAACCCTACAGGGAAGTTTGTGATAGGCGGACCTCATGGTGACAGCGGGCTCACAGGCCGTAAGATAATTGTCGATACTTACGGCGGCCGTGGCGCACACGGCGGCGGAGCCTTCTCAGGCAAGGACCCGTCAAAGGTAGACCGTTCGGCAGCTTATGCTGCACGCCACATAGCCAAGAATATGGTTGCCGCAGGCGTGGCCAGGGAGATGCTTGTCCAGGTTTCGTATGCCATCGGAGTGGCTAAGCCGGTGGGTATATACGTCAATACCGCCGGAACAGCCAGGGTGAAAATGACTGACGGTGAGATCGCTAAAAAAATAGAGAAAATGTTCGATCTCCGTCCTGCCATGATTGAAAAGGAGTTTGGTTTGCGCAAGCCCATCTACAGCGAGACTGCCGCCTACGGCCACATGGGCCGCAAGCCCCGCACGATTGAAAAAGTGTTCCGCTCAGCAAACGGTAAGCCGGACAAGAAAATGACTGTTCATCTCTTCAAATGGGAGGAGCTTGACAAGCTGAACGAGATCAGGAAAGTCTTCGGTCTTTAAAAGGAGTTTTTGACAATACGCGCGATATTATCCGATCTGCCGAGGGTATAGTAATGTATCCCCGGCACATCGTTTTTAAGGAGGTCACGGCACTGCTCAGTGGACCACTCAATACCGGCTTCACGAGCCTCCTCATCAGTGCGGCATTTTGACAGCTCATGCACCAGCTCTTCCGGTATGTCTATGTGGAACGTCTGCGGCAGCAGGTTTACATCCGTTATCGCCGAGACCGGCTTGATACCGGGGATCAGCGGTACGGAGATACCCATGGCCCTGAGCGCATCACGGAACGCATAAAACTTCGTATTGTCGAAAAACATCTGTGTGACGATATAGCTCGCCCCGGCATCTACCTTGCGCCTGAGGTTCGTCAGGTCATATGTCATGTTGGGTGCTTCAAAGTGCTTCTCGGGATAGGCGGCGACACCGATGCAGAATGAAGTTGCCGTCATGTTCTTCAGCTCGGGGTCGATATAATGACCCTTGTTCATGTTTGCGATCTGCTCAACCAGCTCATTTGAATTTTTGTGGCCGTCAGCCTCGGGAATAAACACGCGGCTTCCCTTCGGAGGGTCGCCTCGCAGGGCAAGCACATCATTGATACCCAGGAAGTTCATCTCAATAAGCACGTTCTCTGTCTCCTCCTTTGTGAACCCGCCGCACAGTAAATGAGGCACAACATTCACATTGTACTTATACTTCACTGCTGCAGCCAGTGCAATAGTGCCGGGCCGCTTGCGCGTCACCCGCTTCTCAAGCAGGCCGTCAGGCCTCTCCGCCAGCACCACCTCATTGCGGTGAGATGTAAAATTTATATACGCCGGCGAATACTCAAGCAAACTCTCAATGGTGCGGTATATCCGTTCAATGCTGTGTCCCTTGAGCGGGGGAAGAAGCTCAAAGGTAAAAAGCGGTTTCTTTGACTGCCTTAAAAGATCAATTACTGTTTGTCCCTGCATAACTTCTTTTTATAGGTTTGGGGCGAGCCATTTTGCAGCCTCTTCAGTCGTAATACCGCAACGGCGTGCATAGTCTTCAAGCTGGTCCTGGCCGATAGTGCCGACATTAAAATAAGATGACCCCGGTGATGCAAAAATATAACCGCATACTGATGAAACGGGTACCATGACAAAGCTCTCCGTGAGTGTCACTCCAATGGTCTCCGGAGCCCTGAGAAGGTCAAAGATGACCTGCTTGCCGGTATGGTCAGGACAGGCAGGATAGCCCGGCGCAGGCCTGATACCCTGATACTTAACCTTGAACATCTCGTCTGCGGCCAGCTTTTCATCAGGGGCATAACCCCAGTACCTGACGCGTATCTCACGGTGCAGCCATTCGGCAGCAGCCTCAGCAAAACGGTCGGCCAGTATCCTCAGCATAATGTTATGATAATCGTCGCCGGCAATATCCTCAGGAAGCTTATCCTTTACCTTAACGGTAACGACAAATAATCCCGCATGATCGCCCTTTTCCGCCACGAAGTCAGAAAGACAGAGGTTGGCGTGCCCGGTCTCCTTCTCCTCCTGGTTGCGCAGGAAACGTAAAAACACTTCTTCGGTGCCTTTGTCAGGAAACAGCCTGATATCATCGCCGTACTTTTCTGCAGGAAATATTCCCGAGAGCGCCTCAGCCGTCATGAGCTCTTCTTCTGATATCCGTTCAATCAGCTTCAGGGCATCGTCATACAACTTTTTGGCTTCAGTGCCCTTTACCGGATCACTGAAAATCTCGGGATAACGTCCGCTGATCTTCCATGAAAAGAAAAAGAATGTCCAGTCAATGTAATCAATCAGCATTTTAACCTTCAGCGGACCCGCGTTTATCACTCCGGGCATTGCCGGAGCGGGAGCAGGTCTCTCAATCCTGAATGCATTCTTCCTTGCAGCATCAAGGGAAATGAGTTTCTTGACCCTCCTGGCTGTTTCGTGTTCCTGTCTGAGCCTTTCGTATTTTTCTTTTACCGTACCATGCATTGGATTTTCAGGTGATAACAGTCCTGACAATACTGATACAGCCCGTGAGGCATCTTTCACATGAACGGCTGAGAATGAATATACCGGAGCGATCTTCACTGCCGTATGAATTTCAGAAGTGGTTGCACCTCCGATCAGCAAGGGTATCTTTATTCCGCGAGCCTCCATCAGTGAAGCTACATGGACCATCTCCTCAAGTGAAGGTGTGATCAGTCCTGACAGGCCTATGAAGTCGACCTTTTCACGTACAGCAGTATCAAGGATGGTCTCTGCCGGCACCATTACTCCCAGGTCGATGATCTGGTAGTTGTTGCACGACAGTATCACGCCGACAATATTCTTTCCAATGTCGTGAACATCGCCCTTAACCGTGGCCAGGAGCACTTTACCGGCTGTTCTGACCTCTCCGACTCTTGTTTCTGCTTCAATATGCGGGGTGAGCTGTGCAACAGCTTTCTTCATCACCCTGGCGCTCTTGACCACCTGGGGCAGGAACATTCTGCCTGACCCGAACAGATCGCCTACCTCATTCATGCCATCCATCAGCGGCCCTTCGATTATGTGAAGCGACCGTTCATATAACGGTCTGGCTTCTTCGACATCATCCGCAATGAACGAGTCAATGCCGTTCACCAGGGCATATTTGATCCGGGTGTTGACATCACCATCCCTCCATACCAGGTGCTTTGCTTCCTCTTCCTGCTTTCCGCCCTTCATCCCGGCAGCAAACTGCAGTAACCTGTCTGTCGCGTCTTTTCTTCTGTTCATTACCACATCCTCCGTCAGGCGAAGCAGATCAGGTTCAATGGAAGTATAAACCCTCAGCAGTCCGGGATTGACAATGCCCATATCCATACCTGCTTTGATGGCATGATACAGAAAGACCGCATGCATTGCCTCCCTGACCGGGTCATTTCCGCGGAAGGAAAACGAGAGGTTGCTGACACCGCCGCTTACCCTTGCATAAGGAAGATTTGCCTTTATAAATTCAGTGGCCTTTATATAATCAACCGCATAATTGTTATGTTCCTCGATACCCGTTCCGATGGCCAGTATGTTCGGATCAATGAAAATATCCTCCGGCGGGAAGCCGGCTTTTTCCGTAAGCAGTTTGTACGACAGTGTGGCTACAGCTTTTCTCCGTTCAAAGGTGTCAGCCTGACCGTGCTCGTCGAAGAGCATCACTACAACTGCAGCGCCGTACCGGCGGATAAGGCGCGCCTTCGACAGGAACTCCTCCTCGCCCTCCTTGAGACTGATCGAGTTAACGACAGGCTTCCCCTGGACACACTGCAGTCCTGAGACAATAACCTCCCATTTTGATGAGTCGATCATTATCGGCAGTTTCGCGATGTCAGGCTCACTCATTACCAGGTTAATGAATCTTTTGATAACCGCCGCACTGTCTATCATTGCATCATCCATGCATATATCTATTACCTGCGCTCCGTTCTCAACCTGGTCACGGGCAACGTCGAGGGCGGCCTGGTAACTTCCTTCACGTATCAGGCGGGCAAACCTGATCGAGCCGGCTACGTTGGTGCGCTCTCCTATGTTCACAAAATTTGTGTCAGGACGAATGATCAGTGGCTCCAGCCCGGCAAGCGCGGTGATATGTTTTCTTTCAGGCACCGCCCTGGGAGCATATTGTTTAGCGAGTGATGCAATGACCTTTATATGTTCCGGCGTCGTGCCGCAGCATCCGCCAATGATATTAACCCAGCCGTTCTCCAGGAAGCCGCTGATAATACTGCCCATGTATTTCGCATCCTGATCATACTCGCCGAACTGGTTTGGCAGTCCGGCGTTGGGATGCGCCGAGACAAAGAATGGCGCTTTTCCGGATAACTCTTCGATGAAAGGCCTGAGCTGTTCAGCCCCCAGCGCACAGTTAAGGCCGATGCTCAGAAGAGGATAATGAGACATGGTGATGAGGAATGCCTCCAGGGTCTGGCCTGTCAGCGTTCGTCCGCTGGCATCGGTGATGGTGCCCGAGACCATTACGGGAAGATTAACGGCTTTTTCTTCAAGTACTCCGCTAATGGCAAACAACGCAGCCTTGGCGTTCAAACCGTCAAAGACCGTCTCAACAAGAAGTAAATCAGCGCCTCCGTCGACCAGACCTCTTACCTGCCCGGCATAAGCATCTGCAAGTCCGGCAAAGGTGACCGTGCGTGCGCCTGGATCACTGACATCGGGCGACATGGAGGCTGTACGGTTGGTGGGGCCTACCGAGCCTGCAACCCACGCCTCTTTGCCGGTCTCCCTGAAATGTTCCATGACAGCCTCGCGGCCAAGCCTGGCAGCTGCAAAATTGATATCATATACATGACGCTCCATGCCGTAATCAGCCATGGAGATACCGTTGGCATTGAAAGTGTTTGTGCTGATGATATCAGCTCCGGCCCTGAGATAAGCAAGGTGAATGTCCCTGATAACTTTCGGCTGCGTGACGGAGAGGAGATCGTTGTTGCCTTTCAGAGAACGGGGGTGCTGCTGAAACTGCTGGCCACGGTATTGCTCTTCCGTCAGCCTGTGGCGCTGTATCATCGTGCCCATGGCGCCGTCAAGGATAATTATTCTCTCGCGGAGTGTTTCTTTAATATCGCGCTTCACCTGACTTGTATCTTAGTGCACAAAAATACCTCAAAAGACCTCAATTACAAAACTTTTGGAAAGAGGGCCGGTTACTTTACCCTGCCATGTGCTATGCCGCCCCATATCTTAACCAGTACGGCTGCTATACTACCTATGAAATAAGGCATTCTGCGCCGGCTGATTTTCATTGTCCTGTCTCCCCTGATTATTTCCTTTGCCTGCCCTGCCAAATCTTTTTCCGTGGTCCATGGATCAGGTATCATGCTGGTATCACCCTGTGTTTTAATAAAGGTGGAGAGCTTGCCTCTTTGTATCGCGGTTATCCTGTGGACGACAAATCCTCCGTCACGTCTGAGTGCCACCACCTTTCCGGTTTTCAGTGGTTTATCAGGAACAGGCCGTGAAAGGATTATTCTGTCACCGGGTTTTATTGCCGGCCACATACTGTATCCTCCAGCGGTAATGACAATCTCTTTCCCTTCTGTGAGCATGGATGAGGCTGCGGCAGCTGCCGTCTCAGCGGGAGCATTCTCACGCGCCATCAGGTAATCGCGAACACGGCTGTCGGGCAGGAATGACAGGCGGCTGACCTTAACTGAGGAAGCCAGATCCGCGACAGATGCCATCAGCCCCGCAGAAGCCTCCCTGTCCCAGTTCTGCTGGATGCAGTTGGCCAGAATCAATCCGGCAGCCTCCGCACCGGAGAGAGGCGCCGAGATGTTCGACTTCCCGTGACTGATGATCCAAAGATGATCAACCTCAGCACTCCTGGGTTCGTCATTTCTGTAAACAGGAGTGCTGTGCATCCTCCACCCGGCCCCCTCTTTAACCAATATCAGCCTGTCGTCATGAACGACCCTGTCGCCGCTGCTATCGAAGATTCTTGCCATGGTGGTCTTGCCGCTGCCTGACTTGCCGGTGAAGACCCACCCTCTGCCGTCACAGATCACCCCTGATCCGTGGATCATTATGTTCCCTTTCAGCGATGTCAGAAAGTACAGAATCAGTCCGTCAAGCGGATATGGAAGCGGGTTGGTTTCACTGCCCTCATCATCTGCAAAGAGCTGCCAGAGCATTTTACCGCGGGGAATGATCAGCAATGGATATCGCACAGGTTCTTTCAGCGAAACCTTAACATAAATGGTTTCTTCATCGATCGCCACCTCCCAGAAAGGTTCTCCTGATTGCCGGGGCCCGACAGGGTTATCCTCAAGAAGCGGGGCATCAAAAACCTTTACAGCCCCGGCAGGGATCCCGGCTCTTCCGGGTTTTACCTCAATGGTCAGCTCCGGGTTATTTCCATCAGTATGAGTAAACGCGGCAAAACGCTCATCAGGCCTGAGATTTATCCCATCGGCAGACTGAAGGCGGAGCCTCTTCCCGGCTATGACCAGATCAATTGTCACTGTTCTTTGAAATGAAGAAAATTCTGAACCTGCTCAAGAAACTGCATGATATCTTTCTCTGCCTCATCAGGGTCAACATCGAACTCTTCAGCCATCCTGGCTGTTATATCCCTGATGTCACGCTTCCCGTCTATCAGCTCCCAGATAAATACCCCTGTCTCGTTCAGCCTGTACAGCGAGTCCATGTCTGCAATATTATTTGTTAGCGGTATTAGAAGACATTCGTCATTGATCCTGCGAAATACCACTCTGGGTGAATGTGCCGGTATTGAGGATACTGATATCATTAATCTGTTGTTAACTCAAAGGTAGCCAATTTCAATCTATCTTTGTAACCGTAAAATTTAGTGTATAATGGCAAAGAAGAACCAGGTGAAGAAGAGCGCCGGTATTGATCAGAAAAAGCTCATAGAGATGATAATGGGGGTGATGTCGAAGAACCCTAAGCAAACATTTAATTACAAACAGTTAGCCGCAAGGTTGCAGATCACGGAAAAGGAAGAAAAGAGGGCCCTTTCAGAGGCTCTGCTGAGGATGAAAAAGGATGGTCTGGCCGAGGAGAGAAACCACGGCAAGTATGTCCTGAAAGATGTCGGCGGCTATGTCACCGGAACCATCGATCTTACAAAATTCGGTTATGCATTTGTTCTTTCCGAAGAATCGGAGGAAGATGTCTTTATTGCAGCGCGTAACCTCAACACCGCCCTGCACGGTGACCAGGTGAAGGTACTCCTCTACGCCCGCCATAAAGGCAAGAGGCCTGAAGGTGAGGTAGTTGAAATTCTCAACAGGTCGCGCGCATCCTTTGTCGGAACCATTGAGCTGACACCACAGTTTGCCTTTCTGATTCCCGATAATAAAAATATGCCATTCGATCTTTTTATACCCCTGTCGAAGCTTAACGGAGCAAAGCAGGGACAGAAGGCGGTGGCGCGGCTTGTGGAGTGGGATCAGCGGTCACGGAACCCGATGGGCGAGATAACGGAGGTCCTTGGTTATCCCGGAGAGAATGATACCGAGATGCACGCTATCCTTGCCGAGTTCGGCCTTCCGAACAAATTTGCACCTGAGATTGAAGCTGCAGCGGAAAAGATTTCCCCGGAGATAACCACTGAGGATATTGCAGCCAGACGTGATTTCCGCAGTGTGCCGACATTTACCATCGATCCGGAAGACGCCAAGGACTTTGACGATGCCCTTTCCATCAGCCGGCTGCCGGACGGCAACATGGAAATAGGAGTACATATAGCCGATGTCACCCATTATGTCAAACCCGGATCGGTGATAGAAAAAGAGGCGCAGGAACGTGCCACATCAGTCTACCTCGTGGACCGCACAATACCCATGCTGCCTGAAAAACTCTCGAACCATATATGTTCGCTCAATCCTTTTGAGGATAAGCTGACCTACTCGGCAGTCTTCGAGCTTGACAGTAAGGCAGTTGTTGTTAATGAGTGGTTCGGCCGTACGATCATAAAATCAGATAAGCGCTTCTCCTACGGTGAAGCCCAGAAGGTCATTGATACGGGTGAAGGTGATATGAAGGAACAGCTGCTGACACTGCATAACCTTGCACAGAGCCTTCGTGCAAAGCGCTTCGCCACCGGCTCATTTGCCTTTGAACGCATTGAGGTCAAGTTCAACCTGAGCGAATCAGGTGTACCGCTGGGCATCCTTTTCCGCGAGTACGGCACGTCAAACCAGCTCATAGAGGAATTCATGCTGCTGGCCAACAGGCGCGTGGCGGAATATGTGGGCAAAAAACTGAAGGGGAAGACGTTCGTATACCGTATCCATGATAAACCCAATCCTGAAAAACTGAGTTCATTCAGTTATTTCATCAAGCGCTTCGGCTATACACTCGACACCCAGGATGTAAAAGGCCTTCCTGCTGCCATGAATAAGCTGATGGATGATGTCTCCGGAAAGAAAGAACAGAACGTGATCGAGACGCTCGCTCTCAGATCGATGGCCAAGGCCATATATTCAACCGGCAATATAGGTCACTACGGCCTTTCATTCAGCCATTACACGCATTTTACATCACCTATCAGGCGCTATCCTGACATGATGGTTCACCGCCTGCTTACCAGATATCTCGAGGGGCAGCCATCGCGCGACGGCGATAAGTTCGAAAAACTGTGTGAGTATTCGTCGAAGAGGGAACGTCTCGCCACCGATGCCGAAAGAGCTTCGATCAAATACAAACAGGTGGAATTCATGAAGGACAAGATAGGACAGGTTTTTGAAGGTGTCATCTCAGGAGTCACCGAGTGGGGCATCTACGTTGAGATCATTGAGAATCAGTGCGAGGGAATGATAGCCTTACGGGAGCTGCAGGATGACTTTTTCGAGTATGACGAAGAGAACTACTCCATCAGGGGAAGACACTCAGGGAAGGTGTATATGCTCGGTGACAAGATAAACGTGGAAATCGTAAAGGCTGACCTGCAGAAGAGGCAGCTCGATTACCGTTTTGCCTGATCGCTCTCTATCATAGCAGACAGCCCGGCTACTGTTTTGCCTGATCGCTCTCTATCAGTTCAAGAAGTCTCGTAAGAGCTTCTGCCTCGGGGACGTTTTTCATGACTGCCTCAGTGCCCCGGTAGATGTGCACTTTGCCTTCAGCAGCGCCGACATAGCCGTAGTCTGCTCCGGCCATCTCGCCCGGACCGTTTACGACACACCCCATCACGGCGATCTTCATCCCTGTCAGATGCGATGTGGCGGACTTGACCCTGCGCACCGCCTCTTCAAGATTGAATTTTGTCCTGCCACATGTGGGACATGAGATATATCTTGTACGGGTTATGCGTGCTTCGGTTGCCTGCAATATTGAGAACGCAAGTGAGCTGAGCGCTTCTCCCCGGATCTTTCCATTGTTGGTTATGCAGAGCCCTGCCGGTCTTCGTGAAATAAAAAATCGTCCGAGCAAAGTGGAAGCCTGAATGTAAAGCTTCTCCCGGTCATCCTCGCTGAAAACAGGATTTAACACTCCGCGGAACTCCTGAGCTTCGTTACTGTTTAGTAGCTCTGATGGTGTTAATGTCAGAACTGCGCCGCTGTATCTGATGCCCCGCTCATCCATAAAGATGCCGCCATCTTCGGAATAAACCTGCGGGAAATACCTTTCTCCGGTCTCTTCAAACGGTATCGGTGGCCAGGGTTTCTGTAACCGTCCTGACGGTCCTGCTGCAAACCTGATTATCTCCTGTGCTACCGGGACCTCCTTTTCAGGTGCTTCGGTGAGCGACACCCTTACAGTGTCTCCGATACCCTCGGCGAGCAGTGTACCAATACCGGCTGCGGAGATGATCCTGCCGTCCTCTCCTTCTCCCGCTTCCGTGATGCCAAGGTGAACAGGGTAATCCATCCCTTCTTCTGTCATCATCCTTACCAGAGTACGGTTTGATTCAACCATGACCCTGGTGTCCGACGATTTCATAGATACCACAAGCTTATTGAAGCCTTCGCCCCGCATGATCTTCATGAATTCGATAGCTGAGACAGCCATGCCCTCCGGCGTATTTCCATAACGGGTCATGATACGGTCAGAGAGCGAACCGTGGTTCACGCCTATCCGCATCGCAGTGCCGTTTGTGGCACAAATATTAATAAGAGGCAGAAGACGCTCTCTTATACGTTCAAGCTCTGCCGTGTACTCACCGTCAGTAAGATCATACCTTATAAATGAAGCACGCTTGTCAGCATAGTTGCCCGGATTAATACGCACTTTTTCGACTATCCGTGCTGCAACCTCTGCGGCAGCAGGATTAAAATGTATGTCAGCACAGAGAGGAGTGTCAAAGCCTGCCTTCCGCAGTTCCTTCCGAATATTCGCCAGATTTTCTGCCTCCCTTACTCCCTGGGCCGTCAGCCTTACCAGCTCACCGCCTGCTTCAATAATTCTTATGCATTGCATGACACTTGCGGCAGTGTCAAGAGTGTCTGTATTGGTCATGCTCTGGATACGCACGGGGAGATCGCCCCCCATGCCCAGATTGCCGATATTGATTATCCGTGATTTATATGACACAGCTGTCACGCAGTTATCTCCCAGTCATAGCCGTCCTTACGGTCTTTTACCGTAATACCGAGCTCGCTCAGCCTGTCGCGTATCCGGTCCGAAACGCTCCATTCCTTCCTGGCCTTGGCTTCCTGCCTCATTTCGAGCAGCAGGGTCATGACACCTTTAAGTTTTTCGTTTCCACCACCTTCTTCTGCCATGAGGCCGAAGATATCATGAACAAACGTTCTGAAAATCCCTGTCAGGGTCTTGATATCACCTTCAGTAAGTTTCTCCTTGCCGTCACTTGCAAGGTTTATTATCCTGACGGCTTCAAACAGATGCGCAACCGCAACCGGAGTGTTAAGGTCATCATTCATGGCCTCGTAGCATTTGTTCTCAATGCCGCTCACATCGATGGTGGATGTTTCAGAGGGCTTCAGGTTAGCCAGTGTTCTTTCAGCCGCCATCAGCTTCTGCAGTCCGGCCGAAGCGGCAAGAAGAGCCTCATTGCTGAAGTCGAGGGTGCTGCGGTAATGCGCCTGCAGCATAAAGAAACGAATGGTCATGGGTGAATACGCCTGCATCAGCAGTTTATGGTTGCCGGTGAAAAGCTCCTCGAGGGTGATAAAGTTTCCCAGTGATCTTGCCATCTTCTGTCCGTTGATGGTGACCATATTGTTATGCACCCAGTAACGTACCGGCGGCCTGCCCAGAGCTGCCGTGCTCTGTGCTATCTCGCACTCATGATGGGGAAAGATCAGATCCATCCCTCCTCCGTGAATGTCGAACACCTCGCCAAGATACTTTGTACTCATCACAGAACACTCCAGGTGCCACCCCGGAAATCCTTCACCCCATTGCGACGGCCATCGCATTATATGTCCCGGGGAGGCCTTCTTCCATAAGGCAAAATCAAACTGTCCGTGCTTCTCATCCTGACCTTCAAGTACCCGGCTGTTGGCCTTCATATCCTCGAGAACCCTGCCCGAAAGAATGCCGTATGGGAGGTTTTTATTATATTTCTCAACGTCAAAATAGACCGAGCCGTTTGACACATAAGCATATCCGTTGCTGATGAGCTTATCGATCATCTGCTGCTGCTCTATGATATGACCTGTGGCTCGTGGCTCTATCGAGGGAGGGAGAGTATTAAGCCTCTCCATGGCCTTATGAAAACTGTTCGTGTACTTCTGAACTACCTCCATAGGCTCAAGATGCTCCTGCTTCGCCCTGCGGCTTATCCTGTCTTCACCGGTATCATCGACTTCGTTCTCAAGGTGCCCCACGTCAGTGATGTTACGCACATACCTGACCGTGTATCCGAGGTGCATCAGGTATCTGTACAGCACATCGAATGTTACTGCCGGCCTGGCATGACCCAGATGCGATTCGCTGTAAACGGTGGGACCGCACACATACATGCCTGCAAAAGGAGGCGCCAGGGGTTCAAACAACTCTTTTTTACGCGTGAGGGTATTATACAGGTAAAGGGCACTTTTCATTGCATCCGCTCTTTCTGCAAAAGTAATTCTTTTGGGGTAATTCGCCTGAAAAGGCACATCATAAAACAGCCCCGGTATAACCTTTACCGGGGCTGTTCGCACACGTCTCCACCACACGAGGAGACTCCACACGCAGCGAGACAGGCTCTAAGGATTGCCTGTACCTGTGTTGACTTTTAATAGAAAACTAATTGCAGACATGTAGTTTCAATTCAAAAAACCAATAAACAAACAACAGACTTCACTTTCACAAAAATTTAAAAACTCCGACTAAAGTAAATATATAACCGCATTTTCTAAAAAACAAGCATTCTTAAAGATTTTTGAGGAAAAAATATAATTTTATTACTTCTGCAGATATTTAGGCCAAATAGGGTTAATTACCCATAAAAATTTTCCGAGTCTGTGGGGGTAATACAGCAGGGCAGAAAGGGCAGTTCTGCAACCGTACCTGTTTTTCATGAATTCCAGAGAAGGGAAAAGATCACCGGTAATGAATATCAGTTTGCGCCTGAGACCTCTCAGTGACCGGAAATTCTCCAGAAAAATTTCTTTCCGGCTCAGGGGCTTTGCCTGGCCAGGATCAAGAAGGTTATCCCTGAAGGCCGCCACCTTCTCCTGCTCAGGGCCGTCCATGGCGTTGTATTCCTGAGGGACATCAATTCCATAGAATCTATTGAGAATGGTCAGAACTGTTCTTAACCCGCCTGATATGCCGACCCTGTCAGCATCATGCAGGAGGTTCTCATTGAAGATCTTCCCTCCATGCTCTTTCACGAGAAGATAAATGTCAGTATAGAGCCTTAACTGAAACTCTCCCTTGACTTCATGCTTGAAAATATGGTTGACAAGCCCAAGTAAGGCAATCCCCGGAGGAAGTACATAAAAAGTTCTGCCTGTTACGGAAATCGTTTCCGGTTTATCCAGTGCTCTTCTGACAATCGCCGTGCCTTCCGGGCCGAACAGCCGGTGATGCATGTCAACGGAAATCCCGTTGCGGTGCAACTCAGGCAGGTGATTGCCAAGATCAAGAATGATACGCCTGTACAATGACGATTTCATCGGTCTTGAAACGAAGCCTGTCTTTACCAGGATATCCTGTGCCCTGAGGGCATCCTCCGGTGCAACAAGCAGATCGGCATCACTCATTTGTCTTAGTCCCCTCGATCCGTAGACAGAGTGCTCCAGAGCCAGTCCTTTCAGAAGCAGAGCCCTGATGCCTTCCTTATCAAGCTCTGTAACAATGTCAGCAGCCTCAGAGGTGATGTATGATACCCTGGCAATTGTTTTGAACCTTATGTTTTCAAGCAAGCCCCGCTCCTGTTCCGGAACCGCCTCCGTCAGACCCAGGTCAGTAATGTTCTGCCAGACGAGTGCGGCTACACCGTGCCTTATTACCAGATCGGCAAACAGTTTCCAGCCGGTCAGGGTGCGGCAACCTTTTTCTGCCAGAATCCGTTCCTCTTCCGTGAATGTGGTCCTGCTGAGAAGGAGCATCAGCGTGATGACCTGATCCTTTTCATTTTCGGAAGCGGTCATCGGTACATCAATTTCTGCCTGGTGAACATCGAATAATATCTCCCTCTGGCTTCCATAAGTTCATCATGAGAGCCTGCCTCGGCAATGCGTCCATTGTCCAGTACGATAATACGGTCAGCATCCCTGACATTGGCAAGACGGTGACTGATGAAGATGCATGTCCTGCCGTCAATGATCCTGTCAAGGTCAGAAAAGATCTCATACTCAGAGTCGGCATCGAGCGATGATGACGGCTCATCAAGGATCAGCACAGGACTATCGCGGTACAGTGCCCTGGCGATGGCTATCTTCTGCCACTCTCCCCAGCTCAGCTCCCGGCTGCCCCCGGTATGATGACCGAGCATTGTTTCATAACCCTGCGGAAGGTTCTCTAGTAAAGCGGATACTCCTGCCGCTGAAGCTGCTCTCCTCAGGCGCTCCTGATTGTCGCTCCCGGTATTGTCAGCCAGGCGGATATTATCACCCGCCGTCAGATAGTATAGCATGAAGTCCTGAAAAACAACAGAAAAAAGCTTCCGGTATTCATTCAGATCATATCTGTCAATGCTCTCTCCGTTGAGACTTATCCTTCCTGAATCCGGGTCATAAAGCCTGCAGAGAAGCTTTGCCAGGGTCGTCTTGCCCGAACCGTTGGGTCCGACAATTGCAACCTTCTCGCCTTTAGTGATTTTCAGGGTTATATTTTCGAGAGCCGGACTGGCTGCACCGGAGTAAGTGTAAGTGAGGTTTTCAACATCCAGCCTGTTGAACGAAACGATGCCGGAAGCTTTTTCATTCTGAGGCATATCGCTCTCAAGATCAAGAAAATGGAACAGATCGTCAAGGAAGAGCCTGTTCTCAGCCAGTCCCGAGTACCCTGAAACAGCATCGCGCAGATAGACCAGCGCCTGCCTGAAGGCAATAATATACATCGCCAGTTCACCTGCAGTGATGTTCGATCTTGTATAGGAAAAAGAAGCATAGATCAGCACGCCGGCAAATGCAACCACTTTCACAACAGAGGCTGCGCTTTCAAGTATGGCGTTCTTTCTGACAGCAACAATCTCAGGCTCTTTTGATGCAGCAAAGTGCTTCCGGAAGAGCTTTTCGAAATAACCGGCAAGACCAAACAGCCTTACCTCCCTGGCCGGCTTCTCACCCGTCAGGAGCCAGCTGAAATACGACGCCTGGCGTGAGTGAGCAGTTACGGCTTTCCTCGCTTCATAAAGCCTGCCTGAATTACGCAGCTTCATCCATAACACCGGCAAAAAAACAACTGTAAGAACTGCAAGGGGTATTATACCGAAAGTCCCGAGAACGTAACCCATGGCTATAAATGAAATGAAACCCCTCGTTAGGAGAATGATGTCTGAAACCATTCCGGCAGGCCTCCACGAAATGTCCCTCGCCGCTCTTGACAGCTTGTCATAAAATTGCGGATCCTCAAAAAATCTTAATCCAAGTGTTGCCGAGTGGTTGTGGATCAGTGAGGCAATATGATTTTCAAGCAGATAGGATTGCTTTTTTGAAATATACTGTCCCAGTGAGGAGAGCAGATCGTCAATAAGAAGCGTACCGGCAACGGCCATTATCAGCCCGGTAATGGCATGGGCCTGCGAGACTGTCCCACTTCCTGCTTCCCCTGTAAGTAGATCAATATAATGTCTCAGGAGAAAAATTGCTGCCAGCGGTAGAAAAGATCTGATAATCAGTATTATCAGGCTGACGATAGTCTCGCGGCGGGAGCTGCTCAGGAGGATCTCCAGTGATCTGTATATTGTTTTTTCCCGGGATGGCATTTTAACAGGGATATGCACAAAGATAGCAAGAAGAGACATTCGAAGCCAGACGGGTGTCGTTCTCATAAATACATCATTGTGGTTGCCTGTACCGTCAGATTTCTTACTTTTGTGATAAATAATGACTTCCGGCGGTTCAAATAGTAGCTTATTAATGTAACCTTTAAGCTGGGGAAGAGTTATAATACGAAATACCAGTCATGAAGAGAACCATTCTTTTGTTGACGATGCTGTTTCTAATTGCAGGAACTGCGATAGCGCAAATCTCTGGCAACGGAACCCTGATTAATCCGTATCACGGAATTAATTCAGGGAACTTTACCATCACCGGCACCAAGTACTTTGACGGTAACCTCGGGGTATCAGGCGGAACGCTTACGCTTACCGCCGGGACAAAGCTGATATGCATAAGTAAATATGCCTGCATCCTTATCAGTGGTTCAGGACAGTTGAATGTTCAGGGAACTGCCAGCCGTCCCGTATTAATTTCAGCGGATCTTGACACGGATGGTAATTTTGGAGAACCAACTGATTTCTGGGGAAATATTTACATGACCTCTACTGGCGTAAGTACACTTGATTACTGTACAATTGAAAGAGGACGACGGACACGGTTCAGCTATCTCGGGGGAGCTGTATATATCGGATCAGGCTCAGTAACTATCAATCACAGCACAATCAGGAACTGCTCGGCATATAAGGGTGGTGGCGTCTATATTGAAACAGGAGCCTCCACAACCATTTCAAATACACTTTTCCTCGATAATACTGCTACAGATCAGGGAGGTGCAATATTTAATACAGGAGGATCATCTCCGGTGATTGCCAGTGCCGTTTTCAGAAATAACAGTTCTCTCTCCGCAACTCTGAAAGGTGGTACTATTGCCATTTTATCAGGGTCTCCTGTGATAGTCAATTCCACTGTAGTGTACAGTGAGTCGCCTGCCTCCGACGGTAAGTCAATTTATCTTGAAAACTCACCGAACGCCAAAATTGTCAACACCGTAATCTGGGGGGGATCAGCGCACACAGGGTTTTCGGGAACCCCGTCATCCGTCTATGATTATTGCGCCATTGAGGGGGTTTCATTCACAGGATGTATTACTCTCAACAGTAATAATACTGCATCTGACGGACCAAACTTCATCAACCCGCCGGCGGGAACTTTAATCTGGCATTTGTGTCTCCGTGCCGCGACATGGGCGCTGACACTTACACCGGTGTTACCATACCTCCGACTGACTTTATCGGATCGGGCCGTGTCGGGAATCCCGATGCCGGAGCTTATGAGATGATATACAGCCTGTGGCATGGAGGTACAACTGCCTGGACCGCCGGTGCAAACTGGGATGGAGGATTTGTTCCGGGCACCACACACATTGTTATACCTTCTGGAACGTCCAGCTATCCGACAGCTGCTCCTGGTCCTGCTTTTACTCTTAATTCAGGCCTGACATTGACCATGCATCCCGGCGCCCAGGCGACATTCTCGGCACTCACCAATAACGGGAATATTGAGCTCCACGCAGACGCCACAGGCATGGCTTCCCTTCTTACCAGCAGTTACTCGGGAGCAGGGGGGTCCATGAATGTTGACATTCGCCTCAAGGCTTCTCCCCCGACGAGTTACCTGTGGCACTACATAACCCCACCTGCAACAGTTTCAAAGACAGTATTCACCGACATTGAACCGTATAATCTTATGCTTTACGATGAAAGTAAAGTGACAACTGATGTGGTCCAGGGATGGCAGTGGCATGATGGTTATGGCGGGACTACTGCTTTTAGTACCCTGGAAGCCAAAAAGGGGTATCAGGTTATGGTTGACATTGACACAACGATGGTGTTCAGGAACCTTACCTCAATCACCACTTCAATGGGTCAGATCAACCTGCCGTTCAGCGGTTCGGGCGTTGACACATCTCTGTTCGGGTACACTCTCGTCGGAAACTCCCTCACCTGCGGATTGAACTGGGATTCAGTGACAGTATCAACCGGTGTAAGAAATGGTTATTATTTATATGTGGATGGCGTAGATATTACTTATGTGGATAAAGTTGGTACCAACGGAGGAACAGCCCACATCCCGCCTCTTCACGGATTTTTTGTAAAATCAAGGGCTGCCGGCACCTATATGACAATACCGGATAAAGCCCGTGAACATAATGCAACACCGAGATATAAGTCAGTGCAGATTATTCCCCTTATCAGGCTGACACTGGTCTCACCGAAGTCGGAAGATGAGACTGTCATAAGACTTGAATCAATGGCCACCAATGATTTTGACGATGAATTCGACGCAGGAAAAATGTTTGCCATTGCCACCAAAAGAGCGCTGATATATTCTGTCATGGATGGAGAAAACTATTCCATCAACTCCATTCCCTGGCCTGAAACAAAGACGGTAATCCCTCTTACACTTAAACTTCCCGAAGCCGGCACTTATAAGATCAGACGCAGCCAGCTTCAGGGAACAGGCACCTCTAAAATTACACTCACAGACAAAGCTGCAGGTACAAGCGTTGACCTCCTGGCATTTTCGGAATATTCTTTCTCTGCTCCCGAAGGAACACTTGCAGGCAGATTCACCGTCACGGTTTCTTCAAACAAACCTGAAGCTTTCGAGAAACAGGCTGTTTCCAGCTCCCTTAAAATCTATGCTTCATCAGGGAAAATATGCGTTCTTCCCCAGGGGAATGATTGGGAGAACCTCTCCGGTAATGTGAAAATCTATGATATTACCGGCAGGATGATTATGAACGGAGGACAGGAGTGGTTCAACTCCGGGGAAATAAAAGAGTACTCTCCGTCAGGCGCGCGAGGTATGCTGATCGTTGAACTGACCGCAGGGGGGAAAAGATTTCTTGAAAAGATTGTGCTGACGGCAGAGTAATTCAAATGGTCCCGGACACCCCGGTTGAAAAATGTTGAATAGGGTATAAATCAAATATCTTATATTTGAGGCGCAATTACAATCCATCAATGAAAGGGAAGAAAAGAAGATATGTCAGGCCGGCGGTTATCCGTATAGAACTTGACTACTCCATTTCTCTTGTCATGATGACTTCCGCTCCGCCACCTCCGCCGCCGAGAAGGAGTATTGGAGGCAGCAAACCGGATGATCCGTTCGCATCCCCATTCTCCGACAAACCTTTTAATTAATATAGGAGAGGCGTTGCACGATGCAACGCCTCTGCCTTTTACGACCACCGATTTGTCATCAATGGAGTAGAGTTATATCACCAGCCTCCTTGAACGGTCTGCCGTTGGCATACTTGCCTTCCACAAGCCAGACATAAACACCCTGGGCGCACAGCGTCCCTTTATAGTAGCCATTCCATGGTTTGTTGATGTCATAGGTCTCGAAGATCATAGCACCCCACCTGTTGAATATCTGCATGTGGTAGTTCAGTACAGTCTCCCTTATAGGCGGGAAAAAGAACTGGTCTATAGCATCACCACTTGTCGGCAGCTCGTCAATTTCTATCGGGCCGTCCTGATTTGGCTTGAACACAGTTGCAAATACGAGTTTACCGAAAGGTTCAACGGTCACTGCAGGCGACAGCAAGTAGGTGTCATAACACCCGTTGGCTGAATAGGCATGCAGGGTTATGTCATAGATACCTTCAGTGGTGTACTGATGATACGGATCGCGCAGATGCGATGTGTCACCGTCACCAAACTCCCAGATGAAGCTGTCTGCTCCTTCAGTAAGGTTGTACATCCTCACCTTTTCGTCATTCACATAAACCTTGACTGGTGATACCTCGAAATAAGCCCGCGGCGTCTGGTAAACATATACCATCTGTGTTTCCGTATCACTTCCACCCGGACCCTGAACCGTCAGAGTGACCTGGTATGAGCCTGCCTGCAAATATGTATAGACAGGATTCCTTGCATTTGAGGTGTAACCGTCGCCGAAGTCCCAGTAATAAGTAGTAGCATACTGAGAAGTATTGTTGATCGAAATATTCCATGGCATACAGCCGGAAGGTATCGGATCAAACGACGCTATTGGCGGCGTAGGAAGCACACTAACGTTATGCGTCACTGTTTCAGTACATACGGCATTGCTTGCCGTCAGGCTGACAGCATATTCACCGGGAGCCGCATAAGTGTGTACAGGCGACTCTATCACTGAACTGTTGCCGTCAGCAAAGTCCCACAGCCAGATCCACGTACCTGCGTTTGTGCTGTTCGTGAAGGTGACAGTTGCATTGGGGAAGGTCTGAGAAACAGGAGCGGCGGTGAAACCTGGTACCGGCGTCGGGTAGACCACCACCTGCATCGTATCCGCACTCTGGCAACCGAAGAATGATTCTGTAGTCAGTATCACATCGTACGTTACCGGTGCGGTAGTATTGTTCATGAAAACATGGTTAATAACATTGGCCCCGTTTTCACTCTGACCGTCGCCAAAATTCCAGAAATACCTGAATGCACCCGGTAGTAGTGAGAAGGTAATACTCTCACCGGAACATATGGTGTCATCATTCATGGTGAAGTCCGACAGGATCTCCGGGTAAACCGTAATGCCATTAGTCATATTAGAGACACATCCGTTTGCGGAAGTTACTTCCAGTTGCACGGTGAAATAAGCTAGCGCCGGACCCGCATTAAAATATGTATGCTGCGGGTTGATATCTGTCGATAAGGCAGTGGTATCGCCAAAGTTCCACAGCACTGACGCATATCCTATTGATCCGTTGGTGAAATTCACCGTCAGAGGCTGACACCCCGAAGGAGCGTCAACCGTGAACATGGCAACGGGCTTTTCAACCAGTACTACCAGGGTATCCAGTCCGACGCATCCCTTGCTGTCGGTCACCTGGTAGATCAGCCTGTAATAGCCTGGCATTGAGGTGTTGAACACAGGATTCTCAATACTGTATCCGCTGAGCGGTCCTACATCGCCGAACCATCTGTGAGCAGCATAAGAGAGTGATCCTCCTGCCGGGTTGCCGTGCAGCTGGGTGGGTATTCCACCGCAGACAAGCAACGTGTCAACATTAGCTATATAAGCCCTTGGCGGTGCGTTGACCGTGAGTAAAGCATCCCTGGTGTAATACAGGCCGCAGGGACCTGTTATCTCAAGCCTGTAATTCCATCCGGTCATGGTGGTGTCTGCGCTCATGATAACCAACTGAGGTGTTTGTGTTCCCTGATATAGTGCACCGTCGCTCAGACTGATCCATCCCGCACCCGGATTTACCTGCCATACTGTTGTCTCTCCGGCTCCGGTGTTAAACATCTGAGCGTAATAAGTGACTCCTGTCTGATAACAAACCTCGACATCAGCCGGCTCTGAAATTATTGACGGCTCCATATAAACCCTGAGCGGTGCGAACGATGATGTTACAGGCGGCAGACAGGTCCCCGAGACAACTGCCCTCACAAGGTAACCGTTCATCGTCAGATCAAGATTGCTGATTGTGAGATCAGGTGAATTGGTGCCTGAGTAGATTGCATTATCGGATACGTTATTAAATCCCGATCCGGTGTTGACCTGCCACTGGTAAACCAGGTTATCGCCTGCAGCCACAACACTGAATGTCGCATTGCCGCCCGGACAGCCCCTGAACTCATCGGGATGATCCGAGAGCTCCGGAGCAGTGTAAACAGTTAGCACTGCTTCACCTGAGATCAGATCAGCCGAACAGTCGCTGCCGATAACCACTCTGTAACGGGTGCCGTCTATCGAACGTGCCGGACCGAAGACCATTAGTACCGGAGTTTGTACACCGATATAAAGACCGGTGTTGGTCAGGTCTGTCCATGTTCCGCTGATGAAGGCCTGCCACTGGTAGGTGAGGTTGGCACCATCAGCTACCGCACTGAAACTGGCGGTCATGAACTCGCAGATAGTCGAATCAGCCGGCTGGGTATTGATTATTGTTGCAATAGACACATCAAGCTGAACAGTTGCCGAGATGGCCTTTGGTAAACATGTTCCTGTCACCTCAACGCGGTAACGGTAGTTGTCATACGTTCTGGGCACACTGGTAAGAGTAAGCGTATTTGTTGCAGCACCGGCATAAACACCACCATCTGATACTATTCCAAAACCGCTTCCTGTATCAACAAACCACTGGTAAGTGATTGCCGTACCCTGTGCCGTAACAGAAAATGATGTATTCGTATTCTCGCATATCGATGATGAGACAGGCTGGGCAAGTATCTCAGGTGCAGTCTGGACTGTGAGGGTAACAGCATTGGAGGTCACAGGCGGCGTACATATGCCGGTTACAACGACCCTGAACTGATCACCGTTCATTATTCTCTGTGTACCGTTTACCTTCAGGTTCATGGTTGACACGCCGAAATAAGTTGCGCTTTCTGTCAGATCGGGCCATGTGGTACCTCCGTCATCACTGCGCTGCCATTTGTATGTTGCGCCGGTGGTCACACCTGCGTCAACGATGAAGTCAGCTATGCCATACTCACATATGGTTATGTTATCAGGCTGGTCTGTTATCTCCGGCAGCTCGTTGACAGTAAGGTATGCCGCGAGAGATGTGACGCTCGAACCGCATGTGCTGCTCACAACAGCCCTGAAAGCATGGCCGTTGTCTGCAGAAGCAGCTGAAGCTATTGTATAAGTGGCACTGTTTGCCCCTCCGACCGATCCCCATGTGCCTCCGCCGTCAGTGCTTATCTCCCACTGGTAGGAAGGATTGGTCGTAAGACCGGCATTGACCGTGAAAGTGACCGGGTCAGTCTCGCAGACAGTGACACTGACAGGATGTTGTGTTATCTCAGCCTGGCGGGTCACCGTAAGTGTGACAATATTAGATTCAACAAAAGGAGCACATGAGCCGGATACCCTTAATCTGTACTGGTAACCGGACATTATTTCAAGAGCGCTTACCACAGTAAGATTATTGGTGGTAGCCCCCTGGTAACGTGCACCCACAGCCGGTGTCCATCCTGTCCCCGGATTGACATACCACTGATAAATCGGATTAGTAGTAATTCCGGCATCAGCTGTGAAGACTGCATCTTCACCGGCACACACGGTAGTTGATGCGGGCTGGGTTATGATCTCAGGTTTCTCGCTTACCGCCAGGATGACCGCAGAACTGGTAACTGTACTGCACAGGCCTGCAATTATGACATCGAATGAACCCATATCGGCAGCCTCTGTGTTGGCTATTGTCAACATTGATGTCAGAGAGCCGCTGATATCACCTGCATCTGAAAGGTTTGCACCGTTCCTGCGCCACTGGTAGGTTATCGGTCCGGTGCCTGTAACTGCCACGCTGAATATTGCTGCATCCCCTTCACATGTAGTAACATTGACAGGCTGGGTTGTGATAACAACGTTATCATCAACTCCGAGCAGCACTCCGTTACTGGTGACTGTCGAGCACAATCCGGTGATAACAACATCATAAAGACCTTCGTCAGCTGTAGCAATGGTTGCTATGCTTAATGTTGGAGTTGTTGCTCCGCTTATATCTCCGGCGTCACTTAACGGTACACCGTCCTTACGCCAGCGGTATGTCAGATTTGTACCAGTTGCTACAACACTGAACGTCGCAGGTGATCCTTCGCAGGCAGTGAATGCGACCGGCTGTGTTGTTATGACTGCATTATCATCTACTGCAAGCACAGCTGTTGCACTTGTTACATTCGAACATAACCCTGTTATTACGACATCATAACTGCCCTCATCCGCTGTCGCTGCATTATTTATAGTCAGGACAGGAGTCGTTACTCCGCTGATATCGCCTCCGTCACTCAGGTTTATTCCTCCCTTGCGCCACTGGTAACTCAATCCGGTACCCGTTGCTGTTACACTGAACGTCGCTGTAGTCCCTTCACACTTTGTGACATTTACAGGCTGTGCTGTGATAACTGCATTGTCATCAACCGATAACTGTACCGAAGAACTGATTTCGCTGCTGCACTTGCCCGTGATCACTACATAGTACAACCCCTCGTCGGCTGTCTCTATATTTAATATTGTCAGTATGGCCGATGTCGCTCCGCTGATATCTCCTCCGTCAACAATATTCACCGCTCCTTTACGCCATTGATACAGTAAGTTCGTTCCTGTGGCTGTTACACTGAACGTAGCCGTTGTACCTTCGCACTGTGTCACCGCAACCGGCTGGGCCGTGATAACAACTTTGTCATCAACATTCATTAATACACCTGCTGATGTTGCCCCGGTACACTTACCCGTAACTACTACTGTATATGTAGCCTCATCTGCCGTTGATATGTTCGATATCCTCAGGTTCGTGGTTGCCGATCCGGTGATATTGCCTCCGTCCGTGAGGGCTATGCCACCTTTTCTCCACTGGTATGCAAGTGGGCCTGTGCCCGTTGCTGACACTGTGAAGCTCGCAAGAGTACCTTCGCACTGCGTAACATCAACAGGCTGAACTGTAATAACAACATTATTATCAACCGTTAACTGTACCACTGAACTGGTTACCGTTCCACATGTACCTGTTATAATAACATCATACGATCCCTCGTCTGATGTCTCTATATTGGCTATGTTTAACGTTGATGCCATTGCTCCGCTGATATCCCCGCCATTAACAAGGGCTACACCGCCCTTTCGCCACTGGTAGGTCAGGCCTGTTCCTGTTGCCGTTACACTGTAGATGGCCGTGGTGCCTTCGCACTGTACTACACTTGCCGGCTGGAGCGTGATTACCGGCTTGTCATCGACTGCCAGGACTGCTCCGTTGCTCGTTGCCGGAACACAGGTGCCGCTTACAATCACATCATACGTGCCTTCATTAGCTGTCTGTATATTGTTTATCGTAAGTGTACTGGTATATACTCCGCTGATGGCAGGAGTGTTGCTTAATGCTAATCCGTCCTTACGCCACTGGTAAGCAGGGCCCGTACCCGTTGCCGTGACACTGAACATGGCAGTCGTGCCTTCACACTGAATCACATCGACCGGCTGTACCGTGATAACTACATTATCATCTACCCCAAGAAGTGTTGCCGTGCTGGTAACCGTACTGCAGAGACCTGCCACGATAACATCATAGCTGCCCTCATCTGCCGTGGCGATGTTAGATACTGTAAGGGTCGCCATTGCTGATCCGCTTATCTTGCCTCCATCTGCCAGGTTTACACCGCCCTTGCGCCACTGGTATGTGACAGGGCCGGTCCCGGTGTTAACGACTGTGAACACTGCATTGGTCCCTTCGCACTGTGTAACATTTACAGGCTGACCAGTGATGACAATATTATCATTAACGCTTAGCTGCGCCGCTGCACTCGTCTCTGATGAACAATCACCAGTGATAACGACATCATAAAGACCTTCGTCTGACGTAGCAATAGTCGCTATGCTTAATGTTGACGTTGTCGCTCCGCTGATATCCCCTCCGTTGGTGAGGTTGACTCCGTCTTTGCGCCAGCGGTAGGTCAGATTCGTACCTGTTGCCGTCACACTGAACGTGGCTGTTGTCCCTTCACACTGTGTCACAGCTACCGGCTGAGCGGTTATTGTAACATCATCATCTACTGTAAGCACAGCTGCAGTGCTTGTAACATCCGAGCACAAACCGTCTATGAATACATCATAGCTCCCATTGTCAGCTGTCTCAACATTATTGATCGTCAGCGTGGCTGTCGTTACTCCGCTGATATCGCCTCCGTCACTCAGGTTTATACCTCCCTTGCGCCACCGGTAACTCAATCCGGTACCCGTGGCCGTTACACTGAACGTAGCTGTTGTCCCTTCGCACTTCGTGACATTTACAGGCTGTGCCGTTATTACTGCATTGTCATTAACAATGAGCGGTGCTGCATTGCTCACAACAGAACTACAGGTTCCTGTAACCGCAACACTGTAATTGGCTTCATCTGCTGTTTCAATATTTAATATGGTCAGTGTGGCCGATGTCGCGCCGCTGATGTCTCCTCCGTTTGGCAGTATAATGCCATTTTTGAACCATTGATAAGTCAGGCCCGTGCCTGTTGCTGCAACACTGAACGTGGCCGTCGTTCCCTCGCACTGCGTCACAGCAGCAGGCTGTGATGCGATAACTACTTTTGTGTTTACAGTAAGGATGGCGGCGTTACTTTCAGCTAACAGGATTGCATAATCCCGTTGCAGCCATTTTATACCTGTAGGTATTAAATCCTGCCGGTATATTTAAGACATTCAAAGTGGTGGTGGTTGCTCCGAAATAGTTGCCTCCGTTGGCCACCGGATTGTAAGTTGAACCTCCATCAGCACTGACATACCACTGATATGTAAATGCATCGCTGGCGGTTGATGTAAACGTGGCAAACCCTGCCTCACATACAGTTGCATCAACAGGATGCAGGGTGACAGCAGGACTATTATTGACTGTCAGGGTTGCTGCACTGGTACGTACAGGAGCGCAAGGTGCGAGCCCGATAACTCTTAACCGGTACATATAACCACTCATTGACATGGCAATATTATTTACCGTCAGAGAGGTTGATGTGACATTATCATAGGTTGCATTATCAACAATATCTGAATAGGTACCCCCATTATCAGTACTGATTTCCCACTGATATGAATTGCCTGATACTGTCGCGGTAAAGACAGCCACATCACCTGTGCATTTGGTCTGTGAAAGTGGCGGCATAATAACTGTTGGTGCCGGATTAACTGTTACCAATACAGATGAAGGAGCTGTAGAGATGCATCCGCTGTTTACATCAGTGACCATTAACTGATAAGTCATGGTGACTGCCGGGTTGGCTGACGGGTGCTCAGCTGCAGGATTATTAAGGCCGTAGGTGGGAAGCCATGAGTAAGTATAGCTTCCTGTTCCTCCTGATGCTGACGGTCCAATGCCATTAGGAGTGCCGCCCAGGATTGTGGCATCTCCCTGACATATAGTTTCAGGGGTGCCTGCATCTGGCACAGGATTATTATAAACGTTTATGGTATAAGGTTGAGGTATGCCGTAACATGCAACCGGTACAGTTGTATTTTCAGTCACCTGCAAAGTATAGGCTCCGGTGCTTGAAAAGCTGAGAAGAACAAAGTTATCTGCCAGTCCGCCTCCAGCTACTCTTGTGGCACCTGCCGGTACCGTCCAGACATATGCATTGCCCGCTATAAAATATGAACCGTTCCCAATCTGGTACAGGTATGTTGCTGCTCCCGTACCGCAAACAACAGCCTGACCGGTAATTGCAGGAGTGGCAGGTAACGACACAACAGTTATTGTTCCTGTAGCATTGGCTGTACCGCATCCACCTGTTAATGGTATGCTGTAGTTAAATATTCCTGATGCTGTGGGTGTGCCGCTGATGGTGATCGTGTTCGCTGCCCACGCCGCCGTTACTCCTGCCGGTAAGCCCACGGCTGCGCCTATGCCAGTAGCTCCTGTTGTGGTGTGTGTTATAGCAGTCAGTGGCGTACTGATACAGAGCCCGGGTGTTGCTGAGGCTGCACTGACTGTATTATTTGTAATGACTGTGATGGTGCCGGTTGCATTCGCCGTGCCGCAGCCCCCTGTAAGTGGTATGCTGTAGTTGAATACTCCTGATGCTGTCGGTGTGCCGCTGATGGTGATCGTGTTTGCTGCCCACGCCGCCGTTACGCCTGCCGGTAATCCGGTTGCTGCTCCTATGCCTGTCGCTCCTGTTGTTGTGTGCGTTATGGCTGTCAGTGGTGTACTGATACAGAGCGTTGGCGTCGATGATGCCGCGCTTACAGTATTATTTGTAATGACTGTGATCGTGCCAGTTGCATTTACGGCGCCGCAGCCTCCCGTTAATGGTATGCTGTAGTTGAATACTCCTGTTGCTGTGGGCGTACCGCTGATGGTGATCGTGTTCGCTGCCCACGCCGCCGTTACGCCTGCCGGTAAGCCCACGGCTGCTCCTATGCCCGTAGCCCCTGTCGTGGTGTGCGTTATAGCTGTCAGTGGTGTGCTTACACAGAGCGTCGGCGTCGATGAGGCTGCACTGACTGTATTATTTGTAATGACGGTGATGGTCCCGGTGGCATTCACCGCTCCGCAGCCTCCCGTTAATGGTATACTGTAGTTAAATACTCCTGATGCTGTCGGTGTGCCGCTGATAGTGATCGTGTTCGCTGCCCACGCCGCCGTTACGCCTGCCGGTAATCCGGTTGCTGCTCCTATACCTGTCGCTCCTGTTGTTGTGTGCGTTATAGCTGTCAGTGGTGTGCTGACACAGAGCGTTGGCGTCGATGAGGCCGCACTTACAGTATTATTAGCAGTGACGGTGATGGTGCCGGTAGCATTCGCCACGCCGCATCCTCCCGTCAATGGTATGCTGTAGTTAAATACTCCTGATGCTGTCGGCGTACCGCTGATGGTGATCGTGTTTGCTGCCCACGCCGCCGTTACTCCTGCCGGTAAGCCCACGGCTGCGCCTATGCCCGTCGCCCCTGTCGTGGTGTGCGTTATAGCTGTCAGCGGTGTGCTGATGCAGAGCGTTGGTGTCGATGAGGCCGCACTGACAGTTTTATTAGCAGTGACGGTGATCGTGCCGGTGGCATTTGCCGCGCCGCATCCACCCGTCAATGGTATGCTGTAGTTAAATACTCCTGATGCTGTCGGTGTGCCGCTGATGGTGATCGTGTTCGCTGCCCACGCCGCCGTTACTCCTGCCGGTAAGCCCACGGCTGCGCCTATCCCCGTAGCCCCTGTCGTGGTGTGCGTTATAGCTGTCAGCGGTGTGCTGATGCAGAGCGTTGGTGTCGATGAGGCCGCACTGACAGTTTTATTAGCAGTGACGGTGATCGTGCCGGTGGCATTTGCCGCGCCGCATCCACCCGTCAATGGTATGCTGTAGTTAAATACTCCTGATGCTGTCGGTGTGCCGCTGATGGTGATCGTGTTCGCTGCCCACGCCGCCGTTACTCCTGCCGGTAAGCCCACGGCTGCTCCTATGCCTGTCGCTCCTGTTGTTGTGTGCGTTATAGCTGTCAGTGGTGTGCTGATACAGAGCGTCGGCGTCGATGAGGCCGCGCTTACAGTATTATTAGCAGTTACGGTGATCGTGCCGGTGGCATTTACGGCGCCGCAGCCTCCCGTTAATGGTATGCTGTAGTTGAATACTCCTGTTGCTGTGGGCGTGCCGCTGATGGTGATCGTGTTCGCTGCCCACGCCGCCGTTACGCCTGCCGGTAATCCCGTGGCTGCTCCTATGCCCGTCGCTCCTGTCGTGGTGTGCGTTATGGCTGTCAGTGGTGTGCTGATACAGAGCGTCGGCGTCGATGAGGCCGCACTTACAGTATTATTTGTAGTGACGGTGATCGTGCCGGTTGCATTTACCGCGCCGCAGCCTCCCGTTAATGGTATGCTGTAGTTAAATACTCCTGATGCTGTCGGTGTGCCGCTGATGGTGATCGTGTTCGCTGCCCATGCCGCTGTCACGCCTGCCGGTAAACCCACGGCTGCTCCTATGCCCGTCGCCCCTGTCGTGGTGTGCGTTATGGCCGTCAGCGGTGTGCTGATACAGAGCGTTGGTGTCGATGAGGCCGCACTGACAGTTTTATTAGCAGTGACGGTGATCGTGCCGGTGGCATTTGCCGCGCCGCATCCACCCGTCAATGGTATACTGTAGTTAAATACTCCTGATGCTGTCGGTGTGCCGCTGATGGTGATCGTGTTCGCTGCCCACGCCGCCGTTACTCCTGCCGGTAAACCCACGGCTGCTCCTATGCCCGTAGCCCCTGTCGTGGTGTGCGTTATAGCTGTCAGCGGTGTGCTGATGCAGAGCGTTGGTGTCGATGAGGCCGCACTGACAGTTTTATTAGCAGTGACGGTGATCGTGCCGGTGGCATTTGCCGCGCCGCAACCACCCGTCAATGGTATACTGTAGTTAAATACTCCTGATGCTGTCGGTGTGCCGCTGATGGTGATCGTGTTCGCTGCCCACGCCGCCGTTACTCCTGCCGGTAAGCCCACGGCTGCTCCTATGCCCGTAGCCCCTGTCGTGGTGTGCGTTATAGCTGTCAGCGGTGTGCTGATGCAGAGCGTTGGTGTCGATGAGGCCGCACTGACAGTTTTATTAGCAGTGACGGTGATCGTGCCGGTGGCATTTGCCGCGCCGCATCCACCCGTCAATGGTATACTGTAGTTAAATACTCCTGATGCTGTCGGTGTGCCGCTGATGGTGATCGTGTTCGCTGCCCACGCCGCTGTTACACCTGCCGGTAAGCCGATGGCTGCTCCTATACCTGTCGCTCCTGTTGTTGTGTGCGTTATAGCTGTCAGTGGTGTGCTTACACAGAGCGTTGGTGTCGATGAGGCTGCGCTTACAGTATTATTAGCAGTTACGGTGATCGTGCCGGTGGCATTTGCCGCGCCGCAGCCTCCCGTTAATGGTATGCTGTAGTTGAATACTCCTGTTGCTGTGGGCGTGCCGCTGATGGTGATCGTGTTCGCTGCCCACGCCGCCGTTACGCCTGCCGGTAAACCCACGGCTGCTCCTATGCCCGTAGCCCCTGTCGTGGTGTGCGTTATAGCTGTCAGTGGTGTGCTTACACAGAGCGTTGGTGTCGATGAAGCTGCACTGACTGTATTATTGGCATTAACGGTGACCGTTACCGTTTTAGGAAGACCCGGAACAGCATTACCACAGGCATCTTGAGCAGATGACAGGGTATAGGTATGAGGCCCTGCGGTCAAAATACCAACATTAATATCAGTACCCGATATGTAATTCAAAACCGGTGAACCCGCATATTCCGGAATGGTCAATGTATAGTTGGGTGCTCCGCTTACAATTGTAACCCGAATTAAGCTTGGCTGTCCGATACATACGTCTGTCCCTGTAATAGTAGCGCTTGTCGGACTGGAACCAATGGTAATAGTTATGTTATCCGATACTGCTCCACAAGGGCCTGCAGGATCATCAGTTGTAAGAATAAGAGTAACAGTGCCCGCTGTTCTTTCAGCTGCACTTGGCGTATAAATGGCGTTTAAAGCATTTGCATCAGGATTATAGATTCCTGTACCTCCGCTCCATGTTCCGTTTGCAGCACCGCCGCCAATTGAACCGGCAAGCGTAGCTGTTGCCATGGCACATATTGACTGGTCGGGTCCGGCATTGACAGTTGCAGCAGGACTGATAGTAACAATCATCGCATCGATGGCTGCCGGACATGGTCCGGCCGGGTCATTGGTGGTAAGTGTCAGGGTAACTGTTGCTGCGATCTTGTCAGCAGCACTTGGTGTATAAGTTGTGCTCAGGGCTGAGGCATTTGCAAAAGTACCGGTACCCGAAGTAGTCCATGTGGAAGAAGTTGCAGATCCTCCAAGCGTTCCGGTAAGCGATACTGTCACGACCGAAGAACAAACATTCTGATCAGCACCTGCGCTGACTGTGGCGACAGGATTAATGGTCAATGTTAGTGGGTCGTTTACGGCTCCACAGACAGTTGGCGGATCATTGGTAGTAAGTGTAAGAGTGATAATACCGGCAGATATGTCTGCTGCACTTGGCGTATATGTCGTACTCAGGGCGGATACATTGGCAAAGCTGCCAGTACCTGAGGTTGACCAGGTGGACGATGTTGCTGAGCCACCTATTGTACCTGTAACCGTGACAATATCTCCGGCACAGATGGTCTGATCCGCGCCGGCATTAACCGTTGCGGCAGGGCTGATAGTAACCGTCATCGCATCACCGGCAGCCGGACATGGTCCGGCCGGATCATCTGTGGTAAGTGTCAGGGTCACAGTTCCGGCTGTCCGGTCAGCCGCACTGTGTGTATAGGTAGTATTCAAGGCAGATGCATTTGCAAAAGTTCCCGTTCCTGAAGTCGTCCATGTTGAAGAGGTTGCAGATCCACCACGAGTACCAGTAAGAGCAACAGTTGCTGTTGAAGAGCAGATATTCTGGTCAGCGCCGGCATTTACTGTCGCAGGGTTACCAATTGTGACAGTAGTGACTGCAGAAAGCGGGCCTGGACAGAGAGAAGGTGCAATTCCGTACGTTTGGACAGTGTAATTACCTGAATGGGCAACTGTATTTAAAACTATTGTACTTGAGGTTGCACCTGCTACAGCAGAACCATTACGGTACCACTGGTATGAAGATATTGCAGGCGGTGTATTGGGATTTGCTGTCAATGTAATTGAGCTCACACCATCAAAACAGAAGTCCGGGTTGTTTCTTGTAACAGTTGGAGTATTGGGTATTGGGTTAATAACCAATGTGAGTGGTGCTGCCGGTCCTTCACAGCCATTCACTCCGCTGGTCTGGGTTGCATAATAAGTATATGACCCTACTGCCGTCTGGCCATGCGTATAAGGATTGCCATTAAATAGCAGGTCTGTGAGCGCGGCATCCGAATACCAGTTAATTGTATTACCAGCTACGGTAATTCCAGCAGAAATTGTCGCAGGAACACTTCCGAAACAGTATGTTTGAGGCGAAACAACAACAGGAACGGGCGGTGCATCTATAACTTCAATAATAAAGCCTTCAGAGACATAATCAAGGTTTTGATCGACAAAAGGATTACACTTGTTCCAGTCTTTCAGATAAACATAAAATCTTTCTCCAACCTGGCAAGTTGCGGGAATAGTGATCACATCTGTCAGGGTACCAGGATTTGGTGGGGCAAAAGGACCCTGTACAGGCCCCACGTATCCGTTACCTGCGTCTGCGGGATTTGAACCGCCAATAAAAACCGTACCGGTTATTGTATTCATAACAGCACCGGCAGGGGTTTCACCGTAGACATACTGGATAGTGCGTGGCTTGTCATTATCATAATCCCCTGGAAGAAGAGGAGGCGGAACAATTGGATTCTGACAGTTCCATCTGCTGATATCCCTAAGCACAATATTGTGTTCAGCTCCTTCGCAGACATAAACAATATCCACATCACCCGTAGTCGTCTCCTGCATCTGTAGCAGACCGTCCCCGTCCAGCGGGATGTCCCGTCCGTGCACTACAAATACACCTTGTACTGCGTAGAATTCGTTACACGGATTTTTTACAGTCCATGTCCCGACATAAGCACAGTTTATTGTGGTGGAAAAATTATGCAATTGTATGCCAGGGAGGTCATTATCGGCAGTAGAAGTATAAGTCCATACGGGAGATCCGTCACCCCAGTCAATTGTCCATTGGCTCCCCGCCAGAATACCTGTTGGAAGTAATCCGAGGGGTGATACCTGAAACATCCCCTGGGCTCCTAAGTTAACGCACTCACCAAGATTGCCGAAGAAATTGAATAGCTGGATCTTGGGACAGGGGAGGGTTGTGGCATTCAATCTCACAGACACTGCCTGAAGAACATTCGCCGCATCAGCTGCCACGAGATATATTGTATGATAAGTACTTGGCGCCAGAGAGCCTGCAATGACCTGAAGAATTGCATTAATATTAGCACCGGCCACGGGAAGCACTGCGTTGAATACAATTGTAGGAAGTGTCGGCGCTATAGCCTGACTTCTTACCGTTGCTGGTGGCTGGGCGCTTGGATTGTTATAATTGAGCACAATAATATATACTGTACCTGCACGGTCAATTCCATAGTTAACCGGGATTGTGGCCGGGCCGGGAGCTCCCACGGACGGGGTTGTTGCAACCCAAACCGGCTGTGCATCCACTCTGACCAGGGAAAGCAACATCATTGAAATGAGAATCAGGATTCTCAAAGTCCTCTCCCGTGATGTTGTAAATAACTTGTGAAATAATGCCGTTTTCATGTCAGGCTTTTTTTGTCATAAATCGATAATAGCCAGGTAAAGCACATACAAGACCACAATATAAACGAAAAGGTTGCATCAATATTTGCAACCTTTTAACACATTATTATATTTATTAACAGGCATCTAAACGCCTTTTATCATAAAATATTTGATCGCGTTTTTAGAGTTCTGCCAGAGATATTCCCAGAGCCAGGGAAGTGTCGTGTCATTCCACCTCTGCGGGTGAAATGTCATCATAATCCTGCCGGGCAGTTCCCGTGTATCTAAAGCTGCGAGGATATCATCTGAGTGCTTGAATTTATGTTTTTCCTGAAATTTAATCCCCTCCGCTGTCATATTCATTAAACTGCCCCTCAATGGCTTGACCTTCCATTCACTGTATTGCCGCAAATTATTTATTCCGTTCCCGGCAGTCTTATCCCTGATTGAAACTGATGCCCCGTTCCATCTCCTTCCGGTATCTGTCAAATACAGCATATTTTCAAAACTGAAGTCTAAATAAGGCTCCGCTGCTATGCCCAATTCCCTGTAATCATTGTATTTCCACAACAGCCTGCTGTCCCACCGGCTTGTCGGACTTCCGTGCATGCAAATAGTGTCAACAGGTACAATAGACCTGAGCTTTGCCAGGTTTCCACTAAAGATGTCAAATGCCATTGCCGCCACTACTTCTTCAACATTCCCCCTGGACTTTGGACTTTCGACTCTCAACTCTCGACTGGCAATGACCATATCCTCATAGTGATACCCTATTTCATGGCCAAGTTTTCTGACCTGCTTTATTGTTTCTTCATCGAACTTGCCATTACGGCATCGAAAATAGTAGGTCCCGGTAATTCCTGACTCATTTTCTATTTGTGCTGTGACAAGTGCGTTACCCGGAAGTTTATCCACATCATGCCGCAGGAAAATTATTCTCTCCGATGGGGAATCATGATATTCCCTGCATGACTGAAATGAGTATCCTGCATCGGTAAACTTATGTAAAAGGGTACGAAAAACTGAAACGGTAAAATCCCTTACCATCCTGAAAAATAACTTTTAGAAAGGTATCTCAGATTATTTGAAAATCACTACCACGTTATATATCTGCTCCCCCTGTATTCTGACAATATATTGCCCGCTGACCAAGCCTCCTCTTTCAATAGTAACTTCCCCTGAATCAGATACTGTTTCTGACCGGAGTAAATTTCCGGTAATGTCTAAAATATCAACCTTTGAAATTCCGGCATCATAGCCATTCCTTGCAACTGTAATTCTGTCGGAAGCCGGATTTGGATATATGGTGAAGGGTACTTGTGAAGGCATAACAGTCGTTATACCTTTTGGGTCTGATTCCGATTTTAGGGTTTCAGGACAGGTCCCCAGGCAATCACCATGAGCAAGATGACGTTTCAAAACCTTCTTTATAACATACATGGTATTGCCATCATGACAAACTGGCACATTGGGATATGGGTATAGCTCAGGTTTGAAATAAGAGTAGTTCACAACTTTTGTGTTTGGCAGCCATTCTGTTCCCGAACCGGCATATTGAACCTGTGAAACCTTAAGCCCGCATCCGTCATACTGGTAGTTCACGAACCACCAGTTCAGCCACCCTGATCCTGAAGGGTACTGTGCGTACATTTCAGACAGAAGGATAAATTCATTATAATTACATATTACCTGATAATCCATGTGTCCATCCGGGTAAAAGGCTTCTCTTTTGATAAGCTTGCCCTCCTCATCATAGTAAGAAAAATCTGTAGAAGGAAGTGTCCATGCATTATTCCTCCAGTAAATTGACTGAAATTCCAGCTGCCTGTCATAATCATCGTACACATAATTCATCTGTTTCCTGTCCTCGGACCAGATTCCGTTGATCTGTTTCTGAATCCAAATTTCGGAAACCCTTTTCTGCAAATCATAAAAGATAACATTTCTTGTTAAAGCCGTCCAACCATTATTAAAAGAATAGCTGGTTACAGTATCTGCAAGGCCGGTAGCATTATATGAATACTCAGTTTTCGATTGTTCAGATCGTGTCGTGTAATTTAAAGTCAAAATCCTGATTACCTTTCCTGCATTGTAGGTATATAGTTGGACTGAGTTGGGTATCCATAAGTTTTCAGTACCGTTCCATGAATAGACATGTGCCGAATCCGTCTTAATAGATTTTATGATGTCCGGATCGGCAGCAGAGACTTCCGTGAGCGGTAAAAAACAGGCAAGAGCCAGTGCTGCTATTAACTTTTCAATCCACTTCATAATATATGTTTTACCTTATCTGAATGTAACGATAAAAATCTGAAAAGGTTGCATTTATCAGGTTCATAAACGGGAGCTGATCATTTCGGAGATACCAGAGCTGAAAGCAGGATTTGTCTTTATCATTCTGAAGCTTTCAGGCCATCTCTCTACAAACCATGTCAGGAAAGAGACAACATCAGTTTTCTGGGACAACATACTATCACGTCTTTTTTTAAAATCGACCATTGAAATTCCTTTGATAAAATCAATGATTTCCATTAAAGATTTTTCAGATGGTTTTATACACTTCAGAATACCGAAATTAATCAGATCGGCATGATTGTATGTTTCAATAGAACTTATGTACACTGAAGGCACACCGAGAACTGCTGCTTCTGTAGCCATAGTTGCTCCCTCACCAATATAGACATAAGCAAAAGCCAATGCATTGTGCATTTGTGTGAAAGGAATACGGATGCGATACTGATCCAGTGTTCCGGGAAGAGATGTTTCTGATGAAATAAAAACTTTCATTTCAGAAACCAAATAATTTACCAGCCTGACTTTCCCCTCCATCCCGATGCCCTTCTCGCCGATATCATGGGATGCACCCCAGGAACCAAAACGTAAAATAGCATACTTCTCTCCGGGCCTAACTCCCAAAAGAGTAAAGACACCTTTGTCAGGTTTGAAATATTTTGGAGATAAATATGCGAGCTCATGGTAGCCCGGATATTTTACCTGTTTGGGTCCCAGATTCTTTGTAATTGAATCAGGAGTTATTATTACATCACTTACCCTGATACTGAACATGAGCTGTTCCATGTTGCCCGTATCTTCAAGGGCAATATGCGGTTTTTTGAAGAAACGTGAAGCATACCCGGCGTACATTGATCCGTGACTGAGAAACAGATCCGGCTTAAAGCGGCGGGAAATCCTTATAATTCGATGGGTGAAAAAGAACAAGCCCGCTATTTTTAAAACTACACCTCTTCGTTTCCTTCCAATTACCTCATATTTAAATCCCAATTCATCCAGTAAAACCGTTTCGTTCTCACCAGACCTGACTGTGAAGAAAAAGCTGTGCCCCCGCTTTTGCATTTCCAGAACAATGTTCTTGAATAGATGAACATGTGCAGGATGCCCTATGTCAATGAGAATTCTCATATTATGTCTGATTCAACCTGCCGATGACACTGGTCCCGGCATAAACCTGATCTCCTTCCCTGACATAAATTGTACAGTCCCTTGGAATAATCAGATCTGACTGCGATCCCCATCTTATCTTACCGAAAATCTGTCCCCGGGCTACTTTATCTCCCTCTTTGACAGATACAATGCATCTGCTAACACCGCGTGCCGCAATCTGGACAACACCAAACTTTGTCCCGTCACCCCGCTCAAAGACTGTTGTCATTCTCTCATTGCGAACTGTAGATTCCGGAGTATTCAATCCGATAGAAGTACCGGGAGTGTGCCTGACAAGCAGAACATTTCCATCCAACGGCACCCTGTTGTAATGTACATCGAAGAGGGTCATTGCTATGCCAATCAGATAACAGGGATGTTCAAGAATATCAGTCTTGGTTATTTCATTGACATTGGCAATCCGCATCCTTTTAACAGTTACAGGGATCTGATTTACTTCAAGTTCCTTTATATAAATGATCCGGCCATCAGCCGGAGACAAAATGTCATTTTCTCCTCCGGTTATTTTCCTGACCGGATTCCTGTAAAACTTGTACAGGAATAACAATGTGAACAAAATTCCAATATTAAAACCGCAAATTATCACCATCATCCATAGCGGTAAATAAAACAGGTTTAGAATAATAACATTTATTATGGAGGCAGAAATAATTAAAAAAACATTGTCAGTATAGAGGCATTTCCGGTTAAATCCTCCCTTTGCTACCCAGAAAATGAATAAGACTGTTGAGAACACAATGGTGATAAGTACAATCAGCAATGTTTCCATAGTTTCGGTTTTATCTCTTAAAAATCATCGAAGGCAGCAGGAACAGTTCTGCAAGGGCCGGCAATAAATCGGATCGTCTGAAAACCGCAGGTGCCGGTTTCCTGTAATATGAGGAAATTATTTCTTTTAATTTATACTCTCCCTTCAGAATGCCCAGGATACTATAGGGAATATCTGTCATATAATGCATCCATTCTTTATTAAGCCCGTAAGACACTGAATAGCCATTTTCTAAGCCGTTTACAAAATTATATGCATAAAGGGCAAAATCGACACCGCACATCCTGGCAAGGTCAACCCAGAGCCAGGTCCGGGCATTGATTTCAATAAGCTTGTACTGGCCGTCACGTGGATCTTGCAGGAACTCAATTTCGCAGATACCGTTATAATTCAGCTCCCTTAACAGTCTCTCCGCAAGAAGATAAAAAGGAGTGCTGCTGATGCTTTGACTGTATGTTGACGTCCCGAAATGAAGCGGATGTTCCCTGATCTTGATCCCTGCCCACGCCGATACAATTGTTCCTTCCAATGCAAATGCGGCAAAGGAAACGGTTTTATTGTCTTTAAGCGGAAGAAGCTCCTGAACAAACATATCATGCAATGACATCTGCTGTCCAAGCATTGATACTGTTCTTTTCAGCTCTTCTTCAGAATAACAGAGGAAAGCCTTTTTACCTGTTCTCCTGTAAAAACTTAAGCCGTTTTTTCCTTTGACAAGACATGGAAACAGGGCCTTGTCAATAATTTCCGTAACCGAGCTTTCCGGAAACCAGCTCATGGGAACCGGTATCCCGCATTTAACTGCGGCCGTAATCAGGGATTGTTTATTGTAGATTTTGTCAATAATATCAATATCAGGCGTTATCAGCCGGTATTTTGTCCTTAGCAATTGTGCATTTTTAGCTATATTATATACTGCATGGTCGTTTGAAGGTAATAACAGCCAACCGTCAATCCGCTCTCTTTCAGCACTCTCACACAGAAAAACCGGAAATTCAGCACTGTCATAAGCAGGGCATTTCAAAAATTTCCTGCAATATCTTGAATAGCGCGCCAGGCAGTTTCCTGTGTCGGCAACAAATACCGGAACACCGGCCTCACCCAGTGACCTGGTATTGGATAATCCCTGAACATGACCCTCAATTACTAAAGCACCTGATCTCTCCATTTCAGTCAATGTATTCCCTGAACCATAGCTCGAGGTTAATCCATTTCCATATTTCCCTTGCAGCATTGACCTTTCGGGACAGATGTCGTGAATATACCTTCCCTGCCATATCTGCATCAATAATCCCACGACCCCTGAAGCTGTCACTGTGCAGAAGATCAAGAATGAATGGTTTGAATTGCTCCGACCTGAACCACTCTTCATTTGGTGTGCCAAAACCGATCTTATCTTTCCTTAGCCTTATCTTTTCCGGAAGCGTGCCCCTCATTGCCTCTCTGAGTATGTGCTTGGTCATTCCATCTTTAATGAAGGCATCGCCATGCATTGCAAGTGTTCTTTCCACAAGCCGGTGATCAAGGAATGGCATCCGTGCTTCAATTGAGAAACGCATTGAATTCCTGTCTGCCCATTTCAGGAGGTGCTCCAGTTTGAATTCAAAATGATTTAGCAATGCATCCTGCACGGTATTTGCCGAATAAAGATCATCCGCCAATGAATTGTCTTTGCCGTAAACTGAAGCGAATTCCTTATTTATGTATTTCTTCTCCTTATATTTTGCCCTAGTCCTTAACGATGGAGATATCAGATAAAAGACAAAACTACTTATACCGAACATTGATCCGTGTCGCGTCATGTAAGAGACCATCTCGCTTATCAACCTGCTGAACCTGAGAACTCCGGAGAAGTTCTTTGAAATAACTGCCAAAGAAATAATGATATCCTGCCATCATCTCATCAGCCCCCTGGCCATCGAGTGTCACAATTACCTTACCAGCTGCCAGTTCCATGACTTTGTACTGTGCATAAACACCGGTATCAGAGACAGGCTCCGAATGAAGCCTGATATAATCAGCGAGGTCAGCCATGAGGGACTGGGCATCAGGCATCGTGAAAAACATGTTGGGAAGATCATCTTTGAAGAGATTTATGTATTCCGTCTCATCGCCGGTTTGTCCTTTCCTGTAAACCGCTGAAAATGTGTTTATATCAGTCTTTTTATAATCATTTATCAATATTGAGACGATACTTGATGAATCCAATCCGCCACTCAGACAGACACCAACCGGGACATCGCTCCTCAGTCTCAGGCCTATGGCATTTGACAGCAGGTCTCTGAACTCTTCCGGAGAACTGAATTGGTCAGTTTGTTCCACATGCTGCCGGAGATTATACCATTCGTATTCCCTGAATCCTGATTTGTCAATTTTCAGGTTGCATCCATGCTTTAACTTCTTGATTCCCTTAAAAAGAGTATCACCGTACTGATCTGTCCTGTTAAATACGAGAAAATCAAAAACGGCCCGTTCATTGGCAGAAGGTTTTATGCCGATAACCTTCAGAAGAGGTTGGATCTCTGAGGCAAACACAATATACTCATTGCAGAGATAATAATAGAATGGCTTTATTCCGTAACGGTCACGTGAGGCAAAAATGCTCTTTTCAATCCGGTCATAAATAACAAATGCCCACATGCCATTGAACCTGTCCAGACATTCTTCACCCCATTCCTTATATGCGGCAAGCAAAACCTCGGTATCGCTCCTGGTTCTGAAGCTGTATCCTTTCGGTTCCAGCTCTTCTCTTAATTCGATGTAATTGAAGATCTCTCCGTTATAAACAATGACATATCTGTCATCCTGCGAATACATAGGCTGGTGACCGGCCTGCGACAGATCCAGAATACTTAGTCTTACAAAGCCCAGACCGATACTCCCATCCGTAAAAATCCCCTCATCATCAGGTCCTCGATGTTTCATGGCCTGCATCATGGATCTTAGTTGACTCTCAGCAACTTCTGCACCATTAAAATTTATCTGTCCGCAGATACCGCACATTATTTCAACAGGGAATTATATACCTCTATTATTCGAGCGGAGAAGCTTTTATTGTCCAGTCCTGATGAGATCACCCTCTCTCTTCCACCCGATCTTTTTCCGCTGTCGCCCAACATGAGAGCATAATCGATCTTCGCTGCGAAGTCATCAGCATCATATGACGCAATATAACAACCTTCAATACCAGCAGTCAGCTCCCGCACGTCTCCCACATCAGTTGATACCACAGGGCAGTTACAAGCCATCGCTTCCTTAATTACATTGGGCGATCCTTCATGAAATGACGAAAGAAGCAATACGTCAGCAGCATTGTAGTAATAAGGAAGCATTTTCTGATCAATATCCTGAACATTCAGCAATCTCAGATCTTTATATGCTGACCTTGAGACCGCCTCAGATGCGAGGGCATGATTTTTTTCATTCCGGTCCGGCGAACCGACAAAAATAGCCAGTTTCTCTCCGGGCATTGCTCCGATCCCGGACCTTGCTTCATTCCTGTCAGCCGGCTTAAAGACTGCCAGGTCCACACCATTGGGGATGATGCTCTTTCTGTTGAAAGGCAAAACATCGTACATTTCAGATGATTTGACAATGCAATGGTCATAAAAGTGTCTGGAAAAGAAAATATTCAGCCTGACCATAAACCTGCTCATAAAAGTGACAGATCCGCCTGGTCGGTTTGATCCTAACAGATCGTCACCCATGAAAGAAACAACGAGTTTTTCCTTTTTCCTGGCAACAAGAGCAATCAGACCTGAGAGGCCATAATGGGCATGCAAAAGATCAAATGATCCATTGCGCAACCTGTTTCGTAATTTTGGCACATTCCCGGCATACCCGAAGAAGCCTTTGCCAACAATCCCGAAATGCTCAACAGATATCCCTTCTTCAGCAAGAACTTTTGCCTGATTTCTTACAACAGGACTGATCCTTTCAGGTGTATTTCCGCTGGAAACAAACAGTACTTTCACGGTTGGAACAGCTTCAAAATAGTGAGGATAAACTTAGTATCCTGTAGACGGCTTCATTATCCTGCTGAAGTGCGGGTTCACTGATAATCCTGTCAGAATTAAAAAGTTCAGGACTGATTTTAATTCTGTTGAAGTGCTCCCGGTTATGTATAAAACAAGCTCTTACACTGTTTGGGTCGGTAAATACAGGTCTCGAAATGGCTTTTTTTCTTAAATAGCCTTTGAGTATGTTTATTTTACCCCAAAGTGTGGCAAGATCATCCGGCCGGTGACCTTTATCGGTGGTGGCTTCGCCAAGCAGCGGGTAAGCTTTCCTGATAATTGTGGAATAAAGTATGTGACCTTTAAACCGCAATAAAGGATTATCCTCAAAAAAACGGGAATTAACTCCTGCCAGCCTGGTTTGCAATATTGCCCTTATAAAATCTATATCCAGAAATGGGGTCCTGTTCCTTACATGATAAAACTGATTGACGATCTCAGCGCCGAAATACTTACGGAATACTTCTTCAAAGACATAGACATAAAATCGCTGGTTTCGTGTCAGGCTCTGATATTTTTGCTGAAATACAGGTTTTGCCAATATTTCTTCTTTTAGGTCATTCCACTCTTTGGCAAACGCTTCCTTCCTTAGAAATCCGAATTCCCTGCCGGATTCTATTCCGGCAAACGCTTTTCGAAGGTCCTGAGCAATGAATAATCCAATTAAGTTGTCCGGAAATGCAAGTCCGCTTTTATTGATAGTCCTTATAACTTCACTTCCGAAATTACCTGTAACAATGATCTCACTGTCAACAACCAGCTGTCTGGCAGAATAGAGATAGTGAGCACGGGCAAAACTGGCAGTTCCTGAAGCATTTTTGACAAATGCCATTCCATTGGCAAAGCTTTCAGAAAAATATTGGTCATTATCCAGTCTGATCATTTTAAATGGAATCCCGGTATCCCTGGCTAATTCCGATGATATCTTAATGTCTGCCGCATCAGATGTCCCGAAGCAATAGCAGGATACTTTCCTGTTGAAAAGTAAGCTTGCTGCAAGTAAAGCCCTGCTGTCAAAACCTCCGGTAAGCGAAGAAAAATATGGTTGGTCAGGCAGGTACTTCTTTGTGGTCAAAAGAAACTGACCGGCAATTTCATCGGTACTTATCGGGGCCTTTTCCGGTGAGCCTGAAAACAAATCCTCAATATGCATGTGTTTCCTTATTGCCCACCCTTTATCGTTAACAGAGATGTATGAATTTGATGGTACCAGCTCTGTTCCTTCATAAAGGCTTGTATTAAACAGGGGATAATTGAAAAGGACAAATTCAAGGATGAAGCGTTTTGAAACTGTTTTCCTCCCGGTATACTCTGCCAGGTTTATCACATTCCCCGAAAACAGAAGATCCTCTCCATAAACAGAAAAATATAATGGAAGTATGTTAAAGAAGGACGTCCCGATATTTATCCGGCCATTGACCTTGTCGGTTAAAACAAAATAATAATGTCCATAAACATTATTCAGGATAGTCTCAATCTCTGGCTTTTCTTCCATAAGATCAGTAAAATGAGCATCAGGGATCGGATCTCCCCAGCATGTAAAATCAACTGATCCGTTTGAAAACCGGTATTCGCTACCCGGGCCCCTGACAAAACAGGGCGTCACTCTGCCGCCATTTAACCTTATTGGAATTTTAAGTATAAACCCGGTCATTACTTCAAGTCAGAATTATTTGTCGTGTGAATTATCAATCAGCAGCCTGTGCTTGCCGCTTGCCGATGGCATGATCGCCTCAACAAACTTTATTCTGTATTCAATCCGGCCATTCAAATACTCCTCAACTGCTTTATTAAGCATTGTCCGATCTTCCACGGTAAATTCAGTCCCGACAACCATGAGAAGAGTGAGGAGGTTACTGCTTTCAAGCACAACCTGGTATTGCTTAATACCATTGATTTTCTTCAGGAGCATGCTCCCGAAAAAACTCGGTACGGATAATGACCCGCCCCCTGGAAGCCTTACAATATCAGACTGCCTTCCGGCTATCCTGCTCAGGTGTTTCAGAGGCACACTGCAACTTCCGGGCGCTGTTGCTGATACGACACCCAGATCGTCATTTTTATATCTGATCAGCGGAAAAGCAAAATTATCAAGATCAGTAATTATTAAGTTCCTGACACCATTTTCGAAAGCTTCTTCACCAAATTCTACAAAAACATGCGGCTCCATTATATGATACTCTCTGCAAAGCCTGCACTCATATGCGATCGCATTTATCTCGCTGCAGCCGTATGTATCATAAACAGGGCCTAAATTCTCTTCAATGGATCGCCGTTGATGATAAAGGAGATTTTCAGCTGTAGTGAGTACCATCTTCAGTTTTCGTGGCAATTTCATATTCCTCTCACTGAGATGCATCGCCAGGAGATAAATCGTATTGGTATAACCGTCAATAAAATCGAAGTTGCCTTTGACGATCCTGTCAGCCAGAATGTCAAATTGCCTTTTATCCGTGAGCTGGTATGCCGGATATTTATACTGACTGAAAAGTACTGCCTTTGTCCTCGAACCCCATTTTTGCCATTCATCGTTTACAGTGGCAGGATTTCCCCAGATGTGCAGCCCCTTGTACCCAAACTTCCATCCTGATAATTCCCATCCTGCCATATTTGCAGCCAGACCAGAACTTATCGCATTCTTATCCTGAAAAAATACTACCGGTACTCCTGTTGAACCGCTTGAAGAGCCTTTATCCAGTTTCCGGTGGCCGTACTTATCGGAGATCATTAACTTCCAGTCAGTTTGAAGGTCATATCTTGTAAGCACCGGTAGCTTTCTCAGGTCCTCAACAGACCTGATAGAATAAGGATCAAACCCTGTTCTGATCATCCTGTCATGATAAAAAACTGTGCTCTCGTAAGCATGTATCAGCAGCTCCCTTAACCTAAAAAGTTGGTACCGGGAAATAGATTCAACCGTTCCTGACATCAAAGACCTGAATCGCCGGTACTCTTCCCTGACCCTGTAGCCTTTGAGGATATCAAAGGCGGGAAGGCCAACGGCCCGGGCTAATAAAATCCTTCCCTTCATCGGTTCTGACTGAGTACCCTTTTTAGCATGAAATGATATCCCCGGGAAAGGGATAAAAAGACTGACCAGGGAAACCTTCCGGCAAATCCCCTGATCTTGATTTTGCTTTTGAATGCCTTCCGTCTGCTTGAAAGATCAATTGCCATCCTGTCGGGCATCCTTGTGCAGTCTTCCGATCTTATACCTGTCATATTGCCGGTAGTTGTCATAAGATATCCGGCCCTGATCGCAATGTCATGCGCTATATCATTATTATCGCCGTGCGGCCAGCACAGAAACTCTACCTTTTTATCAAGTTTCTCCTCAATAACAGCCTTCGATTGCACAATCTCGTACCTTAACCTTTCATTATATTCCGCCTCTGTTTCCCTTGAAATAATAAGGTTTCCCTTTGCTATGTATGATTCATAAAGCGGCCTGAGAAAATCAAGTGCTGAAGCAGGCTTGTAAAATGCAAAGTCATAGCTTTTAAATAATTCCGTACAATCTGTGATGAATTTTGCATTGATCTCTACTCTCCTCGCTGTTACCGCCGAGGCCTCCTCAAACAAAGGATATCCGTATGGAAGGAGTTGCTCAAATGATTCGTCTTCAATATAATACGGCTTCCTCTCAGGAAACATATTTCCTGCAGGATACAGAATGTCACCGCCAGGATGATGTACTCCTGTAAGCCTGTCAGATACAAAATACTTCGTATGTGTAATTGTGTGACTTTGTATATCCACCAGGCCAGACTCTTCCATACGTTTCATCTCCTGCCATGACAGGAAGCCTTTGCGCACAATATCTTTATGACCGGCATTACCCGACTTATAGTCATCATAATTGGGTCTTATACTATTCTTTTGATCAACAAATTCAGGACTAATGAAAATAGTTGCTTTTAGTCTGTACTTTTGAAGCAGAGGGAATACCAGCGTCCAGTTATCAAGGTAACCGTCATCAAGCGTGATTATTATATTCCTTCTGTCAGGTCTCCTCTTTCCCATTCTGATATCGTAAAACTCACCGATAAAAATGGATTTGTAATTTCCTGAAATGAACCTGAAATGCTCTTCCATCACTTCAACCGGAAGTGATAGAAATTGCCTTGACCAGTTCCCGTCTCCTTCTCCGGCAGAATGATAATACACTATTGGTATTTTATGCCTGTTTTGCATGAAACGTGTCATAAATCTCCTTCAATGCCGTGTCATGAGATGATGGATCAAACCTCCTGATAAAAGAATCCCGTACCTTTCCGGTGAGATCTTTAAGAGTTCCATAGTTCCTTATTTTGTCCGAAATGTTCTCCTCCGGCTCACCTTCAGCAGGAATTAGAAACTGAGGGAAATCCCTGAAGATCTCCTTCATCGAAGGAATATCGTAAGCCAGAACGGGAGTTCCGCACAAAATGCTTTCAACTGCAACATTGCCAAACGATTCGTAATTCGAAAGAAATAAAAGCAGATCGGCTTGCTGATATACATCCTGAAGTTTATCTGTAAATCCTCTGAGCAATATGAAATTTCCAAGATCCTGGTCAGTTATTTTCTTTCTTAATGCCATCTCCTCCGGCCCCTCTCCGTATATTTCAAAAATCATATCCGGGAATTGCTTTCTGAGATATATGGCCACATCTATCCATTGTATCATATTCTTCCCGCGGCTCAGCCTTCCACAATAAATGATCTTTCCGGGAATAGCCGGGTAGCGGCGCTGATCAGGCTGTTTAAAAATATCAGGGTCTATCGGATTGTAAATTACCCTGATGTTTCTGAGATTTATGATGTTCTTCCTGAACACTTCTGCACTGAAGGCGGAGTTGGAGGTAAGAACACAATACCGCATGAGCGCCAAACCCCATATGAACCTGAATATCAGTTTCTGCCATCGACTGTCCCAATACTTTGTACCGTGGATCGAGTAAACCAGACTTCTGACACCGGCAAGTCTGACTATCAGAAGTGCCATCGGGCCGGTGCTGAACAGATGAAAAACGGCATTTCTATTCCTGTGGGCGTACCTGAACAGCTTTGAATAAGCTGCCGGATCATTGAATGATCCATATGTTATTGCCACAGGAGTATTTTTATATACATCATTGCCTGCGGTCCGGTGCGGCCTGATAACAAATGCGGAAAAGCGATACCCGGACAGCCTCCTTATAATTCCGGGAAGCAGGACCTCCAGTCCCCCGGTTCCTGATGAAGAATGGACAAAATGAATTTCCGGTGTGGTCCCTGTCATAAATTATCTCAAAGGTGTTTTTTTCAGCAAACTCATAAGTAACTCTGCATTTATCTCCGGATTATACGTCTCATGGACATATGTTCGCAGTTCATCCGCAATCCCTTTTCTTTCTTCTTCATGCTTCAGAAAATAAGCAGCCATGTCAGCAGCCTTGTTGTAATCAGTTATTAGGGGAACTTTTACCCTGCATTTACTGAAAACTGTATTATTGATATCTTTCCTGTATTCTGCCAGAGGAAGAGCTCCGGCGCCAATAGCCTCAAAAAGGCGAAGATGAAAACCGTTCAGAATTGCAGGGTTGCCGTCAACAGGAATAATTTTGGTAAGATTGAACATCCTGTTAAGTGTTTTGGTCGGGATGTACCCCGTTTCCGTAAAGTGTGATTTAAGATCAGGGAAGAAGCGAAACCATCTCTTCCACATTGAACTTCCGTAAAGGTTGAAATTGAATCCCGTGAATTTGCTCATCAACAGCGCTTTTTTATAACCCCAGGAATTGGCATAGGAGGTACCGGTATAAAGCACCTCTGTCTCAGCAATCTCTTTTAAGTCACCGGATTTCCCTACACTGAAATATGATTTATCATCAATTCCGGGAATGAAAAAAAACAGGTTCTGCAGCCCTGTTGTCTTTAACTGCTCTATCCAGAAGCTGTCAGGGACAAGTATGAGATCGGCATAGGACAGACAACTGAAATAATAATCATTAACAGGTGTAAAGAACGGACTGTCAGCGGTATAAAAAATCAACTTTGACCTCTTTCTGATTTCAATGCATGTTTCAGGTAAAAGAAATTCAGAGTTGTATACAAGAACAACATCCGGGTCGTAATCTTTGATTTCGGTGAGCAGCACTTTGTTTGCCCGTTTCAGGAGGTATGCCTCCCATCTTTTTCTTATGGCGTATGGCATCCGGTATAATTGGGCATTGAGCCGGAGATCGGTGCGTGACAAGCGGCCGGAAACTTCAAATGAATGCGTATCGTCTGACATTCCGGCCAGTATCTGCCTCAACGCTTTATGCAGTGATGTACTGGCACTGCAAAGCAATAATGCTTTATTGAACTTGTTTTCCATTATACTTTCTCAATGACATCGCAAAGATTTTTGCTCCCAGGCTGAAAAATACAACCTGAGGAATAACCTGCAAGGGCAGCACCATGACATGAAATTGCTGGCCGCTGGTTGAATGAATAACGAACCATCCTGCCAGAAATATCAGGAAAACCGGTATACTGTTTCTGTATATATATGAACGTGGTGTTATTAAAAACCTTAAAAAGAGTTTAGTGCAGAAATATATCAGAAATCCGACTATCAGCGAAAACCCCACAATGCCGGTTGTCATCAGCAAATTCTGATTTCCCACATGTCCGTCAACATATTTTCTTGTTTCATCCGAGAATCCCCACCCGAACACAGGATTTTCCCTCCACTTATTCATTACTCTCGGCCCCCTGACATTAAGGCGGTACAGTGTTCCCCCGGCAGTAATATCTCCTGCGGCAAATGCCTCAAGAGTTGAGAGCCTTTTAAATGAATAAACTGCCTGGATTCTGATTCTTGAAACTGATGATCCTAATAGTAAAAATAAAATAAGTGTTACAGCCAGCCCAATGATCTGCCCGGTGTTTCTTCTGAGTACGAGAATAAAATATAATATCAAAATCAATCCAAAACTAATGATCCATCCTCTTGTGGCAGACAGAAAAACCATTCCTACCGCTGATGCAACGGTTAAATACAAATATAGAGGATGGTACCGGGGACCGGACCTGTTTGATAAAATGAATAGTGCACCAAATAATCCGAGAAGTGTTGATGCTCCGTTGAAAAACGGACGGAAACCCTCTACTTCTGAAAGCTCTTCCTCGGTAAAATCAACTGTGCCCGAAGGTGATAATCCGGTCAGAATAGTGAACAGCTGGGTCAGAAAGCCGATGATGAGTATGAAGAAGACAAAACCAAGGAAACGTTCATATACCGTTACATCGGTAAATAGCCTTGGAATGGCAAAGAACAATATGAACGGCAGTGTTTGTTTTATTATCCTGAAATAGGCATTCAGTTCACCTGAATAACCCATCATCTGGCCCCACACAATCAGGAATAGAATATAAACAAGCAGTATCTGAATGTAGGTTTTGTAGAAAATGAACGGTTTGAACTTCGAACGGGCAGCTTTTACGAATGCAACAATGATATAAAACTGACACAGCTCAATAGCAGGCAAATCGGGAAGCACATTAAGGGTGACCGTAAACGGACCCATAAACCCCATGAAACCATCAACAGTAATAAGGAAGAATGCAAGCCAGAATGCCTCATCCTTCGACAGGAAGTACAGTACAAGAAGAAAAACATACCATAATGATGCAAATATCCCCGGAAACCTGTAGGTCACCACGATGGTAACCAATGCAAGTGCTGTGAAAAGTAAAAGTCTGTCAGGAAAAATGATGTACTTAGATTTCACCATGCAGACCTTTAAGGTTCAAAGGTTTTGTTGATGACAATATGGTTCTCTCCCCTTTGGAATACCTCACAATCAAGCCCTCTTAGTGCTTTCTGAAAAATATCTGTTGTACCGGGATAACAGGCTTCATGAAGCTCAATTATAAGTATCCGGACCTTTTTGAGCCATGGAATATACGATGCTCTGAAGATATGGCGTTCAGCTCCTTCAATATCCGCCTTTAGAATATCAATCCATGGCAAGCTCCATCGCTCCATAAGATTATCGATTGTAACGCCCCTGACAGGAATAGTATTATCTTTTGCCAATTCTACCTGAAAAGCATAATTGTCTGCATTGGGATTTGAAATGACCAGATCTGTATTTTCGTGCCATAATGCTGAGTTCTCAAGAGAAATACCTGAGTAAGAACCTGCATTCCTGGAAAGCAGATCAAAATTATTTCGCTCCGGTTCAATTGCCAGGATCCTTGCATCAGGGTATTTCCATCTGAAAAAAACTGTTGAAGCGCCTATATTTGCACCTGCATCAACAATGACCGCAGGCTTAAAATAAAAATCAATATCATACTCTTTGTGTGCAAAAATGCTGTTAATAACAGCAAAATCAACACTGTTGCCACGTAAGAAGAAATCCTGACCGTTAAGGGTGAGAGAAAACACACCGTCCTTTTTAAGATTCTTAAATAAACCGATCGAATTTCTTAAGCCGTAAACCCTGCCTCTTTCTATCCAGTTACCGGCTATTCCCTTGTAATTCTTCAATTTTTCTCTTCTGCCTCAATTCAATTTCAGAATAAAGTTCCATTACAATTCCATCCCAATTGAAATTCTCATGTGAAAACCTGTATGCATTTTCTGCAAGGATCTCAGCCATTGCGTAGTCATTTATCACAGCCAGGAGAGTCTTTGCCAGAGCTTCCGGGTCTAATCCTTCTGTGATCAGACCCAGGCTGAATTCTCTTATCAGACCGGCAGGAGAGACGTACGGAGTTGTCACTGTGACATTTCTGAAATACATTGCCTCCGGATAAACAATAGCCATACCTTCATATCTGGAAGGCAAACAGAAAACCCTTGATCTGTTATAAAGCTTGTATAAGTCACTTTTCCCGAGCTCTCCGTGGAAGAATATCCTTTTTTTTAGCTCCGGGTGCCTATCCTGAAATTTCCTGACCGTAGCATTGAATGAAGGATCAACGGTGCCGGCCAGATGAAGATCATAGTTGCATTTACCGGCAATAATACTAAAACCCTCAAGAAGGATGTCAGTCGCCTTCTGATGGGTTCCCAGCCTTCCTGCAGTGAAGATAATGTTTTCCTTTTTAGAATATTCATTGACAATCCCGTGTTCTGTCAGATCAGCGGTGTGACCATTATAGACTTTGATCAGCTTCCCTCTCATAAAAGGGTACTCTGACTTATATGACTGGCAGGTATAACTGTCCTCGGCACTCCATAGATCAATGTTCTTAATGAAAAACCTTTTGACAATCAGGACTTTTATTCTCTCCTTTATGAGAGCCGGACGGGATACGGGATTTCCTGATTCTGTCCGCTGACCGAAAATAGCCTCCCAGGGATAATGCCCTGAATACCTGCTTGCATCCAGCTTCAGGTATGTAAAACCCTGTGGGTTCACAATCTTGTACACCGTGGCAAAAAGAAGCGATGGCCATGACATGTGGAAGAGATTCAGGATGTTGATCTTTCGGGCATTTTTTAAAAGATACAACACGATCCCGGCGTTGAATTTTCTGTAAAGAAACGACGAAGGTATCCTGATCAGGCCCAGGTATCTCTCTGAAACAGGCATAGGTCTGCCGTCAGAAAGACAAAGAACGGCTGAGGTGAATCCCAGCTTTGAGAACCGGAATGGTATTTGTCCGGGGTCTTTATAAAAATGAAAATCCTCATATGCCGGAAAAACCGTGACAAATTTCTTCTGGCTAACCGTCATCGGCTTCGATCATAAATGAGGAGGTTTTGAGTTATCGATTTTAATTCCCGGAACGGTCTGGCTTTCAATAATACCGAAAGTATGATGAATAGTGCCGGAATGAACAGAACGGCTGTGACCAGTAAGACCCAGTCTTCAGATACCGTTCTCATAATTAAAAGATAATATGCTGCCGCACATATTGCTGTCATAAACACTGTCAGTAATACAGGCTTTATTACACCTCTTAAGTCAATTTTTTGTGAATATACCATCACAAAAAGAGAGAGAACAAATGAGAAAAACGAAGCCACAACCTGCCCCAGAACAAGCGCCCTGACGCCATACCTGAATGCAATGAAAATACTTCCAACTGTCAGAATTTTTTTTAGGATATCGAGCCTGAGCGACAATCCGCTTCTCCCCCGGGAATTTAAAAGATTATGATTTAGCATTAACAGCGGGAAAAAGGCTCCTTCAATGAAAAATACAGTCATCAGGGGAACAGCCGGCAACCATTTTTCAGTAAGAAATATTGAGACAAACGGTCTTGCCGAAAGGATAATTATAAGGGTCAGAACCGAAGCAAGGTAAAACAACACCTCAAAAGACAAAAGATAGTTCCGGTGCACACGGTCGGTTTCATCCTGAATAGACGAAAAAGCAGGAAACATCACCCGGGTGAAAGAATTGGTCACCTGCCTGACAAAAATCTCGTAAAACCGGCTTGCATTGGTGTAATACCCAAGACTTGATGCAGAAAAATATTTCCCAATTAAAGGATAATATGACTTGGTGAAGATCACATCTCCGAGACCCTGAAGAAATATCTTATAGCCAAATCTGTTCATCGTGATAAAAGATCCTTTATCAAATATAAGTCCGGGTGTCCATTTGCTGATAATCCAGAAACCAGCTGCAGCTACCAGATTCGAGGCCATGGTTTGTATCACCAGAGCCCATACACCAAGTCCCTTATAGGCAAAGATCACTCCGGCAATTCCTGAAATAAGGGCGGCAAACAGGTTTACTAGCGTCTGCCGTTTAAAATCCATCCGCCTCGTAAGGATGGCGACCGGAACGCATACCAGGGAGCTAAGTACAATGCTTAATGCTGACACACGGATGACATTCTTTAAAACCGGACTACCGTAAAAATCAGCGATGAGCCCCGATGTCAGGAACAATACAAAATATACTACACCTGCCATTGCCAGGTTGTACCAGAAAACAGTCGACTGGTCTCTTTCATTTGTCTCTGCCTTCTGCACAAGTGCCATCGAGAAACCGCCAGTCATAAGTATTTGCCCGAGGGCAATAAATATGACAATCATGCCTATTGTTCCATAATCTTCTGGAGATAACACCCGGGCAATCGCGACTGAAAATCCGAACCTGATCAGGTAAGTACCAAAGGAGTCAAAATAACTCCAGAAAATACCCTTTGATAGACTTTTGCGCAGTGAACTCATCACATCATATCCCGGTGTTTATCAGCTGATTGTATCTGTCCTTGGCTTCCAGTAAGTACCGTTGCGCTGTGCAACCCTGATACTGCCTGGAAAAGCTGAAGATCTTACCTCCCACTTTTTTTCAAGATAATCACTGTTCAGAGTACTGTAACCGCCTCTTTCTTTAGACATATCCTTGCCAAAGGAGTTCAGAACAGAGCCTTTTCTGTCCCGGAAACGTTTGCTGATCAGAGTATGGGTTTGATAATCGTTAACTTCTATCCTGTCAATTGCCAGTCTCGCAAGGTAATCGTCATCTTCACCGCCGATTTCTTTAAACCCTTCGTCAAACTTCCCGGTCATGCTGACTGTTTTTTGTGAAATCACAAAATGACTCCACGACGAGTTGATAGTGGCAATGTCATCCTTCAGAATTCCTGAAGTACTCCATGAATTTCCTGAACCGGAACCCGATTTTTACATCATCGTTCATCATCAGCACTATAGGTCTCCCTGCCTGATCAATAATTGTATTCCACATTTTACTTAATCCGACCGGGTCATTGAATGTGATCAGACTGACATTATTGAATTTGCGGCATAATCTTTCAATCTTTTTTATGTACTCTGATTGACCTGT
>CAWHED010000010.1:0-94079 GCA_963828395.1 uncultured Bacteroidales bacterium
GAATATCATGTCTGAAAAATGACTGAACTTTTTCATAATTATTGTGTTTTCATGGAAACGCTTATGAAAGGTTTGAAGACGATTAAAATATTACTCCTCTGTGACCCCGGAACAGGGTATAACGCTGATAATCGGAGATGCCGGATCTGCTCTTTTGAGTAACCTGTAACAAATTACTAATCTTGTTGTTAGCGATTTTTCTCAAATCAGGCTTTGATAAACCTTCGTTTCGTCAGTCACACTGACCGGACTATTGCCGTGAGCCTGCCGCAAATCGTCCCAGGCTCCCCGTAAAGAGCTGCGCACACTTAATATCCAACCTTTAGGATTGTATCTCACAACCGTAAGGGTAGTGAGATCTATTGAATAAAATTATGCTCAGCCTTTAAAAAATCAGACTTCTAATTTAAGTGAATTGTCACAGATTTCTTTCTTAATTTGACTAAAACATAATAATCATCCGTAAAAGACACCCTTTTAAAGACCAAGTCTCTATACCCTCTTTTTCGAAAGCGACCCATTGCAACTTTTCAGTTTTTAATTAACAACAGTTGCAATTTCAAATCTTTGAAATTACATTTAGCCTGACAAAAAGCGGAAATCGCTCCGCCGAAATAAGTTATTGCTAATCAAAATATTAAAGCCATGACAAAAGGACTTGTTACCAAGAAAACCCAAAAGAAAGAGCCGACGAAAAGCCTGAAGGAAAAGCGTAAGGAAAAAAAAGAAAAGAAAAACGCCAAATAGAGTACTCCAATCCGGTTTTGCCGGATGTATATAGTCCGCTCTTTTGTTCACATTACAGTTGACAGTCACCTGCCGAAGTGACATGTTATTTTTATTATCAGTAATAAGCCACGTAACTGCCTTTGACCTTCAGTGATTTTTATTCTCCATTATTGCTGTCTTAAGGCTATTTTTTACCTGCTAAAAGCCTCCCGGCTGCTTCTTGAATCTTCCGACCTATCTTGTGACCATTTACGGCCTGCACGCAATTTTTTACCTGTCAATAGCCATCCTATAAGGCTTTGCTCTCCATGTGGGTCCAAATCACAATATAGGTCTCCGCGCAATTTTTCTGACTGCTAAAAACCGTCCTGTCGCCCTTTAACCTTTCACTCATGCCTTCTGCAGCACTGCAGTCTTTAGGTATTAATCATAATTTATATAACATTAGTCCGTTATAAGTGTTGAATCTTTAATATGGTACTAACTTCACATTCCGGCCCAATCAGAAATTTAAGGAGCCTGATGAAAAAGAACAACAAGAAGTCGCCCTTCCCCTGGACTTCTGTGAGTATGCTCATATTCACAGCAGCTGTTCTTACTACTCTGATATTTATTTATTCATCTGGACAAAAGCAACGCATCATTACCGATGCCGCCACGGAGATGGAGGCTATCGCGCAACTGAAAGCGGACCAGATAGCTCACTGGCGCAAAGAAAAACTGAACGACGCCAGGCTAATCCATGAAAACGTTACACTTGTTGAACATATAGATGCTATGTTCATCAAGGAAAGGAACAAATGGGAGAGATCGAGACTGACCCAGCTGCTCAATACTCTGATAGAGAATTATGACTTTCACGGTGCTGTCCTGCTCGATGCAGGCGGTGGCGTGGGACTTGCCGTTCCGGAGTTTGAGGCAGTCATGGGCGATTTCCTCCGGTCACGAATTACAACCGTGATATCCAATCCTGAAATCTCTCTTTCAGACTTCCACTCGGCAACAGCTGTCCCGTATCTGCATCTTGACCTGGTCATACCCATGAAGATGCCTCTCGAGGGCGATACAGTGCTGGCTGGTATTCTTGTCATTCGCATTGATCCGGAGAAGGAACTTTTTCCGCTGATATCGACATGGCCCACTCCGGGAAAGACCTCTGAGTGCATACTGTTCCGTTTTGATGGCGATTCTGTCACCTATCTCAACGGCTCAAGGCTCGCAGGGTTCGACAGGGCAATTACAGTTCCTGCAGGTGATATGGAGCTCATAGCACGCAATCCGCCGACCGAAGACCAGAAAGTAAAGACCTATAAAGATTATACGGGAACCGAGGTTGTGGTTTCGGTCAAACAGGTACCCGGCACCGAATGGTACCTGGCTGCAAAAAAGGAGACACCTGAAATTCTCGCCAGGTTTAACCGCGAACTTGGCATGTTGTGGCTGATCATGGGCCTCGTTTACCTGGCGCTGGCAAGCATCGGTTACCTTATTGCCAAATCGACAAGGGCACGATACCTCCGCGAAAAATACAGGGAAGATCTTAACAGACAGGCCATCATGAAGCATTTCGACTTCGTGATGAAGCATGGAAGCGATATTATTCTGCTTATTGACAACGACATGAATATTGTCGAAGCCAATGAGCGTGCTGTGGAGACCTACGGCTTCCCGCGCGATAAGCTCATCGGAATGAGTATGACCGATATACGGACACCTGAGGAAGTTCCTATGCTTGCCAAACATGTCCAGGAGCTTAATAACAAAGGTTCATCTTATATAGAAACTGTTCACACACGAAGTGACGGGACGACATTTCCCATTGAGATCAGCGCCTATACCGTTGAGGTGGATGGTGCACGGTTCTATCAGAGCATCGGCCGTAATATCGCTGAACGCAAGCGTGCCGAGGAGGAGATGAAAGAGAGCAACAAAAAACTGAGCACCATTATCAATAACCTCCGGGGTGTTGTATTCCGCTGTGACAATGATCCTGAATGGACCATGCAGTATATCAGCGACGGCATCTATGAGCTTGCCGGTTATCTTCCCAACGAATTCATTGACAATAAGATAAGGTCATTCGCCTCCATCGTTGACCCTGAAGACAGGGAAAGGGTATGGAAAGAGATCCATACTGCCCTCAGTACGGGTTATCTCTATACCATTGAATACCGTATCATAACTTCTGCAGGCCAGAAAAGATGGGTTTGGGAGAGAGGCCGCGGCTATTATGAAAGCGACAAGCTGGTAGCCATGGAAGGCTTTATATCAGACATAACCGACAGGAAACGTATTGAGGAAGAGCTGATCAGGGCCAGGGATAAGGCAGAACAGAGCGACAAGCTCAAGACAGCCTTCCTGCATAATATCTCGCATGAGATACGCACTCCCATGAACGCCATCGTGGGTTTCACAACACTGCTTGATTCACCTGACACTACAGACGAGAGCCGCAGACAATACATTGACATTATTTACCAGTCAAGCAACCAGCTTCTTTCAATCATAACGGATATCGTTGACATCTCCAATATTGAGACCGGACTGGTGAAAGTATCGCGCACCAACGTCAACCTTAATACCCTTATCAGGAATCTCTACGACCAGTACAGTATGCGCGCACAGCAGCAGGGGCTGGTATTGCAGTTCACATCCCATCTCGATGAAAGTCAGTCAAATGTTCTCACTGATGAGACCAAGATCATACAAATCTTCTCCAATCTTCTGAACAATGCTCTCAGGTTCACCCGCGAAGGAAGAATTGAGTTTGGCTATGTCCTCAGGGGAGAAACAGTGGAGTTCTTTGTAAGCGATACCGGGATAGGCATCGCTCCGGAGCACCAGGTAAAGGTCTTCGACCGCTTTTACCAGGTTGAAACTCCAAGCTCGAAACAGTTCAGCGGTACAGGCCTGGGGCTCTCGATCTCAAAAGCCTATGTGGAGCTCCTCGGCGGTTCAATATGGCTCATCTCGACACCCGGGGAAGGTTCACTTTTCTGCTTCTCAATACCTTATACCAAACCCCTGGAAGCCGAGCCTCCGAAGAAAAAAACTGTCCGTAAAACCAAAGCTTAATATTACCTGGGAAGGCTGACCAAAGGCCTGATGAAGGCATTAAATTCCCTAATCAGGTTTCAATTACTTCTGTGCTTTCCTGCAACTACTTCTCCTTCTTCTTAATTTCTATTCCCAGCTCGTCAAGCTGCTCCTGCTTTATTGTCGAAGGGGTGTCGATCATAACATCACGTGCCTGGTTATTTTTCGGGAAGGCGATGAAGTCACGGATGGTATCCGAACCCCCCATTATCGCAGTCCACCTGTCAAATCCAAAGGCGATTCCTCCATGCGGCGGAGCCCCAAACCTGAAGGCATTAAGAAGGAAGCCAAACTGTTTCCGGGCTTCTTCTTCAGTGAACCCGAGTGTTTTAAACATGAGAGACTGTGTTTCAGGATCATGTATACGGATCGATCCTCCGCCTATCTCAGTGCCGTTGATCACCAGGTCGTAAGCATTTGCATGCACCCTTGCCGGATCGCTCTCCATATACTGAAGATCTTCAGGCTTGGGAGCAGTGAATGGATGGTGCTTTGCATAAAACCGGCGTGTCTCCTCATCCCACTCCAGCAGCGGGAAGTCGGTTACCCACAGCGGAGCATATTCTGAAGCATCCCTGAAACCCATGCGACGACCCATTTCAAGGCGCAACTCTCCAAGGGCGGTGAGCGTCTTTTCCTTATCACCAGAAATAATCAATATAAGATCACCTGCCCCGGCCTGCATCATCCCGGCAAGACGCTTCAGGTCATCTGCATTATAGAACTTATCAATTGAGGACTTCACTGACCCGTCAGTCTCCACGCGTGCATAGACAAGTCCCTTTGCCCCTATCTGCGGACGTTTGACATACTCAGTAAGTTCGTCGAGCTGCTTACGCGTATAGTTGGCACAACCTGGTGCACAAATACCGCCAATATATTCAGCGCTGTCAAAGACCGCAAAATTCCTTCCCCTTACTGCCTCAGTGATTTCAGTTATGCACATTCCGAAACGTATGTCGGGTTTGTCCGAGCCATAGAGTTTCATCGCCTCGTCATAGGATATGCGCGGGAACGGGTCATTAAAATCAATCCCTTTCATCTCATGGAACAAATGCCTGGCCAGGCCTTCAAAAGTATTCAGGATGTCTTCCTGGTGTATGAACGACATCTCGCAGTCTATCTGTGTGAATTCGGGCTGACGGTCAGCACGCAGATCCTCATCGCGGAAGCATTTTACTATCTGGAAATATTTGTCGAAACCGGCGATCATCAGCAGCTGCTTGAATGTCTGAGGGCTCTGGGGAAGTGCATAAAACTCTCCGTGATGGAGTCGTGACGGAACAACGAAGTCGCGTGCACCCTCAGGGGTGGATTTGATCAGCACCGGCGTCTCAACCTCAATAAAACCCTGGCCATCGAGATACCGTCTGACCTCCTGTGCCATCCTGTGTCTCAGAATGATATTCGAACGCACATTCTGCCGGCGGAGATCAAGATACCGGTATTTCATACGCAGCTCATCACCCCCGTCAGTGTTTTCTTCAATTGTGAATGGAGGCAGGTCCGAGGTATTCAGCACCGTTATTTTTTCCACAATTATCTCGATGTCTCCCGTGGCAAGCTTAGGATTTTTATTGCTCCGTTCCTCCACCGTGCCGGTGACCTGTACAACGAACTCACGGCCAAGTTTCCTGGCCTGCATGCAGAGATCAGGATTGGATTCCATATTAAAGACCAGCTGTGTGATCCCATAACGGTCACGCAGGTCAATAAATGTCATTCCGCCCAGATCCCTTGAACGCTGAACCCATCCTGCCAAGGTAACTCTCTCCCCTTTATTGCTGATTATCAGCTCTCCGCATGTGTGTGTCCTATACATTTCATTTTTATTGTGGTAACAAAAATAAGAATTATTCCCGGTAATAAACGGTAATAACTTTCAGCAGCATTTTCATGTGTTTTTTTCTAAAATTGCAGAAATTCCGACTTATTCCTTATAATGGCCAACACCCTGAAAACAAAGACAGCAAGGCTTTCGGTGATGTCAAATACTTTGCTCATCGTCATGAAGCTTGTTGTCGGTCTGGTGACCAATTCGGTCAGTATCCTTTCAGAAGCCATTCACTCGGCGCTTGATCTTGTGGCAGCCATAATAGCCTTCTTTGCAGTAAGGATATCCGGTAATCCTGCAGACGAAAGACATCCCTATGGCCACGGTAAAACTGAAAACGTATCAGGTGTCATAGAGGCAGGACTTATTTTCATTGCATCGGCATGGATCATCTACGAGGCGGTTCGCAAACTCATTCATCCTGAAGAGCCCAGTGTGCTGGGACTTGGAGTGCTCGTCATGGCTATTTCGGCTGTAGTGAACACTTTCGTCTCGCGCAGACTATACAAAGTAGCACGTATCACCGATTCTGTTGCCCTGGAAGCCGATGCCCTCCATCTCAAGACTGACGTCATCACCTCTGTTGGTGTCGCCATTGGGCTGGCCCTTTTGTGGATCACCGGATGGCATATCCTTGACCCTATCATTGCCCTGGGAGTGGCAATGCTCATTATATATGAATCATGGATGCTCCTGAAAAAAGCTTTCTCGCCGCTTGCTTGACACTGCCATCTCGCCCGATGAGCTGAAAAGAGTGGAAGCCATCCTTAAAGATATGAATGCATCCTACCACAGTCTGCGTACACGTGCGGCCGGTCATCAGAGATTTGTCGAGTTCCACCTCGAGGTACCGGCCAACGAAACCATCGAGGTCATCCACAGGCAGTGTGACCGCATAGAGGAGAGGCTCGAGGACGAATTCAGGGACATAAGTGTCGTCATACATCCTGAACCAAAAAGCTGATGCCGTGAAACCCGGAGATGATGAATATTTTATGCAAATGGCGCTTGCCGAAGCGCAAAAGGCAGCTGACCGTGATGAAGTACCTGTAGGTGCAGTCATTGTAGCCGGGAAGGTCATCATTTCGCGTGCGCATAACCTGACGGAAACGCTCAATGACCCGACAGCCCACGCTGAGATGCAGGCTATTACCGCCGCAGCATCGTACCTCGGGGGAAAATACCTGACTGATTGCACCATCTACGTTACCGTGGAACCCTGTATCATGTGCGCCGGTGCACTGGCATGGAGCCAGATTTCGGTAATAGTCTACGGCGCCTCTGATGAGAAGAAAGGATACACGACCACAGGTGTGCAGATCCTCCACCCGAAAACAGTGGTCCGCAGCGGAGTAATGGCAAAAGAGTGTTCACTGATGATGAAAAAGTTCTTCAGGAAAAAGAGAGAGTAACCCTGATCATCACCTGGTTGATTTAAAAGAAATTTCTTAGATTTGTTTAAATGAAAAGATTATGACTATCGATAACGGTCAGAAAATTGTGGCGTTCAGGCTGATTGGATTCATAGCAACCGTGATATATGTTTTATATGTCTTCATGGCATATTTCCCGAAGATCTTCCAGAATATAATGTCTGAGAACAATGTCCATATCATGACCGCCGCCATAACTGTAATTTATCTGCTTCTTATCTTCTATCCGGCTATAATGAAATTCAGATACATTTATTTCTCTGCTGATGAACGGGGTATCACTCTCAGATGGTACAAGACAGGCCTTATCCCGGGCGACAGCAAAAGCGTTGAGATCCCGGCATTACAATTTGCCGGCTACGAAATCACGACCGGGATGATGGGTATGCACCATTATCTCATTCTTTATCAAAGGGTACAGGGTCAGAAAGCCGGCTACAGCCCGGTAAGCATTACAGCTCTGTCAGCCATCCAGAGAGCAAAAATAGAAGAGGTTCTTAAAACCTATAAATCAGCAGGTTAATCCTGTAAGCTTAAAACATGAGTAAAGTCATTTTTCATGACTGAAGGTTACCTCACCTTTGGAAATGATTTGATTTTAAATAAATCACAACTTAAAAGATATAACGCAATGAAAGTTAAAACGATTCTGGCTGATCTCGAGAAAAAACATCCGGGTGAAGTCGAGTTTCTCCAGGCTGTCAGGGAAGTCCTCGATTCTATTGAGGAAGTGTACAATGAGAATCCCAAGTTTGCCAAAGCCGGCATACTGCAGAGGCTCGTTGAACCTGACCGGATATTGACATTTAAAGTTCCATGGATGGATGACCAGGGAAACGTACAGGTTAACCTCGGTTACAGGGTCCAGTTTAACAATGCCATAGGCCCATACAAAGGCGGTTTACGCTTCCACCCGACTGTCAACCTCTCTATCCTGAAGTTCCTGGGATTTGAGCAGATCTTCAAGAATTCTCTTACAACACTGCCTATGGGTGGTGGTAAGGGAGGATCAGATTTCGATCCGAAAGGCAAATCTGACAACGAAGTGATGCGTTTCTGCCAGTCGTTCATGCTTGAACTATGGAGGCTGATCGGTCCTGAGACAGACGTGCCTGCAGGTGATATCGGTGTTGGCGGACGTGAGATAGGTTTCCTCTACGGTATGTATAAGAAGCTTGCACGGGAGCATACCGGCGTTCTTACAGGTAAAGGACTTAACTGGGGAGGTTCACTGGTCCGTCCTGAAGCTACAGGCTTTGGTGGGATCTATTTTGTCAAGGAAATGCTCGCAAAAAAGAAGGATACTATCAAAGGAAAGAAAATTGCTCTCTCCGGTTTTGGAAACGTTGCATGGGGCGCTGCTCTCAAGGCATCCGAGCTGGGTGGTATTGTTGTTACAATATCCGGACCTGACGGCTATATTTACGATCCCGCAGGTGTAACCGGCGAAAAGATAGACTACATGCTTAAGCTGCGTTCTTCAAACCAGGATATCGTTGAGCCTTACGCCAAAGAATTCAAGGGATCAACCTTTGTAAAAGGGAAGAGACCCTGGGAAGTCAAGGTCGATATCGCTCTTCCTTGTGCTACACAGAATGAATTGAATGGTGATGATGCAAAGACTCTGATTGAAAACGGCGTTATGCTTGTCGCTGAGATTTCAAATATGGGTTGTACTCCTGAAGCAGTTGAATTATTCATCAAAAATAAATTGCTCTTTGGCCCCGGCAAGGCTGTCAACGCAGGTGGTGTGGCCACCTCTGGTCTCGAGATGACGCAGAACTCAATGAAGCTCAACTGGAACAAGGAAGAGGTCGATGACAGATTGCATTCAATTATGGTCAATATACATAACGCATGTGTCAAGCATGGAACAGGCAACGACGGTTATGTTGACTATGTGAAAGGCGCAAACATAGCAGGTTTTCTCAAGGTTGCCAACGCAATGCTTGATCAGGGTCTGATATAATAACCTGATCTGACATATTTACACCGTGGCCCTCAAGCTTACACTGAGGGTTACGGTGTTTTTTTTATCTGATTTTGTAAACACTGCCCGGGCACGGCGTGATCAGCCCTGCCAGTTCCATCTGGAGCAACACTGTGGAAAGTTTGTATACAGGAATTCCCAGCGCCCGTGCCAGTGTGTCGATGGTCAGGTCGCCCTCTGACTTCAGCGCTTCATAGACTTTCTTCTCATTGTCTGTCATTGCCGGAAAGAGTTCCGGTTGCACTGTCGGTGCCGAAAATGCGGAGGGCTTCCAACCCAGCAGGTACTCAATATTCTCACAGTTTTCAACCAGCGCTGCCTTATTGCACCTTATGAGAGCATTGCATCCTGCAGACCACTCATCACCCGGGCGCCCTGGAACAGCCATGACATCGCGGTTATATGAGGCAGCGATATCTGCAGTTATCAATGCACCTCCCTTGATCCCGGATTCAATTATCAGCGTGGCATCAGAGATTCCTGCGATGATCCTGTTGCGTCTGATAAAATTATTCCTTTCGGGAAGGGTATCAGAAGAAAAATCAGTCAGATGCCCCCCCTTCTCAGGCATCGATCTGGCAACGCCGGCATGAATGGAAGGGTAGATCGTTTTAAGACCATGACCCAGAACTGCTATTGTGGGCAGGCCGTTTGCAAGTGCTGCCTTGTGCGCGGCGATATCAATCCCGTATGCCAGTCCGCTAATAATCAGCATTTCCGGAAAATGAACTGATAAGCCTGCAACAATTTTCTGGCAGAGTTCACGACCCCGTTGCGTTGCATTGCGGGTACCCACTATGCTTAAGATGTGTGATGCGTTGAGGTCGGCATTGCCTCTGAAATAAAAAGTGACAGGGGAATCTTCACACTGACGAAGCCGGAAAGGGTAATCTTCATCGAGGTAGTGGAATACTTTGATACCTTGTTTTTCGACATAATCAGCCTCCCTGGCTGCCGCTTCAAGGTAATCATGCCCGGCGACAGCTTTTGCCAGGGTCTCTCCCACACCGGGAATTTTTGTCAGGTTCCGGAATGGTTCACTGAAGACTGCCTCCACACTTCCGGAGTATGAGACAAGTTTTCGGGCGGTGATATCTCCCACACCCGGAATCATTCCGAGTGCAATCTTGTGCACAAGAGATGTTCGTGACATAATAAAAGCGTTTGCGAGACACTATAAAGGTAAAAAAAATAAGGCAAGAGGCAATTGGCATCAGGCAATAGTGATACAAAATGAAAAATGGTTCAGCAATTGGCCTTAGCCATACTCGACTATTGCCTATTGCCTAATGCCAACTACCTGAAAAAAGCTAATTTTGCCAAATGCAGATTGTTGATACTCATTGCCACATTTACCTGCCTGAGTTTGATGCTGACCGCGATGAGGTGGTCAAAAGATCAATTGCTGCGGGAGTACGGACCATCCTGATGCCCAACATTGACTCCTCTTCGGTGGCTCCAATGCTTGCTGTGGAAGAGAGCTTTCCGGGGATCTGTCTTCCGATGATGGCTCTGCATCCGACGTCTGTGAGGGAGAATTACCTGCAGGAGCTTGAAGAGGTTGAAGCGAGGCTTGCTGAACATAAATACTACGGTATTGGAGAGACCGGTATCGATCTTTACTGGGACAAGACCTTTATTGATGACCAGCTGATCTCCTTCAGGCGTCACCTTGAGCTTGCTGAGGATTACGATTTGCCTGTTGTAATACATGCACGCGAGTCACTTGATGTTATCATCCGCGAATTAAATGCCTTCGGTTCCGGTCGGGTCACAGGTGTTTTTCATGCTTTCCCGGGAAATGCAGAGGAAGCGAATCAGGTTATCGGGATGGGATTTCTGATCGGTATTGGCGGTGTGATCACCTTCCGGAACAGTCGTCTTGGCGAAGCGGCAATAGAGGCCGGTATAAATAAAATTGTCATTGAGACTGACGCTCCCTACCTGGCCCCGGTACCATACCGCGGGAAAAGGAATGAGAGCAGTCACCTGACACTGGTAATCGATAAGTTATCAGAGTTGCTGGCCATAAGTCCCGCAGAAGTTGCTGACAGATCTACTGCCAACGCAAAAAAACTCTTTAGAATTTAATGGATGGAAAAGAGCATATCAATTCTTATAATATATACCGGAGGCACCATAGGGATGGTCAATGACCCTGTGACAGGTACACTTGTGCCCATCGACTTCAGGCATATTTCAGACCAGGTGCCGGAGCTGCAGCGGTTTGGATTTAACCTCGAGACCGTTACTTTCGATCCGGTGATTGACTCTTCGGATGTCAGTCCTGATACATGGATCAGAATTGCAAACACCATTTTCGAAGAATATGATCATTTTGACGGTTTCGTGGTGTTACACGGAACTGACACCATGTCATATTCAGCCTCCGCCCTGAGCTTTATGCTCTCAGGTCTTGAGAAACCTGTCATCTTTACCGGTGCCCAGCTGCCGATCGGTGTGCTTCGTACCGACGGGAAGGAGAATCTGATCACTGCCATCGAGATTGCCGCTGCCTGTGAGAACGGGCTGCCGGTTGTACCTGAGGTTTGTATCTACTTCGAGAACAAATTATTACGAGGCAACAGGACCATCAAGTTCAGCGCCGAACATTTTAATGCTTTCACTTCACCTAATCTGCCGGCACTGGCAGAGGCGGGTCTGCAGATACGCTATAACCGTAACCTGATAAGATATCCGACGGTAAGGCGTCCTCTGAAAGTCTCAGCTGAATTTGATACCGGTGTGGCAGTGCTGAGGCTCTTTCCGGGTATCGGGCAGGGTGTTGTCTCGTCCATGCTCAGAACCAAGGGGTTGCATGGACTCATTCTTGAGACTTACGGTACCGGTAACGCGCCGACGCTGGGCTGGTTCCTCGGGGAGATCCGTTCATTCATAGCCGGAGGAGGTATTGTGCTTAATGTCACTCAATGTCTGGCCGGAAGTGTTGAGATGGGCTTGTATGAGACTTCCGCAGGACTGCGTACTGCAGGAGTTATCAGTGGCAGGGATATTACCGCCGAGGCTGCCGTGACGAAGATGATGATTCTTCTTGGCAGCTCATTGCCAAAAGCGAAAATCGAGACCCTGCTGTCGCAATCCCTCAGCGGTGAAATGAGCTGAACTTGCTGCTGTCGCAATCCCTCAGCGGTGAAATGAGCTGAACTTGCTGCTTCGCAATCCCTCAGCGGTGAAATGAGCTGAACTCGCTGCTGTCGCAATCCCTCAGCGGTGAAATGAGCTGAACTTGCTGCTGTCATCATTTTTTTTGTAAATTGCGCCGTTTTTCCGGAGAGATGCAGGAGTGGCTTAACTGGCACGCCTGGAAAGCGTGTGTACCTCAAAAGGGTACCGGGGGTTCGAATCCCTTTCTCTCCGCAGACCATATCACTCCCGTCAGCCTTCTGGCTGACGGGTTTTTTATTTTACGGCGGACCGAACCGGGCTTGCCCGGGTGAGGGCTGACGGAAAATAAAAATACTCATGTGCGCAGCACATGAGGGTGATATGGTCTGCAGGTTCCTCCCCCGGGGATCATGAACGAAGCGAATAATCCCCCTCTCTCCGCAACAGCATGACTGACCCTGCCAAATACCTTCAGCATTTCCATAATACATCATAGTCACTACATTCTTAAAACTTTCATCAAAACCGAATCCCCAGAACAAGAATGTCATCTGTCTGAACTAAATCACCTTTCCACTGATTAAGTTCTTTTATAAGGATTTCCTTTTGCTGGATCATAGTTTTGTTTTGATTTCCAAGAAGTATTCCTTTTAGATGTTTGATCATAAAACGTTTGTTTTTGGGTCCACCAAATTGATCAATTATCCCATCAGAAAACAGATAAATCGTGTCGTTATTTTCAATATCTATTTCATGAATTGTAAATTTCCCGGTTACGTCATAAAATCCTATTGGAATTCTGTCTGCTTTTATATCAAAGATTTCGGCTTTATGTAAAAAAATTAGTGGACTAAAAGAACCGGAGTACTGAAGCTTTTTCGATACGGAATCATAACAGATGACTGAACCTTCAATTCCATCTCTAAATTTATCGATCCCCTTTTTTTGCCCGAGAGCCCTGATGATCTTGTGACGAAGACTTTCAAGAATTTTATCAGGTTGTAAAATATGATCATGTAAGACAATTTCATTTAATAACGTAATTCCCATAATACTCATGAGGGCTCCCGGTACTCCATGTCCCGTACAATCCATAATGGCGATTAAAAATTTCTTGCCAACTTTATATAACCGGTAAAAATCACCGCTGAGAATATCTTTTGGAAGGTTTACAATAAAATGTTCCGGTAAGTATTTTAAGTTTTTTTCTGATATGCTTATAATAGCATTTTGAATATATTTGCCATACTCAATGCTTTTACTGATATTTTTGTTTCGTTCCTCAATTTCGTACAGATAATGATTAATCTGTTCCTGTGATTTTTTAATATTTATTTGTGTTCTGATTCTGATCAGTAATTCACTTTTTATGAAGGGTTTTGCAATATAGTCTACTGCACCAGTCTCAAATCCCCTGATGATACTCCCGGAATCTGTTTTTGCGGTAATAAAAATGATGGGAATCTCATTATATGCAGAGTTTTTCCTGATTTGGGAACATACCTCAAATCCATCTATGCCGTGCATCATGATGTCAAGGAGAATAAGGTCAAATTTTTGCTTCTCCAACCAACTTAGTGCAGAAATACCATCAAGAGCAAATTCGACAATCATTCTCTCCTTCTGTAAAAACGATCCCAGAATCTGAAGATTTTTTAGATTATCGTCGACAATTAAAACTGATGGCAGATTTAAAACATATTCTTGGTTCATCAGAGAGTTTTAGAATTTCTCAAGTAATGTTTCTATTGTCTTTCATTCCACAATAGTTTTTTGAAACAATAGCTTTACAGAAGCGCCACCTGCAGGATTATTGCCAATAATTATATTCCCGCCATGTGCTTCCATGATCATTCTGGCAATAGGGATACCTATCCCGGTAAAATTATCTTTGCACGCATTGCCCATAGTAAATAGTTCAAATAAATGGTCAATAGCTCCTATTGCGAATCCTGGTCCATTATCTTTAATTTCACATATAATAGCTTGATTTTCAACATAAGTGTTGATTTCAATGGTACCGTCTTGCGGAGAAAAAAGTATTGCATTATCGAGTATATGGCAAATACATTTTTTTATCAGTTCGGCTTCACCAGGAATTAAATACCGGGTTATTTCATCGTTTCTTTTAATCTGAATATTTCCTGATTGAAATTTTTCCTTTACCTTTTCTATAACTTCATTAATCAGGTTTGAGAGATGAATTCTATCTTTTCTTATTTCCAACTGTTTTGTTTTAAGTCTTGTAATCAGAAGGGCATTTATGGCAAACCTCTCCAGTCTTTTGACAGACATATCAAGGATGTCAACCAGTTCACTTATCTGACCGGTAGAAACAACCTCTTTTAGTAGCTCCAATGGACCAATTATCCCGTTAAGTGGCGTACGGATCTCATGGCTGATCAGGTTCAGGAATTCTGTCTTTGCCCTGTCGAGATCGAGCAATTTGAGGTTTGTGGCCTCCAGCATACTATTTGCTTCTTTCAGTTGTTGCGTTCGTTCAAGTACTTTTTCTTCGAGTGATTTGTTAAGCTTTTCCAGTTTTTCAAGACTATCTTTCAGGACAAGATGCGTCCTGACTCTTACAAGCAGTTCCCTGCTATCGAATGGTTTGGTAAGGTAATCCTGCGCCCCAAGTTCTAATCCCTTTAAAATGCTTTCTCTATCGGACTCTGCCGATAGAAAAATAACAGGAACTTTATTCATATCAGGGTTTGAACGTATTTTGCTGCATACTTCAAATCCATTCATGCCGGGCATGTTTATATCAAGTAATATTAGATCGAATTGCCTGATATTCAGCCACTCCAGGGCTGCCTGGCCGTTGATGGCAAATTCGATTTCATACTTGTTTTTCTGTAATAATTTACCTAATACCTGAACATTCTGAAGATTATCATCAACAATCAGAATTGCAGGGGAAACTGATTGTGTAATATCCAGACTAGTCATTGTTTGGATTGTTAGTTGAATCTTTAAGACTTTCAATAATACCCTTATATTTTCCAATAAGTTTTAGTATCGCTTCAATATTGAAACTATCTGCTGCATTGATTAGTTTCTTTCCATAATCTGTGATTATACTTGAATTATGATCCATACCTAACTGGATCAGGTTCTTACCGAAATCACGGATTTCCCCGATAGGTTGTCTGACAGCAAATGTTTTCCATGTGGCATAAAAATCAGTTCCGAGAGAATGTGTTAATCCGGGTAGGTCAGTTATTTCTCTAATTAAATCAGTTTCCGGTTGCGGTTTATCGGGTTCAGTCTCTCTGGTTGACTTAAATTGTAAAGAATTCATTAGTTCGATATATAGTTCAGTGACTTTGACGGGTTTAATAAGGAGTCCGGCAAATTTGCTCTTATGTATCCGTTCTTTCTGAACGCTTAAGACCGATGCAGAATAGGCAATAACAGGTATATGTTTCAGCTTATTATCGGATTTAATTTTGTTTAATAACTGGAACCCGTCCATTTTTGGCATCTGTATATCAGCAATAATCAGATCGGGAACGATTTCCTTTGCAAGTTTAAAAGCAGTAATACCATCTTCCGCTTCAACTATTTTTAAACTGGTGTTTTTAAGAGCATCTCTGAGATAACTTCTGTTATTTTGCACATTATCCACAACAAGAACCACTGCTTCCTCGAATAAAATTTCTGCAGGATCAACATGAATATCAACGCTCATTTTGGAGAAGTTTCTTAAATAGGCCACCTCCGGAATCCTAACGGTAAATGTGCTTCCCTTTCCGGGTTTTGAGTACACATGGATGGTCCCGTTCATGAGCGATGTAAGTCTTCTCGTTATTGTCAGACCCAATCCTGTACCTCCATATTTAATAGAATCTCTTTTCTGGACAAACGGTTCAAAAATTGCCTCCTGCAATTTTTTTGAAATCCCAATCCCGGTATCCTGTACTTCAATTATCAGATCAATCAACTCCACTGATCTTTCTTTTGAATAATTCACAATATGTGGGTTCTCAGCAAATACTTTAAGTACAATTTTACCCTCTGATGTGAATTTGATTGCATTTCCGATCAGATTAAAAACTATTTGACGCACCCGCGCTTCATCAATATAGATGCCGGCCGGGGTTCCTGAAGCAATATCCAGAATGAATTTTAGTCCCTTTTCAGAGACTATAAGAGAAAAAATTCCCTCAAACTCAGAAAAGAAAGAATAGGTATCTACATATTCATATTCCATTTCAAGTTTTCCCGCTTCAATTTTTGAAAGGTCAAGGATGTCATTAATCAGTGTAAGAAGACTTCTTCCACTCGAAATGATTGAATTAATATACTCCTTTTGGACCTGGTCAACAAGCATGTGAGCCTAATAATTCGGTATAACCCAAAACTGCATTCATAGGCGTACGGATCTCATGGCTCATATTTGCCAGGAATTCACTTTTAGCTCTATTTGCATCTTCAGCTTCTTTCTTTGCTTTATTCAGTTCTTCTGTCCGTTCATTTACCAATTCTTCAAGGTGATCACGATGTTCAAGTAATTCTTTTTCCGCATGTTTGCGTTCTGTAATGTCTGTAAAAAAACCTACAACGCAACTAATTCTGTCTAAGGCCATTGAAGTGCTTTTGAAATCAACGAAAAATAAAGTGCCGTCTTTGCGCTGACATGGAATATCAGAAGCCAATGTCTTTTCACCTTTCTGTTGAGCTTTAAACTCAGCTATCACGTGGTCTAAGGATCTTTTGGGAATATGTCCTTCACTCCCAGACGCATGAATTCTTCTTCTGCGTATCCAAACATCTTAAATATGACTGGATTGGCATAAAGGAATTGCATGGTCTCAATTTTGATTACGATTATTCCCTCTGCAGCGTTGGAAAACAGCGTCTTATATCTCAATTCTGATTCCCGCAATTTATCCTCCACCTGTTTTCGCTTGGTGATGTCGGCAGTACTCGATATTATGCATGGTTCTTTATTGATATAAATGATTCTGGCGGAAAACAAACCCGATATAATTTCTCCATCCTTTTTCTTGAATAAGAATTCCTTTCCTGATACATCCCCGTCATCAAGAAGAGTAGAGATTACCCACTTTCGATCTTCTATATTTACCCACATGTTAAGGCCAACCGCTGAATTGGTAGTTGCCTCTTCTCTGGTGTAACCGGAAATCGATGTAAAGGCATCATTGACTTCGAAGAATTGTCCATCTTTCATGCCCGATATAGTGATTGCATAAGGGGATGATGTGAAAGCCTTGGAGTACTTCTCATTGCTCTCTTTCAGTTCCTGGTCGGATTGTATGCGCTTTGTGATTTGATTGGTAAGTTCTTTGTTTACATTGATCAACTCTGCTAAAAGTTTTTCTTTCTCTTTGGCCAGTACTAGTTCTCTGTTAGTCTTGACTAACTCTGCGGAACGTTTTGCTTTCTCTATGTTTGCAATGATTAAACCTGCGGAACGTTTTGCTTTCTCTACGTTCTCAATGATTAACTCTGCGGAACGTTTTGCTTTCTCGTTTTTTTGATAAACAAGTTCTTTGTTCGCAATGACTAACTCTGCGGAGAGTTTTGCTTTCTCTACATTTGCAATTACTAACTCTGTGGAACGTTGTACTTTCTTTATTTTCGCAATCAGTAGCTCTGCAGAACGTTTTGTTTTTTCTGCGTCAGCAATCACTAACTCTGCAGAACGTTTTGTTTTTTCTTCATTTTGATAAATAAGCTCTTTGTCAGCAATAATTGATTTTGCTATCCGCTTTACTTTCTTAATGTTAGCAATGATAAGTTCTGCTTCACGTTTTGTTTTAGTTACTTCAGCAATCACTAACTCTGCAGAACGTTTTGCTTCATCTTCGTTTTGATAAATAAGTTCTTTGTCCGCTATGATTAATTCATCTGCTCGTTTTGCTTTCCCTAAGTTTGCAATGACTAAACCATGCAGCACGTTTTGCTTTTTCTGCTTTAACAAGAACTAATTCTGCAGCACGATTTGCTTTCTCAGCGTTGATAATAACTAACTTTGAAGCACGTTTTACCTTCTCTTCGTTTGCAATGACTAACTCAACAGCTCGTTTTGCTTTCTCTTCGTTTGCAATGACTAACTCAGCAGCTCGTTTTGCTTTCTCTTCGTTTGCAATGACTAATTCAGCAGCTCGTTTTGCTTTCTCTTCGTTTGCAATGACTAACTCAGCAGCTCGTTTTGCTTTCTCTTCGTCCTGGAAGGCAAGTTCTTGATTAGCAATGATTAATTTCTGCTCCGCCATTTTGCGATCTATTATGTGTCCTAGACGTTCGGCAGTGGCTTCTATGATCAGTCTCTCTTCTTTCAGGAATGGCCCTTCGTCCTGTTCCGGTCTCTCTTCAAGGTATCCGACCTCAATTCTTCCCATTATGGTCTCACTCACCCTGACTGGCGCGGATTGTATCCATTCAAACTCGGTAAAATTCTTCGTGCGAAACTCATTTTTACCGATCACGATCCTGGCGCATGCAACTTCCTTATATTTCCAACTTTCCTGAAGAATGTTCACCAATTCCTGATAAAGTTCCTCTAGTGTGATGTTTTCTCGTTCTAGTATCCCGGACAAACTGAAAAAAAATTGCAACTCTTTCGTCCGTTCACCGATCTGTGCCTCAACCCCCTTGATCTCTTTCTTATTCTGACTTTCCGATGTGCTGTTTTTCTTCATGACCTTCATATTTTCTGTTACAATTGAATTCCGTCAGGCGTATCAGCTTTTCCCGACATTTCGGCGATCACAATATTAATATTCTTAAGATCGTAAGCTTTGCGTAGAAAATAATCAGATCCTGCCTCAAGACACCTCTTTTTATATTGAGGATAAGGGTAACTTGTTAGCATACAGGTTTTAACTTCCATTTTCAACTTCCTGATTTTTTTCAATATTTCGATGCCATTCATTTCCGGCATCCCGATATCAATAGTTATACTTTTAATTCTATCTCTCCATTGAGAGGAATCATCTGCAATAACAATTTTCATATACAGTTTTTTTTTATCAGGTCAGGGGTCATTATATTTTAATGTTTCCCCAAGAAGTAAATATTTTTACAGCAGATTACCTAAAGGTATAAAGATTTAACCTATTCGGGTGTAAAAGAAATGATAATTTTGTGTAAGGGATTCAACTATAAAACCACAACCTGAACTGATCTGGCCGCTGGTCGGGATTTCGACACGGTTAATGGAAATGTCAATAGAGGTTATTCTGGAAATCCAATTTAAATTTTATCAAAGCAAACTTCCCTTATTTCCGGGAGTTGAGCCGGGAGTTGAGCCGGGAGTGAGCCGGGAGTTGAGCCGGGAGTTGAGCCGGGAGTTGAGCCGGGAGTTGACCGGGAGTTGAGCGGGAATTGAGCCGGGAGTTGAGCCGGGAGTTGAGCTGGGAATTAGGTAATTACGAGATTTTTACTCTATAAGAATATTCTTTATGGCATAATTTGAGAGGGATGCATTTTTCTTCATACCCATCTTTTCGAGGATACGGGGCCGATATGTGCTGACAGTTTTATCTGACATAAAAGTTTCTTTAGCAATTTCGGTAACAGATTTCCCTTTTGCTAACATTGACATTACCTGAAATTCACTTTCCGAAAGTATTTCCTGAGGCTTACAAGTATAATTTAAGTTAGTACTTTTAGTCTAGTTTCTTAAGGGCGCAGAAAAACTCCATTGCACCTTTTACATTTTTTTTTATTTTTGTTGAGATTTCCATAAATAACCGACATAAATGAAAAGAGTTTTCCTTCTTATGGTTTTTGCAGCCCTGCTCGTGATGGGCACCACACAGACCTCACAGGCACAGACAGACCAGACTGCAACTACAACCCAGCAACTTACCGAACAGACACAAACAACACCCGTCCAGGGCGAAAAAGTCCTCCATAAAGAGATCAAAAGACTCTTCATTGAGGGCGGTGCAGGGTTTATGTCTTCTATCCTTCTCTGTCTGATCATAGGCCTTGCCATTGTTATTGAGAGGATTATCTACCTTAACCTGGCCACCACGAACACTGATAAACTGCTGGCAAAGATTGACAAAGCACTGCAGGAAAAGGATATAAACACTGCTAAGGAAGTATGCCGTAACACCAGGGGACCGGTGGCAAGTATCTTCTACCAGGGCCTTGACAGATCCCATGAAGGGGTTGAAATGGCAGAAAAATCAGTCGTTGCCTACGGTGGCGTTCAGGCAGGTCTTCTCGAGAAGAACCTCTCATGGATATCGCTCTTCATTGCTCTTGCTCCAATGCTCGGGTTCCTCGGAACAGTTATCGGTATGATCCAGGCTTTCGATGCCATTGAACAGGCAGGAACAGTTTCTGCCACCATCGTTGCCGGCGGTATCAAGGTCGCCCTTATTACGACTGTGTTCGGTCTTGTGGTTGCAATAATCCTGCAGATTTTCTACAATTACATCCTCTCAAAAATCGATTCCATTTCAAACCAGATGGAAGATTCTTCGATCGCGCTTATAGATATGCTGGCCAGATACACTCAAAAATAACCTGTCATGTCGGCAAAAATAAATAAGCTAATATTGATCCTGCTGTGGGTCCTGATGGGCCTTACAGCGATCTTCGTCCTGATCTTCTTCATCGGAGGAGTGGTCCCGGGCACTGAAGGGACAAGATATGAAGAGCCGCGAATAACCAACTCTTTCATCATTTATGCATATATATTATTAGGTATAGCCGTTTTCATTACCCTCTTCTTTACTGTCAGGAATTTTGTGCTTAATCCTAAAAGTCTCAGGCTTTCCCTTATTGCACTGGCCATTGGTGTCGTTCTTATAGGTATCGCAGCATTACTGGCTGATAACACTGTCCTCGACCTGCCTCATTATAAGGGCAAGGACAATGTACCACGCACGCTATTTCTGACTGACATAGGACTCTTCGTTGCCTACTTCCTGTTTGTCCTTTCCTTCCTGGCAATAATCTATTCAGTGATATCCAGGTATTTCAAAAAATAACCAAAACATCACCCAGGTAAGGATTAAAAGATATATCAGATGGCAAGAAAAAGAAGGCAAGTACCGGAGATTAATGCGAGCTCGATGGCTGACATTGCGTTCCTCCTTCTTATATTTTTCCTGGCTGTTACAACAATGGACACAGATACGGGACTAATGCGTCAACTGCCAGCAATCCCGGATCCCAATGTACCACAGGATGTCAATAAGATCAACGACAGGAATATCCTTGAGGTGAAAGTCAACAAAGACAACCTGTTACTGGTAGAGGGAGAACTGACTGAATTCAGCCAGTTGAGGGAGATTGCGAGCAGGTTTATTGTAAACGCTACCAATCAGCCTAATATGCCTGAAAAAGAGATAGTTAATATTCCCTATTTCGGCAGCGTGCCGGTGACAAAGGCGGTAATCTCACTGCAGAATGATATCGGAACAAAGTACGGGGTTTATATTGCAGTACAAAATGAGCTTATTGCTGCAAGGTCAAAACTACGTGAGGACCTTGCCAGGGAGCAATTCGGAATGTCTTATGAAAAACTTGGTGAGGATAGAAAAAGCGCCGTTGATGAGTTCTATAAGGTGCCTATCTCAGAGGCTGAACCAAAAAGGATAGGAGAAAAATAAAATGGCCAGGTTCATTAAAACAGGTGAAAAATCAGTGAAGGCGATCAGCACCGCCTCTCTCCCTGATATAGTATTCATAACACTCTTTTTCTTCATGGCTATCACTACGATGCGTGAGACAGATGTAATGGTAAAAGTACGCCTGCCTGAAGCCACTGAAGGAAAGGTGCTTGAGAAAAAGTCGCTGGCCAGCTTTATATACATCGGTGAGCCCCTCAGCAAACTTACAGACATTGTACGGGACGGAGCCTAAGATACAGCTCAATGATACCTTCAGGGAGATAAATGATATCCAGGATTTCATTGCCCAGGAACGTGAACAGCTCAGCGAAGCTGACAAAACAAAGATGCTCGTGGTGCTAAAGATCGACAAGGACGCCCGGATGGGTATTGTCACTGAAGTAAAACAGGCTCTGCGCCGGGCCAGCGCCCTGAAGATAATGTATGCCGACGTCAACGTTGACAGGATAACATTTTCACAATAGCAAACTTCACCAGAGGAAAATGTAGCTTTATGTCTTCCGCGCCCTTAACCTCTGAAGGTGACCCTAAGAACACGGGTAAAAACAACAAGGTTCCTAAACGATATCTCCTTTTTCTTCTGGCAACTATTTTTATTGCTTCATTACTTACAATAGTCAACCACTACAACATTCTCAGTATCAGCAATACAGTCTTACTGATTTCCAGGTTGATTGCAATAGCCGTAATAGTTGGTTATGCCTTGTATAAAAAATCTCTCACCACCTGGATACTGATAAGTATGATCCTTGGTGCTGAATTCGGACATGATCTGCCACAAATAGCTGTCAAAATGCAGGTTGTAAGTATGATCTTCCTGCGCCTGATTAAAACTATTATTGCTCCCCTGCTCTTTGCCACACTGGTGGTCGGAATAGCCGGTCATTCCAACCTGAAACAGGTAGGAAGAATGGGATGGAAATCGCTGGTTTATTTTGAAATTGTTTCGACACTTGCCCTCTTCATCGGATTGCTTGCAATTAATATCAGCAAGGCAGGTATCGGGGTAAAAGTTCCGGAGGCTGTCAACCAGGTTGATATTCCGGCAGCTACAGTGACAAAAGGCACTGATCTGATCCTCCACATATTCCCGGAGAATATAGCAAAAGCCATCTATGAGGGACAGGTTTTACAAATCGTTGTGTTCAGCATTATTTTCGGAATAGCTGTGGCAATGATCAAGGATAAATATAAAAACCCGATGATCAGGTTTACAGAAGCACTTGCCGAGACGATGTTCAAGTTCACACAGCTGATAATGTATTTTGCTCCTTTTGCAGTGTTTGCAGCAATTGCTTACAGCACTGGTCACATGGGTCTCGATATACTTTATAATTTGCTTAAACTTCTTGCCACCCTATATGTTTCTCTGATCATCTTCCTGCTACTGGTGCTCCTTCCGGTAGCACTATTATTCAGAATCCCGGTAAAGAAATTTATTAAAGCAATCTCCGAACCTGTCGTTATAGCATTCTCCACAACCAGTTCTGAAGCAGCCCTGCCCATTGCGATGGAACGCATGGAAGAGTTTGGTGTTCCGCGTAAGATAGTTGCCTTTGTAATGCCTACCGGATACAGTTTTAATCTGGATGGAACAACACTGTATCTTTCACTTGCGACCATTTTTCTTGCACAGATATCCGGCATTGATCTTCCAATTGAAAAACAGCTCCTGATAGTTTTTACTCTGATGCTGACAAGCAAGGGAGTTGCCGGTGTACCCCGGGCATCACTGGTGATCCTGCTTGGGACTGCTGCAAGTTTCGGGCTTCCGACCTGGCCAATTTATATTATCCTGGGCATTGATGAATTAATGGACATGGCCCGGACATCAGTAAACGTACTGGGCAATTGCCTTGCGACTGCTGTTATAGCCCGCTGGGAAGGTGAACTTAATCTGCAGCAAGAACCTGACAGTAAATTAAAACCGCTGTAAATAAATTACTTACAGCGGCTATTGTGATCCCGGGGCGACTCGAACGCCCAACCAACAGAACCGGAATCTGTCATTCTATCCATTGAACTACGGGACCGTTACGCCTGCAAAAGTAACCCGACATCCGCACTTTTCAAAACTTATCCCGGAAATATGACGCGCTCATCCCTCTCTCCTGCGGTTTTTTTGCCAAAGTTTCCTAATTTTGCGACCCATAAGCCCAAACCTGAAAAAGGAAATGAAGGATTACAATTTCAGCGAGATCGAAAAAAAATGGCAGGAGTACTGGGAACAGAACAAAACCTTCAGAACTACTGATGATATATCAAACCCCAGGAAGTTCTATGTCCTTGACATGTACCCCTACCCGTCAGGGGCAGGATTGCATGTAGGGCACCCTGAGGGCTATACCGCTACAGACATAGTTGCACGTTACAAGCGTATGAAGGGCTTTAACGTCCTTCACCCCATGGGCTGGGATGCATTTGGTCTCCCTGCCGAACAGTATGCCATCCAGACAGGCACACACCCCTCTGTCACCACCCGGCAAAACTGCGACACCTTCCGCAGACAGATAAAGGAACTGGGACTGAGCTATGACTGGGAACGTGAGATAAATACCACAGACCCGGGATATGTCAAATGGACACAGTGGATCTTTATCAAGCTATATAACACCTGGTACGATCCGCAGACCGACCGCGGGCGCGATATCAATGAGCTTCCCATCCCTCTCGATGTGCTTAAGGCCGGAGATGAGGCAAGAAAAAAATATATTGACTCAAAACGACTGGCATATTATGACGATGCACAGATCTGGTACTGTCCGTCATGTCGTATCGTCTGCGCCAATGAAGAGGTGCTGAACGACGGAACGCATGAAAAATGCGGTAACAGGGTGGTACGCCGAAATCTTAAGCAGTGGATGCTCCGCATCCCAACGTACGCCGAAAGACTGCTCAGCGGACTTGATGACCTCGACTGGCCGGAAGGCATCAAAGAGATGCAGCGTAACTGGATTGGACGGTCAACTGGCGCTGAGGTCGATTTTAAAGTCGATGGACAAGAAACCATTATAAGCGTCTACACCACCCGTCCTGACACTCTCTTCGGTGCTACATATATGGTTCTGGCCCCTGAACACCAGCTGGTTGCGAAATTAACAACCACCGGGAAGAGCAATGAGGTGGAAGCGTATATTGTCGCCGCATCGCTGAAGTCTGACCTCGACCGCACTGATCTCGCTAAGGAAAAATCCGGCGTATTCACCGGAGCATGGGCCGTCAATCCTGTCAATAACAAAAAAATACCCGTATGGGTAGCCGATTATGTTCTGATGGGCTATGGCACAGGTGCGATCATGGCCGTGCCGGCTCATGACGAACGCGACTTTGAATTTGCCGAAAAATTCGGCCTGGAGATAAATTGCATCCTCTCCCCTGATGTCACTGACGAAGCACAGAAGCAGAGGATAATAGCCGGCAGGGAATGCTGGACAGGCGACGGTGAGTACATCAATTCATCATCCGCAGAGACGGGTATCACGCTCGACGGTCTGAACATGGAAGAAGGCATAAAAACCATCACCGGCTGGATCGAACAAAGGAATATTGGCACGCACCGTGTCAACTACAAACTGCGTGACTGGCTCTTCAGCCGCCAGCGTTACTGGGGTGAGCCGTTCCCTGTCATTCACTGGGATGACGGCCGTATTACACTCCTCGATGAGAGTGAGCTGCCCCTTAATCTACCTGACCTTGAGGTGTATGAACCGGGTGAGAACGGGGAATCACCTCTGTCAAACGCTGCCGGATGGCTGTATGTCACTGACAAAGATGGCCGCCGGGGAAGACGCGAGACGAATACCATGCCACAGTGGGCAGGCTCATGCTGGTACTACCTCCGGTTCATCGACCCGAAAAACGACAAAGTTATCTTTGATAAAGCCAGAGAAAAGTACTGGATGCCAGTCGACCTCTATATCGGAGGAGCTGAACATGCAGTGCTGCATCTCCTTTACAGCCGCTTCTGGCATAAGGTGCTCTTTGACCTGGGGATAGCTTCAACCGATGAGCCCTTCGCCAAGCTGTTCAACCAGGGCATGATACTGGCTTTTGCGTACGAGACAACGACAGGCGCCAAGGTGTCATCGGACCAGATCACCGAACGCGACGGCCAGTATTTCAATAAGGAAACAGGCGAGGAGCTCAGACAGATTGTGGCCAAAATGTCAAAGAGTCTCAAAAATGTCATCAATCCCGACGATGTGATCAAAAACTATGGAGCCGAACTCTCTGCGCCTCTATGAGATGTTCCTGGGTCCGCTCGAAGCCACAAAGCCGTGGGACGAAAAGGGCGTCAAGGGAGTGCTCGGTTTTCTCTCAAGGGCATACCGTCTGATAGCAAACAGAGAGAATATTATTGACGGAGATGAAGACCCCGAGATACTCAGGGCGCTTCACCAGACCATAAAAAAGGTGACAGACGATATTGAAAATCTGCACTTCAACACAGCCGTTTCAGCAATGATGATATTCCTGAATACTGCAATGAAAAAGGGAAAGATCACCCGTGAGACAGCTTCGGTTTTCATAAAGATCCTGTCGCCATTTGCTCCTCACCTCGGAGAGGAGCTCTGGCATCTCACAGGAAATAAAAATACGCTGGCGTACGAGCACTGGCCGCAGTTTGAGGAGAAATATCTTAAGACCGATACCTTTGAATGTCCCGTGTCAGTCAATGGGAAAATGAGGTTTAAAATCGAACTCCCCGTTGATTTGCCCGTAGAAGAGGTTAAAAGAATTGTGATGTCGGACGAAAGGGCAATCAGGTGGATCGGCACTGCCACACCAAAAATAATCGTAGTTCCCAACCGTATTGTAAATATTGTTGTATGAGGATCCCGGAGATCAGATTCGTACTTCTTGCAGTCTTCTGTCTTGCACTGGCCTCATGCATCGGTAATGCGCCGGCGGAGCCGCTCATTGTGGCCGGCGTGGCAGATTCATCAGCATCTTCTGCTGCAACGCCTGATACCGTTAACCTCATCCACGGCATCCCGGTTGATTCTTATAATGTAGTGACAGGAAGGGTGAAGACGGAACCAGTTTATCTCCTCCATCCTTGCCTCCTATAATGTGCCGTGGAACACCATTGAAGAGCTGCTGAGAGAGAACAGGGGTGTGTTTGATCCAAGGAAGGTGCGCACCGGAAGCAGTTACTCGGTGTTCCTGACAAAGGACACTGCGAACAGGGCAGATTATTTTATCTATGAACATGACCCCACTGTCAGTTATATTTTCTCACTGAAGGACACTCTTACCGTTTACAGGTATGATGCTGAAGTGAAGAAAATACTCAGGTATTCATCAGGTTCTATTTCAACCTCCCTCTGGGAAGCAGCTTTGGAAAACCAGCTCAACCCCAACCTCTCGGCTGAACTTTCAGAGATATATGCATGGACAATAGACTTCTTCGGCCTGCAGCAGGGAGACAGGTTCAAGGTCATCTATGAGGAGGAATTCATCGGCGAAGAAAGCATCGGCATCAGAAAAATACATGCAGCACTGTTCGAGCACGCAGGTAACTCCATATATGCCATACCGTATATCCAGGACAGCACGATGTCGTTCTATGATACCACCGGTGCCAGCCTGCGGAAAGCATTTCTTAAGGCACCACTGCGATATTCACGCATCAGTTCACGCTTCTCAGGGGCAAGATACCATCCTGTTCTTAAGATAGTCAGACCGCATCATGGTGTTGACTATGCTGCCCCGATTGGCACGCCGGTAGTATCCATAGGCGACGGCAGGGTGACACAGACAGCATTCGAGAACGGATCCGGAAGGATAGTGCGTGTGACACATAACAGCGTATATTCAACTGCCTATATGCACCTGTCGCGTTTTGGACCGGGGATATCACCCGGTGTCTATGTGAAACAGGGACAGGTGATCGGATATGTTGGCAGCTCGGGATTATCGACCGGTCCCCATCTTGATTTCAGGTTCTACCGTAACGGATCAGCAGTTGATCCGCTGAGGGTGGAAGCCCCGCCTGTGAACCCTGTCGCGCAGGAAGAAATGGATGGATTTGAGAAGGTAGCCCGGGGTTATATAAGCCTCTTCGAGACCATAAGCTACTAATCAGGCAGAGTATCAATAACGTTGCTTATCACAGCAGGATAATGTTCATATTCAAGGGCATGCACTCTTGAAGCCAGGGCGTCTGCATCATCACCGGGCAATACGGGGCATCTCGCCTGAAAAATAATATCACCGGAGTCATAGTGCTCATTCACAAAATGAATTGTTATACCGCTCTCTGTGCAATGGGCGTCAAGTACGGCTTTATGCACCCTGTCACCATACATTCCCATGCCTCCGAAACCGGGCAGAAGAGCAGGATGAATATTGACAATCCTTCCTTTGTAAGCTTCAATTATCTGTGAGGGAACAAGCCATAGAAAACCTGCCAGAACGATCAGATCAGTGTTTCTCCTTTGCAGGATAAAGAAGACCTCTTCCGTCTCGTAAAACTGTCTCCGGTCGAAAAAAAACACATCAATGCCGAGTGCGGCAGCCCTTTCCAGTGCCTTAGCCTGAGGCTTGTTCGACAGAACAAGGACAACTTTTGCTTTCTTTTCGTTCGAAAAGTATCTGATTATATTTTCCGCATTTGTTCCGGCTCCTGAGGCAAAAATGACTATGTTCTTCATTGTCTGGTATTTACTATTATAATTTGCATAAGGAGCCATCGCCTCATTTTATAAGTTAAAATATTGAATTACTTTGGCTTATATTTGTGCCGATATAAATTTCCGGCAATTTGCTTGAATAATATGGTACAAATATATTTCTTTGCGTAGTTTTTAAAACGAGTATTAACGTAAAATTGAATAGTATGTCTGACATTTCAACACGGGTAAAAAAGATCATCGTTGAGAAGCTTGGCGTTGACGAAGCAGAGGTTACCACTGAAGCACATTTCACAAATGACCTCGGAGCAGATTCTCTTGACACCGTTGAGCTGATCATGGAATTCGAAAAGGAATTTAATATAGGAATTCCAGATGACCAGGCAGAAAGTATCAGCACAGTAGGCGAAGCTATTAAGTATATAGAAGAAAACGCAAAGTAGTTTTCTTCCAATAACCTATAATGAGGCGGGTCGTAGTTACCGGGATGGGGGCCCTGACCCCCATCGGCAACACTCTGCAGGATTACTGGAAAGGTCTTGTTGAAGGGGTCAGCGGGGCTGGCCTTATCACTCATTTTGACACCACGAAGTTCAAGACGAAATTTGCCTGTGAAGTCAAGGGCTTTGATCCCGCCAGCTTTTTTGACAGAAAGGAAGCCCGCAAAATGGATCGTTACGCCCAGTATGCCTTTGTAGCTGCTGACGAAGCGATCAAAGATGCCAAGCTTGATCCCGATGCTGCCGACAAAGACCGTTGTGGTGTAATATGGGCATCAGGTATAGGCGGAATTGAGACAATCCTCGAAGAAGTGAAAGGGTATGCAATAGGTGATGGAACTCCCCGTTTCAGCCCTTTCTTTATTCCTAAAATGATAAGTGACATTGCTGCCGGGATGCTATCCATCAAGTATGGCTTCCGGGGTCCCAACTTTGCCACTGTGTCAGCCTGTGCATCCTCAACAAATGCTCTCATAGACGCCTATTATTATATTCTCCTCGGAAAAGCTGATCTTTTTATTGCCGGAGGTTCTGAGGCAGCTGTCACTATTCCAGGCGTGGGAGGATTCAATTCGATGCAGGCCCTGTCAACCAACAATGAAGAGTACGCCACCGCATCGCGTCCGTTCGATGTTACCAGGGATGGCTTCGTCATCGGCGAAGGTGCCGGAGGACTGATTCTGGAGGAATATGAGCATGCCAGGGCAAGGGGTGCCAGGATCTATGCTGAAATCATAGGAACAGGTCTGACCGCAGACGCATACCACATCACCGCTCCCCATCCTGACGGCATGGGAGCATTCAATGTGATGAAACAGGCTATCCTTGAGGCAAAACTCACACCGGCAGATGTTGATTACGTCAATGTCCACGGTACTTCAACACCTCTCGGTGACATAGCAGAAACCAAAGCCATTGTATCGGTCTTCGGAGAACATGCTTACACAATGAATATCAGCTCCACCAAATCAATGACCGGACACCTGCTGGGCGCTGCCGGTGCCATTGAAGCCATTGCGTCAATTATGGCAGTGGTTAATGACATTGTCCCTCCAACTATCAACTTCAGGAACCCTGACCCTGCCATAGATCAGAATCTGAACCTGACTGTCAACAAGGCACAGCACCGGCCTGTGAAGGTGGCGCTGAGTAATACCTTCGGTTTCGGAGGGCATAATGCCTCGATTTTGATCAGGAAATTCGAAGAATAGTGTTCCTCCTTCGCAGGAAAGAAAACAACACTCTTGTACATGACAGACGTGACTTTCGCTTGCGTCTGAAGAAATTACTTGGCCGTAAGCCGTCAAACCTGCGCCTCTATGAAATGGCTTTCATTCACCGATCCGCGTCATACACCCTGCCTGACGGCACCAGGGTAAACAACGAGAGACTCGAATATCTTGGCGATGCTATTATTGACGGTATTATTTCCGACTATCTTTTCCATCATTACCCTGAGGCATCTGAAGGCCTTCTGACAAAGACCAGGGCACGCATCGTCAGCAGGGAGACACTCAATCAGCTAGGTATCTCAATGAATCTCGACAACCTGATAGTATCAAACCTGTCGTCAGCAATCACGCCGCCCAACCTGTTCGGAAACGCTCTCGAAGCACTCATCGGGGCACTTTTTATTGATACCGGATATATCCGTACACGCCGCTTCTTTATTGAGAAAGTCCTGATGAAGTACCTTAACCTTGATGAAGTGCTGACATCGGAGACTGATTACAAGAGTTCTCATCCTTGAGTATTGCCAGAAAAACAAGCTGAAGCTTCACTATTCGTTTCAGGAAAGTACTCAGCAGAATAATTCCCATCCCCTGTTCATGGTTACCCTCGAGTTAAACGGTGAGACCATAGCTCATGGTGAAGGAGCATCAAAGAAAGAAGCCGAACAGGAAGCATCAATGATTGCCTGGAACAAAACCGTAACAGCACAGATATGAGCCCGTCAGGAAAAATAACAAAACACATCATCAAAGCCGAAGAGACACCTGCGTTCCTGTTCCTGGGAATTGTCTCCACAGAACCGGACTACCGGCTCTCGGTGATGCTGAACAGGCATCTTGGCATCGATCTGCGGAAAAAGCCGGAAGAGATAACCGAAATCTCAGGTGATAAAACTCATTCCTATTCGGTATTTACAACCGCACCTTTAACATTCTCCCTTATTTCCAACAGGAGCATGGGGGGAACGCTTTTAAGGAAACTTAAAAATATAGACTTCCTGCTCCACATACACGGCACGCCTGACAGGAAGCAGGCGGAAAAACTGGCCGCCTCATTAAGGAGCATCCCGGAAGTAACGGCAGTATTCCTGTTTGACAGCAGAGATCTCAGCGATAGAAACATCGCTTTGCTGGTATTGTAAAAGAGGAAGAGGAGACAATTTCTTGCCTCCTCTTCAGTGTTAACCCTAAAACTAACCTAACCTATGAAAAAAACTCCAAATCTATTAACACAATTTTCGTGCCATTGGCGATGTAAATATGGAAGAAATTTCCCGGTTTCTTTCTTAAGGATATGTTATTTTATTGATTTTTAACACTTTTTTAACTTTTATGATACCTGAATTTTTTTTTAATAGTTTTTAAAATTCGTTAAATCACTGCATTAAACCCCTTAAGAGTTACTTTTGTCATAAGATGAAGCGTGAGTACACAGTCCTTTTAGCAATCTTTTTCTTTTTAGCCATTTCGGCATTGGTATTCATCCAGGTCAGGTGGATAAACAGTGTATCCGGCGCTGAAGACCAGGCTTTCAGGTTCGGTGTCAACGATGCGTTGAAAGAAGTTGTTCTGGAACTTGAAAAAACAGAGACATATAACCGAATAATAAATGAAATTAACCCGGCTCCGCCAGAAGATCCGGAGGATGATTTAAGGAGTGAGTTGGAAGAACAGTCGGCGGAGGCAAGGCTGCTGGAGAAATATGGCTTCAATCCGGGTGTCATGTCGGTAGTCATAAACAGGGCAGGTCGAACATATCTTCTGCGTTCCGACAGTATACTGTCTGAATTCTCCGTCGGCGACACCGAAACTGAAGCAGTGAGCCTTACCGTCGGTGCCACAACCCGTATGACCAGTAAGGTTGTATCCATTGAGAACATTGTCAGCCGTATCCTGCATGAGACACCTCCTCTGCGCGACCGGTTCACTTCCGATGAACTTAATCAGCAAATAAGGAAATCACTTGATGCCGTTGGCATTCACCTTGGCTACGAGTGTGCCGTCAGGGGCGATTTGGGCGGATTAATATACCGGACGCCAGACTATAGTGAGAGGTCCGGGGCAAACAAATACCTCCGTCAGCTCTTCCCGAATGATCCTGTTCCCGGCAACAACATCCTGTCTATATATTTCCCTGACGAGGAAAAGTATAAATTCAGCCGTATAGCCTTCATGGCAATCGCTTCAATGCTTATTGCACTCTTACTGATTATCCTCTCTACAAGTACATTCATTGTCATCTTCCGCCAGAAAAAGCTCTCCGAGATCAAAGGTGACTTCATAAACAATATGACGCACGAGCTGAAAACCCCGATAGCAACCATCTCCCTGGCGTCGCAGATGCTCGCTGATCCTAAAATTCCGGAGAAATCACGAGACACAAAAGGACTTGCCTTCGTCATCAATGAGGAGAGCAACAGATTGAGGATCCTGGTTGAAAAAGTACTTCAGACCGCAATTTTTGAAAAGACCAGGATTGAACTGGATAAGAACAAAACGGATATTCACGAAGTGATCCTCAGAGCTGTTGATGCGTTTAAACTGCAGGTTAACGGCCGTGGCGGAGTGATATCCACCTTCCTTGACGCAGCGGATCCGATGGTGTACATCGATGAACCCAATTTCTTCAATGTCTTCATAAACCTGATCGACAATGCTCTCAAGTACACCACCCGGGTACCTGAGATCACCATTTCCACCGGAACTTATAACAAGGGAATTACCATTACTGTTTCTGATAATGGCATCGGTATCCCCAGGGAACATCAGAAGCATATTTTTGAGAGATTCTACAGGGTGCCTTCAGGTAATACCCATAATATTAAAGGATTCGGCCTGGGTCTCAGCTTTGTCAGGAAAATCGTTGACGAACACAATGGCACGATAAAAGTTGACAGCCAGATCAACAAAGGCACAAGAATAATTATTCATCTTCCAAAAGATCAGCCAAAATGAAAAGAGTAGCCATTTTACTTGCTGAGGACGATCCCAATCTGGGTCAGCTGCTGAAAAATTACCTTGTCGTGAAAGAGTACGACCCTGTGTTGGTCACGGACGGGGCCCAGGCGCTGAAGCTTTTCAGAAAAAATAAATTCAACATCTGTCTTCTTGATGTGATGATGCCTGAGATGGACGGTTTTACGCTGGCAAAAGAGATAAGAGCGATAGACCCGAATATCCCGGTTATCTTCCTCACAGCCAAGAACCTCAAGCAGGATGTTTATGAAGGCTTCAAGTCAGGAGCTGATGATTACCTGACCAAACCATTTGCAATGGAGGAGCTTGTGTACCGCATAGAAGCCATCCTGCGACGTTCATCCAAACGTGAGTCTGAAGCGCCCATGGATCAGTATATCATCGGTGGATTCACTTATGACGTCGTAAAACAGCTCCTGACATTTAAAGGACAGTCACAGAAACTGACTACCAAGGAATCCGAGCTCCTCGAACTGCTATGCCGCAACCGTAACCAGGTGCTCGAACGCAACTTTGCCCTTAAGTCGATATGGATTGACGATAACTACTTTAATGCCAGGAGTATGGATGTCTATATCACCAAGCTGCGGAAGTACCTAAGCAAGGATCAGCAGGTGGAGATATTAAATATTCACGGTAAGGGATACAAGCTGCTCTGCTAAAAAGATACCCCGCACGAAAATATCGCACGGGGTATTAGTTCAAAATGTCATTCTCATATCAGTCGAGCTTCAGCACCGCAAGAAAAGCCTGCTGAGGTACCTCCACATTCCCGATCTGCCTCATCCGTTTCTTACCCTTCTTCTGCTTCTCGAGGAGTTTTCTTTTACGGGTGATATCGCCTCCGTAGCACTTGGCAGTGACATCCTTGCGCACAGCCTTGACAGTCTCCCGTGCAATGATCTTTGCACCGATTGCTGCCTGGATGGCAATATCAAACTGTTGTCTTGGTATAAGTTCACGCAGTTTCTCACACATCCTCCTGCCAAAATCATAGGCATGGCCCCGATGGATAAGCGTTGAGAGAGCGTCAACCATCTCGCCGTTAAGCAGTATATCAAGCCTTACAAGATCCGCTTTCCTGTAATCCGTGATATGATAGTCGAAAGATGCATAACCCTTGGATATGCTCTTCAGCTTGTCATAGAAATCAAACACTATTTCTGACAGTGGCATGTCAAATGTCACCTCCACCCTGTCGCTTGTCAGGTAAACCTGGTTCTTCATGGTGCCTCTCTTGTCAATACAGAGCTTTAAGATCGGACCAAGATACTCTGATTTTGAAATGACCTGGGCGTAGATGTACGGCTCCTCTATCTCATCAATGGTGGTTACCGGTGGCATACCCGATGGATTATGCACATCAATGATGTCACCCTTTGTTGTGAGAACCCTGAATGAAACGTTGGGCACAGTGGTGATGACATCCATATCAAACTCCCTGTCGAGGCGTTCCTGGACAATCTCCATATGCAGCAAACCCAGGAAGCCGCAACGGAAACCGAAGCCAAGGGCAGCAGACGATTCCGGGACAAAAGTCAGGGAAGCATCGTTGAGCTGAAGCTTTTCTATTGATGCCCGGAGATCTTCGTAATCATCGGCATCAACAGGATAAATACCCGCAAAGACCATCGGCTTTACATCTGCAAATCCTGATATCGCCAGCTGGCACGGACGGTCAACATGAGTTATGGTATCCCCCACCTTAACCTCGACTGAGTTTTTTATTCCTGAAATAATGTATCCTACATCGCCTGCGCTGAGGACAACTCTCGGTTCCCGTTTTATCTTGAGCACCCCTATCTCATCAGCATCATATTCACTGCCCGTGTTTACAAATTTCACCTTGTCATGTGTATGTACAGTGCCGTTGGCGATTTTGAAATATGCAATGATGCCCCTGAAGGAGTTGAACACCGAGTCAAAGATGAGTGCCTGCAACGGAGCTTCAGGATCACCCTTGGGAGGGGGTATCTTCGAGATGATATCTTCCATGATACGGTCAACCCCCATACCTGTACGTGCACTGGCTTCGATGATGTCGTCACGCTTGCACCCGATAAGATCAACTATCTGGTCCTTGACATCTTCAGGCATGGCGCTGGGAGAATCCATCTTGTTCAGCACGGGTATTATCTCAAGACCGTGCTCAATGGCCATGTAAAGATTGGAGATAGTCTGCGCCTGGATACCCTGTGTGGCATCAACCACCAGCAGGGCACCTTCACAGGCTGCTATCGACCGTGAAACCTCATACGAGAAATCAACATGCCCCGGGGTGTCAATGAGATTAAGAAAGTATTTCCTGCCGTCCTGCTCGTAATCCATCTGTATGGCATGACTTTTAATTGTGATGCCCCTTTCCCTCTCAAGATCCATATCATCCAGAACCTGGTTCTGGAATTCACGCGCATCAACTGTCTTCGTCTTCTCAAGCAACCTGTCGGCAAGAGTGCTCTTCCCGTGATCAATATGTGCAATGATGCAAAAGTTGCGTATGGTATCCATTTGGCCTGGCCGGTTCATTTCAGGTGCAAATATAGATAATTTGACCCTTTATTTATTGACTCCGGCAGAGGTTCGCGCTCTGCTCCTTTTTATTTATTTTAGCAGATTACAAAAACAGGTGCTATGATTACCCTGATTGCTGCATTCACTCTTCTAATCCTTGGATATATTTTCTACGGAAGGATAGCTGAGAGATTTTTTGGGATGGATCCTGCGCGAACAACCCCGGCCTTTTCCAGATCAGATGGCGTTGATTATGTACCTATGAAGGGATGGCGTGTATTCATGATACAATTCCTGAACATTGCCGGCCTCGGCCCTATTTTCGGTGCCATCCTGGGAGCCATGTACGGCCCCGTGGTATATATATGGATTGTACTTGGGTGCATCTTCATGGGAGCCACTCATGATTATTTCGGCGGAATGCTATCGCTCCGCCTTGGCGGGGCCAGCCTGCCGGAGATGGTGGGAACCTACCTGGGGAAAAATATGAGGGCTTTTATGAGGGTCTTTACGCTGTTTCTGCTTGTGTTCGTAGGCGTGGCCTTTGTAAGCGGTCCCGCCAAGTTGCTTTATACCATGTCCGGCTTCAGCCTGCCGTTCTGGCTGGGCCTCATCTTTCTGTACTACATTCTTGCTACTCTTCTTCCCATTGACAAGATAATAGGCTATCTATACCCCTTCTTCGGAGGAGCGTTGATTTTCATGGCCATCGGTATACTGGCAGTCATTGTGGTAAAATGGGCCGGAGGCAGTCTCTCCCTCATGGAGCTCACCCCGGCCGTAATGAGAAACTTTCAGCCCGATGCCGCCACCAACACTATCTTCCCGTTTCTTTTTATCGTAGTCTCGTGCGGTGCCATTTCAGGATTTCATGCTACACAATCGCCTCTCATGGCACGGTGCATGAAATCAGAAAAACAGGGAAGGCAGATTTTCTATGGCGCCATGGTTGCTGAAGGCATTGTAGCAATAATATGGGCTACTGCTGCCATGAACTATATGGGTGATGTCCATGGACTTAACTACACTCTCACCCATCCGCTGGCAGATAATCCGGCTGTAAGGCCTGATCCTGCATGGCTTGTAAACGAAATCTGCAGATCATGGCTTGGAAAAACCGGGGCAATCATTGCAATAATCGGGGTGGTTGCCTGCCCGGTCACTTCCGGTGACACGGCTTTCAGAAGCGCCAGGCTGACAATAGCTGACATGCTGAAAATTCCTCAGAAAAAGATTTCATCAAGACTTCTTATAACTGTTCCGGTATTTGCGATTGCTTTTATCCTGACTTTCCTTATGCAGGATGAATTTGCCCGTGTATGGAAATTCGTAGGCATATCAAACCAGACCCTGGCTGCAATAACATGCTGGACCATAGCCATGTATCTTGCCCTTAACGGGAAGAATCACCTGATGCTGTCGATACCGGCTTTATTTCTTACAGCGGTTTGTATCACATATATACTAACTGCGCCTCATTCAGGAGGAGGCCTTGCTTTTCCGCTTCGGGTCTCGCTGGCTGTTGCGGCGGCAGCAACGCTAACCGTATTGGCGGTGTTCCTGATCGCAGTAAAGAAAAAGAAAAACAAAGGCCGGTAACTGACTCCCGGCACTTACAGCTACTGTCCCAAAGAATCTGTAGCGGGGATCACGCATTTGAGCTTTCTCAGCTCATTCCGGAAAAAGATGTAAGTGATTACAGCAGCTACCAGGTCTGATATGGGGTTGGCTATCCAGACACCCGCCACGCCCCAGAATTTCGGAAGAAGCAGGATCAGCGGCAACAATACTATTATCTGTCTCAGCAGCGAAAGGAAGGTAGCAAGCTTGGCCTTGCCGATGGCCTGGAAGTAGCTGGAAGCGATTATCTGGAAGCCTACAACCGGCAGGACGGCGCAATAAATGCGCAGACCCAATACACCGGCCTCCCTGAGCTCCATATTATCATGGTTAAAGATACTTATCACGAGTCCCGGGATCAGCATACATATCAGCCACCCTCCTGTGGCAACGAGGGTGCCGTACCTGATCGCCTTTACCACAGTCTCTTTGACACGGCAGTAGAGCCCTGCACCGTAATTGAACCCGATAATTGGCTGGATAGCCATATTAATTGATATTATTGTCATTACCATCATCATGGTGGTGCTGCTTACAATACCCATTGCACCCACGGCGATGTCACCGCCGTGTTTAATGAACTGCGTGTTCATTATGGCTGTGACAATACTCGCTGCCACATTCATGGCAAATGGAGCAAAACCTATTGAAATAATATGTTTAATAATGTACGGGTCGGGGTAAATGTTCGGAATGTACAGTTTAACAATGCTCTTTTTACCGCGGAAATGAATTAAGACCCAGACAAAAAGGACGAACTGCGAGAATATTGTCGCATAGGCTGCTCCCCTGACACCCATATGAAAACCGAAGATAAGTATTGGATCAAGTATGATATTTATCCCGGCGCTGATGAAAACTGATACCATCGCGATGCGCGGATTACCCTCTGCCCTGATGATGTTGTTGAGTGCGTAGCCTGTCATAGCGAATGGTATCCCGGCCAGGATGATAACAAAGTAATCAGAAGCGTATTTTAATGTCTCCGGTCCTGCACCGAATATCATGAGTACCTTGTCACGGACCAGGAAACCTGTTATCATCAGAACGATGCCCAGGGTGAATGCGAGGAACAGGGCGTTTCCCAGTATTCTGTTCGCCCTTTGGTAATCCTTTTCCCCCAGGCTGAGTGAAATGCGCACTGCCGACCCCATGCCTACCAGCATCCCGAAAGCCATTATGATGATCATAAGGGGGAAGATCACGCTGAGGCCCGCGAGAGCAAGGGCATCAACTCCCTGGCCTATGTAGATCCGGTCGACGATGTTATAAAGGACGTTTGCCATCATAGCGGCAAAAGCAGGAACAAAATAATTCCACATCAGCTTCCCGATCTTCTCAGATTCAAGGTCTTTTACCTGTCGCGGATCCGCCATGAATAAAAATTAATTCCGCAAAGATGAGACGAATTCCTGAACCGAACAAACAATAGTTTGTGAGCCCTGCAAAGCCTGTTAAGAACAAAAAAAGCTGCCCCGTTTCCGGAGCAGCTTATTCATAAAGCTATCAGCTGTTACATCATGCCTGGCATACCGCCGCCGCCCATACCCGGGTTCGGAGCTGGATTATCTTCCTTCTCCTCAACAACCACTGCCTCGGTAGTCAGAAGCATACCTGCAATTGATGCGGCATTTTCAAGAGCTATCCTTGCAACTTTGGCAGGATCAATAACGCCGGTCTTGAACAGATGCTCATATGTATCGGTCTGGGCATTGTAACCGAAGTCACCTTTACCCTCACGCACTTTCTGCATAATAACGGCACCTTCCTTGCCGGCATTTATTGCTATCTGACGCAGAGGTTCTTCAATAGCCCTCTTAACAATGTCTATACCGGTATTCTGGTCATCGTTGTCGCCTTTAAGTCCTTCGAGTAGCGGAATAGCGCGGATATAACCTACGCCGCCGCCTGGTATGATACCCTCTTCAATTGCAGCACGTGTTGCATGGAGCGCATCATCAACGCGGTCTTTTTTCTCCTTCATCTCAACTTCAGAGGCAGCCCCTATATAAAGTACAGCCACACCGCCTGCCAGCTTGGCAAGTCTTTCCTGAAGCTTTTCCCTGTCGTAATCAGAGGTGGTAGTGGAAATCTGCTGCTTGATCTGACCAACGCGGGCCTGGATCATCGATTTATCACCTGCACCGTTAACGACTGTGGTGTTTTCTTTGTTTACGGTCACTTTGTCAGCAACACCCAGGTCATTCATGGTAGCGTTCTCAAGCTTCATGCCTCTCTCTTCAGAGATGACGGTACCACCTGTCAGAATTGCTATGTCTTCAAGCATCTCTTTCCTTCTGTCGCCGAAGCCGGGAGCCTTCACGGCACAGACTTTCAGTGAGCCTCTCAGACGGTTAACCACCAGGGTGGCAAGAGCTTCACCTTCAACATCCTCTGCAATGATCATGAGGCCACGGCCGCTGCGGGCTGTCTCCTCAAGAACGGGCAGAAGGTCTTTCATTGAAGAGATCTTCTTGTCATGGATAAGAATGTATGGATTTTCCATCTCTACTTCCATTTTGTCAGGATTAGTTACAAAATAGGCTGAGATGTAACCGCGGTCAAACTGCATACCTTCAACAACTTCAACCTTGGTTTCGGTGCCTTTGGCTTCTTCAACGGTGATAACTCCCTCTTTCTTAACCTTGTCCATCGCAGTGGCAATCAGTTTGCCTATCTCTTCGTCGTTATTGGCAGATATGCGTGCTACCTGCTCGATCTTCTTCAGGTCATCACCAACGGTCTGAGACTGTTTCTTAAGACTTTCAATAACTTTTGCAACGGCCTTGTCAATGCCTCTCTTCAGATCCATCGGGTTGGCGCCTGCAGTGACGTTCTTAAGACCCACGCTGATCATGCTCTGTGCAAGAACAGTGGCTGTGGTGGTTCCGTCACCTGCATTATCGGAGGTCTTGGATGCAACTTCCTTCATCATCTGAGCACCCATGTTCTGATACGGATCTGACAGTTCAATTTCCTTTGCCACCGTCACACCGTCCTTGGTGATCTGGGGTGCGCCAAATTTCTTCTCAAGCACAACGTTACGGCCTTTCGGACCCAGCGTTACCTTTACGGCATCAGCCATACGATCAACACCTTCCTTTAAAAGGTTACGGGCTTCAATATTGAATTTAATTTCTTTTGCCATTGTTATTCTGTTTTACGGTTATTACGAAATATAAAGGACATCAGTCTGTGAAAGAAGGAGATAGTCTGTCCCGTTAATTGTCAGTTCCTGGCCGGAGTATTTGCCATAGAGAACAACATCTCCCTTTTTGAGTTCCATCTCTTCATCCTTCTTGGCAGCACCTACAAGAATAACAGTGCCTGCGCGTGGTTTTTCCTTTGCTGAATCGGGGATAATAATACCGCTGGCGGTCTTCTCTTCTGCCTCCTGAGGCTTGATGAGAACCTTACCTGCCAGCACTTTTCCTTTTAATTGTGCCATTTTCATTAGTTTTATAAGTTAAACAATATTTTTCCTGCTTGAGGATTTCATAATCTGTGCCAAATAGCTTTTTGCAAACAAAAAGTGTCAGTTCATGACAAACTGACACCTCCGTAGAATATTAATGTCATTCTTATTTGTTTCCACCGTCAGTCTTCGGCTCTTCCTGCGGAACAGGTGTCGGCAATGTTGGAACGGCCGTAGGATCCTGAGCTCTCTCGATTGATGACTTGATGACTGATTCCTGGCTCTGACCTCTTGGTATGGATGCGGTAGCCACAAGGCAAAGCAACACTATTGCACCGGCGAGCGTCCATGTTGATTTCTCAAGGAAGTCAGCAGTCTTTCTGACGCCCATCGACTGGCCTGCAGATGTAAAGTTAGCAGCCAGGCCACCTCCCTTTGAATTCTGCACGAGCACAACCATGACCACAAGAACACAGGCTATAAGCACCAGGATTGAAATAAAAATATAAATGCCCATTGTTTACTTATTTAATTAAATCATTAATCTTTTCAATACGGCCTGCAAAGTAAGCACTTTTTTCCGGATATTGCAAAGAGAGCTTTTCATAAATATTTATCGCTCTGCTGTAATAACCCTGGTTTATATAAATTTTTGCCAGTGTCTCAGTTATAAAGGAACCCTTCTCATCTGCACTTGTCTCCGACAGGTCCTTTACCGGCTGGATCTCAGGAAGGGTCATCCTTTCAAGTGTCGGGCTGCTCTTTATGAACCTGTCAATCAGATCCTGGGCCGACAGCGACGGGGCGGTTAAATCTGTTGCCGGTTCACTGCCCTCAATTAACTCCATTAACTCATCAGCATCCGGCACCGGTTCTGGTTCAGGTTCTTCCTCCTCAGCAGTTACTTCCGGCACCGGTTCTGGTTCAGGTTCTTCCTCCTCAGCAGTTACTTCCGGCTCCGATTCTTCTTCTTCGACAATCTCTTCACCCACAATCGCCTCAACAGTCTCACCGGGGGGCTCAGCAATAAGTTCAAGTATTTCCTCCTTCACCGAGGCAAGTTCTTCAAGCCTTGCCTCAATCTCTGCCATGAGCTCTTCCCTGGTCCGGAGTGCCGCTTCTTCCGCAACAGGAGCTGATTCCTGCATTTCTTCCGCTACAGGAGCTGATTCCTGAACTTCTTCCGCAACTATCTGACTTCCGCAACAGGAGCTGATTCCTGCATTTCTTCCGCTACAGGAGCTGATTCCTGCATTTCTTCCGCAACAGGAGCTGATTCCTGAACTTCTTCTGCTACAGGAGCTGATTCCTGAACTTCTTCTGCTACAGGAGCTGATTCCTGAACAGCATTATCCATAATGACCGGCTCCGGGGAAATTTCTTCCTTTAAAGCTTCCTCGTGTGTTGGATCCTCAATGAGAGCCTCTTCAATGACAGACTTCCTCAGTGTACCACTTCCTCAGGTCTCTCCTCTTCTATTGCAGCTGTTTCCGGAATCAATTCTTCATGCCTGATTTCCTCCTGCCGAACTTCTGCTTCTGAAACTGCTTCAGCGACAATTTCCTCTCTTACATCTGCGACGGGTGCAACTTCTTCCCGGACTACCTCAGGCTCCGGCGACATAAACAAATAGTGATAGAGCACCTCCCTGTCAGAAACGGAGAGGGCTGATGCCTTCAGCTGCGAATCAAACCTTACATCGGCATTCTCTTTAAGTCCCCGCAGCAGTACCAGATGGGCGGAATGAAACCAGGGAAAAAGGACTGTCAGTTCCCTCAAACCCTCGAGATCTCCGGGGCCGGGAAGGGCACCGCCGGCAACAAACCGGTTAAATTCATTCCTGTTCATGGGTCAGCGTCACCAGTTGACAAAAGCTCTGTTAAAGATATCCTCGATGAGCATCTTGCTTATCTCCTCAGACAACTCGACCTCCACCGCACTCAGATCAAGTGAACTGTCATAATCCTGATACCTGGTGAACGTCTGCTCATAACTCAGGTCGGTGTCAACGGTGTTGACGAACCTTACCCTGACACTGATCGAAAAACGGTTACTGGCAGCCTGCTCATCGCCGCTGACGGTAAGAGGCTGTGTTCTGTAGTCGGTAATGTCACCCTCAAAGCTGACATCGCCCCCTGACGTTACCATATCAAGGTTCGTCTGTGCCTGGCACATATCCATAAGAGCATCTGTCAGTTTCTGTGACAGTCCGGGTTGTACAAGACTGGCCCTGTTCTGGAAGTTTGACACGCTGAAGGTCTTAACCTCAGGCGAAACGGATACCCCGGAAAAAGAGTAATTTACTTTTACACCACAGCCCTCCGTCATGACAAGGAGAATCAGTGTAAACATTATCCGCGCAATGTTACGTATCAAGACCATATTCCTTGATTTTTCTGTAAAGGGTTCTCTCAGAAATACCCAGCTCCGCCGCTGCCAGTTTGCGCTTACCGTTGTTCTTGTCAAGGGCTTTTATTACCAGTTCTTTTTCCCGGTCAGTCAGCGAGAGCGATTCTTCCACAACCTCTTCAGTATCCTGTATATCGTTTCTCTCCCTGGGGGTACCGAAACTGACTGTAACCGGCCGTAACGGCTCTATGCTCTCTTTGCGTACCGCGGTGTCATTGAAAAGATTACGTGCGGCCCTGACACCTGTCTCAGTGAGGCTGGTGACTTCCCCTCCCGAGTTGAGTATTTCATAAACAAGGTTTTTCAGGTCATGCATATCGCTCTTCATGTCGAAGAGGACCTTATATAGTATCTCCCTTTCTGAACTGAAGTTTTTTCCTTCCGGGTTTCTGATTGGAACGGGAAGGCGCCCGCTCTCAAAATTAGGCAGGTAGTGCGTCAGCATGACAGCCGTAACTTCCCGCTCCTGTTCAATAACCGATATCTGCTCTGTAATATTCTTAAGCTGCCTGACATTACCAGGCCAGTAGTAATTTATAAGCATCTCCCTGGCCGGACCATCTGGCCTGATTGCAGGCATTCGGTAACGCTCAGCGAAATCCACGGCAAATTTCCGGAACAGCAGGATTATATCTTCACCTCTCTCCCTGAGTGGCGGCACCCTGACCGGCACCGTGTTGAGCCTGTAGAACAAGTCCTCACGGAACCTGCCTGATGAAACTGCCTGTATAATATCGATATTCGTCGCAGTTATTACCCTGACATTGGTCTTCTGCACTTTTGATGACCCAACCCTGATGAATTCACCTGACTCGAGCACCCTGAGAAGTCTTACCTGCGTTGAGAGAGGGAGCTCAGCCACTTCATCAAGAAAGATGGTTCCTTCATCGGCGACCTCAAAATAACCCTTCCTGCTGTCTGTCGCTCCCGTGAAGGCGCCTTTTTCATGACCGAATAGCTCTAAATCTATTGTTCCCTCGGGTATGGCCCCGCAGTTGACTGCGATGTAAGGACCGTGCTTACGCAAACTGTAAGTGTGTATCACCTGGGGAAATACTTCCTTGCCGGTGCCGCTCTCTCCGGTAATGAGCACAGAGAGATCAGTGGGGGCTACCTGAACAGCGATGTCAAGCGCCCTGTTAAGCCCTTCATGATTGCCGATAATCCCAAATCGCTGTTTTATGCTCTGTAACTCCATCATCAAATACCAATGAACTGCGAATTTACGACTTTTTTGGATTATGTTAAAGTCGATTTTTTAGTAAAACGACTGACGGAAAATGGTAACGGAAAGCGGTTATCTGTAAACTTTTACATCCTTTCATTGTTATAATCATTGAGTTATATATCATGAGAGCGATGAATGCCGGAAGCAGAACATATTCAATAAAAGATCTTGAAAACTTCTGTGGCATAAAAGCCCACACGATCAGGATGTGGGAGAAAAGATACGGTATACTCACGCCTGAAAGAAGCGATTCAAACATAAGACATTATACCGAAGAAGAGCTCAAGAAGCTCATTACAGTATCCATACTTAACCGTAATGGTCTTAAAATTTCAAAGATTTCTCAACTGAACGATAATGATCTCCTGCATGAAGTACTGAGGAAAGAGTCAGGAGACGAAACCGGCGATGGCACATTTAAGCCCGGCGACCTGATTATCTCAGCATTGAGGTTCAGCGAGGACGAATTCAGACAGAGACTTAATCTTTTTATCCGGGAATTGGGAATCCGGGAGGCTTATCTCAAAGTGTTTTACCCCCTGATGCAGAAGGCAAAGGCTCTGTGGCTGACCGGATGTATCTCGAAGCCTCAGGAGCAGTTCATCAGGCATGTGATCAGGACTGTAATTATATCGGAAGATATGGCTATGGACAATTCCCTGACCGGTCAGAACGCTGCCATAATAAACCTGGGCGATAATGAGGCGGAGAACAACCTTGTATTCCTTAAATGCCTTCTCCGGAAAAGGGGTATTGAAGCCGTTTATACTGAAGGTACCCTGTCAGCGGAAGACATAAAGGGTATACATTCCATCAGGCCTTTTACCATCCTTGCTGTCAACCTGCCGGCTTCTGAACCTGATGATGAAGTGAAAAGACTTTCCAATGCCCTCACCCGTGAACTGAAGCTTAAGAAAATACTGGTCACCGGACGATATGACAGCAGCGGATCATGGGTCAAGGGTAAAACAGAAGCTGTCTGCTCTCCCGCCGGACTGGCAGAATGGGCAGACAGTCTATGAAAAATTCAGCCCCGGGATTATCTAGAGCACTATCCTTACTACTATTGAATCTGCAATCTGCAACGCTGTTGTCAGAGTGCTGAGGTCTGTGAACAGCTCCCCCGTTTGTCCCAAAGGATGACTATGGCCTATTGGCCGCATGATGTACTTGTCACGCAGATTTTTCTGATCTGCCATGCTCTCGTAGACAACCGCGGGTTGTGCTGAATACAGGTAGTTTTTGTCCCCCGGATATTTGTCATTAGTCCAGTAATCGTTCCAGTCCCAGTTTTGGTTTATCTCAAACATTACCCTGAACTTTGCAGGCAAGGGTCCGTCAGCGCGGGTAGCAAGTGTGAAACTGGTTGTAGGTGTGGCACCGCTGTATGCATCGGCAACAGGATTCTCCGGTTCAGGCATATAAAGTCCGTCAGAAGCTACTATACCTCTCTTGTGCGACCAGTAAGGCAGAGTCTGCGGAGCCCTTTTTGCTGCTTCAACCCATTTCCCCGAAATATCGGACCCGTATTTAAAGATGCCTGTTGCAATAGTTTTGGGCACGAACAGGGTCTGTAAATAACTACCCCGCTCATCCTCAAGCCATACGGCCATAAGCGGATAATAAAGGGACCTACCCCCGTAAAACTTCACTTCAATTGCTGGGCCGGTACCGGCAGTGTTAGTCCGTACTTCAGTAACCTTCTGCCTCTCAGTAATTTTTGACGCGGAGGGCTTTGCCGAGCATGCGGCAAGAAACACCATTAAAGCTATTATGATATATTTCATCTCTATCTCTTTTAAATTTCAATAATGATACCGACAGTTGGTAAAATGGTTCCAATGTCTGACTGAACATACTTGAGAAGGTAACGGCTTGAATCTTCAGGGTCGATCAGCGGCACACCAGCTTCATCTGTCTGCCGGATAAGCAGAGCGGGCTGTTCAGCCTTGAAGTTCAGAATGTTTTGTACGTCAGCATACAGCATCAGTGACCATTTCTTAAAATAGAACTGCTTGTCAACCCTCAGATCAAGCTGGTTAAAAGCTGACAGCCTTTCAGTGTTGTACCTTGTGTAATCGAGGTAGCCCTGACCGGTGGCATCCCACGCTTCAATAAGCGATGATTTCTCAACATCATACGGCGTATAAGGCGCTCCTCCGACATACCTCCATTTGAACCCTAAATTCAAGGTTTCTCCAAGGTTCTTCGTTGCCGTCAGGCTTAAGAGATGCCTGTTATCCCACGCCGTGGGAATGTAATTACCGTCAGTGCCTTTAAACTCGCTCCTGACAAAAGTATATGAAAACACTGCATTCAGACCCTTCAGTTCCCTCACGCGGCCCATGAGCTCAAGGCCGTAAGCCCTGCCCGTCGAAGTGGAGACAAGCTCCTCATCACCGAAGATCCCGTAACCGGCGCTCCTGGTAGACAATGGAACCTGATCCGCTACTGAGAATGGATAGTCATTATAGCGCTTGTAAAAACTTTCCACGGTAAACTGCAGGCTTTCTTCCGGGATAACCTCAATGCCTGCAACAATATGATCGGCATATATGTATTTGATCCCGTTTTCCTTATTGGTATAATTGCCTGAATTGTCTTTCAGTCCGAGTGACGTATATGGCGGAAGCTGATAATAGCGCCCGGTGTTGAAATTCAGGTTGATTATGTCTGTAAGTGAATATGACACTGAAAACCGGGGCGAAACCTGGGTAAAAGGATTTGACATTTCAGGCGAGTAACTGTTGCCGTCAGTGCGAAGCCCGATAGAAAGACTTAGCTTTTCATCAATGAACGACCTGCTTACCTGGCCGAAGGCCGAGTACTTGAAAAAGACAAGGTTGGTGTTGTATATATCGGTTTTTAATCCGGTGTCAGTGTAGACCTTCCTGAAGGTGTCATTCCTGTAGCGCGACATCTCAGTACCGGCACCGTAGCTGATCCTGAATGTGCTGGGGTAAATCACGGTTCCCTCATACCTCAGCCTGATGTCACCCTCTCCGCTGTTATAATCAAGGGTCTTGTTATTGGGATCTGACTCATCATTGTTAAGGTATTTGTATTGAGTGTTGTTCAGATAGTTGCGGCTTAAGACCACAATGTCTGAACCATTTGAACGGAAGTGCCTGTAAACAGCACCCACGGTATAGCTGTACTGTTCCTGTGTCGGTATATAACTCAGGATATACCGCTGGTATTCTGTCTCATTCGCCTCAAGGTTCAGTTTGAAATCGTCCCTGGCACCCAGACCGAGTATTGTCAGCTCATTCTTCTGGTCAAAGTTGATCTTGTATTTGAACTGAAAATCGGTGTAGGTAGGGAGGAATGGGAGACCCAGCGCTCCGAACAGAAACTGCAGGTATGACCGCCGGGCAGAAACAATGATGGAGCTCTTCTCTCCTGCCGGCCCGTTATAGGTGAGACCAACATCTGAAGCACCAAGTGTTGCCCTGATCGTTTTCTTCTCTTTGTTACCGTCGATCAGGCTGAAGTTCATGACTGAACTGAGGGCATTGCCTCTTGATGCCGGAAATGCGCCGGATAGAAAGTCAACTGATCTGACGAAATCGACATTAATTATGCCTACCGGTCCTCCCGAAGCCCCCTGGGTCGAGAAGTGGTTGAGATAAGGTATCTCCACATAATCCAGGAAGAATCTGTTTTCATTGGGCCCTCCTCCCCTGACGATAACATCATTCCTGAACGCAGGCGTTGAGGCAACTCCCGGAAATGACTGAATAACCTTTGAGATGTCACGGTTACCACCCGGGTTCAGTTCAATCTCCTGAATGCCTATGATCCTCACCGATACCGGACTCTCGATTTTTTTGCGGAAAGGCGATGCCTTGACAACAATATCGGAAATGCTCACAACAGTTGATTCGAGAGGGATTGTCAGGTTAACCTCGTTATTGTTGGTCACCATCACACCTTCAGTAATGTAAGGTTTGTAACCCACATATGAGACCCTCACTTCCACAAATCCGGGTTTCAGTCCGGTGAAAAGGAAATTACCGTCAAAATCGGTCATGGCACCTGTGGTGGTGTTCCATATCACAATGCTGGCAAACGGAATCGGCTCGTTGGTAGTTGCATCCACTACCTTGCCTCGGATCGTCCCTCCGCCCGCTTGCCCGGAAAGATCCGCAAACACCATAGTAAACAGTAGTAATATTATATAATAAGTCTTCATTATTTGTGTAGTTTTTATGAAACAAACCACCAAACGGGCTAAAAAGTTCAGCAGATATGAAAACTTTATTATAACAGCTCCCTGAAATATGTCTCCTCAGCAGCGAGATCAATGAATGGCGCTTTCGCCCTCAGCTCGTTGATCCTGTCGAGCATGGCAGCGGCAAAGGGAGCCGTTTCCCGCTTATCTCCCGTGATGCGGTGAGACTTAGCCCTGGTGATCCTTGCAGCCTCATTCCACAGGCGAAGGGCAGGACTGTCAATAAAGACCGAAGAAAATTTTTCCCATATATAATCGATGGCCGTCTCTGACGGATGAACCATATCGGCAGCATAATACCTGTAATCGCGAAGATCATCCATGAATAGCTCGTAGGCCGGGAAGTACCCCCCCACAGATGGATGGCTCAGCAGCTCCTCAGCTGCCAGAAGAAGATGCGCCTTGCTTATCTGGTTTGCATGTGCACCGTCACCCAGGTGGCGGACAGGACTGACGGTGAACCAGACCCTCAGCGCGGGGTTGAGTTCCTCAAGACGGTCAAGCGTCTCCCTCCACCGGGCAGCGATCTCATGCGAGGCAGCCAGCCTGCGCCCGAAAAGCGACGAGGGCAGCTTATGACAGTTGGCCACTATGGCTCCGCTCTCCCTGAGGCTGTAAACGTAGGATGTGCCGAAAGTCACAAAGAGGAATGAGGCTCTTCGGATGAATTCAGACGCTACCCGGCTGACATTGTTGAGCCTTTCAATAAGAACATCCCGCTCATACGATGAAAAGGCAGTATGATGATCAAGGCTCATGTAACGGTTCCGGTAGAGGTACACATCCATTTCAGTGTACTGGTGTGATGCTGCAAACCTGTCAAGGGCTCCTGCCACCGAAAAAGGATTGAAGAGCGTGCCGTGCGGGTTGGTCATCACATCGAGCTTCCCTGATGCCAGCCTGTACCCGATCTCGTTGGCAAAGCACGAACCCAGGAACATGACCGGCGTACTGAAGGTGATCTTGCCGGGTGAGACAGGAAGGGGTACCTCGGTTCGCAGTTCCATTTCACATATTATAATAATGTGTCAATCCACTCGATGATGAACTCAAAGTGCTCCTCCCTGAGCAGATCATTATGGAGCTCATGATACCCTCCGTCCCATAGCTTCAGCGTCGCTCCGGGCGCTGCAGCAGCAACCTCCATCGTAGCTGCCGCCGAAGTGATCATGTCGTTCCTTCCGTGTACTAACAGCACCGGCAGGGTGATCTCAGAAGCACGACTAAGTACTTCTTTTGCGGCACTGGTTATCGATCTGAATATTCCTCCTGAGATCATGCCATGAACGAGTGGATCGTTCCTGTAAGCCTCGATCACCAGGGGGTCACGTGACAGATCCTCTGTCTTTAATCCTGAAGACTGGGTCATCCCGGGCATGATCCTGCCCGCCACAGAGGCCAGCAATTGCTTGACCTTCGGAGGTTCAAATGCCAGCCTGATCCATGGTGAGGTTGCAATGGCGCCTGCCAGGGAAGGTTTCCTACGGATAAGATAGTCAAGTACGATGCCACCGCCCATACTGTGACCGTAAATTAACTGCGGGATACCTGGCAGCTCTGCAGCAATATCTTTAAGAATTATATCAATCGTTTCAAATAAAACATCAAATGGCGGCATCACCCCGCGCCTGCCATCGGACTGGCCGTGACCCGGAAGGTCAAAAGCCCTCAGCGAGACCCCCTTTTCATTGAACTTAGCCGCCCAATCCCTGTATCTGCCTGAATGCTCTCCAAAACCGTGAACAAGAAGTATGACCGCTTTCGGCGTACCGGCAGTATCAAATTTATACGTTGCTGTTTTTCCGCAAGGATATTCTTTTATCTCCATAAGATCTTTTTTGTAAAGATAAATAAAAGATGCATGAAGTCTCTATTCCGTTATTTCATGGCATCCAGCGACAAAACAGGCCCGGACAACGGAGTCACTTGGTAGTAAAAAAATACTTGCGTATCCTAATTTATACAAGCGTCGACTAATAATCTCAATTTCAATTATATCCTGTTTAGAATCCCTGCTCAGAACTCATTCAAAACATATAATTAAGGATATTCGGATTTGTTTATCTTAATTTGTTCGTTTAACTTTGTATCAACAAACAAGTAAAAATGCTGAGAAATGACTGCAAATGAATTCACATCAAGCATAATAGGTCTGAAGGGAAATCTTCAGAAGTACGCTCTCAGTCTTACATTCGACCGTGACAACGCACTTGACCTCGTTCAGGATACATTCCTGAAAGCTATACAGAACCAGGATAAGTTTGTGGATGCCACGAACCTCAAGGCCTGGATCTTCACAATAATGAAAAACACTTTCATTAATAATTACCGCAGGAAGATGAGGGAGAATACAATGATGGACGGCACGCAGGAGCTTTATTATATCAATCTTCCTTCTGACAAGGGAAGCATTTCACCCGACTCATCTTATTCAGAGAATGAGATCGAGAAAGCCATTGAGGCCCTGCATGACGATTACCGTCAACCGTTCCGCATGCATCTTAACGGATATAAATATGAAGAGATCTCAGAGAGGCTCAATCTCAAGCTTGGAACGGTAAAGAGCCGCATCTTTTTCGCACGTCAGAAGCTGATGAGCATTCTCAGGGATTATAATGGTTAGGTTTGAGTTTTAGGTTTATAATAAGGGAGGATCTCCGTGAGGTTCTCCCTGTTTTTATATATTAATACTGGCAGGCTTTTTGCCGATTTTCCGGGGTAATCTTCTTTTTGAATACCTTTATAAAAAAATAACAGAAATGAAAAAAATCTTATTTGCAGCACTTTTGGCCCTGACATTTTCGGCATTCACGGCTGAAGGCCAGGAGAAGTATATCGCATCTGCCGTCAGCCAGGTCACTGTCTTCCGGCAGGGCGCACAGTTATACGGTGAACTGCCTTTTTCGGTACAGCCTGGCACCGTCGATATAGTTGCAGGAGGCCTTTCTCCGTACATTGACCCCAACAGCATACAGGTAAAAGGTGAGGGTGATTTCATGATCATGGGTGTAAACCACAGGAATAACTACCTCGAGAATCCAGCAGAGACAGAGGCAATTACCGTACTGAGAGAAAAGATTGAGGCACTTACTGTGAAGATTGAGAACGAACAGACTGCCGTTGATGTGCTTCTTGAGAAAGAGCTTTTTCTTAAATCGAATTATGACGTTGTTACCAACAAATCTACCATTACTCCCGACCAGCTTAAAGTGTTAATGGATCTTTACTCGTCAAATATTGAATCTGTTAAAATGGCTGTCCTCAAAAAAAGCAGGGTAATAAAGGAATACGATGAAGAGAAGAAGAAGCTTGAGAGCCAGCTGGCAGCCACGGTCGACAAGTCGAAACTGCCTACAGGCGAGATAGTCGTGACCGTCACCGCCACCAAAGCCGTTAGCGGCAAGCTTAAACTTTCGTATGTGGTGATGAATGCGGGCTGGTACCCGGCTTATGATATCCGTGTCGATGACATCTCATCTCCGGCATCAATAATTTACCGGGCAAATATCTGGCAGAACAGCGGTATCGACTGGAAGGATGTGAAAGTGAGCCTGTCGAATGCCTCTCCTATGACTGCCGGTGCATTGCCAACCCTGAATCCCTGGTTCGTTGACTTCTATCAGCCTTATATCTACGAACTTAATGAAGTCGTTGTCGCCAGAGGTGTAAAATCCAAACCCGCAGCCCGTGATGCCAAAGCTGAAGATGCCATGATTATGGAGCAAGAGAGTGCTCCCCTCCCCGTCACTGTCAGTGAATCAACCATCAGCTTCAGCTTCGACGTAAATGTACCACAGACCATCCTGTCAGACGGCAAGCCGGAAGTGGTTGAACTGCAGCGACTGACAGTTCCTGCAACATACAGCTATGCAGCCACACCCAAGCTTGCTACGTCAGCCTATCTCATAGGATACATAACAGAATGGGACAAGTATAATCTTCTTCCGGGCGAATCAAATATATATTTCAGCAACACCTTTACCGGTAAAGGCTATATCAACACTGCAGAACTGACTGATACCCTTCCCGTATCACTCGGGGCTGACAACAATATTACAATCAAGCGTGAGAAAAGAAAGGATTTCGCATCACAGAAGCTGATTGGCGCCAACAGGGTTGAGACAATGTCCTTCCTTATTTCGGTACGGAACAACAAGAGTCAGGTCGCTGCCGTTAAGCTCCGTGATCAGATACCCTTGTCGCAGAACAGTGACATTATCGTTGAGGCTGTTGAACTTACCGGCGGAACCCTCAACCGGGTCACCGGAGAGATCGTCTGGGACCTTAAGGTCGAGCCCCGCCAGACAAAGGAGATTATTCTCACGTACAGCGTGAAGCACCCCAAAGACAAGAAGGTGATACTTGAATAACAGTCACTTACTCAGTACAAACATGCGAGGTTATTAACTCGTGTTAATAACCTCGCTTTATTATGACTAAATACCTGATTGACAATACCTATCTATTGTTAATAAATCTGTGAATTTCCTGTTCTTTCTATTATGGCATTATTAGCACAGAATATTTGGAATGGGATGGACCTCTTCCTATATTTGTCAGACCATGTGAGCGATAAAGGGTCGCTCTGAGGTTAGAAGGTTCTTTCAAATGGTTTAATTATCACTCTGAAATTACATCAGACTTCAGGGTCTCACGCTGAAAGATCACGGTCTTTGAGCGTCCGTCACGGGTGCAGGCTGAGAGGCCTTCCCATCCTGGCGGTCTGACGGGGGCAATCTTCAAACGGTGTAACAATCGTGCGATGAGAGCAACACAAACGCAGGCTGAAAGCTAATAAAGCAGCGCAAGTGCCCGCTTAGAGAAAGGAACATCATGCCATCCAAACCGGCGAGGATCGGATGGAGATGGTCCGGGCAGGACAGCAGCTATCCCTTCGGGGAGTGTCCGGTCTCAGGGGTTCATGGCTCCGTGTTCCAGTATGCGCTTCGTAAAAACCGCAAGGTGATGAAAAAGTACAGAAATAACACCGGAACAAAGTCCGCACTCAGCCTCACGGCCGGGACCGACAGACTTCGGAAAGGCAGGAGCAAGAGAGATGAACCGGCTGTAATAACAGTAACATGGCGCAAGTGACGGTCATGGCCGTTACTCGTCGGAATGGGAACATATACGTAAGTATGGTTCCCATTCGTGTTTTATACCCCTGCCATAAAAAAAGGGCTTAACGCCCCCTTGTGACTCCTCTTTCAGAAGTCCTGAAAAAATTAATTATGAGATCTCTTTCATCAGTCGGCGGAAAGGTCTCTTCAAGATACTTAAGAGACTGAGTCCGATTCTTCCCCGTATTGTAAATAACTCTGTATATCTCATGTATCTCGGTTATCTTCTCCTTGCTGAAACCCCTGCGCTCAAGCCCCACCGAATTGATTCCCATGAAAGAAAGCGGGCTCCTGCCTGCCCTGACGTATGGCGGGATATCCATGACTGCAATTGACCCCCCTGCCATCATCGAATGTGCCCCTATTCGCACAAACTGATGGGCCCCGCTGCCTCCTCCGATAATAGCCCAGTCATCAACCCTCACTTCACCTCCAAGCATTGTCTGAACAACCATGATCACATTGTTGCCTATGATACAGTCGTGTGCTACATGTGCATAAGCCATGAACAGGCAATTGTTCCCGATGACCGTCTTCCCTTTCGCAGCTGTACCCCTGTTAAGTGTTGCAAATTCTCTTACAGTGGTGTTATCACCAATTTCAATTGTGGTCTTTTCTCCGCGGAACTTAAGGTCCTGCGGTATTGATGAGACCGAGGCCCCGTTAAAAATACGACAGTTGCTTCCTATACGTGCACCGTCATATATAACGGCGTTGGATCCTATCCAGGTGTTGTCGCCGATAATGACATCACCGGCAATGGAAGCGAAAGGCTCAACAGTTACATTTGCACCCAGCTGTGCCTTCGGATCAACATTTGCCAAAGAGGAAATCAAATTCATCACTTATTTTTTATAACCTGTGCAGTCAGTTCACCTTCAGCGACAATTTTTTCGCCCACAAAAGCCTGGGCGTACATGGTAACCATGTTTCTGCGTATAGGTTCATTCATGTCACACCTGAGTACAAGAATATCTCCCGGCACAACCTTATTCCTGAACTTGAGCCTGTCAATTTTTACAAAATAGGTCGAATATTTCTCCGGTTCCTCCACATTGTTCAGAACAAGTATGCCGCCGGCCTGCGCCATTGCTTCAACAACCAGAACCCCCGGGAAGATATGTTCATCAGGGAAATGGCCCTGGAAAAAGGCTTCGTTGTAGGTAACATTCTTGATACCGATAACATGATTTAATGTCAGTTCCAGGATGCGGTCAACCAGCAGGAAGGGAAAACGGTGAGGGAGAAGTCTTTTCACCTGCTCAATGTCCATCACTGCCGGCTTCGTAGTATCAAGCAGTGGTATCTCCTTCTTTGTCGTCTGCCTCTTAATCTCCTGGCGGATCAGCCTGGCAAGCCTGGTGTTTGAATAATGGCCCGGGCGTGTGGCAACAACCTTGCCTTTAATGGGCTGACCTACCAGCGCCAGGTCACCGATCAGGTCAAGCAGCTTATGCCTGGCAGGCTCATTGGGGTGCCTGAGTTTCGTGTTGTTGAGAACACCTTCATGATGTTCAGTGAAGGCTGGTTTTTTAAAAAGCCTGGCTATGCGGTCTATCTCACCCTGTTCCACTTCCTTTTCCAGTAGCACGACAGCATTGTCAAGGTCTCCGCCCTTGATCATCCCTTTCAAAAATAATGGCTCCAGCTCATGAAAGAAAACAAAGGTGCGGTTTGAGCTGATCTCCTTCTCAAAATCGCTGATGTTATCAAGGATGGCGTACTGGTTTCCGAGGATCTTGGAATTATAGTCGATCAGCACATGAGCGCTGAAATGATCATCAGGATAAACAATCAGGTCAACACCGTGCTCTTCATCGGAAAAGGTGATTTTCTCCCTTATAACGTAATAGTTACGGTCTTCCTTCAGCTCTTTGATTCCCGCTTCTTTTATGGCTTCAACAAACATGTGTGAGCTGCCATTCATGATAGGCGCCTCCTGAGCATTTATCTCAAAAAAAGCATTGTCAACCCGCATCCCTGAAAAAGCTGCCAGAACATGCTCTATTGTCGACACTGAAGCCACACCCTGCACCAGGGTGGTGCCTCGTGATGTCTCTGTCACATTGTCAGCTATGGCATCTATAATTGGTCTACCGGGCAGATCAGTACGGCAAAACTTATAGCCGCTGTTTGCAGGTGCCGGTTTGAAAGTTATTGTGACATCAACTCCTGTATGCAACCCCTTGCCCCGGAGACTGATCTCGTTAGACAGGGTTGTCTGCTTTTCACTCATCGATAACTTTTTAGAAAACGGTACAAATAAAATGAAAATTTTCCGAATGCTCCAAATGAAAAGAATATACCTGTATGAGATTCAAACGATTTACTTTGGAACGCCTTGGAAAACTACTTGTTTTTCAGGGAATCAACTGTTTTTATCAGGTCGTCCAGTTTGTTATTCATTTCAGGAAGCCTGATGAAGCAGATAAAGCTTCGCATATACTTCTTGCTGTCAATAGCCGGTGAGCCCAGGAGAGTGACGTTCTCCTCCTTAATGTTTCCGGCTATCCCGGATTGAGCAGCAATCTTGCATCCGTCAGCAATACTTAAATGGCCCGCTAACCCTACCTGCCCTCCCATCATGCAGTTCTTTCCCACTTTTGTTGAACCTGCAATGCCCGACTGCGCTGCCATGACTGTGTTTTCACCTACCACCACATTATGCCCGATCTGTACCAGGTTATCAAGCTTGGCGCCCCTCTGTACCACAGTAGATCCCATGGTAGCCCTGTCAATGCAGGTGTTTGCTCCTATCTCCACATCGTCTTCCAGTATGACGTTTCCGATCTGCTGGATTTTCATATAATCCTTTCCGCCAGCCGGCGCAAAACCGAAACCGTCAGCGCCTATCACCGCGCCGGCATGCACTATACAGTTATTGCCTATTATACACTCTTTATAAATTTTCACGCCGGCGTACAGTGTGCAGTTGCTGCCTATTTTCACATTGTCTCCGATGAAGACATGCGGATAAAGGCTGCAGCCGTCACCTATTGCAACATTCTCTGATATCACGGCATAAGCTCCGATATAAATATCGCTTCCCACCCTTGCATTCTCCTCGATTACTGCCGTAGGGTGTATCCCCTTTTTCACCGGCTTTGCCTGCTCGTACATTGCAAGCAGGCGTGCCAGGGCCTGATAAGGATCGTCCACCCTGACCATTGTCGCTTTTACGCTGCCGGCAGGTTTGAAATCCAATCCTACAAGCACAATTGATGAATCAGTCGTATAAATATAGTGTTCGTACTTTGGATTAGCCAGGAATGAAATGGCACCTTTGTGTCCTTCTTCAATCTTGGCGAAAGTATTAACCGTTATTTCCGGATCCCCTTCTACTGTTCCGTTCAGCGCCAGGGCTATCATTTTGGCCGTGAATTCCATTTAAGTATATTTTATTTCGATAATATTTCTTTCGGGTAACAGAGGAAGTACTTCGTCACTTTCTCTGAAAGCGCATCTTTGTCAAAAAGATCGGATACGGCAGTAATATCTTTTATCGTACCATTCTTAAGGCGGATGCGTACCTCCGGTGTACCGGGTGCATAGGTCTGGTTATAAACGTCTCCGGTGTTGACGTAAAACCTTACCTCGTCATCCCGGAGACGCAGGATATCTTTTGCCTTTTTTGCCAGTTCAGTCACCACTTTTTCGTCAAATGGACTGTTTTGCAGTTCAATACCCAGAAGGTCCCTGGTTATAAAGCGCCGGCATAAGTCGGCAAGCACTTTGTCGTCTGAGGTCATCCACACCTTCGTCGAGGCCATTATATCACTCTCATCAAGCTCCAGAAACCGGCTGGTCATTTCGGTTGTATTCTCACCGCTGCCGGGACGGTGACGCTGTTGAAGGAAATAGGCCAGGGCGGGTGTGGCAAAGAGTGTGGTTCCCCCGGCTGTCACTTCACGCGCCCTTATCAGGAGGTCTGTAAGCAGGTTCTCAGCAGACACGACAGTACGGTGGTTATATACCTGCCAGTACATCATCCGCCTGGCTATCAGAAACTTTTCAACAGAGTAAATGCCTTTCTCATCCACCACCAGGCGATCATCAGCCACATTAAGCATCCTGATAATCCTGTCAGACCCTACCGACCCTTCAATGACCCCGGTAAAGAAACTGTCGCGCCTGAGATAATCCATACGGTCCATATCCATCTGTCCCGTCACAAGATCATGAAAAAATTTCTTCGGATAGGTGCCGTTGAAGACAGCAATGGCGTCTGTAAGCCTGCCATCAAACTGACTGTTAAGCTCCTCCATGATCAAAAGTGACATCATCTCGTGAGGCATATCCTCTATCAGAGAGTGTTCAAGCGCATGTGAGAACGGTCCGTGCCCTATGTCATGCAAAAGTATGGCTGCCAGCACTGCCTCCTCCTCTTCCTGTGTAATATCAATATTCTTTGTCCGAAGAGTGTGTACCGCCTGTGTGGTCAGATACATGGCTCCCAGGCTGTGCTGAAAGCGGCTGTGTACCGCACCCGGATATACATAACTGGAAAGCCCCAGCTGCCTTATGTTTCTCAGCCGCTGAAACCACGGGTGGCTCACAAGGTCAAAAATGAGATCACTGGGCATAGAGATAAATCCATATACCGGATCGTTGATGATCTTGTTCTTGTTAGTCAAATGCCGCTGATTTAATTTTTAAAATAATTACCTGTCCTCAAAATTACTTCAGAAAACCTTTACATACAAAGCAATTGTTGAATATTCGCACCCTGCTGCATTTGTTATTTAAAAAATGATGTTATCTTTGCACCGGAATAGAAGGGGGTACGACTGGCCTAGGGGACAAAAGTCCCCTATTTTGTTATCAAAAAACAGACTATGATTACAAAAGACCATATAAGGAAGCTTGCAGAGAGCCACATCAGTGGCACCGGGATCTTTCTGGTTGATGTAAGGCTGAGCAGCACCGGCAGGATCACTGTCCTCATCGACAGGAATGAGGGGGTGACCATTGACGATTGCGCTTCGATGAGCAGATTTATCAGAAATGAGCTGGGAGAAGCCGTTGGAGATTATGAACTTAATGTCTCTTCACCGGGACTTGAAATGCCTTTTCTTGTGATTGAGCAATACCGCAAGAACGAGGGTCGCCTGGTCGAGGTTATTTCAAATGACGGCTCCCTTGAGAAGGGTACGCTCATGAATATTACCCATGGCGGCTTTGACCTGAGAGTTGACACAAAAGAGAAGAAGAAAAAGGAAGTCACCTCAGTGATCAGATCGTTTAACTATGAGGATGTTAAGTCAGTTAAAGTAATAATATCATTCAAATAACAGAATTCATTACCACAATGGAAAACGTCAATTTAATCGATACCTTTTCAGAATTCAAGGAGCTGAAGAATATAGACAGGCCCACCATGATGAGTGTGCTCGAGGATGTATTCAGGGGTATGCTCGCCAAAAAATACGGTGCGGCAGAAAACTTTGACATTATTGTCAACATCGATAAGGGTGACTTTGAGATCTGGCGAAACCGCGAGGTTGTTGACGATGAGGCATTCACCGATCCCAATACCCAGATACCCCTTTCAGAAGCTCATAAGATAGATGAGGACTATGAGGTTGGAGAAGAGGTCTCTGATGAGGTCAAATTCCTGGACTTCGGCCGCAGGGCTATCCTGGCCCTCAGACAGAACCTTGTTGCGCGTATCCTTGACCTGGAAAAAAACAATATATATCTCAAATATAAAGACCGTATCGGAGATATCGTCACCGGCGAGGTGTACCAGGTATGGAAACGTGAAACCCTGGTCCTTGATGATGACGGCAACGAGCTGATCCTTCCGAAAGGAGAACAGATCCCCTCCGATCACTTTCGCAAGGGTGATACCATCCGCGCTGTAGTCATCAGGGTAGAGATGAAGAATAATACTCCCAACATCATTCTCAGCCGTACATCACCCGTCTTCCTTGAAAGACTATTCGAACTGGAGGTGCCGGAGATATTTGACGGACTGATCACCATCAGAAAGATCGTAAGGGTACCCGGCGAGAGAGCCAAGGTGGCAGTTGAATCCTATGATGAGCGCATTGACCCTGTCGGAGCATGCGTGGGCATGAAAGGATCAAGGATACACGGTATCGTACGCGAGCTGCGCAATGAGAACATTGATGTCATAAACTTCACTTCAAACAATCAACTGTTCATCACCAGGGCACTCAACCCCGCAAAAATATCCTCGATCAAACTTATCGAATCAGAAAAGAAAGCAGAGATATACCTTAAACCCAGTGAGGTCTCCCTGGCCATTGGCAAGGGCGGGCTGAACATCAAGCTGGCAGGACAGCTTACCGGGTATGATATAGAGGTGTATCGCGAACCGGATAATGAGGATGAGGAAGACGTCTCTCTGGATGAATTTGCAGATGAGATTGAAGGATGGGTCATTGATGCCCTGAAAGCCATCGGTTGCGACACTGCCCGTAGCGTGCTCAGGCTGACTGTACACGACCTTGCCAAGAGAACAGACCTTGAAGAGGAAACAATAAAGGAGGTTGTGAATATCCTCAAGGCGGAATTAGATAAAGAATAATCTTCTCCCGTAAAAAGAAGAAAAGACTGAATACTTATTTAAGAGGTTACTATAAAGGGATTTATGACTGAAGACAAGAAGGCCATACGTTTAAGCAAAGCAGCCCGCGAATTTAATGTCGGGATACAGACTATTGTTGATTTCCTCCACAAAAAGGGAATTGAGATCAGTCATGACCCCAACGGGAAAATTCCTCCTGAGGCATATACGCTGATACTGAAAGAGTACAGCAGTGACCTCAGTGTTAAAAAGGATGCCGAGAAACTGGCTCTCAAAGAGAAGGTTACTCTCAAGAAGTCGCTCTCCATCGATGATATGGAGACGGTTAAGGAAGGTGATTCATCAGAGCCGGATGAAGATTTCCTTATTACCGACATCTCGGGGTTAAAAAAGCATATTGATCTGCATACCGAGGTTAAGAAACCGGAGATAAAGACCGTTGGAAAGATTGATCTTGCTCCTCCTGTCAAAACGGTGAAGAAAGAGACGGCAGTAACGCCGGAAAAGAGCAAAGCGTCTGAACCGGCAGTTTCGAAAGTCACCCCAGTGGAACCAGAGGCTGAAGCAGCCGGAGCTAAGAAAGAACCAAAGGTCGTCGGCCAGGTTGATCTTGCAAAGCTCACCGGCAAGCCGGAAAAGGGTACTAAGAAAACCTCCCCTGCAACGGCTGCCCGGGAGGTTGACAAAGCTGAACCTGTGACAGAACCTGTGACAGATCAGCCCGCAGCCAGGACAGAACCGCCGGAAGCCTCTGTTATAACTCCTGTTACCCATGAACCCAAAGAGGCTGAGATCTACCGTCCCGGGTATGAAAAGCTTACCGGGCCGAAGATCATTGATAAAATAGAACTGGTGCCTGAAATCAAGAAGACTAAGGAGCAGGTAGCCGAAGCGCGGCAGAAGCATGATGACAGGAAAAAGCGTGAGAGGATAAAAGCCAAACCGAGGGAAAAAGTTGCTCTCGACCAGGCACCGGGCCAGGTCGCCGAAGTCAAGAAAGACAAGAAGCCGGTGAGCGGCGGTCCCAGGGATCATCGCCCCGACAGGAAGAAAACTTTCCGGGCATTGCGGCCGGAAGTTGACAAGGAGGATGTCTCCAAGAACATCAGGGACGTGAACCTGCTCATGAGCAAGAGCAAATCCAAGGTTGCCAAATACCGCCGTGACAAGAGAGATGCCGTCAGCCAGAGAATGAGGGATGACACTGAGAAGAAAGAGCTCGAAAAGAGCGTACTGAAAGTTACTGAGTTTGTCTCTGTGAACGAGCTGGCGACCATGATGGACGTGCCGGTGATTGATATTATATCAACCTGTATGAGCCTCGGCCTTATTGTGTCAATAAACCAGAGGCTTGATGCCGAGACGATGGCTATGGTAGCGGAGGAATTCGGTTTCACCGTTGAGTTTGTCAGCGCCGAGCTGCAGGAAGCGGTCAGGGAAGAGGAAGATGATCAGTCTAACCTCGCTCCGCGCCCACCGATAGTCACCGTAATGGGTCATGTCGACCACGGTAAGACAAAACTTCTTGACTATATCCGCAACACCAACGTGATCGCGGGTGAAGCAGGAGGAATAACACAGCATATAGGTGCCTATAGCGTGTCTCTTAATAATGGAAAGATCATCACTTTCCTTGACACCCCGGGTCACGAGGCTTTCACAGCCATGCGTGCAAGAGGCGCACAGATAACTGATATCGTTATTATTGTTGTGGCTGCCGATGATGGCGTCATGCCTCAGACACGTGAGGCAATAAACCATGCACATGCTGCTGGTGTGCCTATAATATTTGCCATCAACAAGATTGATAAACAGACTGCTAATCCTGACAGGATACGTGAAGAGCTTGCCTCAATGAATTTCCTCGTTGAGGAATGGGGTGGCAAGTACCAGTCGCAGGAAATTTCAGCCAAGAGCGGACTCAACATTGACCTGCTTCTTGAAAAGATCCTCCTGCAGGCTGAGATGCTTGACCTGAAAGCCAATCCTGACAAGCTCGCCCTCGGAACCATCCTCGAGTCTTCTCTGGATAAGGGACGCGGCTTTATGGCTACCATACTCGTGAAAGCAGGAACCCTTCATCTTGGTGAAGTTGTTCTTGCAGGTGCATCATTCGGACATGTTAAGGCTATGTACAACGAACGTAACCAGAAGGTGGATGAAGCCGGCCCGTCAGCGCCGGTGCTCATCGTCGGTCTCAACGGCGCTCCGCAGGCAGGTGACAAGTTCAATGTCATGGAATCTCCTAATGAGGCTAAAGAGATAGCCACCAAGAGAGCACAACTGCAGAGAGAGCAGGGATTACGCACCCAGAAACATATCACGCTTGATGAGATCGGACGCCGTATAGCTATTGGAAACTTCCAGGAGCTTAATATCATTGTCAAGGGCGACGTGGACGGTTCAGTCGAAGCTCTGAGCGATTCTCTTATCAAACTCTCAACTGAGGAGATACAGGTTAACATCATCCATAAGGCTGTGGGACAGATATCTGAATCGGATATCCTGCTTGCTGCTGCATCCAATGCAGTAGTGGTTGGCTTCCAGGTAAGACCCTCGTTCAGTGCCAGGAAACTTGCCGAGAAGGAAGGTATTGACATCCGCCTCTACTCAATTATATACGATGCTATCGAGGAGATCAGGGCAGCAATGGAAGGCATGCTTTCACCTGAGATCAAGGAAGAGATAGTGGCAACAATTGAGGTACGGGAAGTATTCAAGATCGGTAAGGTCGGTACCATAGCCGGATGCTTTGTCCGCGAAGGCAAGATCACACGTAACACCAAGGTGAGGGTCATACGTGACGGCATCGTGGTTCACACTGGTGAACTTGGCTCACTCAAACGGTTCAAGGATGATGTGAAAGAAGTTACCTCAGGCTACGAATGCGGACTGAATATCAACGATTTCAATGACATCAATGTCGGGGATATTGTTGAAGGTTACCAGACGGTTAAGGTGAAAAAAACATTGTAGATTTTCGATTTCCGATTTTCGATTTAGGATATCTCAATCGCAAATCGCAAATCGCAAATAAAAGAGGGCGTCCCATTTTCTAATTTGAGACACCCTCTTTTATATCATTATGTATTAGTCTACGCCCCGATCAGTTTCTTATATGCCTCGGCATCAAGCAGTGTATCTATCTCTGATGCATCATCGACAGCCACTTTAATCATCCAGCCCTTGCCGTAAGGATCGCTGTTGACCAGCTCGGCTGCATCGTCAAGTTCCGCGTTCTTCATTGTTACAGTGCCGCTTACAGGCATGAAAAGATCAGACACTGTTTTTACTGCCTCCACAGTGCCAAAGACTTCACCGTGTCCAAGCTTCTCTCCCAGAGTTTCTATCTCAATGAAAACTATATCGCCAAGCTCGCGCTGTGCAAAGTCAGTAATGCCAATAGTAGCCTCTTTGCCTTCAACAAGAACCCACTCATGATCCTTGGTGTACTTCAGATTTGCAGGAACATTCATCACTTTATGATTTAATTAGTTTAACTGGCCCGGGTAAATGTCAGGATTTCAAAAATACATCTTTTTTAATATTAAAAAACTGATTTACGGAATATTTAACCTTACTCCTGAGGCCGTTACTGTACAAGGGTAAACCTGAGTGTGAAGCCAAAATTGGTATTAGAGGTAAGGAAAGTGTTAGCCACAAACGGGTCATTCAGGTTATGATCAGCATATATCTGCAGCATGAATCTGTCGCTCAGCACATAGTCTGCAGTGGCTCCTACGGTGAAGACCCTCTGGCCGGCGACGGGTTGGTTGACGTCTTCTATCAGTTTGCGGGCCAGGGTTTTGTTATTCCTCATCGAAAAATCAAGCCTCAGGTTCAGATCGCTCTCCAGGGCACGCTGGCCTCCGCGCGACTTAAGGGTGATTGCCACATTGTCAAACCTATAACCCGCCCCGATGGTAATCTCATCATTCCTGATATCGGCGACCTGGTTGCTTGCCAGATTAAGGGTGATGGTGCGCGATTTGCGATACTCCAGCCTGGTCGTAAGCGAGTTCTTCCATCCCAGGTCTATGTTGATCAACGGACTGAATTGCTCGTTGATAACGACAGCATTAATCTCGTATTGCGGAACGAAGTTCGAGCTCATGTCACGTATCATACTTAACCCTGAAGCATCAGGGTCATAGTAGAGGTTGCTGTTAAATGAGCCTATGGTATAAGTTGACCTGTACTGGTGAGAGAGGCTTACAGAGTTGAATACTTTTCTTACCGCAGCAAACTTGGTGAGTCCCTCAAAATTTATTCGCCAGTTGGGCATCATATGTACCCATGAGGGGAAAGTCCCAAGCGGGATCTTGCCCGGGTCTCTCTTAGTGTATGCGGCAAGGAAAGCCGGCACAAGAACCTCGCCTGAGGTCATGCTGTAGCCGCTTGCGTAAGGTCCTTCAACAGGCTCCCCTGTGACAGGGTCAACGTCCGGGTCATAAGAGGGGTCTGTTGCACTGCGTTCATCACCCCTCCTCTGTGAGATAATGGATGTATATTCCTTGAAATTCTCAAATGTCTGTGAGACATAATCACCTGACTTGGGTATCTTTTCGAATGCCGTACCCCATGATATCACTGAGATAGTGAAGTTACCGGTCATACGTGTATTGCGGGTGCTGTCAGGGAAGTTGCCGTTACTGTCTGCCCTCAGGTATGACGAGATCGTCTCCGAATAACGGCGGTCACTGGTAAGATCAATACGCAGGCCCGGGAACGGCTCGATATTAGCCCTGAGATTAATCTGCTCACGCTGACTGTAAGCCGCAGGGTTGTTAAGGAGGGTGTCCGTAGTAATCCACCCGTTCCTGACTGCCTCATCAAAGAAACGTTCATCAGTCCGGCCTGCCAGAAAACGCCATCCCGGCGCTGATATACCCCCGTAGTTCTGCTGTCCCAGCGCTGTTGTTCCAGGAAGATATCCTGGCAATATATGTCCCTGATCGCTTGTATACGTCCCGGAGACGTTCCGTACCATCATGAGGGCGCGGATAAGATATCGTCCGGCAACGCTGGCCATGCTGGGCTTCTTCTCTACCCTCCCCTTCACAACTATGCTTGCATCGGTGACATCTGTATCGGGTGTATAGTCTATTCTCATATCGGAAACAATGTCGAATTTTCCGGTTACCGGAGTGCCGTCAGCTGCAGTAACAGTGACAGTGACGTCTTTGGATTTGAGGTTATGGTTAACAATTCGTGCCTTGCCGGCCTTCAGCGGCAGGCCGTTCCTGGTATGAGTGACCTCCTCGTAACCCAGGCTCATCCTGCTTTTTACCCCGGGCTGCGTCGTTGCCTCAACCTCCTTGAGAAATTTGCTCTTGGTATAGAGATTGGTCAGATTGGCCTGTACGGTCAACTGTCCGTTGCTTGAGTTCTTAATTGTATTGCCTGTCTCAATGTTCATTGAATCGGGAAAAACTGTGCCTGCCAGCCAGTCATACCTCGCATTATAACGTAAATTGGAGGTTACCCATGATAAAAGAGGCAGCTTGTTCACGGGAATATTATAGTTGATGTTGAACAGGTGATAGTAGTTTGTTGTCCGTCCAAAACTGGAAAGGCTAGTCATGACTGAATCACGCCATGCATCATAGATGTCTGGATAACGTACCTTGTCAACCCCGCCCTGTGGTTCATCAATGCGCGCAATGGTGTTGGCAGTAAAATCGAACTTCAATTGTTTTGTGATATCATACTTTATGTCATAAAACCTTGACCATTGGAAGTCTTTTGTAAAGGTGGGCTGGATAAGCAGGTTGGGATTATTGATATTGCGCGTCTTGACCTCGTTGTAATAACGGTAGATGTCAGTTCTGACGGTAATATGCTTCGGAAAGAGATAGATATTAAAGTCCTTGATCAGCCTGAAGACGGGTGAGCTGAACAGTCCCGATTTCTGGAACGGAGTATGGTTCTTCGGCATCGCCTCATAGTCATATGATATACCTCCCCTGCGGGTCTTTTCAACGTCAATCTCCGTTTTGGTGCCTGAGCTGTATATCTCATTAAAGGCATAGCTTACTGACAGATTTGCAGGGTCCCATGCATGAGGTTTCTTTCCTCTTCGTGATGTACCTGCATTACTGACTGTAATAGTAGTTCGACGAAGATAATCCTCTGCCAGATTGAGTATAGAGTCTCTTTCTGCCTTATTCTCCGCATTGTCAAGCGCCTGATTAAGGGGGACATCCGGGTTAAGAGGATCATATTGCGGCCTGATGCGGTTTTCTGAAAAGCCCATATAGACCGGTATCCTCATGGCGGCTTTTTCAGGGAAGAATTTCCCCAGCTCCAGGTTCGATGACAGATCATACTGTATGACCTGCTGCATGCTGCGTTCATTTACTTTCTTCTCGATACTGCCCCATCCGGGGGTGCTTGTCTGGCCAACAAGGTTGACGGTGCCAAGATCAGCGAGATGCGCCTGCAGCTGAGCATTGGCAGCCCAGCCTCCGTCTTCACGAAAGTCGCTCAGGCGCAATTCGTTTATCCACACCTCGGCTGACTTGGGAGCACCATCGTCATTCAACGGATCACGCGTCCTGATCGGGTTCCTGACGCCTGACATAACTACCTTTATATTGCTCAGGTTGGGGTTACCGCTGACAGAAATGCGGGCCCCGTCGATATAAATTGAATAAATGTCTCCTTCGCTGAGCGTAGATCCGTTTGCACGCATTGCGGCGTCACGTGCCTGCTTGGCATCGAGAAGTTTCGACAGGTCAATCTCTACCTTGTTCTCCTTTGGCCAGACGATGGCCCTGTCTTCCTCGCTTTCATTGCTGTACCTGCCATAGGGAGTAAGCTTGAGAGGTACTTCATATTCGTAGAAGTTATTCTTATGATCCGAACCGAGCCGCACAAATACGGTGACCTCATCAGCCAGTAAAGGCTGGCCTATGAGCGCTTCAGCATGTACCTCCATCTTCAGTTTCCGGTATTGCCTCATGTCAAGAGTAACATCCTTGTATGTCGCCCTGGCATCGCCATCGGCAAGCTCCCTGACACGCAGCACCATCGACTGCTCGTTGAGTTGTGTCAGCTGCGGGTTCGCTGGATCAATGACACGATCAAAGCCCGGAGGCAGGACATAATTCACCGGTTCCTTGCCGGCATTCTCCTCAATGCTTACTGAGCTGATCTCAAAAGTACCATCCTCCTCCTCGGGGATGGTGATGCGTTCACCGCCCTCGAAGAAAGTGAGATTATACTTACGCCACTCTGACCTTACAAGCTCCAGGCGGGCAAACCGCATTATCACATCTTCATCGAAGTTACGCATGAACATACGAAGGAATCTGATCGATTTGAAATCGCGTATCGAGCCAATTACCCTCTCATAATCAGTTACAGGGATCTTGAACTGGTACCATGTCACAGGTGATTTTTCTCCGTTGGCAAAGGTGGCGGTGTACTCAATGGCATCAACAATAAAGTTTCTTCCAACAACCATATCCTCCGGCCTCATACTCACATGATACTGGTAATAACTCTCTGTTTCACTGAGGGTGTTGTCGCGATTGGCGTCCTCCATATCCGGCAGCGTTGAACCGCTTGTCGGATATGATTCACCTGACATCTCAGAAGTAGGTGAGTTCCCGTCCGAGCCGTTGAAATTCTTGTATCTCTCGAGAATTCCCAGCTCGTTGAGGTCAAAATCACTCCCCCTGAAATAATGAAAATCATCGTTTGAAGGATCGAGAAGGATCGAGTTCAAGCACCTCCGGGCTGACCACCGCACCGACAGCCTGGAGAAAACTGTCAAAAAAAGCCAGTTCGTCTTCATCGCTAAGCCCGTCAAGGCCCACATCCTGGTAACGGCGTGACTGAGGATCATTGTCAAAAGCCTGCACCACAGCCTGAACAGTAGGCACCCGTCCCCATACCGTAGTATCAATGTTGACCAGAACAGGTGATGTTGGCAGCCCGTTCTCAAACATCTTTCGCGAATCCTTAAGAATATCCTCGGAGACATTTCCAAGATTGAAATAGAGATCACCGCCATCATGACCGGGATTCTCAACGAAGGGATCCATGACCCAGAATTTAAGATACTGGATATTTGCCGATTCAAAATCATTTGTCAGAAGCTCGCGCATCATCCCTCCCCATCGCGTGCCGGGAGCATTCAACAGACCGTCGGCATTGATACCGGCCGAGTAACTGCCAGGTAACACGTCGAAGTTATACGGACCTCTCTCATCAGGATAAAAGGCGACATTAAGTACTGATATGTTGGTTGGAATGCCACTGGCCGATTCTTTATACGGGAATATCTCCGTCTCGTATATTTCCCTGACGAAATGACTTGACTGAAGGTCGGGATCAGCCTTTATATGATCAGGAGTGGTGGAGCCGTTGCGCAAAAACAGGGGGTCAATAACGTACCAGGCCGTCCTGGCCCTGTTGAAACCCGACCGCAGATCTTTGCTCAGTCTCGCTTCGGGGAAGAGCAAATCTTGTCCCTGCGGCACACTCGACAGCGACCAGGCATTGAAAGCCCGCAGGTCAAGGGATATCTCACTGGCCTCAAAATCATCAATATAAACAGCTCCTTCACCAGTGATGGCCTTGCTGTGCCCGGGAACAAGCTGTGCAAACTCACCAAAAAAATCTATTGATGAGGGCGCATTGGTCTCAATGAACGGCAGCCAGTCAACAGCATTGGTAAGAAATGCCGACTCCGCCCTGTAAGATGCATCAAAACCGAAAATAGTGTTGGAGATGGGATCATCACCGTAAGTGACTTTCTGCGTATAAGGTCTTTCGGTAAGATGCAGTATCGTACCGCCAAGGTTAAGCCGGTCGGAGATCCGGTAATTAAGATGGGTCCCGAGAAGCGATTTGGTCTGCAACCCGAAGAACTGGTTGCTTTCAAGCGAGACCTGAACAGGTGTCCCCGATTCAATAATGGCCGCGTTGATGATCTTGACGGAACCAAGATTGTAATCAACGGTATAATCCACATTCTCGGTGAGTGTCACACCTCCCGCAGTCACTTTTACAGAGCCCTGCGGTATATTGGCTACGTTCAGCCTGATCTCCGAACCTGTGGCTGATGTAAACTGTCCGCTGAGAATATACTTGTTCTTCTCCGCCATCTGCCTGGCTACCGTCTGGGTTAAATCATAAAGCTCAGTGAAGACATATTTTTTAATTTGTTCAGGATCAGTTAAATACTTCAGCAGGTGTCTCCCAAAAGGCTCCCTCACGGGAAAGATTATGCGTCCTTTGTCCGCCATCACCGTGATGCCGTCAACAAAATCAAATAACCCGTCAGGAACCCTGTCCAGCTGTGAGTTGAGCTGATCGAGACCAAGAGCCTGCAACAGCACCTTGTCACTGAGAGGTGTGCCGGGCAGGTAGTTCAGCGCGTTGCCTGTCTTATCATCCTGGTACAGTATGTTGACTTCAAATTTACTTGCCTCGATACGCCCTGAGCCGATGTTGTATATGTTTTTCATCATCAGTTCCCAGGTGGGAATGCGCGGACTGAGTGTAGTTCCCTTAATCAGCTTAAGGATAAGCGCGTCAGGGGCATTAATACCGTCTGTAGAGAACTCACCCACTTTGAACACCTCGCCGTTGTATGTGTATTCATAGGCTACCGCCAGCACCTCATCGTTGTTTAGCGCCACATTCAGTGAGATATAACCCAATTGCCTGTTTATCGTGTATTCGCGCTCGGTGAGCTTCCGTGCATTCTCTATCTTTTCGAAGTCGCGGCCGATCTGAAAACCGGGATAGAGTGGAGCAAATGCATCAGCAACCTGGTCGATGTTCCTTACACTGCTGTAGGTGGTGTTAAGCTCGCCATACAGTGCATTGCTGCTGTTGGCCGGGTTGACCGGAGAGCCGGGCGTGCTCTGAAACTGCGGTAATGTATTGTAAATGTTCGCCTGGTTCTCGGCAAGGTCGAGGAAGGCAACTATGTTTCGGTTGCTCACATCTTCAAAACGGCTGGTGGCATTTGTGATCCAGACTTCGATCTTTTCAATGTTCAATCCCGAGCTTACTATCGGAAGGTTCTCCAGTGCAACATCAAAGTTATCCTTGAAATGCTGTGACAGGAAGAAGTGCCTGTTGGCTTCATAATCATCGACGGTGATCTCATAGTCAGTCAGCTGAGCCCCGCCCTTCATCTCCACCACAGATGACTCACCCTTCTGTTGTGAAAAGATCGAAGTCATGGTCAGCTTGCCGAACTTCAACTCACTTTTCAGCCCGAAGAGGCTGTAGCTGCCGGTGATAAGCGTACCGTTCAGGGGAAGAGTGACATCTCCTGCCTCAAGTTTCTGGATGATCTCGTCCTCCTTGCCGGAGTATTCCAGCTTGGTGCGGTTCTCGAACTCGAACATCGCCTCGGTGTTGTAGTTAATGCCCAGTTCCATCTTGTCACCGATGGTGCCGGTGACGTTCATTTGTATCTTTTCCTGAAAGTCGAAGGTTGGGATAGTGCGCAGATTCTCAGACAGCGTCGGGTTCTCGGTATGCGAGATGTTTATTCCGAAGATGAGCTCAGCCGATCCCTGGGGCACAATGTTTATCACATTGCTGCCGAAGATCTTGTCAAAAGTCTCACCCCCGACCTCTATCTGGGGTATCAGTGAAGATCTGAAACCCGTGACATCACCCCGCAGGTTTGCATCCCAGTACTCACGCATTGCCTGGTCAAACTCGTACTTCCTGTACTCGTCCGGATTCATAAAGACAGGCTTGCGGTAATCGAGTGTGCCTATCCTCTGATAGATGATATATTGATTGTTGCGGCCGTCATATTCAACCCTGGTGGTTATATTCGACGGATTGTCAAGATAAAGCGGGGATGATTTTCTGGCTTCCCAGGGCAGGGCAGGATCGGCATTGAGTTTCAGGAGAGAATCGGCGGCGGTCTGGGCGGACAGAGACAGAGTGACAATTGAGAGGGCGACTAGAAGTCCCCCCCTGATTATCAGACCTCTATTTTTTAAAGAAAACTGCAATCCGGCGCCTCTGATTTATAAGAGTTTCAGCGCCCTCCTCACTATTTCTTCCACCTGAAGGGTTCTGTTCTCCTTCAGGAGGTTATCAATAACCTTCGTGGCGCTGTTCCTGGCAAAGCCAAGCATTACTAAAGCAGATAACGATTCTTCGCGCGCAGTATTGTCGGAAAATGTAATAATTTCACCTGTGCCGGCATGTTTTTCTACCTTGTCTTTCAGATCGACAATTATTCTCTGTGCAGTCTTCAATCCGATGCCTTTTACGGACTTGATAAGATTGACATCGGCCTCAGCGATTGCATGGCGCAGATCAGCCGGTTTAAATGATGAAAGCATGATGCGGGCTGTGCTGGCACCGACACCTGAAACAGATATGAGCTGTCTGAACAGATCACGCTCCTCGGCTTCGGAAAAACCGAACAGCAGGTAAGCATCTTCACGAATGGCTTCGTGCACCAATATTTTGCAGGTAACCGCTTTCTCCAGAACAGCATAGGTGTTCAGTGATATGTTGAGGTTGTATCCTATACCATTGCATTCGACAACCACACAGGCAGGATTGAGTTCGGTGACTTTACCGGTTATATAATCAATCATAAGGCGTGATCGTAATTTTCGGGTTCGGGAGGAAGCTCATCTGCATGATCGGCATGTATCTCAATCTTCTGAGGCTGCAGCGGATTGCGCATAAGTTCATCATACATCTGCCTGTTGCGGAAGATATCACAGGCGGTATAGATAGCCTGGCGCATTGAATTGCCTGAAGCTTCATTTTTGCCTGTTATGTCGAACGCAGTGCCATGCACCGGGGAGGTCCTGATAACCGGCAAACCTGCCGTATAATTTACACCAGTGTCAAAGGCAATAACCTTGAAGGCTCCCAGCCCCTGATCATGATACATAGCCAGCACGGCATCAAACTTGCTGAAAGCACCCGATCCGAAGAATCCGTCAGAAGAGTAGGGCCCGAAAGCAAGTATGCCCTCCTCATTGGCCCTGGCAATTGCAGGGATGATTATGTCTTTCTCCTCCGTACCCAGAAGGCCATTTTCACCGGCGTGAGGATTGAGGCTGAGCACAGCTATCCGCGGTCCGCGTACTGCAAAATCCTGGAGCAGTGAACGGTTTATCAGCTTAAGCTTGTGCATAATGAGCTGCACGGTGAGTGCACCGGCAACGTCCTTAAGCGCCATGTGTCCGGTGGCAAACCCTATCTTCATGCTCTCACATAACATGAACATCAGCACATCCGTTGCATTGAGCTTCGACATCAGATAGTCGGTATGTCCTGTAAAATGAAACTTGTCCGATTGCATGTTATGCTTGTCGATGGGGCCTGTGATCAACACATCGATCTTATGACTTATCAGGTCAGCCACACCTGCCTCAAGCGCTGCCAGAGACGACTGACCACCCTCAGGCGTCGATTTGCCCAGCTCAACACGAACTTCATCTCCCAGACAGTTAACAAGGTTGGCTTTCTTAGGGTGTGCCTCATCGACAGACCTGATATTGTTGAAACTGAAGTTGGTCATATTAAGCACCTTGCGGTGATAGGCCGCTACCTTGGGTGAACCATAAACAACCGGTGTACAAAGATCCATGATTGCCGGCTCAGCCAGGGCTTTGATGATGACTTCATATCCGATGCCGTTGATATCCCCGTGGGTTATCCCGGCAATTATAGGTTTTCTTTCCATTATTATCCCGGTATTTTGAACATGCAATGCCATGTCCAGGGTTGTAAAGTTAATCAAATTATTGAATGATTTAGCTATATTGTATTACCTTTGCGGTCACTCCGGACAATGCGCATGGTATCATAAAATGGCTGTTAGCGAACATTTATACATAAAGGTTTCAGAACAACAAAGACTCACCGCCGGGGAGGCTCTTGACCTCTGGAATGAGGCTCCCCTGGCTATGCTTGTCCGTCTGGCTGACACTGTTCGCCGGCGACTGCATAACAACAATCATGTGGGGTGGATGATAGACCGGAATGTCAATATAACCAATATCTGTTTTTCCCAGTGCCGTTTCTGCAATTTCTGCCGCACGTCAAAGAGCGATGATGCCTATATAACCACTGACGCTGAATATGACAACAAGATCCGCGAGATGATCTCGCTTGGAGGCGATCAGCTTCTGCTTCAGGGAGGCATGAATCCTGCTCTTGACCTGGATTATTATACTGGTCTTTTCCGGGGTCTTAAGGAGCGCTGGCCGCATATAAAACTGCATGCCCTCGGTCCCCCTGAGATCGTTTATCTGGCTGAAAAGGCAAAGATTAGCTACCGCGAGGTTCTTGTTAAATTGGTTGATGCCGGCCTTGATTCTCTTCCCGGCGCCGGGGCGGAGATCCTGGTTGACAGGGTCAGGAAAAAAGTCTCCCCGGCCAAAGCTACCGCCAATGAGTGGCTTGGTGTCATGCGCGAGGCGCACAGGCTTAACCTGCCTACATCGGCAACCATGATGTTCGGACATGCGGAGACCGTGCCTGAACGGATTGAACACCTGATCCGCCTGCGTGACCTGCAGGATGAGAAGCCCCAGGGGCACTACGGTTTCATCACCTTCATCGCGTGGCCGTTCATGGACCGCGGCACACCCCTGGCTGAAAAAGACGGTATACGCAGCAGTGTCACGGCGGCAGACTACCTGAGGCTGGTTGCACTGAGCAGACTGGTCCTTGATAATATTCCAAACATACAGTCATCAATACTGACAGTAGGCCGCGATACTGCAATGATCTCGCTCCATGGCGGCGCCAATGACCTGGGATCGGTGATGATAGAAGAGAATGTCGTCAGCGCTGCCGGTGACGCCTTCAGGGTCAATCCTGAAGAAATGAAACAGATTATCAGGAATGCGGGATTTATTCCCGTAAGAAGAGACCAGCGCTATATGACTGTCGGGAAACCCGGCGAATAAGAACTCCTCAGGAAGCCTTGCGAACGGTGTACATCAGCGCCTCAACCTGGCGCAACAGTTCCCTCTTATTATCCCTCGGAGCATAGACAAAGCCTGTCACGATCACAGCCCGTGATGTCCCGGGGTCAATGAAAGCGTATGAGATGAATGGTCCTCCCATAAAGCCTCCTTCAAGGGTCCATAACCCTCTCATTTCTATATAGTCAGTGTTGTTACGCCTGAAGGAACGGCAGCTGACTGTCATCTGCTTTTCGATGACCATGAATGATCCGTCGTCAGGACCTTTTATTTCTGCTGATGTAACCTTCTCAGTCATGTCCGCAAGCTCCATACATCCTATCCTCGGCGACATTCGCTCACTGATGGAGACTATCACTGACTGTGTTGTTGCCTGTGTTTCTGCAGAGATGATCAAGAGACCTTCCCGGGTAAAGTCTGTCCTGTAACCTGCCGGCATGATGATCTCATAGGCACTTTTTCCTGATCTGACAATGCTTCTCTCCCTGCCGGCCGACTCAGTAAGCCATGCCGTGAGCCTCTCACGCTCAACATCATTGATTCGTTGACGGATCGACTCAGCATTATCGCTGATGCTTTTTGCCAGCCTTGTCGAATCCGGAGCAGAAATTCTGATCACCAGCTGTGTTTCTGCCCACCTGTTCCGTTCAAATGTCACCGCCGGCTCAGTAAGGTTCCTGTCAATCGCCGTAATTATTATGTTGCGGTGCGAGACCAGTATGTCTCGGAAGCCAGCGGGATTCACGGACTGCAGGTCAAAGGCATGTTCCGGTTGCGGCAGGCCGATAAGAACAGGTGCAACTTCCTCTCTTAATGCTTTACCGGGGCTCCCATCCCATAACGACTTATTCATCACCACCATGACATCGCCGGTTGAGCCGGTGACATTAGGAAGTGTTCTCGTCAGTGATGAGTCTCCGCATGAGGCCAGCCCCATCATTAAAACAGATGAAAGAGTTAAAAGGCTTCTCATCGCTCCTCTTTTGAAATAAAAAGCCTGCACTCACATGCAGGCTCAGTCTTCAGAACTTTTAATATTACTTTGTCTCTCCGGTATCTTTCTTGATATCCGGATTATCTGTGTCCTTTGCTTTCTTAAACTCCTTCAGTCCCTGCCCTATTCCCTTCATCAGCTCAGGTATCTTACGGCCGCCAAAAAGCAGTATAACTACCAGTAATATGAGCACAATTTCAAGAGGTCCAATCTTTCCCATGACGTTTTTTTTAGTTACACAAATGTACAAATTCTTTATTAATGGATATCAATTGTTGTCAATAATCACTTTCTGATAAGTTTTAGGATATCGTTACCATTGGCGAATATCAGCAGGGCAAACAGGATGACCATGCCCGCCACCTGCGCATATTCCATGAACTTGTCGCTCGGTTTCCTGCCGGTAACGACCTCAAAGATCAGGAACATAACATGCCCTCCGTCCAATGCAGGAATGGGCAGTATATTCATCACAGCCAGTATCAGTGAAAGAAATGCGGTAAGATTCCAGAACGACTGCCAGTTCCATTTTCCCGGAAAAATATTTCCAATTGATATAAAACCGCCAAGCGACTCGTATGCTTTGGTGTCTTTGGTAAATATCAGCCTGAACTGCTTCAGGTAATCCTTGGTTGTATTCCATCCTTTTGTTATTCCGGCGGGGATCGCCTGGAAGAAGCTGTAATGCTTTGTACTGAGCTCCAAAACGCTGCCCGCTTCCCTGAAAATACCCAGGATGCCGGCTTCTGTGGGGCTCACTGTGAAATCAACCAGCCCGCTGTCCCTCCTGACGGTGACTGTCAGAGGGGTGCTCTTGTGCGAGGCAAGGTAACCCTGGAACTCGTCATACCAGGCAAACTCGATGTTGTCAAGCGCGACTAACTCGTCTCCGACGCTCAGACCTGCTTTCTGTGCAGGTGAATCCTCCGAGAATTCGGAGACCACAAAAGGTCCGAATGGTACCCTGGCATCGATGACATCGGGATTTTTCAGTAACAGCGGTATGAACTCGCGGCCGACAGGCACGTCAACAGAAGTACCCTGACGGTCAACGGTTATGATCTTGCGGTCATTAAGGAGTATGTCAGGAATGATCGTATAGAAGTTGTCAACAGGCTGACCATCAACGGAGATGATCTTATCGCCGTTGCGGAGACCCATGGCATAGCCCGTTGAATCCGTAAGTATGCCATATTTGACATTGGCAGCAGGGAGATATGTCTCTCCCCAGACACTGAGTATGGCAACGTAGATTAACAGTGCGAAGATAAAATTGAAGAACACGCCGCCGAGCATTATCATAAGACGCTGCCATGCTTTCTTGGATCTGAATTCATAGGGCTGCGGAGGCTGTTTCATCTGCTCACGGTCCATTGATTCGTCAATCATGCCTGCTATCTTGACGTACCCTCCGAGAGGGATCATGCCAATGCCGTACTCGGTCTCTCCAAATTTGCGTTTAAAAAGCGCAAAAGGCCAGTCGAAGAACAGGTAGAACTTCTCAACCCTTGTCTTGAAATAACGGGCAAGGATAAAGTGTCCGAATTCGTGAACTATGACTAATATGGAAAGCGATAGTAATAGCTGAATGATCTTTATAAGAATTGTCATTGTTTCCGTGTTTTACTGATGAATTCCGCGGCGAGACCCCTGCTTCTGCTGTCAGTCTCCTCATAAACGCCCATGGAGGGTTCGTTGTTGTATAATGTTTTTTCAAGGACATATTCAACGGCGTCGGCTATCCCGGTGAAGCCAAGCATATCCTTCAGAAATGCTGCGACTGCCACCTCGTTTGCAGCGTTAAGGGCACATGGCATATTACCGCCTGCTTTTAAAGCCTCGCGTGCAAGAGTAAGGTTACGGAAACGCAGCGTGTCGGGCTCATCAAAGGTCAGTGATCCTATCTCTGCAAGTGAAAGTCGCGGCAGGTCTGTTGTGACCCTTTCGGGGTATGTCAGTGCATAGATGATTGGCAGTCGCATATCATGAATACCCAGCTGAGCCTTCAGAGATCCGTCAGTGAACTGAACAAGAGAATGGATTATCGACTGCGGGTGAATGAGCACATCTATCTTTTCGGCAGGTACGTCGAAGAGCCAGCGGGCTTCAATAACCTCCAGCCCTTTGTTCATCATCGTTGCCGAGTCAATGGTTATCTTGTTGCCCATGTTCCAGTTAGGATGACGCAGTGCTTCTCCGGGAGTGGCTTTTGCCAGTTTTTCGGGTGGTGTGTTGCGGAACGGTCCTCCTGAGGCTGTCAGAATGATCTTTTCTATGGATGCATGAGGCTCGCCCTGGATGCATTGCATTATGGCTGAGTGTTCTGAGTCGACAGGCAGCAACCGGCAGCCTGTCCTGACTGCTGTACTTGTTATCATCTCCCCGGCTACCACGAGTGTCTCCTTGTTTGCCAGCGCCACCTCCTTGCCTGCCGCCACGGCAGCAGCTGTGGGTCGCAGACCTGCAAACCCAACAACGGCAGCGACCACCGTATCGACATTTACAGAGGCAGCGACGGCCTCAAAAGCTTCCTGTCCGGCCAGCACCTCAATGCCAAGGCCGGCAAGGCCATCCCTGACCTTCTTATAATGTGCTTCGTTTCCGATAACAACCGATTCAGGCCTGAAGAGCTTCGCCTGCGCTATTAGCAGGTCAGCATTGCTGCCGGCTGTCAGCACAGTGACAGTAAACATCGCGGGATAACGCGACACAATTTCGAGGGTCTGCGTGCCTATTGATCCTGTTGATCCGAGGATAGCCAGTCGCTTATGCATCTGCCGTTCTGCTTTCAGAAGAAGATATATTTTGCGGGATCAAGGGCCTCGCCGTTATGCCACAGCTCAAAATGAAGATGCGGTCCGGAGGTATATAGCTCACCCGAGTCCCCGACAATAGATATCGCCTCACCTGCCCATACCCTGTCACCCATCTCTTTCAGCATCCTGGCATTGTGTTTATAAACGGACACGAGATTGTTACGGTGCTGTATCATCATAACAAATCCTGTTTCCATGGTCCACCCGGTCATTACTACCGTTCCGTCAAGGGTCGATGAAACCACAGCTTTTGGCTGGGTAACAACGTCAGTGCCATAATGTCTTGTGCGGGAGTCAAAATTGGCTGACACAACTCCTTTTACAGGAGGGAAAAAGTGGATGTTGGCAAGGCTTGTACCCCGCTCGGCACCGGTGGTGCCTATCGAAAGATTATATTGTTCCTCCTGCTCAACACGAGTTCTGAAGATCGAATCTTCAGCCGATTTCCGGAAGGTAATACTGCTGTAGTTGCGGCTGGTGTCTCTCATGGCTACGCTCTCTATGGGTTGCCTGCCGGAGATAACATCATTAAGGTCCTTGAAATATTTATCCCTTATAATAAGCTCACGTTCCAGCGAGTCAAGCATCAGCGCATTCATGATAATGTCACGCCGTAACTCCACAGTGGGATAACCCGGGATGAATTCGCGCAGGTTGGTGAAGGCTATCAATGAGGTATTGATACCGATTATAAGAAATACCAGCAGGGCCAGTGCCAGCAGGGCATTTGATTTGGTAAGCCGTACGCGCCATACCTCTTCAAAAGTCGTGTCATTAAATATGGCGAAACGGAATTTGTCGCGCCACTTCCCTTTCCTTTTTTCGTTCTTAGCCATCAGAAAATGAATCTGGAGGCACAAAGATAGCAATCATGTTGAAAGTGTCTACCACCCTATTCCGTAATCTTCCCCGAAGTTGCTGGACCCGCCCCACATAGTACCATGTACATTATCAAACCCGATAGCATTGATCGGGCCCGAGGTTCTTTCCTGGAAAGAGAGATTGTATCCCTTTGCAGCGAGATCCTTTCTCACCCATGGCGGCATGCTGCTGTTCAGAACGAGCCCGCCCGATATTTTCTCATGTTCACCGAAGCTTGAATACATCTGCAGCGTTTTAAATGAGGGAGCCTCGCAGGCCTCCTGTATGGTCATACCGAACTCGGCCACGTTGAGGAAGAACTGCAACAGCAGCTGGTCCTGCTCGTCACCGCCCTGCTTGGCAAAGGCAAGGAATGGCTTGCCGTCTTTCATTGCCAGCGTGGGCGTCAGTGTCACACGCGGCCTCTTGCCCGGTTCCACAACATTGAACGGGTTCTCTTTCTCATCAAGCACAAAGCTCTGCATGCGCTGGCTCATTCCTACGCCAGTGTTACCAGCTATGCAGGCAGGTATCCATCCCCCGCTGGGTGTGACAGAGACAACCCATCCTTCCGCATCAGCAGCCTCAATGGAGGTTGTGCCTGACTGAAATGTCTCAAGAAACCTTTCATATTTCTGCGGATCACCGATCGGGAAAATATTGCTATTGGAGGCGATCCACTCATTAAGCAGTGTCCCGAACGGATTTGTTTTTCCCTCGTACGGGCAGGGATCGCCGGGACGGATAGCAGGATCGTTCCGGTCAGGATTGATCAGCATGCTTCTCTCCTTTGCATATTCCTTCGACAGCAGTCCTTCCATGGGTTCTTCCGGAGGAAAGGCAGGATCACCGTAATAGAAATCCCTGTCGGCATAGGCGAGGTTCATGGCCTGATAGAGAGTATGTATATATTTCACAGAATTATATCCCATCTCTTTCAGGTTAAAGTTCTCAAGTATGTTGAGTGTCTGGAGCATCACCGGTCCCTGGGACCACTGCTGCAGCTTATATACCTCAATTCCCCTGTATGTAGTCATCAGCGGCTCTTCGATTTTCACCTTCCACTGTGCCAGGTCACCCCCGGTGATCAGTCCGCCCTGTTCGCTGCTTCCCCTCACGAACTCCCTCGCAATGTCTCCTTTATAAAAGCGGTCATAGGCTGCATAGATAGCCTCTTTTCTTGTCTTCTTCTTTTTCAGTGCTGTCTGTTCTGCCTCAACAAGTTTTGCCAGCGTTGCCAGCAGGTCTTTCTGAACAAATATCTCGCCTGCTGATGGTGCCTCGCGTTCTTCTCCGGCATGAGGCAGAAATACTTTTGCCGAGTAGGGCCACTCCTTTATCCTTGATTTTTGTCGTTCTATCGAGTTGGCTGTCTGTGCTTCCATCGGATAGCCCTCTGCCATCTGCATCGCCGGAGCGAGCACCTCTTTCAGGCTCATGGTACCATATTCGGCGAGCATGGTCATCAGCCCGCCCGGGGTGCCCGGTGTCACGGCTGCAAGAGGACCATACTCGGGAGGGTATTTCATGCCCCTGGACTTGTAAAACTCCGCCGTGGCACCTGTGGGAGCCACTCCGAGAGCGTTTATGGCAATGACCTTCCTGGTTTCCGGATTATAGATGAGAGCCTGTGTCTCACCACCCCAGCTAAGGACATCCCACATGGTACAAGTGGCTGCCAGCATGGCGCAGGCAGCATCAACGGCATTGCCGCCCCGGTTGAAGATCATCGCCCCTGCCGTTGCTGCCAGCGGCTTGCCGGTGATGGCCATCCAGTGCTTTCCATGCAGCGGGGGCTTCTGTGTTGTCACAGGAAATGTGTTGAATGACTGGGCATTAGTTGTAATGAATATACTTGACATAATGACAGAAACCAGTAATCTTTTCATAGTTGTGATGATTAAGCTTTCATTTCATACAATTCTTCCGAGAAGAGTCGTCAACCTGTCTGCTTCCCTTTCAATCTCTTCTGATTCCTTCTTCAGACCGGTCACAAATTTATTCTTGTCATACTCTCCGCGCACTGCATGAAAATCACTGTTCCGTGTACCATAATCGCCGTCAGCGCCATAGCTGATCATACTGCCGGCATCAAACTCCTTCATGGCATCCTGGAGGATCATATTATTGAGCCTGACAGCATTTGTTTTCCACTCGGTTATTATCTGCAGCAGGCTTGTCACCGTAAGGTCTTCAGGTCTGTAGTCATAGTATTGGCTGATAAGGTCAGAACACCACTCCCAGGCATATAAGTCAAAATTCTCATATATCGAAAAAAGATGTCCGTTCAGCTCTTCAACAGATCTTAACTTTGATGTTTTTACTTCATCAATCAGCTCATCAATTTTACTTGCCGGTGACAATAACCCGCATATATCCACCCATTTGCCATTACCTTCTGTCCCCCTGGAAGCAAGCATACCCCTCAGATCTGCAGAGGCAAATCGTCAGCCAGATTCCTCAGACGGGCCGCCAGTTGCTGGCCCATATATATCTTAATGGCCATGTCGTAATATTTGCGTGCGGTTTTCAGAAGAAGACGAGGAATGTTTATTCCTTTATAGCTGACATAATCCTTTGATTTGTCCGTCTTTTCGATTAAATCATCAATAATCCTGATCGCGTTGGTTATTTTGCCGGCTATGTACGGGCTGAACATCTGGAAATGGATAAGATCTCTCTTATCCAGGGCTTTTCTCCTGTCTCTTGCCGGCCACTTTTCATTATCTCTCCGGGTACCTACAGTGAAAAGGTTCATTGCAGGAGTTAGTATGCTTTTGCCTTTCTCTTCAGAGATGTATGAGAACGGGAATTCAGAAGTATCAAAATTACTGTAGTGTTTGCCCACCACGACAGTAAAGGCTCCTATATGTGCAGGCAGTAACAGGTATGAAAAAGAGCCTGTTTTTGAACCTCGTTCCAGGATACCCTGATGCACGGGTCCAAGCTTGTACATATGGTTGCTTTGATTTGTCCCGCTTCCCGCATTGAAAAAGGAAACAAGCGTGGCTATCAGCAGGGTTGACTTATGATGGGTGACACTGTATGGCCCTGCAAAAAGACTGCAGGATTCTCCGTGGAAAGCTTCACTGTTTGCGAAGAAGACAGAGTTTTCCGATGAGTATTGTTTACCAATCCTCACCCCCTGACCCACAAAGCTTTTATCAAGTATTGCCCCGCCGTCAACCACTGATCCTGACTGGATAATAAATTTTTTTGCAATGACGCCTTCACCAATATATGAAGGTGCCTCGACAGTACTCATTAAAGTGCCTTCCTCAAGCAGAACAGCTCCTGAAACAGTGGCATCAGATCCGAAAGAGACATTATGTATTACATTTGAATCGCTGATCCTGGTTCCTGCCTTGATCAGCCCTCTGTCAGATTGTTTTGATCTGCAATAGGCTCTTATGATGTCAAGTATTTTAAGTGTGAAGTCAACATCATGTCTGTAAATCACTGTCAGGTAGGCTATCTGCGCCGACATTCCGTCAAACATCAACAATTCTCTTCCTCCTCCCTCATTCAGAAGCTCAATCTCTGTTCCGTTACCAAAGGACGACACTCCTGTGACAGTTATGGAGCCAACGTTCGATATAGCCACATTCTCATCAATGATATAGTTTGACAGGTTTCTGACATCCGCAATATAAACCTGATCCGCTATCTCGCAATCGCATATGATGCTGTTATATATACCGCATGTCTTTGATACATTTTTACCCAGCCCTATCGTTCCCGAACAGTTGCCCAGTTTAATGATGCCACTGAACCGGGTATTGATAATGTTTTCCGGAGTAAAATCTTCGGAGACGGTAATCCCATCCCAGTTATCAGAGAAGCAGTTTTGTGAAAGGAGTCTGTTTATTTCTTCTTTTACGAGATGTCTGTAATTCATTTCATGGAAGAGATTGTTCAATGTCCTTGAAATACTTTACTGTCTCATATCTCAGTTCAGATATTGAAGGTTCATCACACACAATAATACCTCTCTGGTGCATCTGCAGTACTGAGGCTGTCCACATATGACTTATTCCTCCTTCAACCACTTCCTTCAGGGCACGGGCTTTATTGAATCCTGATACTATGATAATCACCTCCCTGGCATCCATAACAGTTCCTACACCCACTGTGAGGGCCTGCCTGGGCACTTTTGTCATATCGCCGCCAAAAAACCTTGAGTTGGCAAGGATTGTGTCATACCTCAGGGTCTTTATCCTCGTACGCGATGCAAACGAAGACCCTGGTTCATTAAAGGCAATATGACCATCGGGCCCAATTCCTCCGAGAAACAGATCAATACCTCCGGCAGACTCAATCTTCTTTTCGTAATCAGTGCACTCTTTCTCCAGGTCTCTTGCATTCCCGTCAAGAATGTTAATATTCTCTCTGGGTATGTCAATATGGTTGAAAAGGTTCTCATTCATGAAATAATGATAGCTCTCAGGATGATTTTGATCAATGCCGACATACTCATCCATATTGAATGTGATCACATTTCTGAAGGATATCTCACCAGCCTTATGCCTTTTTATCAGTTCTTTGTACACGGGTATAGGAGAAGATCCTGTAGGCAGGCCAAGTACAAAAAGCTTCTGCGGGGTAGGATCAGCTTTTTTTATTTTATCAATAAGGTATAGATGCTGTCCAGTCTCCTATCTCGTCCGGATTTTTTTTAATAATGATTCTCATAGCAAATATTTTTATGTTTTAATATAAACGGTTAAATCATCGATGGTTTAAATCACTTAGTTTAATACGGGCGTCAGCAACAAGACAACCCATTCCCTCATTGAGCACTATTAAAGGATTTATGTCCATCTCCTCGATTTGCGGGCAGTCAATAGCCAGCTGGCTCAGGCGCATAAGGCATTCTTTTATTGCCGCAATGTCACGCGGGGCTCTCCCTCTTATCCCGTTAAGTATCTTATATGATTTTATCTGTTTTATCATTGAATCGGCAATGCTTTCGTCAACAGGGGCAACCCTGAAACTCACATCCCTGAAAACCTCAACATACAATCCTCCCAGTCCGAACATTATAACCGGCCCGAATGACGGATCTCGTTTTATCCCAAGTATCACCTCCTCACCCGATGAAATCATTTTGCTGACCTGTATCCCCTTTATTGTTGTTTCCGGTTTAATCTTAAGAACATTCTCAACGATGGTTGCATATGTTTTTCTTACATCTTCGTCAGAACTGACATCAAGTATTACGCCTCCGACATCGGATTTGTGTACGATATCATCTGACACTATTTTCATTGCCACCGGATAACCTATCTTACCGGCAGCCAGATACTGCTTCTTCCGGTGAAGTAGCCGTTACAGACGGTACTACGGGGAGGCCATATGTCGCCAGGATATTCATGGCCTCATTCTCAGGCAGGTAAAGATGTCTGTTCCCTATGGCATCATCAAGCATACTGTCTTACGCTTTTTGTATCAGCATCAGCATATAGATGCTGTTTATGCGGGTCTTTATCAAGGTCGCGGTAGAAACGATAGACCCTTGAAAAGCTCCGGCACATCGATTCGGGAAGGATGTAATGAGGGATCTTGTTTCTAAGCAGAATATCGACACCCGGAGCCACGTCGGCCTCTCCCATGAAAGAAGCGTATACCGGTTTGGAATACTGACTTGATACTTTTACCACCTCCCTGGCGATAGTCTCAATATCTGTCATCGACTGAGGAGTCAGGATCACAAAGACTGCATCGACATCATCTTCTTTAAAAGCACCGTTCATTGCGATATTATATCTGTCAGCACGTGCGTCGCCGATCACATCGACAGGATTTTTAATATTTGCGTTTGCCGGCAATGATTTTTTGAACTCCCTCGTTGTTTCCTCGGAAAATTTTGCCAGTTGTAATCCGTCGCGTATAGCTGCATCGGTAGTCAGGACGCCAGGGCCACCGGCGTTTGTGATTATTGCAACTTTATTAGATCGCGGGGCTGGCTGGTATGCAAAAGCTATAGCAATATTGAACATCTCTTCAATATTGTCACATCGTATCATTCCGGCCTGTTTGAAGGCTGCATCGAATATCTCATCGTCTCCTGCCAGGGATCCGGTGTGTGAAGCGGCAGCCGACGCCCCTGCCTCCGTGCGGCCCGCCTTTAGTATCAGGACGGGCTTGCCACTCTGCCGGGTGACATCACCTGCAGCCTGCATAAGCGCACGGCCATCCGTAACTTCTTCCAGGTACAGCAAGATGACCCTGGTTTTATCATCTTCCATCAGGTAATACAGCAGGTCAATCTCACTTATATCCGCCTTGTTGCCAAAACTTATAAACTTTGAAAAGCCTATGTGTTTGGCCCGGGCATAGTCGAGCACTGCAGTGCACAGGGCTCCGCTCTGCGACAAAAAGCCTATATTACCCTGTTCAGGCATCTTGCGGGCAAAGGATGCATTAAGGTTTATGAGTGGATCGGTGTTGATGATACCAAGACAGTTAGGACCAATAATTGACATATCGTACCTGGCGGCGATCTGTTGAAGTTGCTTCTCCCGCTCAAGGCCCTTCTCCCCTATTTCCTTAAACCCGGCCGAAATTATAACCACTCCCTTTATTCCTTTCTGACCGCATTGCTCCAGGGCCAGGTGACATACAGCACTGGGGAAAACGATGATGGCAAGATCAACAGGGTCAGGGATATCTATAACATACTTGAATGCCTTGACTGAACAGATCGATTTCTCGCCAGGGCTTACAGGAAACACTATACCGGTAAACTCTGTTTTCAGGATGTTGAATAAGATATCATAGGGAACAGTGCCTTTGACGTTATTAGTACCAACGACGGCTATTGATTTTGGGTCGAATATCCTGGAAAGGTTCTGCCGGTGGATATCAGCTCTTGCAGACATAGTTTTAATGTTAATATTAAAATCTTCTACAGGTATGTGCTTATGAAATCGACCGCTTCTGCCACTGTCTGTACTTCCAGTGATTTCTCCTCATCCATTTCTATATTGAATTCTTCCTGATAGCCAGCGATGAGGATCATGCTCTGCATGGAAGATGCTCCAAGGTCAAATGAGAAGTTCGCATCGTCTGTTATTCCTGATTCGTCTATCTCAAGCACTCTTGCTGTTACTTTTTTTACTCTTTTTTTAATTTCGTCCCTGTTCATGTCCGGTGATTGTTATTTCAGTCAACAAGTAATTTACCAAATTTATCCATTTTAATTAAATATCAGACTGTCTTTTATGCTTCTTTACGGATGTTATTTTTACATCCGCATTTTAACGTCATCCGGATTGCGGGTTAGAAATTAAGAATTCTCCGGTCTCAGCATACGACTTTACAGTTCTCCATGCAGAAATGCAAGCCTGCGCCTTTTGAGGCGCCGGCGACATGGGCATGGCTCCGATGACTGCTCAGCTGGCCATATCGCCTTAGTGTCCTATCTGTTTGGAGTATGCTGTACCGTCATTATGGTCGGCACTGGTCAGTCGCATTAGATCACGTATTTAATCTTTGTTCAGCCACAGCTGGTTTATCAGAGGCCGCGTGATTCATCCCGGCGCCGGGCCAGGTCTATGCTTAGAACCCTGATCAATTTATTATTTCTTTGTTTTGACTTTTTGGATAAGTTTTAACGGATAATCTCATTTACCGGCATTAAGACTGGTGAAGTCCAGTTGCAGATGGTTGTTTTTTCTGCGTCAGTAAGTTTTGCTTCAGGATAATTCTTAAGGAATTTCTTCGGAGGCATCTTGCCTTTGGTCACCATCTTTAGGATGTCCTTCTCCGTTTGAAGCCTGCTCGTCGGAGGAATATTCATCCCATTTCGTGAAATTGAATTTCATTTTAGCCAATGTGTTGCCGTCGTCAGAATGGCAACGTATACAGGATTTTTCAATAATGGCAGTCACATCTGCAGGTACCGTTTTTGACTTCTCATATTCTTTCTGAACGCCATGTGCTTTCATCGGGCCAGCGATGCAAACTATAAGAAGAATTGCGCTAGCTGAAATAATGGTTTTAATGTTTTTCATGTGGTGTAGGTTTAATCTGTTTAAATCAGTTTAAGGATTATTTCACGGAAACTGATCTGTAAATTTAACCAGGTATATCTGATTAAATGATGTTTTAACCAGGATAATTTTTGCAGCCGGTCCCCGATGACTTTGGGGGGGCATGACCAGCAGGGCGTGAAATTTGTCCTGGCCGGCGTCCTTGGTCATTTCTTTGGGCGAGCAAAGAAATGACAAAAAAGATTTGGGTTTTGTAAATGTCGTGTGAATGACGGGCAAAGTACACCGAAAATATTTCGCCGGTAAGTTTTTCAGTCGTAATATTGCTCTGTACTTAAATCACATCGCCATGAAACAACCGGAACTCGGGAAAAAAATCGTTGAACTCCGTAAGGAAAAAGGGCTGACCCAGGAAGAGCTTGTCGACAGATGTAACATAAGCGTCAGGACACTTCAGAGGATTGAAACAGGAGAGGTCACACCGCGGGTATACACAGTAAAGACTATACTGGCCGCCCTTGATTATGACCTGAACAAGATCTCGGATAGTGAGAGCAGCCTTCTTCGCTAAAATTAAATTGTTTTTCAAGGACTTGTTCCTTATAGATATAGATCAGGACAAGCCTGCTGATTATCTGGTCAGGCAGTTGAATATTGCCTGGATACTGGGGTTAATATATTTCATTGCAGGTTTCGCTGAAGCACCGGCGGAATATTTCAGGATGGAGGAAGACCGGATGATTTTCAGTTACACTTTTTATGTAATAATGAAGGTCACAGTGCTGATTTCGTTTTTCTTTTTCCAGCGTGGGTTTATTCTTATCGGGTCTTATTTATAAAAACTACCTGTTGAAGATCGCTTCGTATATTCTTATTTTCTGCATGGTGCTGTTCATAGGGTATGATATTGCATCGGTATTTAATAATTCAATTGAGCGTGAGTTTATACTGGCAGGTGAGGCAATGACGTTTGGCGGTGCATGTATTATTTTCGGATTCTCACTGACAAGGCTAAGCAATGCAGTTGGTACGATTGCCAATTTTGCCGGAGTGTTTGAGATAGTGGCGGGGTGTTTTTATATCACGGTCATATTGTTCTTTGTTGGAGATATTTTATTGATTCCGGCAGATCTTTTTGCGATTGCAATTCTTTATAAGACAGGTGAGCTTATAAAATCAAAGCAGCAATAATTAATTCTGTTTTTGATATTAAGAATTTTGGTTGTATATTTGCACCCGATATTGCGGGGTGGAGCAGTGGCAGCTCGTTGGGCTCATAACCCAAAGGTCGGAGGTTCGAATCCTCCCTCCGCTACAAAGACGACTCCTCATCATTTTTGGTGAGGAGTTTTTCTTTTTTACCCTCTGAAGTTCTCATAAATTGGGACTTTACGAGAAATAGGGAATTCACACTTGAGGTTAGATATGTTCTTCTGATAGTATCTACGACAACTCCCTCTGGAAACATCATTTTTTGAATTTTTCTTTTTACATCAAGTGACCCTAAGCGCCAGCATTTCTGTATGTTTTGGGATATTTCGATGGACTTTTCTATGTAATAATCGAGGTTAGATATTTCTATTTCAGTCCCATCAAGTTTTTCTCGTACCTGATTAATTTCTGCCTGCTTCTTTATGCGAAGCTTATTATACAGTATCGAATCTTGTAATTGTCCATATGCCAAATCTTTCATCTAAAGTATTCAACTCCTGCTCCAACACGCTTAGTAATTCTTTTCAAATTCTTTCTTTTCTTCAAATGTTTGAGCCTTCATACTCCGAAAAGTTTTCTTCAACTGTATGATAAATGGTTGAATATACTTTTCATCCATTTTGTACGAATCAAGCAATTCAAGGAACATCTCATGAGCCCCTTTTGTCTTCATTTTATTAGATGAGTTGGCGTTTAGTGAGACACCTGGTGCATTTTTGGCACTTGTAGTAATGAGCCTTTTCTTTTTACTTCATATCCTGTCAACTGGTTTACCGCACTTGGGGCAGAACATGGTTCCGACAAGTGGACGGAATCATTTTCTTCTGAATGTGATATCCCTGATGGTTTCCATCAAGGATCTGCTGAACCCGCCAGAATACTTCTTCGGTCACGAGTGGCTCCCATTTACCTCTTATAGGATTTCCGTCAAGGAGGGCATTGGTTTGTATTCCGCAGTAGAAAGCCCTTCGCCACATAGAACTGATATTCTGTTTTGTGATTCTAACTCCGACGCCATCAAGTTCTTTTTGATTACAACATCATCCCACCCCTGTAGCTTCCATTCCCATGCTATTCTAAGTTTAATGCCAGTTTCATTAACATTTATTTCCTGTGATATGCTCCTTTTTGAGGATCAACAACACGAGGGCCAAATGATCATAACCAATTGGAACTTTCACCAAGATAGTGCCCAGCTTGTAACGAACTTTCCCATCCCAGGTATTGTATGTTTCAACCGCTCTGGTTTTCTTTTCTTGCTTCATATAAGCTTGCTATAAACACTTAGTTTACCTTCGTCTGTTGTAGTATCAAGCCCTGAACTAACTTCGATTAAATGAACTCCCAAGTCTTTCAACAAGGTCATTTACTATACTGACAGCATTGCCCCCAGTACGTGAGAACCTGCTTATAACATAAACTAATATGCCGAACGGTTTCTTTTCGAGATTTCTTGACCTGTTGTAATTAATGCTTGAAATTCTTTTCGAGTGAAATCGGATGATGCTGAACTCATATGAATTCCCGAAAGTCTTCAGCAATCTGATAAATCCGTTAACCTTGCAGCGAATTTTTCAGCCTCCTCCTTTTGAAATTCTAGGGAGTAATTGTCTTGCTGATTTTTGGATGAGACCCGAGTATAAAGCCAGACCTCTTTGCTTAAGTGAGAGTTTATTTTCTTTCTTTCGGGATTTTGAAAAACGGCTATATTTTTGGAGGTCATTCATTTATAAGGACATGATAAGATAAAGAACTTAACTGGGATAGTGTAATGATAATTCTCTCTGCTTCCTCCTTGGATATATCCTCGAAACCGCTAGCACTCAATTCCTTTAATGTTAGTACATATGATAAGTATTCTTCATTTTCGTCTGCCGCAGGCATGTAAATATCAGTAACAGTCCCACCTGTGCAGGTTGTGTTCTGAAGTGTTTGACCAAAGTAGGTCGAACCTGAGAGAGTGTTCGATATGTATAATTTATTTCCATGCGATGTGGTTTTATAAAATGTACCGAAAAAAATTGACAAAACAAAAAAATAAGGGGCCAAGAAATTATTATTTTTCACCTTCTGAAAGCCGCATTGTTAGCCATTTTAACTTAATATTAAATCGAGTAGGAGGAAAATGAAATAGGTTTCCTCCTATTTCATTTTCCGACCTCTCACACCACCGTACGTACGGGTCTCGTATACGGCGGTTCCCTAAGATACAACTTTCACCTTATTGAACTGGTCCAATAAGAAGGCGTAACCAGCTAACCTGAGACGTTTCGTGGTAATGGTTCTGGTGAGGATAAAACTCCCAGCCGTATGCCAGTAGCTTTTCCTCGTGTTCGCCCACTCGTAAGCCTTAAGCTTGTTTATGCCCAGCTTGACGAGGTTAGTCACCTTGGTCTTTATCCGTTTCCATTGTTTCCAAATGACCATACGTAACCTCCGGCGATACCATTCATCAACCCTTATCAGAAGTATCTTCATGTCTGCCAGCTTGAAGTATTGCACCCAGCCTTTAATGTATTGACTAAGTGCTTCCTTCCTCCGGTCATTACCCCATCCGTTGCTTCTGGATGTCAGCTCCTTGATACGGGCTTTCATCTTGGCAACGCTTTTGGGGTGTATCCGCAGTCTGCCCTCCCCCTTTACAATGTAAAAGGAATAGCCAAGGAACTTGATACCCCTGACATGGGCAACCTGACTCTTGTCCCGATTCACTTTCAGAAACAGCTTCCCCTCTATAAAGGGGATGATGCTCTGCATAGTGCGCTCGGCACTCCGCCGGCTCCTGCAGAAAATGACCATGTCGTCTGCATAGCGAACGTACTTGTGCCCCCGTCTCTCAAGCTCCTTGTCCAGCTCATTGAGCAAGATGTTGCTCAGAACCGGACTTAAAGGACCTCCCTGTGGCACACCCTCCGTCGTCTCTTCGTATTTGCCTTCATTCATCACCCCAGCATTGAGATACTTATGGATGAGCGAGATTACCCGCCCATCCTTAACCTTGTGTGACAGTACCTCTGTCAGTTTGCTGTGGCTGACTGTGTCAAAGAACCTCTCGAGGTGATATGTCAACCGCATACACATAGCCTTCAGTGATGTAGTCCCGGCATTTACTAAGTGCCTGGTGAGCGCTCCGCTTTGGCCTGAAGCCAAAACTCCACGGAGAGAACCCGGGTTCATCAGAGCGGGGTAAGCTGTTGCGCTATACTCTGTTGGATAACCCTGTCTACTACAGTAGGGATACCCAACCCTCGACGCTTCCCGTTCTCTTTGGGATTCTATCCTCCGGACCGGATTGGGGCGGTATTTGCCCCTTTCAATGGATGTTATCAACTCCTCCTTATGCCTGACAAGATAGTCTTTCAATGACCCGACATCCATCCTGTCAACACCCCGCCCTGCCCCTTTGTTCCGCCTCACTTGTTTAAAGGCAGCGTTAAGGTTCGAGGGCGAAAGGATTTGTCCCAGAGCTCCATTTCCCTGTTTGGTGATTGCTGCTGGTGAGGTTGTTTTCAGTTATCCTCATAAAAGTCTGCCCTCCCTCATGTCCTTCGGATGCCGTCCTATCTCCATGCGGGCAGGTCCTTGTTAACTCAAAGATTTTCTGCTCTCTTCCTTTCATTCAGTAACATTCATTTACTACTCACTCCTTAAGGTTCGGCCCTTCCTGCGGGGTGTCGTCCCTCAGTACTATGGCCTCGGCTGACTTCTCACGGTAAACCTTCTTTCGACCATGCTTATTCTCCGTTTCCCACATGTCCGTGAATTTCCCCGGCAAGTCGTCACTCTTCGCATCCAATCTGTTCTTTCAATTCAACTTGGTTGCTCCGGACAGTATCGGACTTCGTTTTGATTGCACAAACTCATCCCACAACCTTAAGCCTTATATGAAGTTCCTGTTCGTCAGACCGGGACTTTGCCTCCGGCTTCCTTCAGATCCCACCTCACGGTGGGCACCCTTGCCTTTGACTAACGCTTCCCACTGTCTGGGTGCGTTCGGGGTCTTACCTGTATAGTTATCGCCCATGCCGGGCGCAAAATATTAAAAAGCCCTCTAATAATTGATTTAGAGGGCTTGTTCGGACATTTGAATAAGTCAGGTGAAATCAACACCAGTATGGGTATTGCAAATCATCCCAATGCTTTTTAAAATTTTCATCATTTAATAAGATAAATGTTGGTGGCACCTTACCATACGGTTTTTCAGGAATCACATTTTTATGCTATTTGATCTCACTCCGGTGGCACGATACATTGTATCTTTGTATTTGGGGCAACTCCATTCAATAAACATAATAGCCAAGTAACCATAATACATCACATCATATATTATTGATTTGGTAACTGGATCTACACCAACAATTGAATTGTCATAACAGATTGGCCTAAAATGTGAATTTGGGAATTTCTCACGCAGTTCGTAATTAATCTTTAATCCTTCGCGATACATTAAATCTGCCGTCATTTCAGCTTCATTTTCTGACATTGCTGTCGCTTGTTCAAATGTATACCCCGTTTTTATTCCAAGATACTCCATATACCCGTATGGATACTGCTCATTCTTACCTTTAGGAATTCCATCCTTAAACATTGCAGCCTTAATTTCATCTCTGAACTTATTGAATTCAGCGTTAACTTCAAGTTCTAATGTTGAACTTCTTTTCTTTTTACTCATTTTAATAAAATTTATTCTTTTATTATCGGGCTTTCTGCCTTCAAAATAAAATATATAGCATTTATTTTTTACAAAAACAAATTTTCATAGATATATTTTTATGATATCCAGATAGTTGTATAAAGATAAAACCATTATATGTTGGCTTTTAACTACGAAAAATGGAGTATACTTTCGATTTAAGACGATGAGATTTGAATTCATAATATTCCATGTCGACTACCCGGTGTCTTCGGTGCGTCAAAGAAATGGTGCCGTAAATGAAATAAGATTGAAAGAGAGTTCAAAAAATCATATCCCCCTAATGTCGTCGGCGACCATTAATACTAATTGTATGTAATTTCAAATTGATTTTTTTGTCACACAGTACAAAGGTTTAGTATCTGGACCACCGTCGGAGACAAATCACTTATGAATATAAGGTTCCCTTATATCCATCAAGTCCAGGATTGTCAGGATGAATTTCATCGCTTTTTCTTACACTTCGGCGTCCATCACCATTTCAGGTGTACTATTCAATGTCATACTAAGTACTTTCGCCAAGCCAGGCTATTATTGATCCTGAAGTCGTAGGTCACTAGGGTAGTGTTGCCCACACTATATTTTTCTCTATAATAGCTGTTGTAAGAACCTATCTCTGTTTTTGTCTACCTCGATACAATCAGGTATGAGGAACTGTGTCGAAACCTCTATACTCTGATAAATATCCAGTAAATCACAAAAGTTATTTAGAATAAATCTAAATTATGTAATACCAACACAGGTGCACTGTTCAATTTTCTATTCATTATAATTGTCGTAAACAAAAAACTCCTCTAATCAGCCCTAGATTATGTGAATACTGATAAAAAATGCTCCTGAAATGTCTGGATCGAAGAAGTTATACCCATGGGTAGTTCACAATGGTTCAGTTATGGACACTTGGTTGGATTGACCCATGAAAAAAACGAGACATGGTTTTAATTTAAATATTTCTTTCAAAAAAAGTGCGATTTGTAATACAACTTGATACTTATTATATATGGTGCCTAAAACAAAAAAAATAATCGCAAGAATAACAGAAAGCCAACTCAGATGGCTGACTGATATACTGGTTCAGGAGCAGCGGATTAGTCGCAGGTTTTGCGTGAAGCTTTGAATTTGTATCTAATTGAAAAATCTCCCCGATATGAAATTACAGAAAGAAATAGCAAGCAACTCAAAAAGAATGAGTAAGCAAGAAGAAGCAATACTATGATAAACTGGATAAAGAAATCTCAAAGTGGGCTTATCAGGATCAGTTAAAATTTGAATTTTCGAAAAGATTTGTTGATGATTTGC
>CAWHED010000011.1:0-16939 GCA_963828395.1 uncultured Bacteroidales bacterium
AGATTCCCTGCTCCATCTTCCCCGGAAAGTATCGGCACAAAAAAATCGAAGGCAAATTTGTTGGCCGAGGCAACTACTTCCTTTTGTTTGAGAGAAAGATCTATCGGCACCGGGTCACCCGGAGTATTGTCCTTGGTCTTCTCACATGATGTCATTGATCCGAATATGCCTGCAATCATTATTAATGTCAGGCTAAACATAGTATTTTTCATATAGGGTCTGTATGAGTGATAATAAAAATGTACAAAAATTGTACCGTTTATAAATCATTTTGCCCCTGATAAGTCTCCGTAAGGCATTTTGAAGTCTTATTCCGTTTTATTTTTTAAGTTAGCAGTTGTAATCAGAAGAAGGTATGACTGCTTTGACAAAAGAAGATCTGGAACGTTATCAGCGGCAGCTTATCATACCTGCCCTGGGTGAGGCAGGACAGGAAAAACTTAAAATGGCCCGGGTAATGGTTATCGGAGCCGGCGGACTTGGCTCACCGGTCCTTATGTACCTGGCTGCATCCGGAGTGGGCACTATAGCCATCATCGACTTTGATATTGTCAGCGTAAGCAATCTCCAGAGGCAGGTGCTTTACACCACCGGTGACATAGGGCAAATAAAGGCAGAAGCGGCAGCCAAAAGGATCTCCCATCTTAACCCCCTGATAAAAGTACTGTCATACCCGGAAAAACTCACGGAGCAAAACGCACCGGACCTCTTGGCCGGTTATGACATTGCTGTTGACTGCAGCGATAACTTTGCGGCCCGGTATCTGATCAGCGATGCCACTTACAGTGCAGGTATTCCAATGGTATACGGAGCTGTCTTTCAGTTCATGGGACAGGCATCGGTGTTCAATTATAAGGGCGGGCCGTCATACAGGGATCTATTCCCCGAAGAGATTCACATGTCAGGCGACAATAAAACCGATCCGCCCGGGGTAATAGGTGTACTGCCCGGCATAATAGGCGCCATACAGGCATGCGAGGTGATCAAGATCATCACCGGAACAGGTGAAACCCTCAACGGTCGCCTCCTCCAGATAGACGCCTTAAGTTTAAGGGCTGAGGTCATTTCCCTTTAGCATTTCTTATTCCCGGCAGAAATTTTCTAATTTTTAGCCTGATCTGTCAGATTTCGTAAATTTGATTAAAACTATCAGGCAATGAAAAAGTTCATCTCTTTTACCGTGCTTTTTTGCGTCCTTTTCCTGTCGGCGGAATCCATGCAGGCTCAGGTAACCCTCAGCTGGAACAAGTACGACTTTGTTCCCGGAGAAAAGATAATTCTTGAAGATAATCAGGAAGGAGAGGTTAACGGAGAATTTCCTTCAAGATGGGATCTTGCAGGTGGTGGCAGCGTTGAAAATGCTGCATTCGGAGATTACAATGTGATTTATTTCAAGGAAGCGGAGTCATGCATAGTCCCGTTCTTCAAGGAACCGGAAAAAGACAATCTCCCGGACCTTTTTACCATTGAGTTTGACTGCTGGTTTGAACCGGAGGAGTATTGTCAGTACCTCGTCGATTTCTGGGATCATAAGAATCAGAGTGAGAGTGAAATTGCAATTGATCCACTGGTTATCAGCGCCAATCATGCGGGTATCAACGATGTCGGTGAGGGCTTCTATCCAGGTCAGGAAGAGAAGGATGAGATAACAGAGGGATTCTGGCGTCATGTAGCCATTTCATTCAATGTGAGGGCACTCAAAGTGTACCTTGATGATGCGCGGGTAGTAAACATTCCTAACCTTGGAATAAATCCCGAAGGTCTGACAATCTGCTGTGACAGAATGAATTCGGCAGGCGCAGCAGGAATTAACAGGTTTGTGAAAAACATCAGGATAGCCGAAGGGGCCGTGAAGCTTTACGACAAGCTGTTGCAGGATGGAAAGATTACAACAAATGGCATCAGGTTCGATGTGAACCAGGCTACGATTAAGCCCGAGTCAATGGGTGTTATCAATTCCATATACGGATTGTTGAAAGATCATCCGGACCTGAAATTAAGTGTTGAAGGGCATACTGACAGTGACGGTGATGAAGCAATGAACCAGACTCTGTCTGAGAAACGTGCACAGGCAGTAGTTGATCAGCTCATCAGCCTGGGGATAGATGGTTCGCGCCTGACCAGCAAGGGCTGGGGTGAAAACAAACCTGTTGCTGTCAACAACACTTCAGAGGGCAAGGCCATCAACCGAAGAGTGGAATTTATTAAAATTTAATCCGTGAAAAGAAGCGCCTGTTTTATCATACTGTCGGTCCTCCTACCGATCCTGACGCCTAAAGCTGCATTGCATGCTAATCCTGACCCGCTTACAAATAATGAATGGCGTATTTATGATGTCAACGGGGACGGGAAATTTGATACTTCTGACATAAATGAATTTGTCGGGAGAGGAGGAATTGGATTCATAAATGATTTAGACAGCGACGGCAATAAGGATCTGACAGATGCTTTTGCATTGTATGTAAAGCTTTCCGTGCTGGACCGAAATTGTGACGAGGCTGTTGATGATAACGATTTTACACCGATAGAACCGGTTCAGTTGCCAGAACCGGATGCCGCAGCCGTCTGGCCGCTTGTCAGCCGGATAGTAACGGAAGCCCTTAAGAAGCTTCCCCCTGATATTGAGAATCAGGTCTTCATGTCTCTTCCTGAATCAGGGACAATGACCTTCATTGAAAAGGCAAACGTATACCAGGAGACAGGAATGTCTGCCCTGCTGCAACTTAATCTCGAAGGCGCCCAGTGGGCATATGGCAGGGCCTTCCAGACAGACAGCAAATCAGCAACCGCTCTTGGGAGTTTGGCCTTTACAATCGCTGTCGATAAAAGGCACAAAGAAGCATTGACTCTTCTTGCCCGGGCCAGGGAACTGTTCCGCGAATCAGGGGCGACCTCAACCACGATAGGCTGGATATTTGCCAGGCATGACCAGAATCGGGAGGCATTGATTTATTATCAGGAAGCTGTGAAATTTGCCCCAAAGATCTCACGGTACCATATGAACCTGGGTATAGCTTACATGAGGGTAGGAAGCACGGAAAAAGCGTGCGAAGAATTCAGGATTGCAGCAGAATTGGATCCAGGTGATTTTCATGCAATGTTATTCGGGTACGTTATTCCAGGTGAAAAGCCTCCTCAAATATCACCAATTGATCTGCAGAGACTGAAAGATGAGGATAACATTCAGATACAGGATCTCAGGGATTTGGGAGCTACAGAAGATGAACTTCCGACACCATGGGATGAATGCACCCCATGTGAAAAGGCCCGTAAAATCCCCGAGCTGCTGGGCGAAAGAGATGGTAAAGTATTTAGTAAGATAGCTCAGTCTTATGCTGATGAACTGGCCGAAAAAGGAAATGCCGTAGCCAAAGCCCATGCCCCTAAGCTGAAAAGCGCCGTCGAAGACATAAATAATTGGTGGGCAGCTATTAATTGGGGCCTGACTGTTGGTACAGCTTTAGAGCATAATGCTGAAATCGCCCTGGGAAATAAATTGTCTTCAATGACAAGGCAAAGGGGACATGAAATAATGAGCTACAGCAGTTTTTTCAAGGAATGTGCTCTCGATGTGGCAAAAATTGAGGCTCAAAAACGATCAGATTATGAGGAGAATAAACTAAAAGACATTACCAGAACAGCAGCAAGCATTTTGCAGGAAAGAGCAGAGAACTACCAGATCGCCCTGGAGGAAGCAATTAACGAATGCTATAAAGATCCGATGCTTACTGCTGCGGCACTTCTGAAAGTCGAAAACTGTCCATACCCTCTGCCTGCATCCCTGGTGGAGATTGTTCCCTGGGGATACTTCCCGCTCCTGTTACCGGAATTGTGTTTGACAATTGACGGTTATTGTGATGGAGACCCTAATCTGCCTGAGTTTGACGAATCAATGTTTGATAATACTCTCAGTCTGAACCTGTGGATTGTCAGTTTCGAGTATAACTATGATACAGAAGCCTGGGAACTCAGAATAGCTCCGGGAACGGGGATAATTCTCGGAGCCACCTGGAGCCCGGAGTCGGGGTACGGGTACCAGGCAGGAATTGATCTCGGACTCGATCTGGTGGTGGCTGGATTTGATCTGCAATGTTACCTTGAAGTCGATAAAACCGGGATGCATATTAAAGGGGAGACTGGCGCATTTGTAAGTCTGGGTATCTTAGAAGGAGGGATAGAAAAGTCTGTAAGTAAAACCCTGATTCCGTTCCAGGCTGTCCCGGGGGAGGCAACTCCTTTATCTGAAACTGAATAACGAAAAAACGGGATTAATAATAATTCATCCATGAAAACCATGACTTATATGTTAAGGTTGCTGGCCTCGTCATTGCTGCTCCTACTGGTCAGCAACCATATAAACGCTCAACGAAGATGTGAAGAGTGTGGCCGGCGTGGTATGGTTGTTGAATTTAATAACCCCTCCAACCCGGATTATGAGCAAAAGAGGCAGCAGTGGCGCAATTGCATGACCGGGCTGCTTGGCAATTACGTATCGTTCTCTGATGATGATCCTAAAGTTGCTGAAGCGGCTGAAAAATGCTCCGGGCAGTTACCTGAGAATAATGAGTATTGCTTTCCGGAAATTGTCTCAGCTTATCTGGGGGAACACCATTCAAATCCGTGCTTCCATCTGTTGAATCCAGATTACTTTAGCAAAATTGGTGGTAAAGAACCTGAGTATATTTTTAAAGGAAGCTATGAGCCGGATCTTGAAGGAGGAAGGATTGTCGAGGCTGTTACAGACGTTTTTAAACCAATTATTGCACAAATGACTTTGGACCTGTACTATAACGGAACAACTCCCGAACTTGTTAAGACCTGGTTTGCTGAGCATACTCTCAATTCCCCGCGAGGATTGTTGCATAAACTCAATATTCCAAAAAACATTAAACCCATCTTTGATGACTTTGAAAAGAGGCCTGTCAGGTGTGACGTAAAAATACCGCCTCCGGAGGAAATATGTGAGAACGGTACTGTAGAAATAGAATTGTCAGCGCTCACGGATACAAAAGGTAGTCTGTCGAAGAGCTTTAACAGAATCATAGTGAGTATTTACAAAGGAGAAATACTGAACGGCGATAACAGTGATTTCGGCCCTGACTGGAAGGTTTTTACAGTCGGAGAAGGTACTGTCAGGATCAAATACCGGCCCCCCGAAGATAAGGGTGACGGCTGGGAATGGCTGCGGGTTTATAACTCGTGCGAAATCCTTCCACCGGAAAAATCTCCCATGTCAGGTACTCTGACAGACTCACTTATTATCGATCAGCACTTCCCAATATCATGCGGTTTCTATGAAGGATCCATCATCGTCACCAAAAGCTGGAATTACATAAAACACCATGATAATTATTCAGAAACGCTGACAGGAAAACAATCCGTAACCTACAGTGGTATTTTCAAACCCATCCCGCAGATGGAAGGAATGGAGGCCCAACCGATAAAAATGTTAGGTAAGGGCACAGCACAAGGCACCTGGAAACATAATGAACAGAGATATTGCGAAGGCAGCGGCTGCGGCGAATGCAACGGACTTGTGTACGAAGAGTACGGTTCAGGCAATGTGTCTTCCGAAACGATGGATGGCCTGATCATTACAACCAATGTGTGGCCTTCTGATAACAAAAAGGTGGCTGATCAAATGGCGAAGTTCGGCATGGAAAACTGGTATGATATTGCATCACCTTCAGAAAATGTGCAGACAGAGAACAGAACAAAGTCTTATACTAAGGATGGAGGTTGCCAATGGCATAATTCATCCTCAACAACGAACCTGATTGGAGCAGATGTGAGGTTTAAATTAACGGATATCAGGCTCCTGAAAGGTAGTGTACCATGGAGTTCATCAAAGGGGACCACAAATATAAGTGCAACAAACATGACAGAAGCCATATATGATCAGCCGCCTTATGATCCGGAACAGAATGGTACAGACTTTAACTATACAATCACATGGAATCTTAAGGCACTTTAACCTGTCAGACTAAGGTTCAGGTTGATGCAAAATACCTTGTTATCCCGGAGAACATTACCTTTTCAGAAATGCCGGGTTACTGAGATTACCGGCTATTTAGAAGTTTCCGTCTCGCTGTAAAGGCCATCTCTTGACAACAGGTGGTCAAGATTGGCCAGTCCGTAAACGACCACAGCGGTGACAACAGCGGTATGCTCCTGGTATCCCGCAATGCTTTTGTCGTAATTATCGCGCTCGGTATGCCATATCTCCCTGTAATCAAAGTTATAGCCGTTTATGTCAGGTTCATCGAACCGGAGTGCAGGAACACCGTTCATTGCGAAATACGCATGATCAGACCCTCCTGCGGTGGCAGGTTTCGGACGCGGGGGATCAGTTCTCTTCTTCAGTGTGAATGGATAGTCAGGGTTGATACTGTTAAGAGGCTTACACACCTTTTCGAAATCCTCATACATCGCCTCGGGAACTGTGATCCCCATGATTGGTGTCGGTCCTCCGTCACGGTTGAAATAGTTTGAAATTTTAGGCAGCTTGTCCTTATTGGCTTCCACCCAGTGTTTTGACCCGAGAAGTCCGAACTCTTCAGCTGCCCAGAGGCATACAAGGATAGTCCGTTCAGGCTTGCCACCTGCTGCCATGATCAGTCGCGCGGCCTCCATCTGAGGAGTGATGCCTGAGCCGTCATCAACACCTCCTGTACCGGCATCGTATGAATCGAGGTGGCCGCCCATCATGACATACTCGTCAGGGAACTTTGTGCCACGTATCACGCCAATTACATTATAATATTTTACAGGACCGGGTTTGAAATGATTTCTTATGTCGAATTCCAGAAGGAAATACTGTCTTTCTTTTGCCATCTGCTCGATTATAGTATACTGGTGCTCGTCGAGCTTGATATCGCAGACAGTCGGCAGGGTTTCGAAGGTTATCTTATCCAGGTTCTTACGGTCATAAAGCGCTGAAATGGGTACGGAAGCTTTTTGAATGACCCCTAATATTCCTGCTTCGCGCATCTCACGGAAGAAAAGAGCAGGTTCTTCTTTCATAGGGATGATCTCTTTGGGTGGCTTATCCCGGTTTGAGTAGTTCTCTCTCATGATCTCGCGGTTCAGTTTTGAGATGGAATCATTCTCTGCAATAATCTTTGCCCGGGCAGAGTTGGCGCTGAGCGACCAGTCAACAGCCATGCCGTTGCTTTTACCTCCTATCAGTACCCACGCTCCTTTGAGTGCACCTTTCATGCGTTCGAATTCTTCTTTGCTTTTTGGCTCCATCATGACTGGTCCGCGCTGCACACCTTTTGTACCTGAAGTATATGACGGAGTGGCAAAATGAAGTATCATTCCGTTGTCTGAAAGCATCCTTCCGAACCATGGACCGCGGTTAAAGCCAACGGGTACCGTCCCTGCCTCATCCATTATCACCTCCATACCCCATTTTTTGAATTCTGAGGCACACCACTCAGCAGCATTGTCATAGGCATCAGACCCTACCGGTCTTCCGCCAAAACGGTTTGCGATGACGTCAAGATGCTGCATTGTCTGATTATCGGTTGTGCCGATCTCTATGATTCGGTCAACCACCTTGTTGTGCTGTGCCGATAATCCGACAGAAATCAATAAAAGGAAAACGGGAAGAAGGTATCTTTTCATTCTGATCTTTTTTACAGAGCTGCAAGCTAATCAAAATGACCGAAAATTTCCAACACCGTAAAGTGTTTTGTGACCCGTCCTGAAAAAAGTTTACAGGTTTATACCTCTAAATTAACTCTTTTTTTGTAATAGTTTTTCCACATTCGTTTTAGGTTTCCTTGAGCTCTGTGAGCTTCCTGGGGCGTCAGCATTTCACAGCTTAAATGCGGCCTTAATGTATTGTACTTTTCGATAGCCTTGCTTAGTTCTTTTATATCTAAGTTATTGTGATTATTTATTTTATCGTATAAGTACTCATCTTTCAGTATTCCATTTATTCTCTCTGCAATAGGATTTTCCAATGGATCCCCATTTTCAGTCATACTGATTGATACCGCATGTTTATTAAGCAGGTCAGTATACTCTTTGCTGCAATATTGTATTCCACGGTCTGAGTGATGAATAAGTCCTGATATGGGTTTACAGGTATTTTTGATAGCGTCCTGCAGAGAGTTGACAGCATGGATACTATCCAGGTTTTTAGCAAGTCTGTATCCAAGGATCTTTTTCGAATAAGCATCTGTAATTAAAAATAAATATAAAAACTCCTGCTTTGTTCTTATGTAAGTTATGTCGCTCACCCATATCTGGTCAGGCCCATCAGGCACCAGATTCTTAATTAAATTAGGGTATTTCCTGTACCAGTGATTAGAATTGGTTGTGATATGTTTTCTTTTTCTTCGCTGAACAAGCAGATGCTCTGAGGCTAAAAGATCGAACAATGCGTCTCTGCCAAGTTTTATGTTCAATATATTAATATCTTCCTTGATCATAAAATATATTTTCCTCCCGCCCATTCGTGGATGATCCTTACGAATAGCAGAGATCAGCTGAAGAGTAATGTGATCTTCAGCGATTGCTTTCTTTTGATGTTTTATGTTCTTGTAGTAAGCTTGCCTTGTTATACCAAACAGTCTGCATATCCTCCCTAGGCCTACTTGAGGATAGCTATCCTTTATCACCTGGACTGTTTGGTGGCAGACTTTTTTCTGATACTGATCTTAAGCTGGTCCTCTGCTATGTCAATCATTTTTGACAGCCCTTCTGATCTTATTTGCTCATCTTCCAGTTTTCGCTCTAACTCTTTGATGCGTTTTATCAGGGCCTCCTTATCAGATTTCTTATAATCCATGACCTGTCGATAGTTCGTTGTTTTCCCATCAAATTTACGAATCCATCTGATAATTGTTGAACTGCCAGGAATATCATATTTTCTCAAGGCTTCAGCCTTGGACAATAAGCCTGCCTTTACTTCCCTGACAACTTCCTTTTTGAATGATTCTGAATAAAATTTGTTACCTTTCATAAGTTTATGTTTTATGTAAACCTATTTCAGGACAAGACACACCTCAACCCTTCAACTTTTCAACCCTTTCAACCTTTCAGCAAGAATCACTACTCCCCTTCCGGCCCCTTCCTGTATATATTCCACCTCATGCATGGAGGGCACCTGCACTGGTTTCGGATCGATCAGAAAGACCGGGGTCATCATTGGAACATAGTGAATTAATCCTGCCGCCGGATAGACATCAAGCGAAGTGCCTATCACCGCAAAGATCTCTGCACAGGCAGCGATATCCGCAGCCTCTTCCATTGCCGGGACAGCCTCGCCAAACCATACAATGTTTGGCCTCAGCGGCGAACCGTCCGGGGCTATCTCCCCGGGAAGAATATCGCGATAGCCGATGTCAGTAATCATATCCGGATTATTGCTGCTTCGCGCCTGCGTCAGCTGTCCGTGCAGGTGCAGCACCTTCTTGCTGCCGCCGCGCTCATGAAGATTATCAACGTTCTGGGTTATGATGTGCACGTCAAAATCCTTTTCCAGGTCTGCCAGTCCCTTATGACCTTCATTCGGCATCGCCGTTGCCAGCTGCCTGCGCCGTTCATTGTAGAACCATTGCACCAGGCCGGGATTCCGATGCCATGCATCTATTGAAGCCACATCCTCAACACGGTACTGTTCCCACAGACCCCCGCTGTCGCGGAAGGTCTTTATACCGCTCCCGGCGCTCATACCGGCGCCGGTAAGGATTACAAGTTTTTTCATTATGTGAATTTAAGAAAAAGAAAACAGCCATGTGCAAGTTACAAGCCGAAGGCCTCCGACGAGACTATGGCTGCCGGAGAAGGCCTGACCGGCAATGGAGCGTCAGTAGCGCAAGGCACAGGGTGGCCATGTTTATTATGAAGCAGACTTTGTATATTTATAATCTAAATCTCAGATAGATGAACTTCGAAGAGATACAGGTGGTTCTTGATAACCAGCGAAAATTTTTTGCCACAGGAAAGACCCTTCAGACAGGATACAGACTAAAAGTCCTGAAAAAGCTGCGTTCACTGATACTGGAATATGAACCACAGATCAAGGAGGCATTATGGAACGATTTTCATAAGCCTGAATTTGAAGTGGTGGCTACCGAAACAAGATTCGTCATTAAAGAGCTTAACCTTGCCATTAAAAAGCTCAGACGATGGTCCAGTCCCCGCAGAGTTTGGACACCCATTGTTCACTTCCTCGCCAGCAGCCGTATAGTACCCCAGCCTTATGGACAGGTGCTGGTGCTGTCACCGTGGAACTACCCGTTTCAGCTGGCGATTGTGCCCGTTTTGGGCGCTTTAGCCGCAGGCAACTGTGTGGTCCTGAAAGTTTCGCAGCAGGTGCCCCACACCAATGCCGTAATGAAAAGAATTATTGATGGTTTACCTCCTGAGCTCATCATGATGCTTAACGGAGATCACACCATGAGCGAACAACTGCTTAACCATAAGTTTGATTATATCTTTTTCACCGGAAGCTGCAAGGTTGGCAAATATGTTATGGAGAAAGCTGCTGCGAACCTGATCCCGGTCTCTCTTGAACTCGGAGGTAAGAACCCATGTATAGTGGCTGCAGATGCCAGACTCGATTTTGCAGCAAGAAGGATTGTATGGGGCAAATTCATGAATGCCGGCCAGACATGTATCTGTCCCGATTACCTGCTGGTAGATTTAAAGATCAAAGATCTTCTGCTTGGTCTTATCCGTAAAGAGATTGACTCTTCCTTTGGAGCTGATCCTGAAAAGAGCGCCGACTTCGCGAGGATCATTAACAGAGACAACGTAATGAGGCTTAAATCGCTTATGCTTACTGGGGATATTGTTATCGGGGGTCAGGCTGATCCTGAGAAAAATTTTATCTCACCAACTGTCATAAGCAACATAAAACCATCAGATCCTGTGATGGAAGAGGAGATATTTGGTCCTGTGTTACCTGTCATTGATTTTAAAAATTTCAGTGAGGTGTATGATATCATTGAACAGCATCCTAAACCGCTGGCGGTTTATATTTTCACTGGCAGTAAAAAACTTGAACGTGAGTTCCTGACAAAAACGCGCAGCGGGACAGCGACAGTGAATGATACTGTTGTCCAGATTGCTTCTCCTTACCTTCCCTACGGTGGTGTAGGTTGCAGCGGAATGGGCAAATATCACGGGAGGAAATCATTTGAGACGTTCTCCAACATGAGGGCAGTAGTGAACAAATCAAATCTCATTGATTTTCCAATTCGCTATCCGCCATACACAAAACTTAGAACCATAATTTTGAGCATCCTGATGAGATAAGTTAACAGTGAGTGGAAGCGCTTATTATTAAATTTGACCCGGGTGCTTTTATTGTGTAATTTTAATGACGATCCGTGCAAGATGATCACCAAATCATATATCGTCCTTCCCTGGAGATTGCTTACGTTATTGTTCTTTATGATTACAATTGACGCCTGGCCCCAGGGTCCAATGGCCGTACCAAGGTTGTCATCTGCAATTAATTTCGACGGAGTGCCTGATGAAGATGCCTGGCAGGCAATTCCGGTCTTACCCATGGTTATGCATATACCTGTGTTTGGAAAACAGCCCAGTGAAATATCTGTGATCAAGATCGCATATGATAATGATTATTTCTACCTCTCCGGCATATTTAACTATGAAAATCCGAATGATATAAGGGCTTTCAGTAAGAAAAGGGATTACAATTATCCTAAATGTGACTGGTTAGGTGTGATTATTGATACTTTCAATGACAGGCAAAATGCAGTAATGTTCTGGACCAATCCTAACGGATTACGGACTGAAGGAACCCTTCAGAATGATGTGGTGGATGCAAATGCAGATATGAACTTTAGCTGGAACACTTTCTGGGATGCAAAATCGGAAATTAATGATAATGGCTGGTCGGCCGAAGTCAGAATTCCATTCTCAAGCCTGAGGTTCCAGACACAGGAAAACAAAACCTTAATGGGGATTACGGTTGCAAATTACCTTTCGGCAAAGGCTGAGTGGGTAATTTTTCCGGCCATTCCTCCGGAGGTTGCTAATGCCGTATGGAAGCCATCAAATACCATGATGATAGAATTTACAGGACTGAAGCCGGAAAAACCTCTTTATGTAACTCCCTACGTCACCGGCGGCATCGGTCAGGTAAATGAGCTTAATGACGTCGGAACAGAATACCACATGACTTCAAAGTTTAAATTCGATGCCGGCTTCGATGCAAAGTACAGCATTACAAACAACCTGACCGTTGATCTTACTGTCAACACTGATTTTGCACAGGTTGAAGCAGACGATCAGAAAATTAACCTTACAAGATACTCGCTCTACTTTCCTGAAAAGAGAGTCTTCTTCCAGGAAAAAGCTGATGTTTTTGATTTTTCCTTTCTTGGCGGTAACAACTTATTTTACAGCCGCAGAATAGGGTTATATGACGGACACCCTGTAAGGATTTACGGCGGTGTCAGAATGACAGGAAGAATTAATAAATGGGATATTGGTCTTCTTGACATGCAGACAGCATCTTTTGAAGAGAATCCATCAGAAAACTTCGGGATCTTCAGAACAAAAAGAAGCGTCATCAACGCGAATTCCTATGTCGGCGGAATGTTCACAAGCAGGCTCGGAATGAACGGCAAATATAATGTTACTTACGGGTTGGACGGACAGGTCAGGGTTATCGGTGATGAGTTTATGACTGTTAAATGGGCGCAGACATTTGAGCGGGATTCTGTAAATAAAATATTCGATTTCGCACCCTCCAGGCTTTTATTTGAATGGCAGCGGAGAAAGATAACAGGTTTAGGTTATGATTTGGTTTATACATGGTCAGGCGAAAGGTTTAATCCCGGAATAGGATTTGAAGTAAAAGACAATTACCAGGGAGTGAGAACAATTTTGCAGTACGGGTGGCTGCCGCAGAGGAAGACTTATCTTCGATATCATTCGATCTCGCTGACAGCATACGATTTATGGAATACTTTAACCGGACTGCATGAGACAACAAACGGGATATTAAAATGGCAATTCGAGGCGAAGAAAGGATTCTACGGAAACATCGCAGCTAACTGGTTTCTTGAAGATCTTGCCGATACACTTTTACTTGGAAATGACCAGGCTTCAGTTGCTCCCGGAAGATATTCATTTGGTTATCTGAGTGCCTTATACGGATCATCGGGCGCTCATGCGCTCTCCTATGAGCTGTCTGCTGAAGCAGGCAGATTTTACGACGGTTGGAAGCTTTCTTTATCTGCATTACCGAAACTGAGTATCGGCGCCGGATTTGATCTTGGACTAACTTATTATCTCGATTATGTAAATATCTCTTCGGGGACGATGAGTTTTATTAACCATATCCTTGGGGTCAGAGGACTGCTGACAATGACCACAAAAACTTCCTTATCTGCTTATATTCAATATAATACAGCAATAGATAAGGTTGTTACAAATATCCGTTTCAGGTACAATCCGCGTGAAGGAAATGATTTCTACATAGTCTATGATGAGGGAATGAATTCACATCTGTCACGGGAAACCCTCACGTTGCCGTTTTCAACAGGCAGAACTTTGTTGCTGAAGTATACATACACGTTCAGATTCTGACCATACTCTTCAAATCAATGAGAGTCTTAATAATCATATTGTTAATGATCTCCGGCACTGTTTTTTGCCAGACAGGTGATCAGTATGAATCTGTGCGTAATCGAATGGTAGATGATCAGATCGCAGGCAGGGGTATCAGCGATCAGGCCACGCTGATGGCAATGAGGAAAGTGCCACGGCATCTCTTTGTGCCTCCATCATATGTAAAGGAAGCCTATAGTGACAGGCCCCTGCCGATCGGTTACAGCCAGACCATTTCGCAGCCCTTCGTTGTTGCCTACATGACAGAGCTGGTAAAGCCTGCCAAAAGTAAGAAAGCCCTTGAGATAGGAACCGGATCAGGTTACCAGGCAGCAGTCCTGGCCGAAATCGTTGATACTGTTTATACCATAGAGATAGTCCCTGAGCTGGCCAAAGAAGCAGCTGTAAGGCTGAAGATACTCGGTTATCAGAATATCGTGACAAAATATGGCGACGGATATAAAGGCTGGCCCGGGCATGCTCCGTTTGATATAATAATCGTTACTGCAGCAGCAGATCATATACCCCAGCCTCTGAAAGACCAGCTTGCCGAGGGCGGGAGACTCGTCATGCCGGTAGGTAATCCGGCTACCGTGCAGGAGCTCATCCTCCTTACGAAGAAAAATGGCAAGATATCAGACCAGCGGCTGGAGACAGTATGGTTTGTGCCTCTGAAAAGGTTAAGATAAAATGTTAGAATCTGAACAAACAGGACCGAGCGTTAAGTCCCGACAATTTAAGTCGGGATAGCGATGGAGCCAGATTGCATGGGGTAATTCAGAACCGATAACTGACAGTATTATTAGACACTCAAACTCCAGGCCTTCAGACTTTCGACTTTCCCTTTGCCCCTTGCCTTATTATTCCTAATTTTACCCCGGCATTACATCCATGGAAAAACTCAATCTCTTTTTTGAACAGATAAAGGATATAAACTGGTGGCAGAGGCTCTTCCGGTGGAGGAAGATCAGGAACCTCAGCTTCGATGCATATGAGGAATTCAGGGCTCTGTCAAGAGATATGGAGAGCAACAGGGAAAACATTGAAAAACTCAGGAACCGTATCACTGAAATATCCACCCGAAATGATAGTATTACCCAGAAGATAAGGGATATTGAACTGCTTTCTGCCAGGAAGGATTCACAGGTGGAAGAGCTCAGTGCCCGGATAAGGGAGCATTCCGGAACCATCAATGAGCTGACTAAAAAGAATTCAGCTTTCGAAGCTTCCAAGGAGGATAATTTCAAAAACTATAACGAAAATATAGCTCGCCTAAATCAGACCAAGGAGAGCCTCGAAGCGGAACGCAAGAGACTTAATGACGAAAGAGTCAGGGAAGCTGCCGAGCGGTTTGAGAACATGAAGAAGCAATGGTCAGAGCACGAAGCTGATGTTAAAAACACTGTCATAAGGATCTGCGACGTCAACCATGTGAACTATGTCGATACGGTGCCGTTCAGGGGTAATCCTGACAACACCATCGAAATAAGTGGCGAATATATCATTTTCGATGCCAAGAGCCCTGCCAATGATGACCTTACAAACTTTCCGCTCTACATTAAGAGCCAGACGGAAAACGTAAAAAAGTATGCAAGCCAGGAAAATGTCAAGAAATCAATTTTCCTCGTTGTGCCTACGAACACCATCCAAGTACTGAAACAGCTTACGTACAGGATGGGCGATTATGACGTCTTTGTCATCACAAGAGATTCACTTGAGCCGGTTATCCTCTCCCTGAAAAAGATAGAGGAATATGATCTTGCTGATAAACTCAGTCCCGAGGACCGTGACAGTATCTGCCGCATCATAGGAAAGTTCGCCCATACTGCCAAGCGAAGGATACAGGTCGATCAGTACTTCTCCAATGAATTCATTGATATTGTGCTTAAGAGCCAGAAAGACCTGCCGGAGGACCTCCAGAAGCAGGTCATTGAATTTGAGAAGTCAGAGAAGCTGAACCCGCCGACTGAAAAACGGGCAAAGATCATCTCGATTGATGAGCTGCAAAAGAAAAGCGAAGAGATAAATACCGAAACGCAGATACGCAAGTTGACCCCTCCGGTATCCGAAGAAGAATGATTATTTTACCCTGAAATTATTTAAGCTGATTTATGTCAAAGGGAAGAGAAGGCAAGGCACATGTAGGAATATTTGGCCGCAGGAATGTTGGTAAAAGCTCTATAATAAATGCTCTGGTGGGTCAGGATATAGCTATCGTCTCCGAAGTCGCCGGCACAACCACTGACCCGGTGAAGAAGAGCGTTGAGCTGCACGGTATCGGACCGATTATCTTTATTGATACGGCAGGAATTGATGACAGCGGGGAGCTCGGAAAACTCAGAACCGGAAAGTCGTTGGCAGCCATTAAACTGATAGACTTTGCCATCCTGGTCGTATCAGACAATCAGCTTGGCGATTATGAAACTGATCTGATCGCAGGTTTTAATGACATTGATCTCCCTTATATCATTGTGCACAATAAGAGTGACCTGTCTCCTGTGACAGAATCTTTCAGGATGGCCGTCAGAAGTCAGACTGATCATGACGTTCTGGAATACTCTGCAGTGCATTCCGAAATATATAACCCGGAACTGATCAGTGCACTGAAGGAAAACATGCCGGCATCGGCTCTGAAAAGTCAGGGGCTCATCGGTGACCTTGTAAGTCCGGGAGATATTGTCCTGCTGGTGACTCCCATTGATATCGAGGCCCCGGAAGGAAGGATGATACTGCCCCAGATGCAGGTAATAAGAGATACGCTTGACAACGACTGTACAGCCATTATACTTAAGGAAAATGAGATAGAATCCTTCCTTAACAAAACCGGAATAAAACCGCGACTGGTTGTAACTGACAGCCAGGCATTCGGTAAGGTAAATGCCGCTATACCCCGTGACATCCCCCTGACAGGCTTCAGCATCGTGCTGGCCAGGCAGAAAGGCGATTTTGAAGAGTACCTGAAAGGAACACCCAACATAAGCAGGTTGAAGGACGGTGACCGGGTATTGCTTCTTGAATCATGCACGCATAATGTCTCATGTGACGATATCGGCAGGGTGAAGATCCCCCGGTGGCTGACAAATTTCACCGGCAAAAAGCTGAAGTTTGACAACGTGGCAGGACTGGATGCAGTTCCCCGCCTGATAGAAGAATATGCCCTTGTCATCCAGTGTGGCGGATGCATGGTGACCCACCGCCAGCTCGTGAACCGGCTTCGCGACCCAAAAAAACATGATATCCCGATAACTAACTATGGCATGGCCATTGCCTATATGCATGGGATATTCGACCGCGCTGTTGAGCCCTTCCTAGGCAATTCTGCTACTACTACTACTAC
>CAWHED010000012.1:0-87664 GCA_963828395.1 uncultured Bacteroidales bacterium
AGTAAAGGGTGGCGACAAGAATAATGAAAATGCCGGGCCTACGGTTTATTTGGCTAAGTGCTTTCATAATATTACAGTTTAGGTATCTACAATTCAATTTTCATCCCCAGTGATATTCTTCTGACTGGCGGAAGAAAGCTGGTAAGCTGTTCCGGGTCACCATTTTTGAATCTGGTGAAGGTTAGAAGGTTCTGCCCCTGAATATAGAATAGCCAGTTTCCTGTACCTGCCTTACTGAAGGGGAGTTTATAAGAGACCGAAAGAGATTTCAGACGTATAAAAGATGCATCGGAGATAACCCCGTCGCTTACCGTGAACCGGGAATATGTCGTGTTGGCATTGCTATTCCGTCCCGTCGTATATACCTGCATACCTGCCTGGTCACCCTGTTCCTGCCAGTGGTCCATAACACCCTCTGGCTGATTGAACATTTTGCCAGGGGATGATGTGTTATAATACTCATTGAGCCCCAGCTTCTTCGTAAATTGGAAAAGAAAGGCAAGATTCCAGTTCCTGTAACTCAAGTTGTTGAGGACGTTTCCGTAGTACCTGGGCGTCAGATCGGCAATGAATTTCCTGTCATCCGTGCTCGTAATTATCCCATCCCCATTAAAATCCACATACTCAAATACCCCTGTTTCGGGATTGACTCCCTTTAATTTGTAGAGCTTATAAATTGACAGTGGATATCCTATTTCGTACTGACTTGCATAGGTCGAACCTTCTAACCCGGGGAAATCGACAAGTCTGTTTCTCGGGACGGTAAGGTTAAAGGAAGTATGCCACTTAAAATGATCACGTTGAATATTAACGCTGCGAAGGGTTATTTCGCACCCCGAGTTTTCAACCACAGCATCCAAGTTTGCACTGATGGAGCTGAATCCTGTTGTCCCGGGCAGTGGTGTTCCGATTAGCTGGTTGTCTGATCGGTTAATGTAATAGGCAATTTCAAAGCTCAACCGGTCGTTCCACAGGCCCGCCTCCAGTGCACCCTCCGCTTTCCGGCTCTTTTCCCATGCAAAGAGAGGGTTCAGCAGATGAGATGGAGTCAACCCAAGGTATCCGTTATATTTTATGCTGGTAATCGTATATGTGTTCAGGTACTGGTAATCCCCTATCCGGTCATTACCTGTTGTGCCCAGGCTTGCCCTGAGCTTACCGAAACTGAGCCATGAACTTTTCTTCAGAAAACCTTCTTTCGAAAAAAGCCAGGCAACCCCTGCCGCGCCGAAATTTGCAAATCGTCTGTCGGGCCCGAAGCGGCTCGATCCGTCGCGCCGCCCTGTAAAGTTAAACAGGTACTTTTCCTTAAGGCTATAATTAACCCTTGCATAAACTGCCTGGTACCGGTATTGGGTCCTTTCTTCATTCATAAAAACCTGAGTGCTTGCAGCGGTGAAAGTTGTGATAAAGTAATCATTCGTGAATCCTCCTGCTAAAAGGGAAAATTGTTCCTTATTCTGTTCCTGGAAAGTACTACCCACTGTAACGTTAAGTTTGCCTTTACCAATCTCATAAAAAGCATTAAGCTGTGGTTCCACTATCCACGAGTCTCTGGAACTTACATTTTTTAAGGCGTTGGAAGATTCGCTCGTTAATCCCCAGGAAGGGTTGTACATCGTGTGGGGGTTGGCTTGTGTTTCGGTCAGATCCGATCTGTTGTAACCCAGGTTGGTCCTGATCTCCAATCCCTTCAATACTGTATAACTTAAAACAGTATTGGCTGTCAGATTGCGGGTCAGGTTTCTGTAATTGCCTGCCAGCGCAGCCAGAGGATTGGTCCAGGTTGAATTCTCCCAGTTCAGTGATCCATCATCCATATATAGTTCAGGAGCATTCGGGGCCAAAATCCTGGAAATTCGCGTAAGGTCGGTGGCAGGAAGAAAGTTTATATCTGTTCCGTAATTGGCCGTGAACTGCATGCTGAACCGGTTGTCAGCCGTATTATGGCTAAAGCTGGCAAATACTGTTGTCTTCCTGTAGTTAAAATCGCCCGGAAAAACAGTTGTTTCCTTCATAAATGACCCGCCAGTGTTAAACCGGGTTTGTTCGTTCCCTCCGGAGATTGAAGCCTTAACGGTATTATTGCGGGCAGTGCCGCCGATTAATACCTTCTGCCAGTCGGTGTAACGTGTCTGATCCCAGGTGCCATTGACATCATACGCTGTGGCTGGATACTGGGTATAACCATCGTTTTCATAGGCTTCCTGGCGCATTTGTAAATATTGTTCCGTATTAAGGAGGTCAGGCATTCGTGTAATCGAAACTACAGTACCGGATGCCTCAATATTGAGAGAAGTCTTACCAGCAATTCCTTTTTTTGTGGTAATCAGCACAACTCCATTAGCACCACGTGAGCCGTAAATGGCTGTTGCGTCCGCATCTTTCAGTATTTCGATAGATTCAATCGAAGAAGGGTCAAAGGTATTCAGAGGGCTAATATTCCCTCCTGGAAGGATTGTGCCGGAAATACTCTTGCTGCCTAAAGTCCCAATATCATACGGTACTCCATCAATTATGTAAAGAGATTCATTCCCTGAAGCAATACTGTTTCTCCCACGTATCTTCAGCTCGAAGCCTCCACCGGGTGTGCCTGTCTTTTGTTCAATATCAACACCAGTAATTCTTCCCTGCAGCGCCTCCAACGGGTTTGTAACCGGCTGGCTTCCGATCTCCTTTGCGGTTATCTTAACAATACTACCTGTACGTTCCCGGTCTTTTACAGAGTAGTACCCGGCATTGATAATTACTTCCGCAATGGTTGTAACATCTTCCTGCAGTTGTATATCGATCTGCGTTCGTCCCTCAACCCGGACTTCCTGTGTTTTATAACCGATAAATGAAAAGGAAAGCATCGCGTCAGCCGGCACGTCCTCCATCGTATAACTCCCGTCGACGCCTGTGATGGTACCTGCGGGGGCACCACTTTAATTACAACGTTAACGCCGGGCAAAGGTTGCTGTTCTGCATCAACAACAGCTCCTGTTACTTTTATTATTTCCGTCTTTGTCTTATCTTCCTGGTTTTGCTTTTTTTCTTTCTCAAAAATCAAAATATTGGAGCCCCTTAATTCGTAGGTAAGGTTTGTTTTCTCCAATAACAGGTTTAGTGTCGCTTCAATTGTACGGGCATCCTTTTTAACAGTGACATGCTCGTAAGGAGTTACCTGGTTTAAGATGTATGATAACCGGAATCCGGAAATCTTCTCCAATGCATCGAGACCTTGTTTTAAGGGCTGGTCGTTCAATTCGAAAGTAATTTCGGTTTTTAGGTTCTGTGCCTGAAGGTTAAAATAAAAAACAGGCAGGGTAATAAACATTAATAGCAATACTGCTTTCCTTATTGAGGAAACAGGGAATGCAGACCTTATACTTGTATTAGTCCACTTGTCCAGAGGACCATAGTAACTTGTTTTTTTCATATCTTTGTAATTGGGTATAAAATATTAGCACTATTTTGTTCCTGATCCCTCGAAGCTTCCGGCAGAGAGGGATTTTTTTTATCCCGAGGCTTTTTCAGGATAAATATTTCAAGAGGTATCTGTTGTTTCCATGCGTATTTTTTAAAATTAATTTTTGAATAAAGAGGAATTATTTTCTCTCCAACAGAATTTCTTTTCCGTTTATCGTATAATGGGCATTCCCATTTATTTTACATAGTACTTCAAGTATATTTTCAAGCGGTTCAGTCCCGCTGAATGACGAAACGATAATGGTGCCTGCAAGCCCGGTATCCGAAATACTGATGTTTACCCCAAAATGCTTACTTAAGGTATGGGCAATGGACTCCAGCAATTCACCTTTGAAAGCCAGATCTACCCGGGTCCAATCGGTAACAATCTTCCCGGCAACAACCTCTTTTTGCTCTGTATGGCTTTGTAATTCGTCGTATTGCATTTGCTGATTAGCCGTCAAAACAGCAAGGATCTTTTCCTCATTCTCCACCTTGACTTTTCCCCTTGTTACAGATACCGTTACCTGCTTTTCGTGCTCCCAGGCTTTAATATTAAAAGCGGTACCAAGCACGATTGTTTTTAATTTTCCGGTGCGAATAATAAATGGCTTACTTTCATCCCGGGCAATGTCAAAATAGGCTTCCCCGTTTAAAGAGACTTCACGGGTGGGGCCGTTAAACTGTGCAGAACTGTCAAGCGTACTTCCGGCCTTCAATACAATAGTACTCCCGTCAGGCAACACTAAATACCGGTTATAATCAGTAATCTGATTTATCGGCACCTGCGCTGCCTTAATTACAACGGCGGGAGCCGGCGTCGGCTGCAGAAGCTGGTAGGTTACTTTCCCGATGACTGCAAACAGGATCAACGAAGCAGCTGCTGCAACCAAACGTAAGCGGAGAACTTTTTCTTTCCGGCTCCCCGTATGGACAACTTTGAGCCTGTCGCGGCCTTCCAGTATTGATTCTAAAGTCCGGCGGGAATTTTCTTCATTGGCAACTACCGGGGTTGAAAACGAATTCCACTGCGTGTAAAGCTCATCTTTGAGCTCTTTGTCGGTCAAACCTTCAATAAGGCGGGCAAACTCTTCCATCTCAGACATCGAACACTGGCCTGAAAGTTTCTTTTTCAATAAATATTGTAATCTGTCTTTTTCCATTTGCATGCAATTAAAATGATACACCACGATACAACATTACATCATTACAGATGTCTTGTTTCAGAGCTTTTAAGTATTAATAAGACGAATGGAGGGGAAAAACACCTAGCCGGGGGGCATTTTTTTTAAAATATTACAGCATAGCTAAAAAGAAAACAAAAACCCCGGGATAAGCGTGTGACAAGTAACGACGTATATTTGCAAATGCCTGGTTAATATGATTTTGAGTAGTTGACACAGATAAGTTTAACTTGTTTGCTATCTCCGCATGGGGTAATCCCTGTTCCCGGTGCAGACAGAAAATTTTTCTTTGCTGAGGGGGAAGATGGCGAACCGCTTCTTCCAGTTTCTCTTTTAATTCTTTTGTTATCAGCACATCAACAGGGGTGATATTATCAGTTTCTTCCTGATTTTTTAAGTATTCCGAAAATACCAAAATACTTTTCGAAAACTTACGGACCGCATCTATAAACTGATTTTGGGCTATACGGAATAACCAGGCATTCAGGTTCTCAATTTTTGCCGCCGACTTTCTATTCTGCCAGAGCTTAAGAAAAACGTCATGAACAAGGTCTTCCGAGTTTTCAGCTGAATTTGTCAAACCATATGCGAACCCATATAATTTATCTTTGTATTGATAATAAATACGGGAAAATGCCTCCTTGTCTTCCGAACTAAGCCGTAGGAGAAGCTCACTATCTGAGTTTTTATATGGCAATTCTTGTTCTGCCATTTTTTGCTTTCCCTCCCCGAATATGTAAAATATGTCTGCCAGATTTCACGTCCCGGGTCCGCAGGTTACAAATATACTTAGAAATTTATCAACTCTTTTTTTAGTTTGGGGGGCCTCCTTCTTACTCACCTGAAAGATAACCCGTGGTGATCATATTCGTTATTTATCTCTATTTTTGTGGCGATAAAAAATTCTTATGGATACAGTAGTAAGCGGCATACGTTCAACAGGCAACCTTCACCTCGGCAATTACTTCGGTGCCCTGAAAAATTTCCTCAGGATGCAGGATGAGAATAACTGTTATTTTTTTGTAGCTGATTATCACTCACTTACTACGCATCCCCACCCTGATGACATCCACAGTAACATTAAACAGGTACTGGCTGAATACCTTGCGTGCGGCATTGACCCCGAGAAGGCCACGGTATATGTTCAGAGTGATGTACCGGAGGTTTCGGAGCTTTACCTTCTCCTGAACATGAATGCATATGTCGGTGAGCTGGAGCGGACCACATCGTTTAAGGAGAAGATCCGCCTGCATCCTGACAACATAAATGCGGGCCTTCTGACCTATCCTGTACTTATGGCTGCTGACATCATCATTCACAAGGCACACAAGGTGCCCGTCGGCAAGGACCAGGAGCAGCATCTTGAGATGACCAGGCGCTTTGCACGTCGTTTTAACACTATGTACGGCGTCGAATATTTTCCGGAGCCCGATGCCTACAACTTCGGAAAGCAGCTCATCAAGATCCCGGGTCTTGACGGAACAGGCAAGATGGGAAAGAGTGAAGGCAACGGCATCTTCCTTGCTGACACGCCTTCAGAGATCAGGAAGAAAGTCATGCGGGCGGTGACCGATGGAGGCCCTGAAAAACCCGGCTCAGAGCCTACGGAACCGGTCAGGAACCTGTTCACTATTATGGAGGTCGTTTCTGATCCTTCGACAGTGGCTTACTTCCGCGATCAGCATGCCTCATGCGAGATCAGGTACGGTGACATGAAGAAACAGCTTGCCGAAGATATTGTAAAGGTTACCGGGCCTATCAGGACACGCATCAATGAGATCATTAATGACCCTGTCTACCTGGGCAGGGTTGTAGCCATGGGTGCTGAAAAAGCACGTGCAAGCGCCTCGGCCACCATCAGGGAGGTGAGAGAGATAATAGGCTACAGGCCTTTCTGAGAACAGCGGTTGATCTAAACATTGACGACAGGAGCCCTGCTGAAAGGAGCATTCCTGTCAAAGAGATAACGGTACGTTATATGCGTTTTGGTTATCCTTGCACCAATCTGATCAAGGAGGTGCATCATCGACGGATTGAAGTCGCCTATCCAGTTAAACTCCAGGTCTTTATAAGGGAAGTCACTCTTCAGTGCCAGATTGGCGAATGAGATGATAAGAGCTCCTTCCACACCCTTGCGCTGATGTTCGGGTACTATTCCGAAGATCATGCCGAAGGCTCTGGTAATCTCTTTCCTGACATACCTGTACCAGAGGAATTTTATTCTTCCGATGCTATTCAGCCTGCCGTTGAGATGTCTGATTATCTGGTTGACCTCAGGTAACATAATGAAGAAACAGACAGGTTCATTCTTATAGAATCCGAACCAGATCAGTTTTTCATCATGGATTGACCGGAAGCTTTTCATGAGCAGCCGGGCATGTCTCTCGCTGATTGTTTTTACACCGGGGAAGCGTGCCCATCCCTTGTTATACACAATCATGAAGTACCGGGCTGTGTCACGTGCTTCCCATGATCTCATGTATCTGAACGTATAGTCAGGGTTGGCAAATATCCTTTCCGCCTTGGTCCTGATCACTTCGTCAAGGTTTCTGCCCGTTACCGGTGTATGGTATGTGTATTGTTCGAAATAATTTTTAAAGCCGTAGTATTCAAATAATTCCCTGTAATAGGGAGGGTTATAGGACATGCAGAAGTTAGGAGGAAGGAAACCGTCGACAAGCAGTCCCCACCACCGGTCACGCTCACCAAAGTTCTCGGGCCCCTCCATGGCTGTCATGCCGTTGTCTTCCAGCCAGTCGCGACATGCGTTGAAGAGAATGGCAGCAGCTTCATTGTCATTGATGCATTCAAAGAACCCCATTCCGCCGACAGGCATCTGGTCTTTATTTGCGATTTTTCTGTTGTAAAAGGCAGCCACGCGGCCCGCTGTTTTTCCTGAGCCATCCTTAAGAAGCCATCTGATGGCCCCGCCGTTGCGGTACTGCGGGTTCAGAGAAGGGTTGAAAACTGTCTCAATCTCTTTTGTCAGAGGCTTGATCCAGTTGCTGTCACCTCTGTAGATTCCCGAGGGAAGATCATGAAATTCCCTGATATCCTTTTTTGTTCTTACTTCAATAAGATGGAAGTCACCGGCCATTAACCCGCATATCAATACAGGGCTGAAATTTAACCAATCATTTTGGAAAAACAATGCTTTCGCACGGTCGGGGATCCTGTTCAGATCCTTACCCTGGCAGAGATTATGAAGTTCATTCCGGGGGCAACAATACCTGATGAGTAAGGCCGGTACCTCATGTCAAGAATATTCTCTATTCCGGCTGTCAGTTCAAGCCTGTTTTTTATGTTGTACGTTGATTTGAAGTTCAGGGTAAACCATCCGGGTGACCATGGATTACCCTGATCGTCAACTGCATACATATACGGTTTGTCTCTTTCGCTCACTGCAAGTCTCCCGTAAGGAATGCTGCCGTTATAGACACAGTACAGATCGGCTTTGACTGACGATTTTTCATATATAACGTGTGTTGTACCGAACAGCGGAGGCACATGGCGCCAGGGCTCCTGGTCATTGTCGTGTCCTCTTGTCAGTGTCAGCGCAGATTTTATCCTGAGAAAAGAAGCGGGTTTAAGTTCTGCTTTCAGCTGTGCTCCGTAGACAATTGCATAGCCGGCGTTGACCATGGCATAAACGGTACTTTCTTCGCCCTGGTAATCTACTGTGGACTCACCGTTAAAGAGATATTCACGGCGTACCATTGCGTTATCAAGGTATGAGAAGAACCCGGTTGCCTCCGCAAGAAGCAGATCACCAAACTCCCTTGAAGCTCCGATATCAATATTATACAGATATTCAGGCCTGAGATCAGGGTTAGGCACTACCAGTACACCCGGAGCTGATTCGAACACTTTTCCCAGGTCGTCAAGGTTCGGTGCCCTGAACCCTGTTGACAGATTCAGCGTCAGCTCGGTGTGACCGCCGGGTCTGAAGACCGCGCCGGCACCCCCTGTGAGGGCACTGTTCGCTGTCTTAATGGCAGTGAACGGGAAGTTATAGAATGAGTTATCGGCTATTTCCGAAACGAGTGACACAAAATTATACCTGGCGCCTGCGGTGGCAGTGAATTTTTTACTGAGATTAAACTTGTACCCGCCATAAAGTGCAAAGCTGTTGTAAATATTCTTTCCGTTAGGGTATCTTGAACCGGCCGGAACGGCTTCACCGGTTAAGATATTCTTTGTATCGGCCGTACTTTTAATATTATTACTGACATATTCAGCTCCGTAATAAATAAGATTTTTATTCTTCCCTGAAGACTTATCGAAATCAATATTGGCTGACCATATACCTACCTTTTCTGTCTGTTCATTAAGGCTGATATCATCAATCTTCCGGTCATGCCTGCTCTCGCGGTAGTCCTGTCTTGCCACGGTCAGCCTGGCTTCATCGAACAGTGCTGAGGTCCTTGTGTAATTGACGGTGCCGCTGGTCATCAGCCATACCTGCGGTCCGTAATACCAGTCGCCGTACCTGAGTGTTCCGTTCTTCATCTGTATCAGCCTGTCATAGCGAGGGACGTCGGAGATATGTGAGTAATGGTTGGCAAGGTTAACATCAATATATTTTCCTGCCTTAAAACGAAACTTATTTGTCGTGTTCAGCTGAGAGTAGCCGGAAGCAATCTGATTCCGGGGATTGTCATTCATTATTATTGTATCGCCGCTGGTTGTCCGGGCCTGGTATTCATTCCGGAGATATTCGGGGTGCTTCCATGAACCCATAATCAGGTTGCCGAAATCAGACCAGGAGGCTGATGTGAAAAATGCAACCCTTCGTCCTCCGATATTGAAATCAGCATGATATGTCTGCTCATTGGATGCCGTTGAATAGCGGGCCAGTGCTTCGGCTTTGTAAAATGCCGAGTCGCCTGTGGAATAAAGGGCTCTCTTGGTATGAAAATCCATGACCCCGCCCAGAGCGTCACTGCCGTACATTGTGGCGCCGGGTCCGAAAATAATCTCAGTACGGTCAATTACTGCCGGGTCAAGCGATATTATATTCTGTATGTTACCTTCCCTGTAAATGGCATTATTCAGTCTGACACCGTCGATGACAATCAGTACCCTGTTTGTGGCAAAGCCTCTCAACATCGGGCTTCCGCCTCCGAGCTGGCTTTTCTGTACAAAAACGTCTCCGCTGAGCGATACAAGATCCGCTGTTGTCTGCGGGTTCTGGATCCTCACCGAAGGAAGTGAGACAGTACTTATATAATTAGGCACCTCGTCAGATTTCTGTTCCCAGCGGTTAGCCGATACAATAAACTCTTCAACCTCAAAGGTCTTTGTGGTGAGTTTAACCACCCACCCTGCCTTTTTGAGTTCGTCAGGAGTATACGATACTCTTTCGAAAGAAAAATGCTGAAAATAAACCGGTTGCTTGCCGGTGAATTCAGAAAGGCTCGCTTTTCCTTTCTGGTTTGTGTAGCAGAATACTGTACGCGTTTCATTATAAACGGCAACATCAGCGACGGGCTTGCCATCTTCGACTCCTATTACCGTGACCGTCTGGGCTATGGCCGGTACATAAGGTAAAATCAGTATCAGAATAAATAATATATGCTTCATTAAAACGGGATAAAATCTCCTGCAAATGCACAAAAAGCGTTCCACAAATGTCAGGAAGGAGGGTGTGGTCTGACACGCTATTTATAGGCTAAGCTTTTGTCTTTGCCAAAGCAAATTAATATTTTATATTTTTGAATTGAGATCTGAAGGAAAAAATTGTGCGAAAAAGAACCGGGTTAATACTTGTCGGATTGCTTGCCGCCGGGCTGATCGTGGCGGCATATTTTATCAGGAAGGATAAGCAGGTTGTCATTGTTGATCCGTGGGCAGCTATTCCTTCGGATGCGTTTTTTATCATAGAAACGCCTGATTTCCCTGAGCTTATCACCAAAACCACTGACAGGACAGGCATCACGGCGAGGCTTTCTGACATGAAATGGGCTGACTCGCTGATAAAGACCGCCGCAATCATTGACAGTATAACCGGCAGCCGGGAAGTCCGTGAAATGATCAGCAACCGTAAGGTGCTGCTGTCGTTCCATGTCATGGGTCAGGGGCGCGTAACAGCACTTGCGGTAATGAATACCGGTTCTTCATTCACTTCACGCAGGCTGAAACAGCTCTGTGAGGCATCAGGAGCTGCTGTTACAGATGTCAGGGAGCTTGGCGGAGCCAGAACGTACACGGTCTCTTATGGTCAGGGATCCGGCAAAACCATGGTACACATGGCATTGACCTCGGGTATAATAATAGTTTCATCATCGGAGGCACTTGTTGCCAACGCCCTTAATAATAAGAGCACCGGCTCAGACATACGTCACCAGCAGGGGTTTGCCACTGTTGTCAGCACGGCAGGAAGGGATGCTGACAACCTTTTCATTCTCTTCAGGAACCTTCCCAAATTCGTGCAGACTTTCATTGCCGCCGATGAGATAACCCGGATATCGTCAGCAGCTATTGCTGCAGGAGGTGACCTTACCTCCCGTGAGGACGGCTTATTCATCAGCGGATTTCTTTCTACTGCAGGGGCAGGACTGGGTGCTGATAAGTTCAGGGATGTAGCCCCTGCAGAGTGTGGTGTACATGAACTGCTGCCGCAGATAACCCTGAGTTACAGGACTGTGATGAGAAGAGCATCGCTCTCCGGTGATATGACCTCTGATCCGGCATCAATAAATGCCACTGACCTGGCGCTTGCGGTGAGCCCCTTCACCGGGAATGAGGTGACCACGGCAGTGCTGCCGTTACCTGAAGGAGAAAAGAAAGTCATTCTCTTCAGGATGACCGACCGCCAGTCGGCCGAAAATGTGCTGAGGGAAAGGCTCACTGCCAAATACCGCTCCATGGGACTGAGAGAAAGTCATTTTCTGGTTTCTGTGGAAAACAACGGTGAAGAAGAGGCAGTAATGTATAAAATGCCCTTCATGGGTGTGGCATCCATTCTTTCCGGAGAGTCCGCTGCCGCTGACGGTGATGGCTGGGTACTCTTCTCAAGGTCATACATGGTCTTTGCCGGATCTCCCGAACCGCTGGCGGTTATAAGAAGAGATTCGGAAAATGACAACACACTGATAAATGATCCGGAGTTCAGGGAAATGGAAAAGACACTTCCCACAAAAAGCTCATTCCTTTTTTATACTTCGGGACGGGCACTCAGATCACTCATAGACAGATATCTTACGCCTGCATCATCTGCAGGACTCAGTAACTTCTCTTTTGCCGGCATTAACGGGATAGGCTTAAGCCTTACGCCCAGCAACGACATGATTTACCTGAGTTTCTCGGTCAGGTACCGCGACAAGGATCAGCAGCAGCCCGGGTTACCGTCTGTAACTGCAGGTACCGGCACCGCAAGCACCGGTCCGGGAGCTTCTGCGGACCTGAGCCTTGCGTGGAAAGTGAAGCTGGATGCAGACCTGGCTTCCAGACCGTTTCTCTTTCTGAACCATAATACAGGCGCAACAGAGATTTTTGTACAGGATCAGAAGAACAATATATACCTGATAAGTGCTTCCGGAAAAGTTCTCTGGAAAGCAGCGATCAGGGAAAGGATATCCGGTGATATCTTCATGACCGATTACTATAAGAACGGTAAGTACCAGCTCCTTTTCTCCGGCAGGGATTATCTGCATCTTATTGACCGGAACGGCAACTATGTCGATAAATTTCCCGTTAAGATGCGGTCGCCGGCAACAAATACACTTGCGGTTTTTGACTATGAGAACAACAAGGATTACCGGCTTTTTATTGCAGGTGAGGACAGGAAGATATATGCCTATGACCGGTCCGGCTCGCCTGTCCGGGGATGGAATCTGTTCATTACCCGCGGAAAAGTAACTGACCCGGTTAAATTCTTCAGGGTGAAGGGTAAGGATTATCTTTTTGCAGCCGACGATCAGTCCGTCTACCTGCTTGACCGCACAGGAAATATCAGGGTGAATTTCCAGGAGCCTGTTAAAAAAGCCCCCGGATCATCCGTCAGATTATCAGGTGACGATGATCAGGCACTGATCTTCACGGCTCCTGAAGGAACGCTTATGCGGCTATATTTTGACGGTACGGTAAAAAAACAAACAATAAGCACCTTTTCAGCCCAGCACAAATCTGACTTCTATGATCTTGACGGAGATGGCATGATTGACTATCTGTACATCGACCACGGGATGCTGAGGGTCTATGATAAAAACGGCAGTGAGATATTATCCAAAACCTTTGATTCGAATAACCTTAGCAGTCCGGAAATGTTGTTTCCCGGTTCATCAGACAGAAAAATAGCTGTATATGAGACCGACAGGCAGCTTTTACATCTTACAGGCAGGAGCGGCAGTCCGGCCACAGGGTTTCCGATGAAAGCAGGTCCGTTCTATACTGCCGGCAGAGTAGCAAATAAAAGCACCTGGAGCCTCCTTCTCACTCAAAATGACAGTTATCTTTATAATTATGTACTCAATCCCGGATCTAAATAATCAGGAGTAATGAGAAACTTCTTCCCCGGTTTTGATCGTTAACGTGTGGAATCCTTAAGCTGTTTGGCGAGTGCGTTTGCGAAAACAAATTCGTTAAGAATCCTGCAGTCCGACTTAAGTATCTCATACTTGCTTCCTTCCCAGCATTTCTCCCCCTCCTCAATGAAGATGACTTTTTCTCCGTTCTCCATGACAGAGTTCATATCATGGGTGTTCACAACAGTGGTCATATTCAGCTCCCTGGTTATCTCCTTGATCAGCTCGTCAATCACTATTGAGGTTTTGGGGTCAAGACCTGAATTGGGCTCATCACAGAAGAGGTAATGTGGCTTTAGTGCTATAGCCCGTGCTATGGCTACTCTTTTCTTCATGCCACCCGACAGTTCTGCCGGAAAAAGCCTGTTTGATTTAACGATATTGACCCTGTCAAGGCAGAAGTTGACCCTGTCAAGTTTTTCACCATAGGTCATGTTTGTGAACATGTCAAGAGGGAACATGACGTTTTCTTCGACAGTCATGGAGTCATAGAGTGCGCTTCCCTGGAAGAGCATCCCCATATTTTTTCTGATCTCTTTTTTCCCCTTAAAGTCAAGTTCTGAGAAGAGGATGTCACCATACCATATTTCGCCCTCGTCAATATCAAGTAACCCTACCAGGCATTTCATAAAGACGGTCTTCCCTGAACCGCTTTTCCCAATGATCAGATTAGTCTGCCCCGGTTCAAAGGTTGCAGATATGTCCTTCAGCACCTCACGGTCTCCGAACCTTTTGCTTATGTGTTCCGCCCTGATCATGAAAGAAGGAGTTGGGTAAGGATTACATTGAAAAAAAGTAAGGTTACGCTGCTGTAGACAACGGCCTTGGTGCTTGCGCGGCCCACCTCGAGCGATCCACCTTCAACATAATAACCCTGGTATGCTGATATTGAAGTTATTATGAAAGCAAAAAAGAGGGTCTTGATTAGTGCGTAAGTGACATAGTAAGGAATAAATGCATACTGAATTCCATAGATAAAGTCCTGTGAGGTGATCACGCCGGAAGCCGTACCCGCGATCCATCCGCCAACGATGCCGACAATAATGCTCAACAGAGTGAGGAGCGGATTAAAGACCAGGGTTGCAATTATTTTCGGCAGGATAAGATACGAGGCTGAATTCACACCCATCAGCTCGAGGGCGTCAATCTGTTCTGTCACCCTCATCGTTCCAATCTCTGAAGCAATGTTTGACCCGACCTTGCCTGCAAGGATCAGGGCCACGATTGTTGATGAAAACTCGAGTAAGATAGAGTCTCTGCACCCCAGGCCAATGAGATAAGTCGGATAGATCGGGTTCTCGGTATTATAGGCTGTCTGAAGGGTAATGACAGCACCCATGAAAAAAGATATAATGGCCACTATCCCTATTGACCTCAGTCCCAGGCTTATAATTTCCTTCAAAGTCTGTTTGTAGTAGATCCGTGTCTTCTCCGGCCGCGAAAACACCTTTCCCAGCAACATCCAGTAGGATCCGAACCCTGACAGAAACCGAAACATAGGACAATAAATTTCATCAAATTTAGCAAATATTCACCGCCTTCGATGCCCGTCCCGATTTAGTGGGCAGGAATTTATATATTTGTAAGAGCTCTCACATATTTCCAATAATCATGAACAACCGTTATGTACTGATCATGGCCGGTGGTATCGGAAGCCGGTTCTGGCCGCTTAGCCGGAAGGAGAAACCCAAGCAGTTCCTGGATATACTGGGAACGGGCGAGACATTGATACAGATAACCTACAGACGCTTTAAAGGAATATGTCCGGAGGGTCATATTTATATTGTGACCAGTGAAGACAGCAGGGAGACTGTGACAGAGCAGCTTGATATAGACAGCAGTCATGTTCTTGCAGAGCCCCTGCGGCGTAACACAGCCCCATGTATTGCCTACGGCATATTCAGAATAATGGCAGAGAATCCTGAAGCGGTAATAGCCGTTGCTCCCTCTGATCACCTTATTCAGAAGGAGGATGAGTTCATTGAGGTAATGAATGAAGCGTACCGGTTTGCCTCGGAAAACGATGCCCTTCTTACCCTGGGCATAAAGCCTGACAGGCCGGAAACAGGATACGGTTACATACAGGCTTACAAAGAACATCCGGTCATCGGATTCAGTAATCTTCATAAGGTTAAGGCTTTCACCGAAAAGCCCGAGTTAGCCATGGCAGGACTTTTTATTGAAAGTGGTGATTTTTACTGGAACAGCGGCATTTTTATCTGGAAGGCCGGCACAATATTATCTGCTTTTGAAAAGCACATGCCTGATATGTACCATATTTTCGATGAAGGCAGGAAATTGTTCAACACTCCTTCGGAAGATGAGTTTATACAGCAGGCATATTCTCAGTGCAGCAGCATATCCGTTGACTATGGCATTATGGAAAAGGCTGATAATGTATATGTTATTTGTACTGACCTGGGATGGTCCGACCTGGGCACATGGAACTCACTCTATCTGCATTCCGGGAAGGACAGGAACGATAACGCAGTTCTGAGCTCGCAGGTGTTCGCATACAATTCAGAAGGAAACATTATAAGTCTCCCCGGGGAAAAGATAGCTGTGATACAGGGGATGGATGATTATATCATAATCGACAGCGGGGATGTACTTCTGATCGTTCCAAGGGATCAGGAGCAGAACATCAAGAAGTATCTTGACGACGTGGGCAAAACTGCGGGTGAGGGATATCTGTAAAATAAAAAGAGGCTGATCTCCGGACCAGCCTCCTCTATTTTATTATCGTTCTCTAGTATTCCCAGAGATCCTGTTCAAAATTGAATATCTCATTCTTGATCCTTTCAGCTTCATAGATCTGTCCGGGGCCAATCTTATACTGGTTAATTGACCTGTCATCATAGACGTTTGATTCGGCTATGATATATCCGTCAAATTTACGCTGAAGCAGGAGGTCCTCAAAAGAGATCCGCTGAGCATCATTGTATGTATTAAATGCTTCGTGACTTGCCAGTGCCTGTCTTACATCTTCATATCTGATCCAGAAGAGACGTCTTTTCACCAGCCTTGAGGTAATCTGATCATATCCCATATATATAGGGCAAATACCTATTATGCGCACGTCAAGGCGTGAATGCTTCTTGTCGAAGAACCATTCCTCGAGCAGCATGATCTGTTTGATATCGGCGGGGTTCTCCATGTTTGTAACCGTAGAGTCCTGTTCCGCTCCCTCAGCATTGATGATGGTGATAGTCAGCGTATCACGGTTCATTTTCATTGCGATGTCATCATAGGTTGTGGGAACCGTCATGGCATCACCGTCGAATGAGACAACTTTGCCGGACATTATCTCATTGAGAAGGATCCCTGAAAAGTTCATTCTCCCGTCTGACATTTCAGAGGCGAATTGGTTGTTTGCAGTATCATATCTCAGAGAAGGATAATAAAGATTTAAGTTCATCTTTTCTCTCAGATCGATTATCCGGTACAGTCGTTTTGACCATACCACATCTGATTCGCCCAGATACGTATAGTTGATCTTCTGATTGTCGGGCATCGATTTATCATAGATGTCTCCGAACGACTGGGCCATCGCGCCCGTACACATCAGGAGGCCTGTAAGGCCTGCAAGAACTCTCCTGTTCATGGTTTTATCTCTTCCTATATTAGTTAATCTTAAGAATTATCGGGTTGAGGTCCCTGGTTCTTCCGTCGGGGCCTACTGCCTTGATCTTTTCTATGATCAGCTTCTGGCCGGCCCTCAGGTTACCAATCAGGCCTTTCTGCTTGTCGGTAATCCTGTTGTTGTTAGATTCAGCGGTGATCTCAAAGCCTTTGTCATTAACAGAGACTGTAAAACCCGTGACTGTATATGTGAGGTCAAATTCGAAATTCTCAAGCACGGCGGTCACAACCTGCTGTGCAGAGGCAACGCTTCTCAGGACATTACCCTCTTTCATGTTGGCAAATCTTGCTTCGGGGTCAGGCAATCTTCTTACCCTGAATTCGACAGGAGGGAAGCTCTGTACCTTACCGTTAATGTTTGCAGATACTATTATCTGTGCGTTCTCACCAACTGTTCTGGGCTGTGCAACCCATTCACCGCGGTAGTTCTTGTATTTTCCCTTCTTGAGTTCACCGTTTGTCATTCTCACGGTAAGCTTATCAGAGCCCACTCCGGGAACGGAAATATCAAGCGGGTTCTGTATGCCCTGGTAAAGCACGTTCATTGCTGTAGGTGAAACAACGACGTTAGGCACGCCAACCGAGTATTTTGAGTTAAAGTTATATGCACGCATGGTGCCATCAGGAGACTTCATATTGATTATACCGCCCCATGACTTTTCGCCGATAGATCCGGGTCTGACCCTGTATCTGCCGATACCATCATTATCAACGGGAAGCTTTGTAAAGTCACCCGTCATCTGATAGGAAACGGTGCCGTCAGCATTTGTTTTAGTCGTATATGGTCCGATAAGTATTTCCAGATCCTGGGTCGTATCGGTGGCAGCGACGAATACCTGGGCCTCGTATTCATTTCCCTGCATTATATACGTTGAGTTGGGGATGACAGTCGGAATGATCTTGTTGAACTTGAACGAGCCGGCCTCAATCTGTGTGTAGAGGAAGTTAAGAACATCGGTCTCAGCGTTCCTTACGTCAACCTGGATCTTGGAAAGCATGGTTATGGCAGCTACCAGGGGAAGTGTCTGGAAGGTTGCGGTCACCCAGTCCTCTTTTCCCGTTTTTTCAAGGTTTTTCGGATCATCGGTATTGAGGATATCAAGTATTGACTTCTCTGCGGACACGTCTTTGCCATCGAGTGTCTCAACAAGCAAACTGCGATAATCTTCAATCAAAGCCTTAAGGTCATTGCCTTTGCCTGTCAGGTTGGATCCTATCAGGACTTCAGAAGGAATATTGTTTTCATCTATCCTTTTAACCTTCGAAATGTCAATCTGATTGTCGGGAAGGAGAGCTTCAGAATCCCTGCCTTCGGCCTTGGTGACAATCTCAACCTTGAGGTCCTGACAATAATTAAATACCTCATCAGCACGCGCCTTCACATCAAAAGCCTTTGTCTTCCAGGCCCCTGCTTTCTCAGGGTTTTCTGCTGCAGCCGCATCAAAAGCTGCATAGGTGATTTCATTCTTTTTGATGTAGTTGGCTATGGTCTTCGTCAAACCCTTATCCACTCTCTTAAAGGCTTCAACGGCTTCCTTTGAAACGTTAAGAGCAAGCATTGCGGTCAGGATGAGGTACATCATACCTATCATCTTTTGCCGCGGGGTTTCTTTTCCCTTAGACATTTGTGGCTAGTTTAGGAGTTTGCAGATATATTAATGAGCTTAACATTATTTTACGTTCATGGCAGCAAGCATGTTGCCATATACATTGTTAAGTGATGAAAGGTTATCATTCAGTTTAGAAACCTGATCGCGGTACTTTTTGGTATCATCGGCTGATCCCGAAAGATCCTTCATCATTGCTTCGATACCCTTGTAGATCACATCCGAACTCTTCACATGATCGTTGGCGCCGCGCAGTTGCAGTTCATAAGCCGCATTGAGAGCAGAGAGGTTTTTATTGAGATTCTCAAGCTTCTCCTGGTAAGTTCTGCCACCGGTTTCAATTGTTTTGGTTGCTTCTCCCAGAGTATGGTACACGGTACTCGTGTCAGTCATTGACCTTGCTGTCTGCCTGACAGAATCTGAAAGGTTCAGCAGAGACTCATTGGCTTTCCTGATGGTGCCGGCATACTCATTTGTTGTAGCAGCCAGATCGCCCATAGCATTAAAGTTGTTTGTTGTCTCTGTGAGTTTCTTCAGTCCCTGGCTCAGTCTGTCAAAGACATCGGGGGTGATACCTGCGTTGGCAAGCATCTTATCAAACTGTGACAGTCCTGCTCCGCCGCCGCTGCCACCGGAGCCACCGCCAACGGCTGCAAATCCAAATTCTTCGCCTCCGTAGTTTGGATCAAGCTGCGGATAGACCAGTTTCCAGTCCGGCTCTTCCTTCAGCGGCTCAAAAGCCGAGAGGAAGAAAATGCATGCCTCGGTAATAAGACCGATAGCGAGAATTAACCCTGCAAAAGGATAGTGCTGTATTTTGAACAGAGCACCAATGATTACGATTGAGGCACCCCAGCCGTAAACTTTTGCCATGAAGGTTTTCCACGTAGTGGTGTGTACAAATTCTGAAAGGCCCATTTATTTAAAATTTAAGGTTAAACAGATTAGTTATTAGTTATTAACGCCAATATATGTTCTGACATTGCGGAACCCGACAAAAGATTTTGTTGAAGTCCTGGTATTCATAATCCCTTGTTGATGTCTGCATGAAGTATGCTATGTCTTTCCATGAGCCGCCTCTGATGACCTTACGTTTAAGCACCGGAGGATCTTCAGGTCTGGCATTGTATTCATAGTCGGGGTTCAGGTCGTGTGTGAAGACATATGCTGACGGATGATATGCGCATGAAGTCCATTCAGAGACGTTACCGGCCATATCGAACAGTCCGTATTCGTTGGGTTCAAAAGAAGCCACCTTAATTGTATATACGGCTCCGTCATCGATATAATTACCGCGCAGGGGTTTGAAGTTGGCAAGGAAGCATCCCTGGTAGTTGCGTGTGTAGGGACCTCCCCACGGATACATCGAAAGGTCGAGGCCTCCGCGTGCAGCATATTCCCATTCTGTCTCAAGAGGCAGGCGGTAGTTGTGAACATCGGCGACACCCTGGGCACGCAGATGCTCGTTCATGAAGTTAGTACGCCATACACTGAAAGCACGTGCCTGTACCCATGACACTCCCACAACAGGATAATCATCATAGCCCGGATGCCAGAAATAGAGTGTTGCCCATGGCTCATTGAATGAATAAGTGAAGTCTCTGATCCAGGCAAGCGTGTCAGGATATATGTTTACAACATGGTGCATTATGAATGATGAGCGGTTAACCACGTCGGTGGTGTTGCCCTCAAGGTCAGTAACCGTACCCTCATATTTCTGGTCCTTGTAATTATATCTGGCTTTGGCAGCCTGCCTGTAGTCGACCCAGAAGTATGAATAGTTCAACAGCCGGGTGTCCCACTGCTTGTTGGCGTTAAACCTTTCTTCAGGCGGATAATACATAGTCTCGACAACGGACTGGATATTTTCATCTTCGAAATCTATTTCCTCATCCCAGTTCAGAATATTAGGTTCAATGACATTTCCTTCTTCATCGGTCCTAAAGAATTCGTAGCCTTCAACACCTTCCTCACCCAGTTTGGTCCTGAGGATAGAGTCACGTACCCAATAGGTAAACTGGCGGTATTTGTTGTTGGTAATCTCTGTCTGGTCCATCCAGAATGCCTCAACAGTAACTGTCTTGGACATGCTGTTCATGGCACGCAGAGGATCCTGGTCGCTCGGGCCCTGGGTATAGGAGCCTGCCGGTATGAATGCCATCTCATACGGCTCGGGTTCATAGAACTTTTTCCTTCCCTGAACACCTGTCAACTCACCGGTGTCATAGGAGGTGCAGCTTCCCAGTATTAAGGCTAATGCAAGAGCTGAAAGGGTTACCTTTTTCATATACTGATAAATTTTAAAGATCAACAAAGTCAATTTTTATAAATCCAATCATAGAAATCTTATGCTTTTGTACCTGGTGTTACTTCTTCCCAGACCGAGGTCAAAGCTGTACGAAACAATGAATTCGTGTGAACCGCTTGTCCCTTTTCTGATCTCTGAAACCGGGAAGTCATAACCATATCCAATTTTTAGTCCGTTATACAATTCTGTGCCGGCAAAACCCGTAAAAGCATCACCGGCTCTGTAGGAAACGCCACCCCAGACCTTTTTATTGTATCTGACCATTGCAGTTCCTACATATTGTGTTGTTGCCCCATCATTTACCAGATAAACTGAAGGTATAATTTCAAAGGCCGGACTAGGTAACTGGAAATAATAACCTGCCGTAAAATGGTATTCACGGCTAACATAAGTTGCTGTTTCTGAATATTTTATTTTTGGCTGGTTAACATGGGTGACCGAGAGGCCGGCATAATAGTTCAGTCCTTCATAATAAACACCGGCAGAAATATCAAGGGCAACAACACTTACATCATTTTCCGGGATAATCGGGTCTCCTGATGGTGGTGTATGGACCGGGCCGGACGGTATGAACCACTCGGGCTTAAGTGCTTTATTAAGCACGCCGGCGCTGAAACCAGCTCCCAGGGTACCGCTGCCGACAGGGATAAGGTACGAATATGAGAGGTTAACGTTTATGTCATTGCTGAAACCATATTTATCAGCTTCAACAAGCAGTCCTGCGCCGCTGCTCAGCCCGAAAAGGTTGAATGGTGTATTGATATTGAAAATTGTGGTCGATGGAGCTCCGGGAAACCCTACCCATTGCTGGCGTGTCAGCGCAGTGGCGGTGATCATACCGCTCATGCCAGAGTAACCGGGGTTATACGTTTGGGTATTAAACATATAATGACTCAGAACAGGGTCTTGCTGCCCTGATAAAAGGCTACCTGAAACAAATAAAACGAGGATGACAGTCCTGACTTTCTTCATCTTCAAACAGTGCTTTTGCACTCTGAACAATAACGAGTAAATTAAGCAAAAAATATGCCACCCTCCAAAAAGAGATAAATTTTTAGTGACCGAACCTTAGCATTGCCCTTGTCCACCGTCCGGGGACCTGGTCCCGGTTGGCCATCAGGTAGTCATCATATGAACAGGCAAGATAATGAGGTTCACCCTCAGCATCACAGATCTCTATCCACCACCGATCCGTGATTATACTTTTTATAAATATTGCTTCGCCCTCGAGATCACTGAGTGTCACATGATATCTTGTAAACCTGTTGTTCATCTGATCGCTGATATAGGGAAGCTCATACTGTTTCTGTGAGAAGCCTTCAAGGAAGAACCATATCATCTGTGCTGCAAGGTGAGAGGTCTGAAAACGGTTGTCATACATCGGATTGACCTCTGTCAGAGCCATGATCTTCAGGTTGTCAGACAGTCCTGCATACCTTGCAAGCAGGCATATTTCCTCACCGTAAAAACCGTTTGCGGACGGAAGGATGGTTCCCGGTGCATCAGCCTGACGTACTGACCCTATGTCAAACAATGCCGCGGTAGCATCGCGGAACAGGGGCTCCGTCTCATGAACGGCAGCACGAACTTCTCCGATACGCATCATTTCATAATGTCTCCGGTTAAAACGATTCACCACCTGCTGGTCAGTGAGATAAGTCTGATGCCCGATGGCGGAGAGGTGTGACAGGCGGTTCCCGCTGCGGTAGATCATATCGTTCATCCAGTTCAGTGAATCGGCAGGTCTCTTTTCTGCAGTGAAATCGAGTTCTCGAATCTACTGATACCAGAGACCATGGCTGTCTGAGAGATGAAATGCACCTGTCGATTGCAGGCATCAGGGCGCTGGTGCCGCCGATAATCACGGGGACGACATCCTGCGCCAGCAGCTGTATGATCACATCGCGCAGACCCGCAATCGTGTCTTCAAATGAAGTACCGGTCTTCAGATTACCAAGATCCGTGATCTTCATCTTGCCCGGCAGGCGCGAGAATGAGTAAAGGTTTTTCCTGATGGCATCAGGAGCGTACATAGCGCCTTTGTTTGAAGAACAACGGTCATCAGGAACGCCTAACAGCGCCACAGAATAACCGGTAAGGTCATCCAGCGGCTCATTTCCTGTATTGACCGTAACATTGTGGGGGAATGCTGCAGAGCCTGCCAGGTGCTCCACTTCAGGCTTGTCAAGACAGACAGGATCTAAATACTGGTTCAGGTCAATCATTATTTGCTTGTATCACTTCTTCTTCCCGCCTCTGGTGCGTTTAGCCGGGCTCCCTTTTTCAATTATAGCCAGGCAATCTTCCCTGGTCAGTTTTTTTGGGTCAGTACCTTTAGGGATCCGGTAATTGTTTTTTTCCTTCACTATATATGGCCCGTACCTGCCGTTAAGTACCATGATATCATCAAAATTACTGATGACCCTCATCTTATCGCCCTCTCTCTTGTCCCTGATGAGTTCGGTTGCTCTTTCCTCAGTGATGGTGTAAGGATCATCAACGTCTTTTTTCAGAGAGTAAAACTTGCCGTCATGTTTTACATAAGGCCCGAATTTCCCAAGGCCGACGATCATCTCGCTATCCTCAAACATACCTGCTTTTCTTGGCAGGGCGAACAGTGCCATGGCTTCTTCGAGGGTTATGGTCTCAAGCAACTGGTCACGTCTCAGGTTAGCGAAGCGCGGCTTATTATCGGGAGAGGCTTCGCCAAGCTGAACAACAGGACCGAACCTGCTCATCTTAACCATAACAGGCAATCCGGTCACCGGGTCAGTGCCCAGCTGACGGGCTCCTGTCATACGTGCTTTTACAGAGAGGGATTCATCAACCGTCTTATGGAAGGGTCCGTAAAAATCCGCAATCATCCTCTGCCATTCCAGTTCGCCTGAGGCTATCTCATCAAACTCCTTTTCCACGGCTGCCGTGAAATTATAGTCAAGGATGTCGGGGAAGTTTGAAATAAGAAAATCATTGACGATCATTCCTATATCTTTAGGAAAGAGTTTAGATTTCTCTTTTCCGGCCACTTCGCTCTTTTCACTCCGGGTTATTTTGCCCTTAGACAGTGTTAGTTGCGCCACTGTGCGTTTCTCACCGGGCCGGTCTTCACGTGCGACGTAGCCGCGCGATTGTATGGTTGATATTATAGGTGCGTATGTTGAAGGTCTTCCTATCCCAAGCTCTTCCAGCTTCTTCACCAGGCTTGCCTCCGTATAACGCGGCGGAGGTGTTGTGAAACGCTGCAATGCGGTGATGGTCACAGGGGACAGTGACATACCTTTATCTACGCGCGGGAGAATTGCCTTTTCATCGTCAGCGGCGTTACTGTCATAAGATTCGGTGTACACAGTCAGGAAGCCGTCAAAAAGAATAACTTCACCCGTTGCAGTGAAATTTACCGGTGAGGTGGACATACCTATAGTAATAGTAGTCTTTTCAATTTCGGCATCAGCCATCTGTGAGGCTATGGCTCTTCGCCAGATAAGCTCGTAGAGTCTTTTTTCGTTATTGGTGCCCGCGATTTCCTTCTTGTCAAAGTACGCAGGCCTGATTGCTTCATGAGCTTCCTGTGCTCCCTTGGTATGTGTCTTGAACTGTCTTGTGCGTGAATACCTGGCACCATAATCCTGTGTCACAACCTGCTTTGCAGTGTTCAGGGCAAGCATGGATAGATTTGTGGAGTCAGTCCTCATGTAGGTTATTTTACCTCCCTCGTAAAGTTTCTGAGCTACTGACATTGTCTGGGCTACTGAGAACCCTAGTTTCCGGTAAGCCTCCTGCTGGAGGGTGGATGTTGTGAACGGCGGTGCCGGGGATCTTGTTCCGGGCCTGACAACGATATTCTCAACAGAGAATGCTGCAGCATCGCATTTTTCCAGAAAGGTTTTTGCTTCAGGTTCCGTACCGAATTTTTTAGGACACTCAGCTTTCAGAACCACATCGGCCTCTTCCTTGTTCTTGCCGGTAAAAGTACCTGTTACCCTGTATGCCGAGTCAGCGGTGAAGGCGATGATCTCACGCTCACGGTCGACCAGCAGTCGCACGGCTACAGACTGAACCCTGCCTGCTGACAGAGAGGGCTGTACTTTTTTCCAGAGTACGGGAGAGATCTCAAAGCCCACCATCCTGTCAAGCATTCTTCGGGCCTGTTGCGCATCGACAAGGTTCATATCTACCTGCCGGGGCGACTGAATGGCCTGGGTGATAGCTTCCCTGGTTATTTCATGAAAAACTATCCGGTTAGTGGAAGAGGTGTCGAGATCCAGAACAGATATCAGGTGCCATGCAATCGCTTCTCCTTCGCGGTCCTCATCGGATGCGATCCAGACTGTCTTAGCCTTTGAAGCCAGCTTGCGCAGCTCACTGACTACTTTCTTCTTTTCCTCAGGCACCTCATATACGGGCCTGAAACCCTTTTCTACTTCAATTCCGAGATTATTCTTTGCAAGGTCACGTATATGCCCGAAACTGGACACAACGGTAAAATCCTTACCAAGGAATTTTTCTATCGTTTTTGCTTTTGCGGGAGATTCAACTATTACCAGATTTTCTGTCATCCGAGATTTTTTAAAAACATGGCAAAGTAAGCGATTATGGGTACTAACTTCAAAATTATTAAGAAAGAATTTGTATAATTCATTAAATTAGCGCCCATATTATGAGGGTATCATGAGGGATAAAAAGTTCAGAAAAAATATAGTATGGTTATGGGTGATCCTGTCTCTTCCTGCCGTACTTCTGCTAACCTTGTTTATTCTTATCTCGGCACAGAAGCTTGGCCCGCTCCCCTCATTCGAGGAGCTTGAGAACCCGGCCAGCAACCTTGCCGCAGAGGTCTACTCCGAAGACAATGTCCTGCTGGGCAAATTCTACGTTCAGAACCGCACCTGGACTGAATATGAAGACATCTCTCCTTATGTCATTGATGCATTGATAGCTACTGAAGACATAAGGTTTTACAGGCATTCGGGTATCGATTTCAGGGGTCTTGCGAGGGTTCTTGTCAAGACGATCCTTCTCGGGAAAGAGACCGGGGGGGGCAGTACCATCACCCAGCAGCTGGCAAAGAACCTTTTCCTGCCACGTGATCTGTCGAATGACCCTGCAATTGTAAGGGCTGCAAAACTGGCGGTTACCAAGTTCAAGGAGTGGCAGACGGCAGTGAAGCTTGAGAAGAGCTACACTAAAGAAGAGATAATAACCATGTACCTCAACGTCTTCGATTTTATATATAATGCTGCAGGTATTCATTCAGCCGCACATATATATTTTAATACCACTCCAGACTCACTGAACCTGGAACAATCGGCTCTTCTGGTTGGAATGCTTAAGAATTCCGTTGCCTACAATCCGGTTCGCAACAGTGAGAATGCCCTGAAGAGACGTAATGTGGTGATCGGACAGATGGAACGGTACGGCTATATCTCGCGTGATGTTGCAGATTCAATAAAAAAACTGCCGGTGAAGCTTGATCTGCGTGAAGACAGTCACAACTCGGGCCTTGCCACATATTTCAGGGAATACATACGGACCACCATGATCAAGTTTGAGCCTGAGCGGGATATGTTTTATTCCGATGAACAGTATAATGATGCCGTATGGCAATGGCAGAATGATCCGCTGTACGGCTGGTGCAGAAAAAATAACAAACCCGACGGAACAAATTACAATCTTTACAGGGATGGCCTGAGAATCTATACCACTCTGAACTCAAAGATGCAGGGATATGCTGAGGAGGCAGTTGCGGAACACCTGTCATCCGATCTGCAGCCGCTTTTTAACAAGAGGGCTAAATTAAACAGGAACCCGCCTTTTTCAAATGACCTGACAAGCACCGAGGTCAAGGAGATCATGGAACGTTCAGTGCGGCAGAGTGACAGGTACCGGAGCATGAAATCGGCAGGTGTGCCTGACGATTCAATAACTCTTGCGTTCAACAAACCCATTCCGATGAAGATTTTTTCATGGTCGGGCGAACGTGATACTGTAATTGTCTCCGCTTGATTCCATAAAGTATTACAAGTTCTTCGTAAGGTCATCGTTCATGGCTATGGATCCGCATACGGGTCATGTCAGGGCTTACGTGGGAGGTCCTGACTTCCGGTATTTCAAGTATGACGCTGTCACACAGCAGAAGAAACAGGTTGGCTCTACCATAAAACCGTTCCTCTATACTCTCGCTATCCAGGATGGATATTCTCCATGCTTTGAAGTGGAGAACATTCCGCAGTCATTTGATGTCGGAGATTCGATACCATGGTCGCCAAGGAGCTCAGGGCCCGAGGAGTATCACGGAAAGATGGTAACGCTGGGATGGGGCCTGGCCCAATCAGAGAACTGGATTTCATCATGGGTTATGAAGCAGTTCACCCCGGCAGCCGTGGCTGACCTGATGCACAGAATGGGCGTCAGAAGCTTCATAGACCCTGTATGGTCAATCTTTCTGGGAACATCAGATGTCAGCCTTGAGGAGATGGTGGGCGCTTACGGTACTTTTGTCAACAAAGGTGTTTATACAAGGCCTATCTATGTTACCCGCATTGAAGACCGCAACGGCAACGTGATCTCAACCTTTACACCTTTTATTGATGAGGTGATCAGTGAAGAGCATGCCTATGTAATGACCTATCTGTTACAGGGAGTGGTCGACAGAGGGACAGGTCTCAGGCTGAGAGGCAAATATCAGCTGAAGAATCAGATGGGAGGCAAGACAGGTACGACACAGAACCACTCAAACGGATGGTTTATGGGTGTCACTCCGAATCTTGTGGCAGGAGTCTGGACCGGATGGGAAGATCAGGCAATACATTTTGAGGAGATGTCAGCAGGACAGGCATCAAATATGGCCCTGCCTGTTGTGGGAATATTTCTGCAGAAGCTGTTTGCTGACCCGGAATTAGGATCTATGGTAAATGATGTATTTGAAGTACCTGCTAGTCTCAGCATTAATCTCGATTGTGCCGGTGCCAAGTCAAAGAAGAATATAAGGGACGCGTTCAGGGACAGAGATTACTGATCACGTGAACAGCAGCTTCACCAGGCCTTCTATTTTGTAAACGGGTAAGACTTTTATTCCGGTCTGGTCTTTTATATTACGGTGGTATCCCGAGATAACGATCTGTTCAAATCCCATTCTTGAAGCTTCCAGAATACGTTGCTCTACCCGTGCGACGGGTCTTATCTCACCTGAAAGACCAACCTCACCTGCGAAAGCCGTATGCTGGCTGACCGGAGCATCAAGGTTCGATGAGAGCACTGAGCTCACAACGGCAAGGTCTATGGCAGGGTCACTCACTTTCAATCCTCCCGCGATGTTGAGGAAGACATCCTTTACGCCCAGCCTGAAGCCTGCTCTTTTCTCAAGCACAGCCAGAAGCATGTTCAGCCTTCTGGTATCAAATCCTGTGGAGCTGCGCTGGGGGGTACCGTACACAGCGCTGCTGACAAGGGCCTGCGTTTCTATCATGAACGGTCTTAAACCGTCTATGGTAGCGGCAATGGATACGCCGCTTGCAGGGTCACGGTCTCTCCTTATGAAGAGTTCGGAAGGGTCAGTCACCTCGCGCAGCCCCTTGCTGTCCATCTCAAAGATGCCTATCTCGGCAGTTGACCCGAAGCGGTTCTTAACCGGTCTCAGGATGCGGAATACATAGTTGCCGTCACCTTCAAACTGCAGAACCACATCGACAATGTGCTCAAGCACCTTGGGGCCGGCCAGTGAGCCATCCTTTGTTATATGACCAATAAGAATAACAGGCACACCTGTCTCCTTGGCATAACGCAGCATCATGGCGGCACACTCCCTTACCTGTGATACCGATCCTGCCGAAGACTCAAGTAGTCCTGAACTAAGAGTCTGAATAGAATCTATTATAAGAAGTGCCGGATTGATCACACCAGCCTGGGTGATGACATTCTCCAGCTCAGTCTCGTTATAAATGAAGCAGTTATCGTTTTTGCCCTGCAGCCTTCTGGCGCGCAGCTTCACCTGTCCTTCGCTCTCCTCACCGGATACATAGAGCACTTTCCTGTCTTTTGTTGCAAGGGCAATCTGAAGGGCAAGGGTGGATTTGCCAATACCGGGCTCGCCTCCCATCAGTATGAGTGACCCCCTGACCATGCCTCCGCCCAGTATGCGGTCCATCTCACCGATACCTGTCGTGATACGGTCAGATTCGTTTACTTCGATGCCTGACAGGAGCTCCGGTTTGCGACGCGGAGCCGAAGAAGAAATTGAAGAAGGAGAAGAGAGAGCAATCAGCTCCTCACGGTAGGTGTTCCATTCCTTGCATGCCGGGCAGTGGCCTATCCATTTAGGGGATTCGGCGCCGCAGTTCTGGCATACATAAACAGTCTTGTTTTTTGCCATCAGCGAGAGATTGTGTAAGGAACAAATTTACAAAATGTACGATTTTATACACTTTGTTCCTTAGCGGGTAAGTGTAAAATCCTGCCTCCCTTCCTGCCAAAGAGAGCGAAAAAAGATAAAGCTCCGAAAATGGTAACGATCACCATTTGTGATTCATGCAGGAGGGTCGCTGAAACAAGTCCCTGTTCGAGAGGGATGCCGAATGCAACAAGGAGACCACGGGAGACGATCCAGTGAAAAGCGCCCATTCCATTCTGTACGGGAGCAGCCATGCCAAAACTGCCTACTACGAGGACGAACACCCCGCCACGGAGGCCCAGGCCTGATGTTGAGTCAAGGCACAGCAGCGGGAAATATGTCATGAAAAGGTAAGCCACCCATAGAAGAACCGTCATAAGGATAAACTCCCATTTCCTTTTGAGCCGTGAAATGGATTTTAATCCGTCAACAGTACCATCGGCAAAAGTGTATATCTTTTTGAAAAGCTTTTTTTCCGAGAGTTTTTCCCTCATTCTGATGAAGATCACTATTGCCAGGGTTATCACGGCAATGACAAGTACAGACACAATTATGACAGTATCTAATGAAGATGATAGCTTATGGCCCATCGGGTCAAGCACGTTTTCGGAAAGAAAGCTTCCGGTGAGCGTACTGCCGGCAACGAGGGTCAGTCCAAAAATGACAAAAACGGTCAGGATGTCAATGGTTCGTTCGACGAGCATTGTCCCTACAAGCTTGTCAAGTGGTATCTTTTCCTTTTCACCCAGGGCAGCACATTTTGTCACCTCCCCCAGCCGCGGGAAGATCAGGTTGACTAAATAACCGGTAGCTATCGCATGGTATGCGTTCATCAGCCCGGGCTTGTATCCGAGCGGTTCTATCAATAGGGTCCAGCGGCGCGCCCTGATAAAAAATGAGATCAATGTCATGGCGGTAGCAGGAAGCAACCATCCGTATTCAGCTTTTTTAAGAATTTGCCAAAGGTCATTGAAATTAATGCCTTTGAATGAGACCCATAACAAAAATATTGCAATGGCAAGGAATATAACTATCCTAATGGTCTGCTTAAGGCCCTTTTTCAATGTCAGATCAGTTTGTTGGTGGCTGTGTCAGGAAAGATAATGCGCGGCCTGAATGTCCTGGCTTCTTCGAAGTCCATGAGGGCATATGACATTATGATGATCACATCACCGATAGCTGTTCTTCTGGCGGCCGGGCCGTTGAGACAGATTTCGCCCGATCCTCTCTTTCCTTTTATGACATAGGTTTCAAGCCTGTCACCGGAGTTCCTGTTAAGCACTTGCACCTTCTCATTTTCAATGATATTGGAGGCGTCCATAAGGTCTTCATCGATGGTCACACTTCCTATATAGTTGAGATTGGCGCCGGTGACGGTGACGTAATGTATTTTTGATTTTACTACTTCTATCATCATGGTTTTTCAGGATGACCTGCTGCTGAATTTGTGCAAAGATACATTTCCTTTTATTCAACGCAACCTGAACTCAACGTTATCAATCAGTCTCACCTCTCCTGCAAACAGGGCGATGCAGCCATAAAAACTTTTATCCGGAGTCATTTCATTCTTTGATCTTATGGGGGTAAGGGTATTTCCTTCAACAATCTCGAAATACTCAAGATTAAACCCGGGTATCATATTTATACGGTCAGCCACAAATTCCCTGATACCGTCAGGTTCCGTATCAGGAGCCATGGCTGCGGCAGCCAGCAGCGTTTTGAATATTTCTCCTGCTCTTTCCCGGAGTTCCGGAAGCAGTCGTCTGTTGCGGCTGCTCATGGCCAGGCCGTCCTTCTCCCTCACTATGGGGCATGAGACGATTTCCGTATTTGGGTAACTGCGTCGCGCCATTTCCCTGATTATGGTCAGCTGCTGAAAATCTTTTTGTCCGAAGAAAGCAGAAGAAGGCCTGATAATATCAAAAAGCCGTGAGACGACCTGTGCCACGCCGTTAAAATGCCCCGGTCTGTGAACGCCCTCCATCACCTTGTCAAGTCCTCCGAAATCGAATACCCTGGTATCAGGTTCAGGATACATCTCCTCAACTGAAGGGGCAAATACAAAGTCATTCTCCCTGAGCACCAGTGACAGCATATCAAGATCAGCCCCGATTGTACGCGGGTACTTTTTCAGATCCTCAGGGTCATTAAACTGCGTGGGGTTGACAAAGATGCTTACCGCCACCATCCGGCAACTGCTGACCGCGGCTTCCACAAGTGAGATGTGGCCCTCATGCAGCGCCCCCATGGTTGGCACAAAACCGGGATACCTCAGCACACATTTCTTGTAATGCTCCCTGATCTCCTTGACAGTATTAAACACTTTCATCTATCCGTTTTTTAGAAGTCTTGATAATTGTCTCTTATCAGAATTAGTCTTTTTTTAACCATGTGCATGTACAAAGTAACGCCATTTTGTTTGTAACCCGCAGTAATTAAGCTTGGAAATTAATTGTATTTTTTTTATTATCTTTGCACTTTGTATTAAATAAGGTACATCGGGAGGTTTTAATGGAAAGCAGAAGGGTGTTGTTTGTCTCACAGGAAATCATGCCGTATTTAGTTGAGACAAAGCTTTCAAAGATCAGCCGTGATCTGCCGCAAGGCATACAGGAAAGGGGGAAAGAGATCCGGACATTTATGCCCAGATATGGCTCAATCAACGAAAGAAGAAATCAGCTTCATGAAGTCATCCGCCTGTCGGGGATGAACCTCATCATAGATGATACTGACCATCCTCTTATCATCAAGGTGGCCAGCATACAGTCTGCACGAATGCAGGTTTACTTCATTGATAACGATGACTATTTTCAGCGCAAGCATACAGTAGCTGACGCGGCAGGAGTGGAGTATGAAGACAATGACGAAAGAGCCATTTTCTTTGCCAGGGGCGTGATCGAAACAGTAAGAAAATTACGCTGGAGCCCTGATATAGTCCATTGCCATGGATGGCTCACCTCACTGATACCCATTTATCTCCGGAAACTCTATTCTGATGATCCGGTGTTCAATAAGCTCAAAACTGTTTACTCTGTTTACAATAACGGATATAAAAAGCCGTTGAAATCATCGCTGTATGAAAAACTGGCAGCTGACGGAATTGAAAAAAGCGCACTGAAGGTAATTAAGAGCAATACAGACTTCCTTAGCCTCACCAGGCTGGCAGCTGAAAATTCTGACGGAATAATTATCGGATGTGATAAAATAGACGAGGGTGTAAAGAAATATCTTGCCGGCACTGACAAGCCCCTCCTGGAATATCAGGGCGAGGAGAATTATATTGATGCTTACAATGATTTTTATGACAAGCTTTTACAGGATAAAAAAAAATAAGAACCGCAATAGCCTGACAATTGGGCTGCTAAATATTTTACTACCTGTCTTCACGCTGCTAACCGTGGTTTTTTCATCATGCGAACAAAGTCCGTCAAAGATCGGGATCGGTCTTTTACCGGATGAAGACTTTGTAAATATTTATTCAACTGATACACTTGGCATAAAGGCATATACCATGTACGATGAGCAGTCTATCTCTGCTGACAGTACCCGTATGTTTGCAGGTAGTATCCGGGACTCATATTTTGGCTCAACAACTTGTGATTTTGTTACTCAGCTGAGACTTGTTGTACCCTGGCCACACCAGACCGTTGATATTGATTCGGTCAAGCTCCAGTTCGAGCTTTCCGATGTCTCCGGCGATACAGCCGCAGTGCATTATATAAGACTCTATGAGACAGGGACCCTTCTTACCGACACTACAGATTTTTATTCCGGACAGGATCCCGACACTATCAAATTCCTGGGTGAGTATCCCATGCCTGTACTGGTGAAAGATTCTGCCTATGCAGTCAGATTGCCTGACTGGGTTGGCGAATACCTGCTCCGTGACACAACCCGGTTCCTTCCTGCATCAGATTTTTATACGACCTTCTTCAAAGGACTTTATTTCGGTATCAGGAGCGAAACGAACCCCGTGCTCATCACTATGACTGCAGATGAAAGTCCGCTGGCAATAACCATCTATTATCATAATCCTACCGATGTCAAATACAACTACTCCTTTGTAGCGACAAACAGGGCGGTAAATTATAACAGGTTCATACATGATTACACTACGGCTGACCCTGACAAGCAGATCCGGCATATCAATGATTTTGTCGCTGACACGGCAGTGTATCTTCAGGCATTCAAGGGCGTTTATGCCAGGTTCGATATACCTTCACTCAGTACCTTCAGGACCACTGAAAGAATAGCCGTGAATAAAGCAAGGCTATATGTACCTGTTTACCTTAATGACGAGTACTTTCCGGAAGCTGACGTTCCGACGAGAATCTACCTGAGATACCGGGACGGTGAAGGTAAAGAAGTAGCTGTACCTGACCTTGTTCATGACATAGGATTTCTTGACGGAACCTATTATAACGCCAAGGATTATTACATCTTCAATATCACCAGTTTTGTTCAGCAATACCTTGAGGGAGTTATTGAAAATCCCTCTGTTGAAATGTATTATCCGCTGGCATCTGACAGTAATGTGATCTTTAAGGTCAATGCGAATGACCCTACTGTCAGATTTGAGTTCGTTTATACAATCTATTGATTAACATATACATACTAACCGCCTATGTGTGGAATTGTAGGATATATTGGTTCACGGCCAGCCCGTGACATAGTTATAAACGGGCTGAAACGGCTTGAATACAGGGGTTATGACTCCGCCGGCATTGCCATCAGTGATGGTCAAAGAACCGAGATATTCAAATGTGCCGGCAGGGTACGGGATCTCGAGGAGATGGTTGCCGGTAAAGACTTTAACGGAACGATAGCCATGGGTCACACCCGCTGGGCCACTCACGGTGAACCCAATGAGATAAACGCTCACCCGCAGGTTTCGTTCAGAGGACATTTCATTGTAGTTCACAATGGCATAATAGAAAATTATGCACGCATCAAGCGTCATCTCGAGAGCCGTGATGTCAGATTCACGAGCCAGACTGACACTGAAGTGCTGGCAAATCTTATGGAACATCTTTATCTTGAGGGTGACCTGTCTGCAGAACAGGCGATCATTATGGCGCTCAATAAGGTGGAAGGCACATACGGCATTGCTGTTTACTGCCGTGATGAACCAAACAAATTGTTTGCCGCAAGACAGGGATCGCCACTGGTGATAGGTGTGGGCGAGGGAGAGAATTTTATCGCTTCCGATGCTACCCCTATTGTTGAATACACCCAGCGGGTCATTTACCTGAATGATGATGACCTGGCCGTTATAAGTAAAGACGAGATGGTTCTGAAGGCTATAAAGAATAAGTCCTTTGAACCAGAAGTGAAAAACGTCGATCTGAAGATAGGAGAGATTGACAAGGAAGGCTACCCTCATTTTATGCTCAAGGAGATCTTCGAACAACCCCGTGCCATCCATGACACTTTCAGGGGAAGGGTGCTTCCGAACCAGGCAGGACTGATGCTGGGAGGACTTCATAATGTCTTTGAAACGATGGCTTCGGCAGACAGGATACTGATAGTGGCCTGCGGGACATCGTGGCATGCCGGACTGGTTGGTGAGTATATCATTGAAGAGTACTGCAGGATACCTGTCGAGGTAGAGTATGCCTCAGAGTTCAGATACCGTGATCCTATTATCAAAAAAGGAGATATCGTTCTGGCAATAAGCCAGAGCGGTGAGACGGCTGACACTCTCGCGGCCATAAAGCTGGCAAAGGAGAGGGGCGCTATGGTCCTGGGTATATGCAACGTGGTAGGGTCATCAATATCACGTGAGACCAATGCCGGTGTCTTCACACATGCCGGCCCTGAGATAGGTGTTGCCTCAACCAAGGCTTTCACCACACAGGTGGTCACCCTGGCCATGATTGCATTTGAGATCGGATACCGCAAGGGCCTGATTGATGAGACACGCTACCACAATCTTATAGTAGAACTGACATGCCTGCCCGATAAGGTGGCTGGTGCCCTGAAGATTAATGACCAGGCTCTGGCTCTTGCAAAAATATACAAGGATTCAACGAACGCACTTTACCTGGGAAGAGGTCTTTTATACCCCGTAGCTCTTGAAGGCGCCCTGAAGCTCAAGGAGATATCTTACATCCATGCGGAAGGATATCCTGCTGCTGAAATGAAACATGGCCCCATCGCCCTTATTGATGAGCGCATGCCCGTGGTGGTGGTTGCCACAAAGGAGAACTCGTATGACAAAATAGTAAGTAACATACAGGAGGTTAAGGCTCGCAAGGGGAAAGTGATTGCAGTGGTAACCGAAGGCGACCAGGTCATCAGCAAGATGGCTGATTATGTGATGGAGGTGCCTGATACCATTAATGTCTTTGCTCCTGTCCTGGCTGTTATTCCCCTTCAGCTTCTCTCTTATCATATTGCGGTTTTACGAGGCTGTGACGTTGATCAGCCGCGAAATCTGGCAAAATCAGTCACGGTAGAATAATAAAATCAGGATTATATGGCCGATGGTTACAGAAATCTGAGTATTGGTGAGATACGTGGTCTTGAAGCTGCAGGTTGCAGAAGCAGCTCATGGGGGAGTGTGCTGGTCAAGGAGCCTTTCAATGCTGAACGAATCCAGAATGTCACTTTCTCAGGGACAGTGAAACTGGGACTCTTTAACGGAATAGCACGTGAGAAGTGCGGGCTGCCGCTGCCGCACGGTATAAAAAATGCTCATATCCACAACTGCACAATTGAAGATAATGTCACTATCACTGACATCACGGGGTTTATTGCCAATTATGATATTGGTGAGGGTGTCGTGATCAGGAACTGCGGGCATATTTCAACTGAAGGAAGCACATCGTTCGGGAACGGTACCCGGGTGGCAGTGCTGAACGAGACCGGAGGCCGTGAGGTGCCCATCTGGGACAGGCTGACATCACACATGGCATATATAATAACCCTGTATCGTCACAGACCTGCTGCCATTGAGGTAATAGAGAATCTTATTGACAAGTATTCAGAGAGCGTGAAGTCAGATCGCGGAGTGATTGGCTCAGGATCATATATTGCCGGATGCGGGACCATCAAGAATGTAAAGATCGGTAACGGCTCTGTCATTGAAGATGTGTCAAGACTGGCTGAAGGCTCGGTAAACAGCTCATTCAAGGATCCGGTTTATATCGGCAATGATGTTATTATGGATCACTTTATAATATGCTCCGGATCAAGGGTCAATGATGCTGCTGTTATAGACAAATGTTTCATAGGTCAGGGTTGTACCCTGTCAAAACAGTATTCAGCCGAAAACTCGCTCTTCTTTTCAAACTGCGGCGGATATCATGGCGAGGCATGTTCAATATTCGCCGGTCCATATACGGTGACTCATCATAAATCGACCCTTCTTATAGCCGGTATCTTTTCATTCATGAATGCCGGCAGCGGATCGAACCAGAGCAATCACATGTACAAACTGGGACCTATCCACCAGGGTATTATGGAGAGAGGATCCAAGACAACAAGTGACTCGTATGTGCTGTGGCCTTCGCGGATCGGCCCGTTTACCCTTGTGGTGGGACGCCATTACCATAACGTTGATACCACTCAGTTCCCGTTTTCCTACCTTACAGAAGTAAATTACGAATCACAGCTCGTGCCGGGCATTAACCTGCGCAGTGTGGGAACCATACGTGATGCACAGAAATGGCCGAAACGTGATTCGCGTAAGGACCCTAAAAAGCTTGACCAGATAAATTATAACCTCCTGTCTCCTTTCACAGTGGGTAAAATGATGAACGGGAGGGGACTGTTGCAGAATCTGTTGAAAGAGAATACTGAAGGACTGCCCTTTCTCACCTATGAGAGAATGAGGATGAAGACCTCTGCTGCTGAACGTGGCATTACTCTTTACCAGATGGGTATCAATAAATTCATCGGGAACTCCGTGATCAAAAGGCTTGAAGGAGCTGAATTCAACTCTGACACTGAAATAAGAAAGAAATTGAAGCCCGATCATGAAAAGGGCACCGGAGACTGGATTGACATGTCAGGGCTGATAGCTCCGCTCAATGAGATTGAAAATCTGCTTTCATCCATAGAAAAGATGGAGATGCAAAGCGCAGATGCCATCAATAAAAGATTTGAGGACATCCATAAGCACTATTATGATATGGAATGGGCATGGATCTATGACCGGCTTCCAGGGGAAACAGGCAGGCCCAATGATAAACTGACGTCAACGGATATTATCGGTCTGGTGAAAAGGTGGAAGGAGAGCGTGGTCGATCTTGACCACATGCTTTATGAAGACGCCCGCAAGGAGTTTACCCTGTCATCAATGACAGGCTTTGGAATAGACGGCGATGATGAAGTGAAGAAGCGCGATTTCGAACAGGTGAGGGGTGATTTTGAAAAGAACCCGGTCGTGCTGGCCATACTTGATCATATTAAGATCAAGTCGGAACTGGGAGATGAGCTGATCGCACGACTGAAGCACAGTAAATCCTGACAGGCAGTAGGCAGTAGGCAGTAGGCAGTAGGCTGATGTCTTCTTCAAAATCGCAAATTGACAATCGCCAATTCTATCTGTTACCGTACATTTCTTCGTAATACCTGGAATAGGCTCCTGAGATTATCGTCTCAAGCCAGTTCTCATTTGCAAGATACCAGTCAACGGTCATGGCAAGTCCCTGTTCGAAGGTCACTGACGGCTTCCACCCTAGTTCCCTCATCAGCTTGCTGCTGTCGATAGCATATCTGAGGTCATGACCTGCACGGTCGGTAACAAATGTGATCAGTTTTTCTGAACTGCCTTTATCCTTTCCAAGCTTCTCATCCATGATACGGCACATGAGGCGGACCAGGTCGATGTTCTTCCATTCATTGTCACCGCCTACATTATAAGTTTGCCCCGGCTGTCCTTTGTGGAAGATGATGTCAATAGCCGATGCATGATCCTCAACATAAAGCCAGTCCCTGATATTTTCTCCCCTGCCATAGACAGGTATAGGTTTCCCGGTCTTTATGTTGTTGATTGTAAGCGGAATGAGCTTCTCCGGGAACTGGTTTGGACCGTAGTTGTTTGAACAGTTTGAGATTACGAAGGGGAGGCCGTAGGTATTTCCAAAGGCTCTCACCATGTGGTCAGAGCTTGCCTTGGAAGCAGAATAGGGGCTCCTGGGATCATAGGCTGTCTGTTCAGTAAACAACCCCCCGTGCTCAAGTGACCCGTAAACCTCATCAGTTGAGATGTGATAAAAGAGCTTCTTTGCATCAGTGGCAGGATTGACATCACGAAATGCCGCGAGGAGATTTACGGTGCCTAATATATTTGTAAGAATGAACTCATCAGGAGAGGTTATTGACCTGTCAACATGCGACTCGGCTGCCAGGTGTATTACCCCGTCGAACCTGAACTCGTTGAAAAGCGCGGTCACAGCCTGCTTGTCAACGATATCAACCTTGCGAAATTGATAATTCGGTTCTTTTTCAATGTCGGTAAGGTTACCGAGGTTGCCTGCGTAGGTAAGCTTGTCGGCATTGACAATCTTATATCCGGGATAACGTTTTACGAAACGTCTGACAACATGTGATCCGATGAAACCGGCACCTCCGGTAATAAGCAGTATCCTTTTCATTATTATTTGTTTCTTATTTTCTTCTCCCACCGCCAGGCTGTCTCCATGGCTTCTTCCAGAGTGATCTCCGTCTTCCAGTTCAGTTCGCTGTTTGCGAGCGACGGATCAGCCCATATTTTTTCTATGTCACCTTCCCTTCTTGCGGTGACAGTGTACCTTACTTTCTCTCCGGTGGCACGTTCGAATGCAGCAATGGCCTCCAGAACCGAGACGCCCTTTCCGGTGCCAAGGTTAAAGACCTCATAATTTTCTTTGTTCCTTCCTTCGATAAGTCTCTTTAAGGCCACCACGTGCGCTTTTGCCAGGTCGACTACATGCAGGTAATCGCGTATGCATGATCCGTCGGGGGTGTCATAGTCATTTCCGAAGACTTTAAGTTCTTCCCTCAGGCCGATTGCAGTCTGGGTGATGAAGGGTACAAGGTTTTCCGGCACACCACGCGGCAGTTCACCAATATACGCTGTGGGATGAGCGCCGACAGGATTGAAATACCTGAGTGAGATGGCCTTCTGTGTCTGCCTGGCAGCCATTGTATCCCTGATGATGATCTCTCCCGCCTGTTTGGTATAACCATAAGGCGACGCTGCCCCCTTAACGGGCGATGTCTCAGTCACAGGCAGTATATCCGGCTGTCCGTAAACGGTACATGATGATGAGAAAACCAGCGCAGGAACGCTGTGCTGCTCCATCATATCGAGCAGGTTCATCAGCGAGACGAGATTGTTCCTGTAATAATCAAGCGGCTTGTGCACTGATTCACCTACTGCCTTGTAGGCAGCAAAGTGAACAATGGCATCGATTCTGCCCTCGGTAATAAATACTTCATTGAGTTTGCCCGTGTCACAAATATCATAGTCGTAAAATTTCGGCCTGATACCCGTGATAGCCTGTATACCGTCAAGAACGGTGATGTCCGAATTATACAGGTTATCAATTATCACCACCTCAAATCCGTCAACAATAAGTTCAACGGCAGTATGTGATCCGATGTAACCTGTCCCGCCTGTTACAATTATTTTTTTCTTCATCAGAGACTCCAGTATGTCAGCCACTTCATTTTATTTCTGTAAAGGCCTTTCAGGTCGACAAGGATACCTCTTTCATTCAGCAGGTCGAGGAAATATTTCTCATCGAGTCCGACGTATTCTTTATGGGCCACAGCCACGATAATTGCGTCATATTTTCCGGATGGTTTGTCTTTCAGATTGATGCCGTATTCATGTTTCACCTCTTCAGGCGATGCTCCCGGATCGATGACATCCACCTCAACACCGAAATCGCGCAGCTCATTGACCACATCAATGACCTTGGAATTACGGATATCGGTTACATCCTCCTTGAAGGTCATACCCATTATAAGCACTCTTGCCTTATCGGGGCTCTTGTGGGCAGCGATGATCTTTTTAACTGTCTGTTTACCGGCATAGGCACCCATGCTGTCATTTGTGAACCTTCCCGAGTTGATCATCTGGGGATGATAACCCATTGCTTTTGCCTTGTAGGAAAGGTAGTACGGATCAACGCCGATGCAGTGGCCTCCCACGAGGCCCGGATAAAACCTGAGAAAATTCCATTTGGTGCCGGCAGCTTCCAGAACCTCGTATGTATTGATCCCCATCTTGTTAAAGATGATGGAGAGCTCGTTCATAAAGGCAATATTTATGTCGCGCTGCGTGTTCTCAATGATCTTGGCAGCTTCAGCCACCTTTATGGATGAGGCCCTGTGGACACCGGCAGTGATTATCAGCTCATATGTTTTTGCGATATTTTCAGCTGACACGGCATCACAGCCGCTTGTTACTTTTACAATTTTGGTGAGAGTATGATTTTTATCTCCGGGATTAATACGTTCAGGGGAAAACCCGACCTTGAAATCTCCGGGACACTTCAGGCCTGAATATCTTTCAAGCACCGGCAAACAGTCCTCTTCTGTGCATCCCGGGTATACCGTTGATTCATATACCACATAATCTCCCTTTTTAAGGATTTTGCCGACAGTTTCTGAGGCTTTCAGCACCGGTGTGAGATCAGGAAGGTTATGCTTGTTGACAGGTGTGGGGACTGCTATTATGTGAAATGAGGCCTCTTTCAGGTCTTCCGGGTCAGAGGTGAATTTTATGTCTGTCCCGTCAAATGCCTCGTGTTCAAGTTCATTGCTTGGATCAATTCCTTTTTTCATCAGGTCAACCCTGTCGGGCCTGATGTCAAAGCCCACTACCTTTATTTTCCGTGCAAATTCAAGAGCGATAGGAAGGCCCACATATCCGAGACCGATGAGAGAGAGTTTGGTCTCCTTATTTACCAGTTTATTATACATATTTATTTTTTTATTAGAGGATGATATTCACCTGAAAGTACCGAAAGTGTTGAATTTCGGATCTGGTATACAGTCTCAATGCTCTGGCGGGCATCTTCGAGTCCGTAACCGTTGCCCTTGAGGATCTCGCGGTAAGTTACCGTATGCAGGTCGGTGAATCCTTCAGAGAACTCAAGTTCTTCGCCGTCAACGGTGATATTTCTGAAGGTTCTCTTACCCTTCTCCTTCACTGCTTCAGGCAGGTCATTGCTGTCTATGCTGAGAAACCATCTTACCCGTGCATTCTCAAGCTCAAGAAAACCTGATGCTTTATTTTTTTCGAGGAGATGCACCCTGTTTGAGACCACCGGCCCGAAGATCCATCCGAGCATGTCGAAGAAGTGTACTCCTATGTTTGTGGCTATACCGCCTGACTTGTTGACGTCACCCTTCCACGAGATGTAATACCAGTTTCCACGGCTGGTGATGTATGTCAGGTCGATGTCATGCTTTCTGCCTGCAGGAGCGGCAGCGATCTTATCGTGCAGTGCAATTATCACCGGGTGGTATCTTAACTGAAGTATGTTGTAAATCCTGTGGCCGGTCTCCTTCTCGATCTCCTGGAGAGCGTCTATGTTCCATGGATTAAGTACCACGGGCTTCTCACAGATTGCCTCTGCCTGATGCCTGAGAGCAAACCTAATATGAGAGTCATGCAGGTAATTGGGAGAGCAGATGCTCACATAGTCAAGCTGGACGCCACCTCTCTTCAGCTTGTCAATATGCCGGTCAAATCTCTCGAACTCGACAAAAAAGTCACTCTCCGGAAAATAGCTGTCAAGTTTCCCGACACAGTCGAACCTGTCAAGACTGGCCAGCAGGCGGTTACCTGTGTCTTTGATGGCTCGCAGATGCCTGTCGGCGATATATCCTGCAACACCTATAAGACCAAAATTTCTGGGTGCACTATCCATAAAAATTTTATAAGGGAATAAACATACTAAATAACTTTTGTCACTCTCTCTTCTGAGAGCCTGTATTTCTGGCCGCTTTCAGGACATAAGGCAGTACCGTCGTGGTTGAAGGAAAGTTTGTGTCCATACTCAGATACCCATCCGGTCTGGCGGCCTGGATTACCCATGACCAGGGCAAAAGGTTTGACATTTTTGGTGACCACTGTGCCTGCGCCAATGAGAGCATATTCACCTATTTCATTTCCGCAGATGATGGTTGCGTTTGCCCCGATGGAAGCACCCCGCCTGACCACGGTTTTTACATACATGTCACGCCTGATGATTGCACTGCGGGGGTTAATAATATTGGTGAATACCATCGAAGGACCAAGGAAAACATCATCTTCACAGATAACGCCTGTGTAGATGGATACATTGTTCTGCACTTTAACATTATTCCCCAGCATGACACCGGGCGAGACAACCACGTTCTGCCCTATATTGCACTTTTCACCTATGACGGAGTCCTTCATAATATGACTGAAATGCCATATTTTAGTTCCCCTGCCTATTGTGCAACCCTTATCAATTACTGCTGTCTCATGTGCGAAAAATTCTTCATCCATCTGTTCTTTCATTTGAATTTTGACCTGATGCACCCGGTAATATATTCGAGCTGCTCTTTATCAAGCTCGGTATGCATTGGAAGTGAAAGCACCTCATTTGTAAGATCCCTTGTAACCGGGAAGTCATCGGCCCCGTATCCCAGATGAGAATAAGCTTTTTGCATGTGAATAGGTACGGGATAGTAGATCATAGACGGTACTCCCTCGTTCTCAAGACACTCACGCAGTTTGTCTCTGGCACCATCAGCAACACGCAACGTATACTGGTGAAATATGTGCGTTGAATTCTCCGCTCTGACCGGAATGGTGATACCCTTCAGTCCTGACAGTTCTCTGTCATAGTGCGCCGCTGCCTGTTGCCGTGCTTCGTTAAAAGCGTCCAGGTGGCGGAGTTTGACCCTTAAGATGGCTGCCTGGATGGTATCAAGACGCGAGTTGACCCCGATGGTGTCATGATAATACCTGACCTTCATGCCGTGGTTGGTGATGCATCTGATGAGCCCAGCCAGTTCATCATTGTCAGTGAATAACGCGCCGCCGTCACCGTAACATCCCAGGTTCTTTGAAGGAAAAAAGGAGGTGCATCCGATTATACCCATCGTGCCGGCTTTCTTTACCGTTCCGTTGCTGAAAGTGTACTCTGCCCCGGTTGCCTGGGCCACATCCTCGATGACATGTATTCCGTGCTGCCCTGCTATTTCCATAATGGGCTCCATGTCAGCGCATTGACCGAACAGGTGAACGGGTACAACAGCCCGGGTGCGCGGTGTTATTGCTTTTTTAATCGCTTCGATACTGATATTGTATGTGTCTTTTTCCGGTTCAACAAGCACCAGCTTAAGCCCGAGGAGCTCAATGACCTCAACGGTTGCTATGAATGTATAATTTGTTGTTATGACTTCATCACCAGGTTTCAGGCCCAGGGCCATCATAGCTACCTGAAGTGCATCAGTGCCGTTGGCACATGCTATAACATTCCTTATGCCGAGGTAACGCTGCATCTCTTCTTCGAAAAGACGGACATCAGGCCCCTTGATGAAAGCAGTCGAATCAATCACCCCGGAAATTGACCTGTCTATATCAGCTTTAAGTCTGTCATACTGCGACCGGAGGTCAACCATTTCGATTTTCTTCATGGGGTGTTTCTTCTCTCGAAAGCGAAGATAGTACAATTTATTTTAACCTTTTTTCCTTCATATAGTCTGGCCGGTTTTGTATCTTTGTTTATTATTGCATTTTCATGTCGAAGGATATCAGCGTATACATCAGGGAACTGCTTTTCAGGCACGATTGTGTCATTATACCGGGGTTTGGTGCATTTATAGGTAACTACTTTCCTTCGCATATTGACCGTGCTGAGGGGCTCTTTTACCCCCCTGTCAGACGGATAACATTCAACCGCCATCTCACCGGCAATGACGGACTGCTGATAGGGCATGTTTCTTCCCACCTGAATATAGCCTACGGCGAATCACGTGATATAATAAGCACCTGGGCGGAAGAACTCAGGAACAAGATTATGGCCGGGACCAGCCTGAATCTTGATCATCTCGGAACATTCTCGCTCAACCGTGAAGGGACAATAATCTTTGAACCGGATAACACAGTGAATTATCTTCTTTCATCATATGGTCTTACCTCCTACCAGAGACAGCCGGTAAGCGACTTTGATGTCCGGAAGAAGATGCTTGAGCATCATCATGAACCGGCCGTAAGCCAGCCCTCGGTGAGACGTCTTCTGATCAGGGCGGCCGTTATCGTACCGGTTCTGATAGCCCTTACCCTTGTTCCATTCAATGATAATCTGTTCAAGGGTAAGATGGAGGAATTTACTCTTAATCCGCTGGCCAATGCCGAACTGGAATTTAACCGCGAACTGATTGCAGCAGACACGGCATATATTGAACCTGAGACAATTATAACTAAGACCGCTGTGACAGGGACGAATGTAGCTGAAGAACCAATTATTGAGCCGCCTGTTGCTGTACCTCCTGCCCCTGAAGTATTCAAACCCGTGCAGCAGGCAGTGGTTGTTCAGGAATACAGGTTTATGCTTATTATCGGAAGTTTCAAGACGGAAGATAATGCACTGACAATGATAGAAAAGCTGCGGAAGATCGGTTACGATCCTGAAATGACGGGCGGACCGGACGGTTTCCTTCGCGTCAGTGCAGTATCATACGGCACCGTTGAGGAGGCAAAAGCAGCCCATAGTAAGCTGATCAGGGATTTTCCCGGAGCCTGGATACACAAGAGCAGATAATCCGTCCCGGAGAGCAGATAACCCGGCCCGGAGAGCAGATAACCCGTCCCGGGGAGGTTGCTGGTACGGAAGGCCTATTTGACGGTGCTTCCGTTTTTTATTGCCGTTTCAGGGACCACGAAAGTCAGCCTGCCTGTCTCATCTTCAGCCAGCAATACCATACCCCTTGATTCTATACCCTTGATGGTTCGCGACGCGAGGTTCACAATGACTGAGATATGTTTTCCCGGCAGCTCTTCTGCCGTAAACTGCTCTGCGATGCCAGACACGATTGTGCGTACATCAATGCCGGTATCAACCTTCAGCTTGATAAGTTTTGTGGTCTTCGGCACTTTTTGCGCCTCAAGGATGGTCGCTGTGCGTATATCCATCGTGGTGAATTCCTCGAAGCTGACATCATCTTTCGCCGGAATGACCGGAGCTGCACCTTTCTCGTTCGCCTGTTTGGTATCAAGCAGCTTCTTTATCTGTTTTTCAATGTCGGCATCCTCAACTTTACTGAACATCAGTTCACCGGCAGAGACCTTATGGCCCGGCTTAAGCAGTTCAGCGCTGCCTGCCTTGTCCCAGCCCAGGTCGGCGATATTCAGCCAGCTTCTCAGCTTATTCATCGAGAAGGGAAGAAAAGGCTCAAGGATGATCGCAAGGTTGGCCGTAATCTGAAGCGAAATGAACATAATTGTCTTTACACGGTCAGGATCGGTTTTGATCACTTTCCATGGCTCGGTGTCTGCAAGATATTTGTTACCGAGACGTGCGAGGCTCATGGCTTCTGCGAGCGCCTGCCTGAAACGGAAAGCCTCGAGATTGCTCTCCGTGCCTTCCCTGCATGTCATGATTGAGCTGACGGTTGATCTGTCATAATCATTCATTACGCCGGGTTCAGGAACCTCTCCTCCGTAATAATTATTAGTCAGCACCAGTGTCCGGTTGACGAAGTTCCCGAGTATAGCCACCAGCTCATTATTGTTCCTGGCCTGGAATTCTTTCCAGGTAAAGTCGTTGTCTTTTGTTTCGGGGGCGCTGGCGCACAGGGCATAGCGCAGCGAATCCTGCTTCCCCGGGAAATCAACCAGGTATTCATGCAACCAGACAGCCCAGTTTCTTGAGGTCGATATTTTCTCGTTCTCGAGGTTGAGGAACTCGTTTGCCGGCACATTGTCAGGGAGGATATAGCTCCCCTCTGCCTTCAGCATCGCCGGGAAGATGATACAATGAAACACAATGTTATCCTTGCCGATAAAATGTATCAAGCGTGTCTCCGGATCTTTCCAGTATTTTTCCCAGTCGGGTGTCAGTTCCCTCGTTGCCGATATATATCCTATGGGAGCATCAAACCACACATAAAGAACCTTTCCCTCTGCACCCTCAACAGGCACAGGCACTCCCCAGTCGAGGTCACGGCTGACAGCCCTTGGCTGCAGGCCCTGGTCGAGCCATGATTTGCACTGGCCATATACGTTTGTCTTCCAGTCGGCATGATCCTCAAGTATCCATTTTCTGATCCAGGACTCATACCTGTCGAGAGGAAGGTACCAGTGCAGTGTTTCACGCATCACCGGCGCGCTGCCGCTGATGGTTGACCGCGGATTGATCAGGTCCGTCGGGCTGAGTGATGTGCCGCATTTCTCACACTGATCACCGTAAGCGTTTTCATTTCCGCAGAACGGACAGGTACCCGTGATATACCTGTCTGCAAGGAAACAGCCGGCCTCCTCATCATAGTACTGGTTGGCGCTTTTCTCAATGAACTCGCCCTGGTCATAAAGCTTGCGGAAGAATGCTGATGCGGTCTCGTAGTGTATTTTATTCGAGGTGCGTGAATAGATGTCGAATGAGATGCCGAACTCCTCAAAGGCTTTTTTGTTCATTTCATGATAGCGGTCAACAACCTCCTGTGGGGTGATGCCCTCTTTCCGTGCCTTGAGAGTGATAGGTACGCCGTGCTCATCAGATCCGCAGATGGATATCACATCTGCGCCCCGCATCCTGAGGTAGCGCACGTAGATATCCGACGGTACATAGACCCCGGCAAGATGTCCTATGTGAATAGGACCATTGGCATAAGGCAGTGCAGAGGTGATAAGGTGGCGTTTAAACTTCTTCATCTGTAATAAAAGCTTGTTTCTGATGCTAATCCGGCAAAGATAATGATTTCAGGATACTGCGGTAAGGCCTGTCAGCCCTCCTGGCCGAAGGCTGAAAGCACTTCGTGCATATATGTCTTTGATACAGGCACGGTTGAAGGCGGGGTACTGTCAAGCTCGAGCTGAAGCCCGTCCTTTTCCCTCCGTATGAGTTTAACCCGCTCAATATTTACAAGATACGAACGGTGGCATCTTCTTATACCTTCCTGCTCCAGCTCATCCTCCATCGTTCTTAATGTATTGCGCAGCATGAACTTCATGATACGGCTCTGTGACTGATACCATACCGTAACATAGTTGTCGCTTCCCTGAAGATAAAGAGTGTCTGACCTCTTTAATGAGAGGCGCAGCACACCCTTCTCATCCCGGAACGGTATCATTGGTTTCTGTCCTGAGCCGTCAGGTTGCTCTTTCAGCTCAGCAAGTTTTATCTTGTTGTCATGCCACGAAAAATACAGCCAGAGCATAGCATATGGAAGGAGCAGCGTAAGTGAGGTGTTCACGACAGATTTTCCCAGGAGATCGGGGAAGCTTCGCCGGTCATCAAGGATCACTATCTCAAAAAACGCGAAGAAGAGAGCCATCGCCACTATCTCAGCCGCCACCCATGCGAGGTATTGCCATATAACAAGCTCCATGCCCCTGCGTAACAGCAGGTACATAATGATACGGCTCAGTGCCACGATCAGCAAGCCGGTCAGGATCACCCCGCTCGTATAAAGTAAAAGTGTCGGTTTGGATACTTCGTAAACGGTTATGGCCCCGAACGGTGTGTAAAGGTTAAGGAACAGGAGTGAGAATCCTGCAGTGAAGAGAATGTGTGTAACTATGTTTCCCTTTTCTGTAAGGTAGCCCGGAAGCTTTTTATGAAGATCAATATTCATTCACTTTGTCCTGCCACAAAATTACTATTTTTCAAGTCCGAAGGATTTTTCCGGTCTCACCGCCGGCAAATTTTACCCCTGCAATGACTTTTTTACCCCGGATACAGGGATTCAAACCCCGGGCCGTGCAGTCAGAACCTATTATTTGGACAGGTTCCAGGTATCTGTTTTTTTTACAGAAAAAGCATGATTGGATACACAGCTCAGGAAAGGGAATTTGCCAAAAATTTCAGGGGAGGATTGACCGAGGGTCTGATACCCGGCACAGGAGTACGGTTAGTAAGCGAGCTGTTTCATTCCCCAAACGGCTATACAGTACCGGACGGAAAGAGTGTGGCCGGTATCTTCCATTCTATCTTTAAATCAAAGGAGCTGGAGCAGTCTAACAGTGATTTCCGTTACTATTTGTTAATTCCGGGCAACAGCAGCGGCAGAGGTGCAATCATACTCCTTCATGGTCTCAATGAACGCAGCTGGAACAAGTACATGCAGTGGGGAATGAGGCTGGCCACTGACACCGGCAGACCTGTTGTGCTGTTCCCCAGCGCCTATCATATGAACCGTTCACCCCGCAGCTGGATTGACAGACATCTGATGATGCCTCTTGTGGCGGCGCGCACCGCCCTGGTGCCTGACACGCAGTTATCAACCTTTGTCAATGTAGCCCTGAGTACTCGCATGTCGTCATCACCCCAGCGCTTTTTACTTTCAGGATACCAGACAATCAGTGACCTGAAAGTGCTCATCAGCTCCATAGGGGAGGGAACTCATCCTGACCTGCCGGGAGGAGGCCCGGTTGATGTATTCGCTTATTCGATAGGAGCCCTGGCAACCCAGGTAATGATGCTTTCAAAACCCTCTGTTCTGCCTGAGGAAAGCCGTGTGATGCTGTTCTGCGGAGGAAGCGTTTTCGGCCTTATGAACGGCACATCAAAGCTTATAATGGACAGCAGGGCCTTTGAAAGATTAATGACATATTATCTTGAATGGCCGGGAGACAGCAGTAATACTGATGGCGACAGGTTAATGAAGATCATGAATGACACCCCTGAAGGTGAGGCGTTCTACGCCATGACCTCCCTGAACAGGCTGAAGGCTGTATCAGGTACACCATTCAGAAATACTGAAGGAAAACTCAGGGCAGTCTCCTTTGCCGGCGACTGTGTCATACCTTCTGATGCTGTATCGGATACCCTTCAGGGTGCCAACGTGGAGATATGGTCTCCCGGGTATCCATGTACGCATGAAAATCCTTTCCCGGTGCTGGCAGGCAACCTGTCTGATGAAGTTGATAGTACTTTTGACAGACTGTTCACCGCTGCAGCCTCGTTTCTTTCCTAAAATAGCTACTTTTGATCCTGTCATCAGAAAAGGATCAGTCATGAAAGCTTTGACCATACCGCCTTATCTTAAGGAAGGAGACCGTATTTCCATTGTTACGCCGGCAAGCCATATTGAGGAGAAGCTGGTACTGCATGCAGAGAAATTGCTGAGAGCTTCCGGTTTTGATGTAGTGCCGGGTGAGCATGTCTTCTCGGTTGACGGTCCTTTTGCCGGGAGCGACGATGAGCGGCTGCGTGATCTGCAGAAGGCCACCAATGATCCTTCGGTAAAGGCTGTATTATGCTCACGGGGCGGTTACGGCATATCAAGAATAGTTGACAGGGTGGATTATTCAGCCCTGAAAAAGCATCCGAAATGGTATGTCGGGTACAGTGATATTACCTCCCTGCACCTGTGGCTCAATACAGTATGCGGCATAGCATCACTGCACGCAGAGATGCCGATTAATTATTCCAACCCGGAATATTCGTCTATCTGTTATGACACGATGGTCAGAGCCCTGAAGGGCGAACAGGAGCCGGTAGTATGGAAGAGTTCACGGGAAAAATCCTTCACTGTGGAGGGTACTGTTTTAGGAGGCAACATATCTCTTATCTGTAGCCTTAACGGCACACCCGGCCAGCCTGCCACTGAAGGGGCGATACTGTTTATTGAAGAAATTGGAGAGCATTTCTATCATCTTGACCGTATGCTGACATCGATGCGGATGACGGGCATGCTCAGCAACCTGTCGGCACTGATAGTGGGAGGGATGGTGAAGATCACCGAAGGCGAGCATGTATTTAACCAGAGCGTGGAGGAGGTTGTGATGAATGTTGCCGGCAGGTATGGTTATCCCGTCCTGTTCGGCTTCCCGGCCGGGCATATAGCAGTCAACAGGGCGTTTTACCTTGGCCGCAGGGCAAGACTGACGCATAATGGTTCCGAAGCGTCTCTGAGCTACCTGTGATCAGTGTCAGAAGGCTGCAAGCAGCAGGTTGATATCTTTTGAAAGGATCCCGAATTTCTGGGCAAGCATCTCATTGGTGAGGATGCCGTTGTAAATATAAACGCCGTGGCGGAGGCCGGTGTTGAACTTGAGCATTGGCGTTATCCCTCCCGAATCTGCGATATCCTGCATCAGAGGTCTGAAGACATTGCTCAGGGCGATGGATGCCGTCTTGGGTACCCTTGAGGGAAGGTTCCATGCCGAGTAGTGAAGCACACCGTGTTTCTCATAGATAGGATCTTTTATTGCCCTGGGTTCAGTTGTCTCAACACAACCGCCGGTATCAACACTCAGATCGATAATCACCGATCCGCGCTTCATTCCCTGAACCATCTCCTCACTTACATAAAACCAGGGTCTCAGATCATCGGTTGACAGTGCACCTATAAGTACGTCAGCTGACTTCAGGGCTTTCTGCAGCACCTGGGGGTGGAAGGTAGAAGTATACAGTCTCTGCCCAAGAAGATCCTGAAAGAGGCGAAGGCGGTGAACCGAGCTGTCGAACACCCTCACTATTGCTCCCAGACCGAGCGCCGCACGGGCGGCATATTCGCCTGCCGTATTGGCTCCGATGATGACCACTTCCGTGGGTGTGACACCGGTTACTCCGCCAAGCATTACTCCCTTTCCTCCGGAAGTGTTGCTCAGGTACTCCGAAGCAATAAGCACTGATGTGATGCCGCTGATTTCACTCATTGATTCAACGACTGGCAGTATTCCGTCATTGTCTTTAATCCTTTCAGCTGCCAGTGCCGTCACACGCTTGCGCGTCAGCGCCGAGAGCGTCTCCTCGCCCATCGTAGCCGCATTCATGAATGATATGACAATCTGGTTACCCTTAAGCAGTCCGGCCTCTTTCTCGGTAAAAGGGGCAATCTTAATTACTATGTCGCACTCATATACTTTTTGAGCGGTATCGGCCACCACCGCACCGTTTTCGCTGTAATCCCTGTCCGGGAAACCGGCACCCAGCCCGGCGTTAGCCTGGATAAAAACCTCGTTGCCCGTGTCTGTCAGGATCTTTACGGCTTCAGGAGTAAGAGCAACACGCTTTTCATCATCATGGATGTCATGCGGGATGCCAATTGAAACCTGTCGCCTGCTCACAGCTTTTTCAATAAGCTCTTCACGCGGCATGAAGGCACTTCTGGCAGGTTGATTCATGTGGCCTGGTTTTTACGATTTAACAAAAGAAAGCTTTACTCAGATCAAAATTAAGATTTTAATCGGAGAGATTATACGGGAAACCGGATTATTCAATGGGATAAATTATCCGCAGGTCACTGTTGGTTTTCAATAATCCTGCTGCCGTCAGCCATTACCGTAACAGATATTCTCAGCGTTTCAGGGGGGAGTAGCGGCTCAATAAGCTCCGGCCACTCCATTAAGCAGGGTGAGGCTGAATCAAAATACTCCTCAATACCGAAATCAAGTACCTCAGTGATTTTCCTGATCCTGTAAAAATCGAAGTGATAGACAGGCACATCACCGGGGCGGCGGTATTCATTTATGAGAGTGAAAGAAGGGCTGGTCACAGTGTCGGTCACACCCATCTCTTTACACAGCGCCTTAATGAAGGTGGTCTTGCCGGATCCCATCTGCCCGTAAAAGGCAAAGATACGGTATCCTGCCGTCTCCCTGAGAAAATGCCTCGCTGCCTCCTTCAGGTGAGCTCTTATCTGCAATAACAACCTTCATGCAGCAAAAATAATCTTTTTATACAGGCTCAAGAAAGGCCAGAGGAAGCATCATCTCATGCAATGATACTCCTCCGTGCTGGAACGAATCACGGTAATGCGAAACTATATGGTTGAAATTATTAGGATAGACCAGGAAATCATTTCCGCAGGCAAATATATATTTGGATGAGATGTTGGTCATCGGCAGTCCTGCTTTGGAAGGGGCGGTAATTTCAAATACCTCACGCGGATTGTAGTCAAGGTTCCTTCCCGACTTATAACGCAGGTTCATCGAGGTCTGTTTATCGCCTACCACCCTGACTGGTTTCTGAACCCTGACAGAACCGTGGTCTGTGGTTATCACCACACGTGATCCTTTTGCAGCCACAGCTCTGAGAAGCTCAAAGAGCGGTGAATGGATAAACCATGAATGTGTGAATGAGAGCCATGAAGCCTCATCTCCGGTCATGTCACGCAGAACGCCGACTTCTGTCCTGGCATGGCTGAGCATATCGACGAAATTATAGACAAGCACGTTAAGATCATTTGAGAGAAGCTGCGGGAGCCTGTCATTCAGGATTTTTCCCTCAGCGTCAGAGCTGATCTTGGTGTAGCTCCATTTGCAGTTTATTCCGGCCCTCTGCAAGTGCTTGCTGAGCAGTTTCTCCTCATGAAGGTTCTTTCCTTCATCCTCAGTGTCATTTATCCAGTATTCGGGCATCAGGTCACCTATCGCGGCAGGCATCAGTCCGGCAAAGAGTGCGTTGCGTGAAAACTGTGTTGCAGTGGGGAGGATGCTCATATAGATCTCGTCTGAAACATTGCGCAGGAAAGGACTGATATCATTGGATATTGTCTGCCACTGATCGAGGCGCATGTTGTCAATGATGATAAAGAAGAGTGAAGACCCGTTTTTGATGAGCGGGAATATGCGTTTTGACATCACTGAGGGCGAAAGAAGCGGCTTGTCACCGGCGTCGGACGCCATCCATCCAGTGTAGTTTTTTGAAATGTACTTACCAAAAGCCCTGTTTGCATCTGCCTCCTGCATGCGCAGCACCTCCCTCATGCCCGGATCTGATGACCTGATGAGCTCACCCTGCCAGAAGACCAGCCTGCGGTACACTTCGCTCCACTGTTCGAAGGTGGAGGCTGCAGATATCATATCTGCAATGGAACCGAACTCTTCCCTGAATACCGTGGTAGTCTGCCGCGTCACTATGTCTCCTATGTCAAGGATACGCTTAAGGGCAAGAAGTATCTGCTGCGGTTTGACAGGCTTGATAAGGTAATCAGCTATCTGTGAGCCAATAGCGGCATCCATTATCTCCTCCTCCTCGCTCTTGGTGATCATCACAACAGGGATGGAGGGCTTGATGGCTTTTATGCGCCGCAGTGTCTCTATGCCGCTGAGTCCGGGCATATGTTCGTCAAGAAATATGATGTCATAGGGTTTTTCTTTTACCATCCGGATGGCATCATTGCCGGAAGGACAGGTATCTGTCTCAATACCCTTCTCGTGCAAAAAAAGTATATGGGACCGCAGTACTCCGATCTCATCATCAACCCATAATATTCTTACCTGTCGCATTGTCAGTCTCTCAGTTCATTTTTTGCTCCGGTAGGCTGTTTCATAGAAGATCCGGTACCTGGCAATATTCTTGTCATTGGTGAGTTTTTCCAGGTTGTCGCGGCTGATGATATACAGTGAAATAGCCACATTTTCAGCCCCCCTGATATTTGCCTTAGGGTCGAATGCACTGAGCCATTTGCCTGCCTCTGCGGCATTTTCAAAAGTACCGACAGTGATAAGTATATAATCAGTGTCAACCACTTTCCCTTCGGTACGGTAATTCTTATCGGTAAAATTATCGAGGTTATAGTTTATAACATCGAAGACCATCTGGTTCATGTTCGCCTGTACGTTTTCAGCAACAACAAGGACAAAATGCGGCTGGACGGAGTCAGCTTCATAAAGTTCTTCAGCAATACGGGTATCTTCAGCAATCTGCAGCGCGGGCATCTCTCTTTTAAGGAAAGCGGTTATCTCTGCAGCTCTTTTGCCTTCAGGAGTTGCAGGGTATTTTGCCGTCAGGGAATCAAGTTTTTCCTTGTATGCGATCTCGCCTCCCGTAGCGCCTGTAGCCATAGCGTCAAGGAGCATGAATTTCGGTAAAAGGTCATCACCGGGGAACAGACCGGCAGCCTCCCTGCAGATGTCCTTGGTCTCATCGTATCTCTCCGAGACGAAGGCTTCATATGCAGTCTCATACGTGGCACGGGCTCTCGTTGCCATCTCCTGTTGTTTTCTTACGTAGTCAGGATCGGAGAGGATAAGCGAGTATTCCGAATCGGGGAATGATGACAGAAGCTCAGCTCTGAAAGTCTCCGCCCTGGCGGGATCGTTGTTGCGAAGCAGCCTGAAGAGTTCATAGAGTGCTTCAGCCCTGATATTGTCACTGTTACCGGGTGCTGCTGCCGTCGCCAGTGACTGTGCTGCCATAAGTGTGTCGGAGAGACGTGAAGCCAGTATCTTGCCTTCACCCAGCAAGGCATTTGCACTCTTGCTTACAGAGAGGCTTATCAGGGAGTCGGTCAGCGGAAGGTTACGGAGATAATATTCTTTTGTCCGCTCAGGAGCTGTTGCGGTACTGTCACTGGTCTTCTGTTCCTCTCCGTTCTCGGCAGTAGTGGGAGCAGTGAATGCCGCGCGTGCCTTGTTTGACCGCCGCCAGTTATCCTCAAGCCTCCTGTCGCCCCAGCGTCGCCTGAACTCTGTACGGCCGAAGGTAAGCGCCGACTGGTTATAGAAATACCATCCTCCTTCTGCAGATATGGCTCCCTGGTAACGCTGCTCATTCTCATAATAAAGTCCCATATTGTACCTGTCGCTGCCATCACCCTTTACTGCCTTTGTCTGCTCCTGCTCATACGAACGGATCAGTTCTGCAATAAGAGCATCACGTTCCGTGCTGCTCATCTGAGCCACTCTGCGAAGACTGTCCTCGGTGATCACCACACGGTGGAAATCTGCAAACTCACCCAGATCGCTTGTCCTGCGACTGATAAGATTATAATCGGGAAAACGTTCATCAATCAGGGTTGAAGCGGTATCATAGTAAAGAAATGCCGTCATATATTCCGGTTTAGCGTAATAATGCTCTCCGAGTGCCAGGTAGGCACGTGCCCTCTGCCTGGAGTTTACGGTACTGCTGCGGGCAGACTGGATCCAGAGATTAAGGGCCTCATCGGTGTTTCCCATGCGCATCTCGAGCTCACCGAGCGCGAAATAGATCTGATCAAGATAGTCCTTGTTCTTCGAGTCTCTCAACATCCTGCGCAGTGATTTAATAAGATCGTCTGCATCGCCGTGCGATAAATCCGTTACGCCTGCAAGGTTAATAGCCGCATTGAACTCAAGCTCATAAGGCGGGTTCATCCTGATCACATCATGAAAATACCGTGTTGAAAGGCTGTTGTCACCTGTTGCTTTACACACCTGTGCCAGGAGGTATGTCAGACGCACCCTGAAATGCTTGTTGGTACTGTTTTCCACTGCCCTGGTAAGGGGACTGACAGCATCATTATAGCGTTTCTGCCTGAGAGCGACATCAGCCAGAGTGGAGTAGAGCATCGGCTGTAAGCTTTTCGGCAAGCCGTCAGGGTCAGTGAAACCCTGAAGTATGCGTGATGCTTCTGAATAATTGCCCTCCTCTGTCTGTATCCTGGCCATCCAGATATTTGCTTCGCTGACAAGATCAGGATCAGTAGCTATGCTGACGGTATAGGAGAAGGCGGACCGTGCTGCAGTGAGGTTTTTAAGATAGAATTGGGCTTTTGCAAGAAGAAGGTATGCATCATCCACCCATTCATTGTATTCACGGCGATTGTAGAACTCTTCATCACGGGCACCATCCCCCCTGCGACTTTTCTCTTTCGGTTTGGCCGTGATAGAATAGAGCGCAATCACCTTGGATGCTTTCTGTGCGGCACGTTCCATGTCTGACTTAGCGGCACCGGCAGATTCATCCGAGGAGTATTCAAATACAGGGATCAACACGCTGTAATCATCACGGTGAGACTGCTGTACCTTTTCAACGCCGGCTTTGTATGCCTCATTACCGTTGAACCAGACGTTATATTTTGCAATAAGGGAGTTGTAAAAACGGCTCGCCCCGGTGTTCTTCTCAACAGAACAACCGGCTATAAGTGCGGTGAGCACCAGGGTCATCGCGACGTAATATACTGAGTGCCGTGATCTCAAGAAAGAAGGGTATATACTCTATAACTGCCAGGGGCAGCTAAAAGTATCCAAAGGTACTAAAAAGAGGCTAAAGCAGACCTATCTGCTTTGCGACGGTGAGATACCTACTTCATCTCGACCCTTTTTGTAGGGGCCTGTTCAGCATTACGTTTCTCCACCTGCCTGACGACAGCCTCCGCTACCCTGATGAAAGCATTACCTGTCTCGCTGTCGTTCAGGGCAGCAGGGGTACCGGCATCACCGCCGTCACAGATACTCTCTTCAATGGGTATCTGCCCGAGAAGCTCAACGCCGGCTTCGGCGGCAAGTCTGCTTCCGCCCTCCTTGCCGAAAATGTAATAACGTCTTCCGGGCAGCTCGGGAGCTACAAAGAATGACATATTTTCAACAAGGCCCAGGACAGGGACATTGATAGCCTCACTACGGAACATGGCTATGCCTTTACGGGCATCAGCAAGGGCTACCTCCTGTGGCGTCGTCACCACCACTACCCCTGTGACAGGCACCTCCTGCACCAGCGTCAGATGTATATCACTGGTCCCTGGAGGCAGGTCAAAGATGAGATAATCAAGCTCACCCCAGTCGCCCTGGCTGATCAGCTGCTTTAGAAAGCTGCTTGCCATGGGACCTCTCCATATAACGGCCTCGGAATCTTTAACAAAGAAGCCGATGGAAAGGATACTCACACCATATTTCTTCATCGGAATGATCCGGTCATTGCCATTCTCACTGTGAACATCCGGCTTGTATTTTTCCGCGTTGAACATACGGGGCACCGAAGGCCCGAAGATATCCGCGTCAAGCAGACCAGTCGCATAGCCTTTGCGGGCCAGCGCCACCGCCAGATTTACTGCAACAGTCGATTTGCCCACTCCGCCCTTGCCTGATGAAACAGCTATGATGTTTTTTACTCCGGGCAGAACATCTCTCCGGGGCTCTTTCTTTTTAGACACCACGATCTTTGGCTTGACATCAATTGATGAGATCACTGTATCAGGTCCGAGCGCATCCTTCAGAGCCCTGACGCAGTTGCTTTTTATGGACGAAAGGAACGGGTCGTTTGATCTTTCAGGCGTAAGCAGGATCTTTATTCCTTCATCAGTCACCGTAACATCACTCACGATGCCCAGTGTAACTATATCACTTCCCTTTTCAGGATGGGTGACCTTTCTCAGCGCTTCAAGAACCTGTTCTTTTGAATACATAATATGTTCCTTGTTCGTAAATCAATATACAAATACAACATAATCCCCTTATCAAAGTTCAAAAGCCGGATCCCAGAATTTTTGACTGAAGTCAATGACCTGGTCATTCCTTACAACGAATCCTTCGTTTTCAAGCAGTTGCTGCATGGTTGATGAATTGCCAAAATGATACTTGCCGGTAAGCATCCCGTTGCGGTTTACAACACGGTGTGCCGGAATGAAGTCAGGCACGGTATGCGATGAGTTCAGCGCCCAGCCCACCATCCTGGCAGAACCGGCAGTGCCAAGATACCGTGCTATGGCTCCGTATGATGTGATACGTCCGTAAGGTATCAGACGGGTAACATCGTATACCCTGTCGAAGAAGCCTTCATTTTTATTGTCCGCGACTGATGATTTCCTTTTCATTTGGCAGTCTGAATGCAAGATATGTGATAAGGATTTCCTTTTTCAGGAAGATACTCTCATAATGGGTTCTGATTGAAAGCAGCGGGTCACCCGGCAGCTGACCGTACAGGTCGGTGACAGAGGTAATTATCTGCAGGCCGTTAACCTGCGCCAGTGAGAGGGTATAATCAAACAATTCCCTGCTGTCGGTCTTAAGGTGCACAATGCCATTGTCTTTCAGGAAATTCCTGTAGAGATTAAGAAAGACAGGTCCGGTCAGCCTCTTCTTCTCTCTTTTCCATTTCGGTTGCGGATCAGGGAAGGTGAGCCATATTTCATCAACCTCGCCGGCAGCAAAGAATGACCCGAGAAGCTCAATCCTGGTACGCAGGAATGTTACGTTAGGCTGTTTCCTGTGATGTGATTCTTTTGCGCCTTTCCACATCCGTGCACCCTTGATGTCAACGCCGATGAAGTTCTTCTGCGGGTACATCTCAGCCAGGCTGACGGTATATTCACCTTTGCCGCAGCCCAGTTCAAGAACGATCGGATCAGGGTTACCGAACCAGTCGTTGTGCCATTTCCCTTTCAGGTGGAAATCATGCCCGAAAACATCATCAAACGAAGGCTCGATAACATGGTCAAAGCCTTTCATCTCAGCCCACCGTGCCAGTTTGTTCTTGCCCAATACCTGCGTGATTTGTATTAGTTCTCTTTCAGTGATATCCTCATCCCAAGGTCATATACCCCGTTCAGAATTGTATCTCTCATTCCGTGTATCACAGTAAAATGGTATTCGCCTTTTTCGGGGAAGTATACATTCGATTTATAAGGAATGGTCAGCTCACGTAGGTCGCCGGCGCCCCTGCCGAGCCAGTCGCCTTTTTCGTTTGCGAGCATAGTCTGGACAGTATCAGTGACGGTGTTTCCTGACGGGAATGTGGTAACGACAAAAAGGTAAAGGTTACGGTAGGGGTACCCGGTTGAGGTCCGGATTGAGAGGTCAAAATTAAATACCCTGACCGTATCATCGATCTGGCATGTGAACTTGCACGGGTCGTACATGCTCCATTCCTCACCCTGCATTTTAACATTGTCAGCGTAGTATGTACCCCTGTCGCATGAGAGGGTGATGAGCGTGATCAGCGCACTTATAGCGAGTATCTTACTTCTGGTTTCCCTCATTTTTCTTATTGTAAGGTCTGCGTCTGCCTCTGGGCGGTCGCGGGTTGCTTTTTGTCTCAAACCTCGTAAGGCCGCTGTTCTGAAGGAGCAGGTCGTTGCCTTTTTCAGGGGCATTGGCCCCTGCACCTGCCAGCAGATTATCTGGTTTAATACCTTTTCTGTTGAGCTGCATTATTTCGCGCACTCTGGCAACAGGCACAGCAGTCAGGTTCACAGCCATGCGCTGGTCATTTGAATACCAGTAGATGCCGGTATGTACTTCCATTTTCATGAAATAAGCTGTACCGTTAGCCAGCTCCAGCGGTATTTCTCTTGAGGGGAAATCCTTCTGTGCGTCGATATAACAGTCCAGTTCATAGTTGAGGCAGCACTTGAGCTTACCGCACTGTCCCGCCAGCTTCTGCGGGTTCAGAGACAGATCCTGGTAACGGGCATGAGAGGTGGTCACCGAGACGAAGTTGGTTACATGAGTTGAGCAGCATAGCTCACGTCCGCATGTGCCTATGCCGCCGATGCGTCCTGCCTCCTGGCGGGCTCCTATCTGCCTCATCTCGATACGGATATGAAACTCTTCAGCCAGCCGTTTAATCAGCTGGCGGAAGTCCACCCTCTCGTCGGCGAGATAATAGAAAATGGCTTTTGTCTTGTCACCCTGGTACTCCACATCGCCTATCTTCATTGCCAGCCCGATCTCCTCAGCTATTTTTCTTGACCGGAGCATGGTATGAACCTCCTGCTTCCTTGCCTCCTCCCACTTCTGCAGGTCAACCGTCCTTGCCTTCCTGTAAACCTTTTTCATCTCCTCGATGACAGGTTTTACCTTCATCCTTTTTATTTGTTCAAGGACAAGAAAGCCGGTCATGGAAACATGACCGATATCATGACCCGGTGAAGCTTCGACGGCTACAATGTCGCCCACTTCAAGCCGCAGATCGTTGACATTGCGGTAGAAACCCTTCCGGGTATTCTTAAACCGGACTTCGATCACCTCATTGTACCTGGGGTCATAGGGCAGACCTTCAAGCCAGTTGAATTCATCAAGTTTGTTTGCGCCACTTTTGTATTTTATTACAGGTTCTGCAGGTTCTTCACCCGGGCGTGCCTGTATATCTTCGTTTGCCATACTGATATATAATATTTCCCGGATGACTGTCAAAAATGAACGGCTGCCCGGTACGAGAATGCAAATTTAGAAATAAAAGACCTAATTTCAACAGTTTTCAGGCACTTACCTGATGAGTCTCATTGTCCTGAGGGCAAGATCGAGGAAGATCATTTTGGTATTGCCGTTGCTTTCAATGTGGGCATAAGCCAGGTTGAACTCACGGTCAAGGGCACTTATATTCTTTTCGTTGATGAATGGATGAAATTTTCTGGAGAAGTCGTCTTCAGCCTCTGTGAGGTAGACAAAATTATTCTCTTTGCCGCCCAGGTTCAGCATTAAGTTTTCACGGATCATACGCAATGAATATGAAAGGAAGCTCTTCTGCCTCTCTCTTCCCAGGGCGGCCGTTTCCTCGGACCAGGAGACGAGTGTCTGAATATCACGGGTATATGCTGTCCGCATCAGCCTGGTAAAACGGTCAAGGTGCAGGATGCTGTTGTCGTCTTCACGGGCCAGCTCCATGGCCCTTACCATGTTCCCGTTTGCTATGGCGGCTATCGCTGCCGCCCGTGCGCGCACCAGGCCCAGCTCCTTCTCCAGGTAAAGACTCATGTCTTCAGCTGATATGGCAGGTATCCTTATATGCTGGCAGCGTGAGGTGATGGTTGGTAGCAGCCTGTCCTCCTCCTCGGTGACAAGGATGAAGAGTGTCTTTTCAGGAGGCTCCTCTATTATCTTCAGCAGTTTGTTGGCTGTCTCGGCATTCATCTTTTCCGGCAGCCAGATGATCATGATCTTGAAGTCGGATTCAAACGATTTCAGGCTAAGTTTCTTTATTATCTCTGCCGCCTCGGCTACCGGTATCAGCGCCTGTTCGTTTGCCACCTCCATCGCTTCTGTCCAGGTGCTCAGGGAGAACCATGGCGACCGGAGCGCCATCTCGCGCCACTGCGTAATAAACGTGTCGCTCACCGGTTCTGTTCCGGACTTCTTTTTAATGACAGGAAAGACAAAGTGCAGATCAGGGTGTATTAGCTTGTTGTATTTGACACATGACGGGCAGACGCCGCAGGCATCTTCTGGAGTGCGTTTTTCACAGCTGATATAACGGGCAAATGCCAGCGCAATGGCAAACTTCCCGCTTCCTTCAGGACCGTTAAAGAGCAAGGCGTGACTGACACGGTTCTCAGCAACCGAACTCCTTAACCTGTCAATGACTGCTTTCTGGCCGGGTATCTGTGAAAAATTCATGCTGGCGTGCTGGTGACGGACAGCAAAATTAGCAATTTAAAGTGAATGATTCTGATCAGAGTGCTGCCGGGAAGGCAGCAGATTTTTCAAATTGATTAACTTTGTCTTCCGGTTAATGAAAAATCATAAACAGAAAATACTATGAAAATGATTGACGATTTCAATTTTAAAGGCCACAAAGCCATTGTCAGGGTTGACTTCAACGTACCGCTGGATAAGAAGACACGCGAGGTCACTGATGACACCCGCATCCGCGGTGCACTGAAAACCATAAAAAAGATCGTCAGCGATGGCGGATCGGCAATACTGATGTCTCACCTGGGACGCCCGGAAGGGGTGCAGGAGAAATATTCTCTCAAACCTGTCATGCCGGTGCTTGAGAAACTGCTTGGCATGAAGGTAGCCTTTGCTCCCGATGCTCTCGGTGATGAGACCGCAGCTCTGGCTGCTGCCATGAAACCCGGCGAGGTGATGATGCTTGAAAACGTCAGGTTCTATCCGGAGGAAGAGGGGAAACCCATACTCCCCGAGACTGCCACCGATGAGGAGAAGAAAGCTGCTAAAGCGGCTCTGAAAGTGAAGCAGAAAGAGATGGCAAAGAAACTTGCCGGTTATGCTGACATTTATGTCAACGATGCTTTCGGCACAGCACACAGGGCCCATGCCACCACAGCGGTGATGGCTGATTATTTTCCGGAAGACAAGAGGATGTTCGGCTTCCTCATCAACAGCGAGCTGGCTGCCATGGACAAGGTGCTCAAGAACTCCCAGAAACCATTCACTGCGGTGATGGGAGGAGCAAAAGTGTCTGACAAGATACTCATCATCGAAAACCTCCTTGACAGGGTTGATAACCTGATCATCGGCGGCGGCATGACATATACCTTCATAAAGGCAAGAGGAGGGAAGATAGGCAATTCGCTCTGTGAGGAGGATAAGCTGGATATCGCAAGAGCTGTGATGGAAAAGGCAAAGGCTAAGGGTGTTAACCTGATTTTCCCTGTTGACGGTATTAATGCTGACAAATTTGATGCCGGGGCAGATACTTATTTGTCAGCCATTGATGATGTGAAAGACGGATGGATGGGACTGGACATCGGCCCAAAAAGCATCGCACTCTTTGAGAAGGTGATAATGGATTCAAAGACTATTCTCTGGAACGGCCCGATGGGTGTCTTTGAAATGGAAAAGTTTGCTGCAGGCACCACGGCTATTGCAAAGGCAGTGGCAAAGGCAACAGAACAGGGAGCCTACACGCTTATCGGCGGAGGTGACTCTGTTGCTGCCATCAACAAGAATAACCTGGCAGACAAGGTAAGCTACGTGTCAACCGGAGGCGGTGCAATGCTTGAATACATGGAAGGCAAGAAACTGCCAGGCATAACGGCAATAAGGGGAGAATAATGAAACTGCTGCTCATACCGGCACTTGCTGTCATGTTCCTCCTGGCGGGGTGCAACGGCAATGATGTTCCGACTTCGGGCACAGTCACTGTGACCAATGAGCTCTTTGGCAGCGGGCCATACTATGCGATGGGATTCTCTTTTGATGCAGCTGACCTGGTTTCAACGCTTACCGAACCTTATGATATTGATATTAAGGCAGGATCGCTGACCACCGGAGGCCCCGTCGAAGCTTTTTTGTCGGCAAACACTCTTGAGCCGTCATTCGCACTCAAGGGTGAATACGGCACCGGGAGTGCCGCCATCAGCGCTTTCAAAGCCCTTACATCTGTGGGCACTGCTTCATACAATGAACTGGCTGCACCGCTGAAGGAAAACCAGGTGTGGGTAATAAGGACTGAAAATGAGAGGTATGCCAAGATCAGAATAATAAAAATCGATTTTGACCCCACAACTCCTCCTTACTTTGCCTCCTGTCAGTTCGAGTGGGTCTTTCAGCCTGATGGCTCAACGAAGTTCCCGTGACAGTGATGAAGCTGCCATTACCGGAAGAGATCTTCAGTGTCACTGATGCTCAATCGTTTGAGAAGATGGCACTGGAGATTTTTCGTTTTCAGGTACATGAGTGTCCGGTTTACAGAGATTATGTAAACCTCCTTGGAATTGACGTTGAAGGGATTGATGATATCTTTTCCATACCGTTCATGCCGATATCATTATTCAAAGACCATGACGTAATTACCGGAGGAGGAGAGCCTGAAAGGATCTTTCTCAGCAGCGGTACTGCCGGGATGAGGCAGAGCCGGCATATGGTTAAAAACCTGGCATTGTATGACGAGAGCCTTGAACGTGCATTTAAGATCTTCTACGGCGCGCCGTCGCAGTATGCCGTCATGGGCCTGCTGCCTTCATATCTTGAACGCGAGGGGTCATCTCTTGTTTATATGGTAAAAAAGCTGACGGAGCTTTCGGGCAATGATTGCGGCGGCTTTTTTCTGAATGATTATGATGCCCTTACGGAGGCTGTCGGCAAAGCACGTCTGGCAGGTTTTAGGGTGATGCTCATCGGGGTGAGCTTTGCACTGCTTGACCTTGCAGAAAAGAATCCGTGTGACCTGAGTGATGCGATCATTATGGAGACAGGGGGGATGAAAGGAAGGAGGAAAGAGATGATCAGGGAAGAGATGCATGGAATTCTTAAAAACGCCTTTAATGTAAGTGCTGTGCATTCCGAATACGGCATGACTGAGCTTCTGAGTCAGGCATACTCAAAGGGTGACGGTCTCTTCAGCACGCCTCCATGGATGAAGGTACTGATCCGCGACAGCCATGATCCGTCATCACATACCATTGAGGCCGGCGCTTCAGGAGGCATCAGCGTCATTGACCTGGCTAACCTCTGGTCATGTTCATTCATAGCCACCTCCGACATTGGCAGGATGAATGAAGGAGGTGCGTTTGAGGTCCTCGGGAGGTTTGATAATTCTGATATAAGGGGATGTAACCTGATGGTAACATAATTATGATGTAAAGAACCAGATTCTTAGAGATCCAAGCCTATAGGCGGTAACCCGGAAACCGGAGCCTTCAGGACCCGGAATTTCAAAGCTGCAGTATCCTGTCAAGCCATCCGAACAGTATTTCCCGGTCTTCATTCCTGCACATCTCAAGGCTCTGAATGCACAGGAATTTGATACCGGGATTGCTTTCACAGAGAGCGATCTTCCTGTCCACGTAATCAACTGCACGGCCCTGCGGTTTGAGGTAAGCCAGGGCCGGTGTGGCAATATGCCTGTTGCCATCAAGCAACTGCAGATGATTTGAAAGTGAGATAAAAGTGAATTGTGAATGGTCACGGAAACGGAAAGAGAGGTTTTTCTTTAGCAGGGAATCGTTTTTGCCGAAAAAATCTTCAACCAGCTTCCGGTTGACTGCGTGTGGCGTATGGCTGGTTGTGAAATACCTGAATTTAAATCCGAGCAGTGCAGCAGCATTCCACTGACCGAGGTGAAATGAGGCCCTTGGCTCAAAGTCAGGCTTACCAAGGATATGCCTGTTGAAGAAAATCCTGATGCTGTTCCATAACGCTCTTGGAGTTGTTGATAGTACCCACCTCCCTCGTATCACAGGACTGCCGTCAACGAACCAGTCTTCGGGTTTTATGCTCCTTATCAGGAAAGTATCATCATTGAAATAGACAAAATTTTCAGAGAGGCCTTTTATCCGCCAGGCCATATTTGCTATGCAGATACTGTTGAAGGTTGGCAAATAGCTTTCGTATCCCTCAAAGATCTCTTTATGATCAACTATTCTTATTGAATCAAGCCTTTCCGGAAAATATTTCCTTACGTCAGCAGAAATGCCCGGATCCTGCTCATCGGTAACAATGAAGATGTTCCTGACAAACGGAGAAAATCTCAGTATAGACAGGACACAATACCGGATTTCATTTGACGAGGCAAAACGCGTTGAATGCGCACCTGACCCGACGGGTATGTTTGTCCCATGAACATAATTGCTTCTTTTCAGGGCCAGCTTAGGGTCATCTCCATCAACCCATGCTATAACCACATCAATGGGTGGATTGGTCTCAGGAGATCTGTTGCTTGTCATAGAAATCACGTTTTCGACTGCAAATTTAAGATTGAATCCATCCACCCAAAAATTTTTTCACGCTGCCTGCTGCTGAGCATCTCTATACTTTGAATGCAGATTGTTTTAATCCGCGGGTCATTCATGCAACGTTTGATTCTTCTGTTCATACGGCTTTCAGAATAGTATGGATGGAAATATCCCAGTCTGAGTTTTCCAAAATTCCTGTTGCCGTTTAAGATCTCAAGATGATATGCGACAGATGAAACAAGTATCTGTTCAGAGTCCCTGAAGCGGTATGAAATGGTTTTTTCCAGCAGTTCCCCGTTTTTGGCAAAAAAGTTTTCAAGTGTTTTTCTCCTCATGGGATGAGGTAAGTGATCGTGGAAAAAATACCGTCCTTTTACCCCCAGTAAAGATACGCTTTTCCACTGGCGGAGATAAAATGAAATCTTTGGAAGGTAATCTTTGTTGTTGCGTATATATCTGTTTATTAATACCTTTAGTTTGTTTCCGGCCATTTTTCTGAAAGGCGGCAGCAACCACTTGCCTCTCAGGACAGGCCTGTCGCCGATAAACCAGTCCTCTTCCCTGGTTTCTCTTATCAGAATAATATCGTCATTGAAATAGATGAATTTTTCTGACAATCCTTCAATTCTCCAGATTAATGTATGAATGGACGAGCTGTTAAAGGTCGGCAGATACTGCTCGTACCCCCTGAAGATTTCTTTGTGATCAACGATTTTTAAGCAGTCTGCTTTTTCGGGGAACCTGGTTCTGATATCCTCATAAAGATCAGGATCCTGTTCATCAGTGACAACGAATATATTTCTGATAAAAGGGGCAAAGGTCAAAATAGACAGGACACAATATCTTATTTCGTTTGATGATGTGAAACGCGTGGGCAGAGCTCCCGGGTGGGCACTTGTCTTTTTTTCCAGTGCAAGGTAACGGTTCCTTTTTTCGGCTAACTTAATATCATTGCCATCGACCCACAGGATTACTGCATCAATTGGATTTCCCTGGGCTGGACCGTTGTTATCTGACATTGTTTTGTTGTAAATTTACTGCATTAAATAATTTTTTACAATTTTAGCCTGAAATATACAGACGGATGTCCGGAAACAGTCACAAAAAGATTGGAATTGTATCCATGGTCAGGAATGACCGGTTCTTTATCCCGAAGTGGATAGATTATTATGGGGCACAACTTGGTAATGAGAATCTTTACCTTATTCTGGATGGTCACGATCAGGCTTTTCCCGAAGGTCATGAAACCATAAATGTTATAAGGATTCCCCGGCAAAAGCTGAGCAGGACCAGCGGAGACAGAAACCGTATCAATGTGATCTCCTACTTTGTAAAGGCCTTGTTTCTCAGGTATGATCTGATAATTGCCCATGATATAGATGAAATACTGGTAGTAGACCCCAATCAGCATCTTACCCTGGCCGACTATCTTCAGCGGCCGGTCAGATATACGTCTCTCTCTGCACTCGGATTAGATGTCGGGCAGCACCTTGACCTTGAACAGCCTATCGACCCTGCACGCCCCTTCCTTGAGCAAAGGAGTTTTGCCCATGTATCGGCACGTTATACCAAGGCTGTTGTGGCAACCCGTCCTCTTACATGGGGATCGGGTTTTCACAGGGTAAGGTTTAAGAACTTTCATATAGACCCGAATCTGTTTCTGTTTCATTTTGGAATGGTAGATTACGAGATTTCAAAGAGGAAAATGGAAGACCAGTCGTTGCTTAATGCCGGCTGGCAGGGACACCTTGACAGAAGGTATGAGTTGTTTGACCTGATTACGAAAAAAACGCCTGTTGACGGCGACACATTCTTTAAACAGGCCAGAAGAAGGCAAAGCATTTTTCGCCCGCTGTTTGCACTTAATAAACCCGGGATGCTTAATGAAAAACCGGTCATAAGCATACCTGAACGGTTCAGAAATATTGTGTAAGACACGATTCACAATAATTAATACCTAACTCTAGAGGAACATGAGGTTTAAATACAGACTCAGGAAAGCGTACAGAAAGTTTCTTTTCAACCTTAGTGCTTCTGAAAATCCATTATATCTGGGATATTGCAGACACATCTACAAGCCACGGCCCGGTACCCTTGAGGTTTTTCTGGATAAATACTCCAGAGAGCATAAACCGGTAACTTTTCTGCAGGTAGGTGCAAATGACGGGTTCATCAACGATCCGCTTCATATATTTATCAAAAGAGACCACTGGAAGGGAGTACTTCTGGAACCTCTGCCTGACGTCTTTAATGAATTTTTAATCAAACTGCACAGGAAAAGACCCGGGATTACAGTCATAAACGCTGCTCTTGACCAGAAAGATGGAACGAGACCACTCTATAAACTGTCCATCAGCATGGAACGGTGGGCTACAGGATTATCGAGCTTCAACAGGGAAGTACTGGTGAAAAAACTCAATGACGGCAGCATGAAGAGGAATATGCGAAGGCAGGGAATAACCCTTCCTGATGATAAAGAAGATTGTATCAGCTCTGGTGAGGTGGCTACTATAAGCCCGGAGACGCTGTTAAAGAATTTTGACGGAGGAGCCCTGGACCTGCTGGCTATTGATACTGAGGGCTTTGACTACGAGATATTAAAAATGCTTGATCTGAATAGAATCTCTCCTGAAGTGATTATTTATGAGGAGGTAGTCTTTGATGAAAAAACAGCAAAAGAATGCCGTGATTATTTAAAAAGTCATGGCTATTCCTGTCAGTCTATCAAGAGGGACGTTCTGGCGACTAAAAACTAACTCTCATTGAAGAAGAACACAAAAGATGGCTGCTACTGCTGACATCACCAGAAAATCAGTACATCTTACAGTATACTTTGCTGCATTGTGCCTGTTTGTGGTCTCCCTGCCGTCATCAAGGTACTTCCTTACAATAAGCGAGCTTCTTCTTGCAGGTAACTGGCTGGCAGAGGCTGATTTTAAAACGAAGTTTGATAAGCTGCGGTCTGACAAACCTGCCATAGCCTTAATCTTGATTTATATCCTGAATGTCATTGGGCTGTTATGGTCTGAGGATATCGGTTATGCATTTAAAAATGACCTCCTGCATAAATCGCCCACACTGTTTCTGCCTCTTATTATTGCTACATCCCCGGTACCTGACAGGAAAAAAATCAGGTTGCTGTTGTTGCTTTTTATCTCATCGGTTCTGATTGTGTCATTTATTGGATTCTCCGGCAGGATTTTCCGGCCAAATCTTTTCTTCCGTGAAGCCTCGCCCTTTATTCCGGGGCTCTATTTTGGAATAATGCTGATCATGGCGGCTTGTCAGTTGCCGCTGCTGGTAAAACAGATGACCGGCAATAAGATGTACTTTTATATTAGCCTGGCAATATCAGCCTGGCTTATTTTCTTCCTCTTTTATTTAAGGGCTTTATCAGGGGTTGCCTCATTTATTGTAGTGTTGATTTTCCTGATCGCAGTTCTTATCACACGGACAGACAGAACATTTCTTAAAATTTCAGTGCCTGCCATTTTTATTCTTCTTGCAGGTCTGGCAGTCTGGCCAATGATCAATATTTATAAACAGACACATGCTGAAACAGCAACTGATTTCAGCACATTGGCCAGTCATACCGGTCAGGGCACCCCTTATTTGCATGACACCACAAATATTATAAGGGAAAACGGCAACCTGGTCTATATCTATATTGCCGACGGTGAGCTAAGGGATGCCTGGAATGAAAAGAGCGATCTGGATTTCGACGGAAAAGACTTAATGAACCAGGAACTGAGGGCCACATTGTACAGGTATATGTCATCACGGGGACTTAAAAAGGACAGACAGGGCTTTATGGAACTATCCGCCACTGACATAAGGGCTATAGAAAGAGGAACGACAAATTATGTGAATGTCACAAGACCGGGTTTCTATATAAGAGCTTATGAAGAGATGATGAGCGTATATGTCTATTATCACAGTTCACGTAAAGACATTTCATGGGGCTCGCTTACGAAAAGAATTGATGTATGGAGAGCTTCCCGGGAGGCATTTAAAGAACACCCTGTTTTGGGCTGGGGTACCGGAAGTATCCTGAAGGCTGTGGACTATGGCATTGAAAAGAATAGCTCTTCATTGTCAGGGTTAAATATGAGGCCACACAATCAATTCCTTTACATCCTGCTGACGCTGGGATTAAGCGGACTGCTTATCATCGTAGCGCTGTACGTTTATTTTCTTGTGAAGACTAAAGCACATGAATCTTTTATGTTCATCCTGTTTCTGATTGTTTTCATGGTAAATTTTACCGGGAATAATTCACTTGAATCGCAGCCAGGTCAGGATCTTTTTGTTTTCTTTTCACTTTTCTACGGCTATTTCTATCCTGGACTGAAAAAAGAACCAGGGTTCATTTATTAAACCCGCCTAGAATCCCAGTTTCTGCCTTAAATCTGCCGGAACAGCATCCTTGTGCACCATGATATAGATCGTTTTAGCCCTGACAAAACTCTCTGACATGTTCAGGTAACCGCCGAATGGATTCCTTTCTGTTCCCCATGAGTTTTTGGTTACGAAATATTTCGTCCCGTTCTGGTCCTTCACTATGCCAGTCAGGTGCATCAGGTGATCATCCGTTGTGACGAATGTCTCATACCCCTTCTGCCGGAGCTCCTGGGTGACGGTAAATTCAGGAAAGGGTTTTTCAAATTTATAGACCTCTGCCAAACGCTCCTGGACAGGTATCTTCTCAAACCGTGCACGATCGGTGATTGAAAAATTATCAATGTTTGTTACATCAGGATTGATTGCCACTCCTTTAAAGTGGGAGAAGCCCTTCTCGCTGACGTCACCGTCCCAGTCGACTGTATAACCATTTATGAGGGCATTGTCGATTATCATCAATCAGTTCATCAAGAGGGACATTGTAGAACCGGTTCATCTCCCAGTTGTCCCTTACCTCGAGCTGCCCCTGGGTATAGAAGGGAAAATGTGAAAAGGATGTGATATTCACGTAGTTGTTCATGTCGAGTCCGAGGCTGGCTGCAAATGATTTTGGAGTATATGTTTGTCCCTTGAAGGTAAAAGTCTCAGGTACTTCGCCGAGGTAGATATCAAGAATTGCATCTGTAACCTCCTGCGATTCAGTACTCATCTGTTTGTTCTTAATCGGTACTGCCGTTACAGCTTCAATATAGGCCTGCAGTTCACGGTGATTATGTACCGGTGAACTGTAACTGATACCGGAGTAGACCTCCTGGGGCACTATCCCTGATTCATTAAATACTCTTACCCATGAAGGAGAAAGGCTTCCCTCTCCGAGGTTTCCCCTGCCTTCCCTCAGATAGTTATCCCGGATCCTGTTCTTATAAGTATTCCTTACGACAAACATCTCGGAAAGGTCATACTCGCCTTTGCCAAGACGCAGAAGCTCCGATTCCATGAATGATGTTGTGGCAAAACACCAGCATGTACCCGTTGCCGACTGGTTCTTGACCGGCGTGGCGGGTAATGAGACAACGGAAGTGAATTTATAACCTTCAGGAGTGGCCGGAGTTTCCTTGTTCTTTTTCTGCGCTGACAGCGGTGTAATTACCAGGAAAAGCGCCACAATGGCATAAAGTGAGTTTTTCATAATTATATTATTGTTCATTTATGGTTCTGTTGAGGTCAAAAATATTTAAAATATCCGATCAGGGAGATGCTTTTAAGCAGTCGTCACCGATCTTACTGGTCACATCGTAGGATAAAAGGCATTTTCAATATGATCTATCTCCCAGCCTGGGCCATTGAAGATGAGGGTGATAATATCGAACCTCGCTTCCTTATTAAGATTGTATTGCTTTATGTAATTTGATGCTGCAAAGATTATTGTCCGTTGCTTTGGTACATTGACGGCATCAGCAGGACTGACCTGGTAGTCGGCTGATCTTGCCTTGACCTCCACGAAAACTATATACTCACTGTTCTCTGCAATAATATCGATCTCAGTGCGTCCCGACCTCCAGTTTCTGTCGCGAATGGTATAACCGTGCTGACTGAGCCAGCCGGCAGCCTGCTCTTCGCCCCTGATGCCCAGCGCATCCTTATTGCTCATGTCAGATCTCTATCAGCCTGTTTTTTATAGCGTACAAGATGAGGCTGGCAGTGTTTTTTGAGCCTGTCTTTGCCAGAAGGTTGGCACGGTGCTTGTCGACAGTGCGTTTGCTTATGAAGAGTAAGTCGGCAATCTCATGGTTTGATAGTCCTTCACAGATCTTCAGCAGTATCTCCTTCTCACGTTTCGAGAGGCTTGAGCTCTTTACTTCCTGCTCCCTGTTCTTGATGCGGTTAATTACATGATAGAGCAGTTCCTGCGAGAAGTAATTACCGCCTTTATGGACAGCAATGATCGCGTCATGTACGTCGTTAATGTCAAAGTCTTTAAGGACAAAACCTTTAGCGCCTGCGTCAACCATCCTGTAGTAGTACTCTTCTTCACCATACATTGACAGAGCTATTACTCTCGTGTCGGGCATCTGGCGCGAAAGGACGCCTGTAGCTTCCACACCATCCATCTCAGGCATGCTTATATCCATGAGTACGATATCGCAGGGACATGTCCCGAGGGCTCTCAGCAGCTCATTGCCGTTAGAGGCTTCGGCCACCACCTCAAACTCATTGAAACTGCCCAGTAATATTTTCAGCCCGTTCCTGAACAGCTGATGATCATCAGCGAGTGCAATTTTTATTTTATCCATTTTCCACGATAATTCAACCTCTACGAGGTATCTATATTATGGTTATTCTTTTGTCCTATCAATTTTACACCGGTCATGGAGCCGACACTATTGCCTGCTGCCCATTGCCTACTGCCTTATTGATTGACCCTTATCAGTGCACTGGTTCCCTTCCCCTTTGAACTCTCAATCAGGAAGACCCCATCCACTGCCCTCACCCTTGTCTCGATGTTGGGGATTCCCATGCCCACGGCTTCTTCCGATGTCAGCTTCTCTGTGTCAAACCCGCGTCCGTTATCAAGATACTGCAAGGTAATGATTTTTTGGTGGCGGTGAAGATCCATCTCTATCCTCGATGCACCTGAGTGCTTCATGCCGTTGTTGATCAGCTCGCAGGCGGCCCTGTACATCACTACCTCCTTGTCTGTGTCAAACCGTTCACCTTCCATGTTTGTCCGGAAATCGATGCTGACACTTCTTGTCTGGTTGACCTTTGATGCGAAGGTGCTGATGGCGCTGGCAACGCCAAGGTTTGTCAGCACATGAGGGCTCATGTTGTTTGCTATCTCCTTGATCGAGCTGAGAGCCTCATTAACCACATGGTTGGTGTTACCGAGAATTTCTTTTCCCACCGGATCAGACACCATGGACGTGAGTGCCGAGAGCGACATCTTTACTGTAGACAAAAGAGGCCCAAGCCCATCGTGCAGGTCCTTCGCAAACCTCTTTTTCTCTGTCTCTTCGGTGTTGATGATGGCGTTGAGCAGCCTCCGGTCAGACCTCATCCTGTCATTCTCTGCCCGCTTGAGAGAGGTAAAGAGTTCCCTGATAAGAACGACGCCGGAGATTATCAGGACAGAGATCAGCACATTCATCCAGTCATCCATCAGAGTGAGCTCAAAAGATGGATGACCCTGAAAGTACTCGATCAGCTGTATCAGGGTTCGCAACGACATCAGTACGAAGGAAGTGGAGAGCAGTATCCAGGAGAGCCTGTACCGTGTCATCTTCATGAAGCGGAGAGCGATGACGGCAGCAATGATCTGCAGCGCTATTGAAATGATGAGGGCGATAAGACGTACCATTGTAACAAAAATTTAATTCGTACAAAATTATGAGTTTATTATCTTTGCGACGCCAAAATGGATAAATGATACTCATTTTGTCACTTGTACATACCTGAATACTGAAGGGATATAATAATTAAGGTATGAAAATACTGGAGCAGGCAATGATTGAAAACTTATTAATAACACGTTAAAAACTTGTTCATAATTACAAAATAACAAATCCCACGAAAGTCTGCCCGGAAATGTAATTTAACGCTCTGCCCTGAATAAGTGAAACGACATTTATAATTAACAGGCATTCAATATAATACAACCATCTCTAACCATAAACATTCTAACTCAACTCAAATTATGCGAAAACTAAAGATTACTTTCATTCTGTTGTCGCTGTTCCTGGGGTCAGTGACCCTGATGGCCCAGGTGACAACATCTTCACTTAGCGGTAAGGTTACCGATAGCAATGGTGAACCTATGGCAGGTGCAATCATTGTAGCTACTCATCAGCCATCAGGTACTTTGTATGGTGCTACTGCAAACAATCAGGGTTTGTATTCAATTCAGGGTATGCGCCCTGGTGGCCCTTACAAGGTAAGTGTGAGTTTCGTTGGCTATGGAACAGTAAATTATACCGACATTACCCTCTATCTGGGAGAAACGTCCAACCTCAATTCCAGTCTCACTGAAAGTCTGACAGAAGTAAGTGAAATTGTAGTTGTTGGTGCCAGAACTTCAAAGTTCAACACTACAAAAACCGGTGCTACTACCAACATTTCGGGTGAACAAATGGTAATGTTACCCACTGTTAATCGTAGCATTAACGACATTGCACGGGTTTCTCCCTTTTCCAACGGGATGAGTTTTGCCGGTGGTGACGGACGTTCGACAAATTTCACCGTCGATGGTTCAAATTTCAATAACAACTTTGGTTTGAGCAGCAGTTTACCCGGTGGAGGCAATCCTATTTCGCTGGATGCTATCGAAGAAGTCCAGGTTGTCATTGCTCCTTTTGATGTTAGGCAGACCAACTTTATTGGTGGCGGTGTCAACGCTATCACCAAATCGGGGAGAAATACTCTCAAGGGTACAGCTTATACGTATCTGACAAACCAAAATATGCGGGGTAACAAAATTGGCAGCCACGACTTTGGTGACCGTGCTGCAGAATCAAACTCTATATACGGTTTTTCTCTTGGAGGCCCCATCATTAAAAATAAGTTGTTTTTCTTTGGCAACCTCGAATACGAAAAAAGTCCTCAACAGGTGATCCGCTGGCGTGCCTCTACCGATGGTATTTCCGATCAGCAAACCATTTCTCGCGTAACCGAAGCCGATTTGCAAACGGTATCAGATTACCTGAAAACTAAATACGGCTACGAAACGGGTTCGTTTAAAGATTTTCCTGCCGCCGAATCAAACCTTAAATACCTCCTTCGGTTGGACTGGAACATTAACGATGCCAATAAATTAAGTGTGCGTTATAATCACACCAAAAATACAGGTTGGAATCCACCCAATGGAAACTCTACTGATGGCAGATATCGTGATAATACTAAAAACCGTGTCGGAGAATTCTCAATGTCGTATGCCAATTCGATGTACTCAATGGATAATTTAGTTAATTCCGGATCCCTGGAATTAAATAGCCGGATCTCCAACAGTATGTCCAATCAGTTGTTAGTGACATACTCCAATATTGAAGATGTTCGCGGATCGACTTCCGAACCATTCCCGTTTATAGATATTATGAGTGGTGATATTGCTACAGGACCAGCTGCATTAGACCCTTATATTTCTGCCGGATACGAATTGTTTACATGGAATAATGGTGTAAAAAACAAAATTATTACTGCCACAGACAATTTTACCTATTATCTTGATGCTCATAAGTTAACAGCAGGGGTCAGTTATGAATATCAAATGGCTGATAATAACTATATGCGTAACGGAACGGGGTACTATCGTTATGCAAGTTTAAGTGATTTCATGAGTGGAGCTGCACCGGTTGACTTTGCGCTGACTTATGGAGCCAACGGAGAACTCATACCTTCGAATGCCGTTAAATTCAATCAGATAGGTGCATACATTCAGGATGAATGGACCCCTGTTCAGAATTTTAAGCTGACTATTGGATTACGCGCTGATAATCTTTCATTTGTTGATGATATTATGACCAACAATGCCATTCTGGCTCTCGACTTTGGCGGTCGCAGTATTAATACAGGAGAATGGCCTAAAGCGAAAGTAAACCTTTCACCCCGCGCTGGTTTTACCTGGGATGTCAGCGGCGACAAATCACTGGTTGTTCGTGGCGGAACCGGAATGTTCACCGGTCGTCTGCCATTGGTATTCTTTACCAACATGCCCTCGAACGCCGGTATGAATCAGTTACTTATGAAGGTACAGACCCGTTTCAGAGCCGATGGTACAGTACAAACCCGCGATGCTCGGTTAGACCTTCTGGCAGGCGATATTATTACCGATGTTAACGATATGATTGAAAGGCTTGATTTCCAGACAGTTGTAACTCCGGAAGATGGCAGCGTCCCAAGTTCAATTGCAGGTGTGGATCCCAATTTCAGGATGCCTCAGGTTTGGAAAACTTCGGCAGCAGTTGATTATAAGATGCCTGTTGATTTCCCGTTCTCCGCAACAGTTGAAGGTATTTTTACAAAAAACATTAATGCTGTAATGTTAGATAATTACGCTGTAAGAAATCCTGATGCAACATGGGAGAAATTTTCAGGACCTGACACCCGTTATATTTTCCCGACGGATTATTTGTATAACACTGTAAAAGATGCTTGTGTTCTTACCAATACGAACAAAGGTTATGGTTATGCCTTAAACTTAACTCTTAATGCCGAGCCGGTAAATAATCTCAATTTAATGGTGGCCTATACAAAAACCGAAATGAAAGAAATTTCGGGTATGCCCGGTAGCAATGCAAACTCGGCCTGGGTAGGCCTTGTCACTGTAAACGGACCAAATAATGCCACTGTACAGCGTTCACAATATGTAGTTCCGGATAAGGTAATCGGTTCATTATCATATCGAATCCCTTACCTGAATGATCATATGGCTTCAACCATCGGACTGTTCTATTCAGGGTTTACTCCTTATGGAAACAGCTTCATTTATACTAATGACATGAACGGTGATGGCGTTACAAACGACCTGATTTACATCCCGAAAGATGAGATTGAAGTACAATTTGCAACAGCTGCTGACAAAGATGCATTCTTTGCTTTCATTAAGCAGGACAAATACCTGAGCAAACACATGGGTGAATATGCTGAAGCTTATGCTGCACGTGCACCCTGGGTGAACAGGTTCGATTTTCGCTTTGTACAGGATTTCTCCGTCAAAGCCGGAAGGACCAGGAATACTCTGCAATTGAGCCTTGACGTGCTTAACGCAGGCAACCTGCTGAATTCAAATTGGGGAGTTTACAAAAATATGGCTGCCAGCAACAATGGTGCAATCCTTAAGTATGAAGGAAGTACAATAGGCAACGTTCCCTTCTACTCGATGGTAATGGTTGACGATGCTTACCCGACCAAGACATACGATAGTTACCTGAATATTAGTCAGTGCTGGAGGTTACAGGTTGGTCTCCGCTATATCTTTAACTAAGTTGAAGATTATATAATGTAAAAGGGCGCCGGATTCCGGTGCCCTTTTTTTATCAAACTTAGTTGGTTTATAAAGTTCATATGTATGTTGATAAAAGAGAACTTTTATTCTTGCCTCCTCTGACTTACTAGCCTATTTTAGCAAAACCCGTTCATTTTTATCGAAGGTAGATTAAGTAGCTTATTTTCAAACCGTAATATTCTTGCACTATAATGGGAGATTCATTTGTCCACATACCATTCGTCGCCCCTAACGAGAAGGAGATGATGAAAAAAGAGGAGAAGAAGTTGAAAAAGGAAGAGACGATGGTGGATAAATCGACCAGGCCCGAAGCCGCAGGTGAACAAACCACATATCTTTATGAGGATGCCATAAAGGCAACACGCGAATACTTTGGCGGTGACGACCTGGCGGCAAAGGTATGGGCCAGTAAATATGCTCTTAAAGATTCCTTTGGCAATCTCTATGAACAAACTCCTGACGATATGCACCGTCGCCTGGCCTCCGAGATTCACCGGATAGAGCTTAAGTACCCCAATCCCATTTCTGCCGAGATCATCTACAGGGCTTTCAAGGATTTTAAATACATTATTCCGCAGGGCGGACCAATGACCGGAATAGGTAACGATTACCAGATTGCTTCGCTCTCGAACTGCTTTGTCATCGGAAACAAAGGTGATTCAGATTCTTATGGCGGGATAATGAAGATTGACCAGGAACAGGTGCAGCTCATGAAACGCCGCGGCGGAGTTGGACATGACCTCTCGCACATACGTCCAAAAGGCTCGCCGGTGCTTAACAGTGCGCTCACCTCAACGGGTGTGGTACCATTCATGGAACGCTATTCAAACTCGACCCGTGAGGTGGCACAGGATGGCCGCCGGGGCGCACTTATGCTGTCCATATCCATCAAGCATCCGGACGCCGAAAGTTTTATCGACGCAAAGCTTGAGGCAGGAAAAGTCACTGGTGCAAACGTCTCGGTGAAGATAACCGACGATTTCATGGAGTCCGTGATCAAGGGCAAGACCTTCCGCCAGCAGTACCCCATTAAATCTGAAAAACCAAAATTCGTTAAGGAGATTGACGCACGCAAGCTCTGGAACAAGATAGTCCACAACGCCTGGAAATCAGCTGAGCCGGGAGTGCTCTTCTGGGATACCATCAAGCGCGAGAGCGTGCCTGACTGCTATGCCGACCTGGGCTATGAGACCGTATCAACGAATCCGTGCGGTGAAATCCCCCTTTGCCCGTATGACAGCTGCCGGCTGATCGCCATCAACCTCTTCGGGTATGTGAAGAATCCCTTTACCCCGAAAGCCTCATTTGACTTCAGACTCTTCAGGGAACATGTGCATCTCTCACAACGGATAATGGATGACATTATCGACCTTGAGCAGGAGAAGATTGATTCCATAATAGCCAAGATTGATAATGACCCTGAGCCCGCTGAACTGAAGCTTGTTGAACGGAATCTGTGGGAAAATATCCGGCACAAGACTGAAGAAGGAAGACGTACAGGCATCGGCATCACCGCCGAGGGAGATATGCTTGCTGCCCTGGGTATGCGATATGGAACCGACGAAGCAACAGAATTTTCAGTCAGTGTCCACCGCACCCTTGCCATTGAAGCATACAGGTCATCCACGGAGATGGCAAAAGAGCGGGGCGCTTTCCCGATGTACGACAAAGAGAGAGAACGTAACAATCCTTTCATCAACCGTCTCCGTGAGGCTGATCCTGAGATGTACGCTGAGATGGAGAAAAACGGCAGACGCAACATTGCCCTGCTGACCATCGCTCCGACAGGATCAACCAGCCTTATGAGCCAGACGACATCAGGTATTGAACCGGTCTTCCTGCCGTTCTACAAACGTCGCCGCAAAGTGAACCCGAATGACAAGGATGTAAAGGTGAGCTTTACAGACGAAGTGGGCGACCACTGGGAAGAATTTGTGGTATTCCATCATAAGTTCATCGAGTGGATGAAACAGAATGGTTATGACTACGAACAGGTAAGGAGCATGTCCGAAGAGGAGATCAATACCATTGTCGGGAAATCACCTTACTACAAGGCTACTTCCAATGATGTTGACTGGATGGCCAAGGTGCGCATGCAGGGGGCCATACAGAAGTGGGTTGATCACTCGATCAGTGTGACCATTAACCTTCCGTCCGATGCAAAGGAAGAGCTGGTATCTGAGCTCTATCTCACCGCATGGAAGGAAGGATGTAAGGGAGCAACGGTTTATCGCGACGGTTCGAGAGCCGGGGTGCTGGTATCGAACAGTAAGGAGGATAAGAAACCTGACTGGTCGCCACTCAGACCCAAGGTGCTTGAGGCTGACGTACTCCGCTTCCAGAATAATGAAGAGAAATGGATTGCCTTCGTGGGGCTGAAGGACGGCGTGCCGTATGAGATCTTCACAGGTCTCCAGGATGATGAAATGTTCCCCCTGCCCAAAAGTATTGTCAAGGGAAAGATCTTAAAGAACAAGGACGATGAGGGCAACACCCGGTACGACTTCCAGTATACCGACAAGTACGGTTACAAGAACACCCTCGGAGGGCTGTCGCATATGTTCAAGCCTGAGTTCTGGAATTATGCCAGGCTTATATCAGGCGTGCTGCGTTACGGCATGCCCGCAAAGGATGTCGTTGAACTGGTGTCATCGATGAAGCTTGACAGCGAATCGATCAACACCTGGAAGAACGGCGTTGAACGCTCGCTGAAGCGTTATATCCCCAATGGCACAAAGGCCAAGGGCAAGTGTGGCACTTGCGGTTCAACCTCGCTGGTCTACCAGGAGGGCTGCCTCATCTGCAGCGACTGCGGTACATCAAAGTGCAGCTAACGGTTAATAAAATCATATCAGATGAGAAGAGAGACATGTACGATCATGTCTCTCTTCTGTTATCACTGACTGAACCGTTCATTGAACGGGTAGGTTCATCTCGGAGAGGGACTTTTCTATCTCCTCTGTCGTGGTCTCATGGTCAGGCAGATTGCCCTCGAAAAACTTCTCATAGGCGGAGATATCAAAATGACCGTGACCGCTCAGGTTAAAGAGAATCGTCTTTGACACACCTTCAATATCCGCTCTCCTTGCCTCGTCAAGAGCACCGGCAATGGCATATGATGACTCAGGTGCAGGAAGGATACCTTCCGTTCTGGCGAAGAGAATACCTCCTTCAAAGCATTCGCGCTGTTGCTTGGCTTTTGCTTCAACAAATCCGTCCTTCCGCAGCTGACTGACGAGGACGCCTGCACCATGGTATCGCAGACCTCCGGCATGGATCTTGTCAGGGATGAAATTATGCCCCAGCGTATACATTGGGAGAAGGGGGGTCATGCCTGACTGATCACCGAAATCGTACGTGAACTTCCCTTTGGTAAGCTTGGGGCAGGAGGAGGGTTCGACAGCCACCAGCCTCGTATTTTTCCCGTTCTTCAGGTTTTCGCGGAGGAAGGGAAATGCAATTCCGGAGAAATTTGATCCACCGCCAAAGCATCCGATCACAACATCAGGGTAATCGCCAGCCTTTTCCATCTGGAGCAACGCTTCCTGCCCGATAATGGTCTGATGAAGAATGACATGGTTAAGCACGCTGCCAAGAGAGTATTTTGTATAGGGATCCTGTGCTGCAATTTCCATCGCTTCGGAAATTGCTATCCCCAAACTTCCTGGTGAATCCGGATCAAGTTCAAGCACCCTTCTTCCGGCAGCGGTCATTGTGCTTGGCGACGGGACGACCCTGGCACCGTATGTATTCATTAAGAGCTTACGCCCGGGTTTCTGATTGTAACTGACGTTTACCATGAATACCAGCAGTTCAAGGCCGAAGTAATTGCAGGCATAGCTCATTGCACTTCCCCATTGACCGGCGCCTGTCTCTGTTGTTATCCGCCTGACACCTTCCATCTTATTGTAATATGCCTGCGGGATGGCAGTATTTGCCTTATGGGAGCCTGAATAATTACCGCCCTCATATTTGTAATATATTCTGCTCTTTGTTCCCAGGGCCTTTTCAAGGTTACGTGCCCGGAATAGGGGAGAAGGACGGAAGGTCCTGTACAGATCTAGGACCTCATCAGGAATATCAATGTATCTCTCGGTTGACACTTCCTGTTTTATCAGCTCCATCGGGAAAATGACCGACAGATCATCAGGGCCCACCGGCTTGCCGGTGGCAGGGTTCAGCGGCGGCAATGGCTTATTGGGCATATCTGCAACAATATTGTACCACTGGCGGGGCATTTCGCTTTCGCTTAACAAAATTTTGGTAATCTTTTCCATAACTATTTGATTAAGGTTAATATATAAAAAAGGCACGCTGTGATCAGCGTGCCTCCTTGCATAATTATCTTATGATATTATATAATGGCTTGAATCACAGCTTCATCTTATGAGCTGCGCCAGCGCCAGGTATATAATATATTTGTCTTCATCTGATGCAAATATAATAATAATTCATTATCGCACTATACAACATATAATTATTAACTTATAACAGGAAGGTAAATCTTGACTATTATTTCCTGTGTCTTTCAGTTAACACTTTTTCTATATCTGTCAGGCTTACTGATTTAGCCTTCAGAAGAATAAGCAGATGATACAGCAGGTCAGCGGCTTCGTTTTTGAACAGATCATCATTATTATCCTTTGCTTCTATGATTAGCTCCACCGCTTCCTCACCCACCTTCTGTGCAATCTTGTTCATTCCCTTACTGAAGAGTTTATTTGTGTATGAACCTTCAGTTTCATTATCAATTCTTTGACTGACAATCTCTTCCAGCTTATATAAAAAACCCCGGGCAGTGTCTTCTCCGAAGCATGAGAAGGATCCGGTATGACATACCGGGCCTGCCGGATTAGCCAGGATAAGAAGTGAGTCACTATCACAGTCGGCGCGTATCTCCTTTACATAGAGGTAGTTGCCCGATGTTTCTCCTTTGGTCCACAGCTTGTTGCGGCTCCTGCTGAAGAATGTGACCCTGCCATCCTGCTCTGTTTTTGAGAGGGCTTCTGCATTCATGAAACCCAGCATGAGTACCTGCATGGTCGTATTGTCCTGAACAATAACAGGAACAAGACCGTTTCCCTTTTTAAAATCTATATTCACGATCTGATGTTTATATTATTCTTTGACAAATAGTCTTTAAGATCAGGGATTGAGATTTCACCGAAATGAAATATGCTGGCTGCCAGTGCTGCACTGCAGTCTGTTTCCATGAAGACCTCCCTGAAATGGTCCATAGTACCTGCTCCTCCGGAGGCGATTACGGGAATATTGACTCTGCAGCTAACGACTGCTGTTATGTCTGTTGAAAAGCCTCTTCTGGTGCCGTCAGTGTTCATGGAGGTAAGTAGTATTTCGCCGGCACCAAGTCTTTCTACCTTCTCAGCCCATTCAGAAGCTTCAAGGGTAGTAGCCGTTCTGCCGCCGTTGACAAATACAAGCCATTTGTTATTGATCAGCTGTGTATCGATAGCCACCACAACACACTGGCTGCCGAATTTTTCTGCAATACGGGAAATCAGACCGGGGTTATCTACTGCTGCGGTATTGATACTCACCTTGTCGGCTCCGGACCTGATAAGCAGCGAAACATCATCAATTGTGCTGATTCCGCCGCCAACAGTGAATGGAATATTGATTTCAGAGGCTATGCGTTCGACAAGCATTGCAAGTGTCTTTCTCTTCTCAATGGTTGCAGTGATGTCAAGGAAGACAAGCTCATCTGCCCTTTGACCCATATATACTTTAGCCAGTTCAACCGGGTCGCCTGCATCCCTGATGCTGACAAAGTTGATTCCTTTGACAGTGCGTCCGTCTTTTATATCAAGGCATGGTATTATTCGTTTCTTAAGCATAATTCCGAAAGTTCCTTAAGTGTTATTTTTTCTTCATAGATCGCTTTGCCGATAATTGCTCCATCACATCCTGTCTCCTTCAATTTATCTATGTCATCGGTCGTTGTAATGCCTCCGCTTGCAATAAGCTTCAGTCCATTTATGGTGAGTACCTCCCTGTAAATGTCAAGAGAGGGGCCCTTTAGCATGCCATCTTTTTCAATGTCGGTGCAAATTGTATAGATTACTCCTTCAGCCCGGTATCGTTTCAGGAAGGTGATTATGTCAATGTTCGATTTTTCTGCCCACCCCACGGTAGCAATATTCCTGTTTCTGAAATCGGCACTGAGAATGATCTTTTCCGGGCCCCAGGCTCTCATCCATTCAAGATAGAGGGGAGGGTCAGTAACGGCAACAGTGCCGCAGGTCACCTGCGAGGCGCCGCTGTCAAACGCTCTTTTAAGGTCGTCATCAGACCTTATCCCTCCGCTGAAATCAATCCTGAGTGACGTTGACTCTGCAATTGTTTCAAGCACACTGTAATTCACTGTCTTTTTGGTTCGTGCGCCATCAAGGTCAACCAGATGCAGGTATTTTATTCCATGATCTTCCAGCTGTCGTGCAACCTTAAGCGGGTCCCTGTCATAGACCTCTCTTTTTATCATAATCTCCCTGGATAAGCCTTACGCACTCTCCGCCTATGATATCAATCGCTGCAATGATTCTCATAGCTCCAGGAAGTTTTTCAGTAACAGAGCACCTGTCTCTCCCGATTTCTCGGGATGGAACTGTGTGGCATAAAAGTTATCTCTTTGCATGGCTGCACTGAATGGGAGTATATAGTCGCAGACTGCAACGGTGTCAGAATTTATGCCTGCATAGTAACTATGCACATAATAGACGTTGTCCCCGGGACTGATTCCCCTGAAAAGATCTCTTTGATTCAGGGAAGAGAAGTCATTCCATCCCATATGAGGAACCTTACCGCCGTAGGGTAACTTTCTGACCGCAGCATTAAAGATTCCAATACATTCAGTCTCCCCTTCTTCGGAGAAGCTGCACATAAGCTGCAGCCCCAGACATATTCCAAGTACGGGCTGCTTCAGTGACCTTATCACGGTGTCAAGGCCTCTCTCTCTCAGATACTGCATTGCTGACCGTGCTTCCCCTACGCCGGGGATGATTACCTTGTCAGCCGCGGCAATCTCTTCAGGCTTGTCGGTGATGAGACTTACATACCCCTCTCTGTCGAGTGCTGCCTGAACGGATTTTATATTTCCGGAACTGTATTTCAGAATTGCTATCATAATATCCCTTTGGTTGACGGCAGGTCACTACTGCCTGAATGTTTCAATGCCATTTTCACTGCCCTGGCAAATGCCTTGAACAGAGCCTCTGTTTTATGGTGCTCATTCTGGCCTTCTGCTTTTATATTAAGGTTGCACTTTGCGTTGTCAGAGAATGATTTAAAAAAATGATTAATCATTTCAGTCGGCATGCTGCCTATGCTCACTGATTTATAATCCACTTCCCATACAAGCCATGGCCTGCCTCCAAAGTCTATTGCCACCTGTGCCAGGGCATCATCCATCGGTAGCATGAAGCCGTATCTTTCGATACCTCTTTTACTGCCGAGTGCGTTACTGAAGGCTGTCCCGAGGACTATACCCGCATCTTCGATGAGATGATGTTCGTCTACATGAAGGTCACCGTCAGCATAAAGGGTGAGATCAATTCCACTGTGCCTGGCAAATTGTTCAAGCATATGGTCGAAGAACCCGATACCTGTTCTTATGGAGCATTTTCCTGAGCCGTCAAGATTCAGTTCCGCCCTGATCGTGGTCTCTTTTGTCTCTCTTATTACGGACGAGGTTCTGGGCATATTCTTCAGAAACCGGAAAATCTCACCCCAATCTGTTGTGGTCAGAACTGCACGGTAATTCCTTTTATCGGAGAGACAAATGGCTCTGCACCCCAGATTTTCTGCCAGTTTTATATCTGACTCCCTGTCACCGATGACAAATGATGAGGCAAGGTCAACACCTTGCGCCAGGTATTGAGTTAACATGGCTGTTCCGGGTTTGCGTGAAGGGGAGTTTTCTTCAGGCAGCGACCTGTCTATAAAGATCTCAGAAAAGATGACCCCCTCACCTTTCAGTATTGAAAGCATCTTGTACTGTACCGGCCAGAAGGTCTCCTCAGGAAAGGAGTCCGTCCCAAGCCCGTCCTGGTTTGTAACCATTACCAGCTCAAAATCAGTCTCACAGGCTATCCTGGATAGTGCTGATATCACACCGGGAAGAAACTCAAGCTTTTCCAGGCTGTCAATCTGCCAGTCAGCCGGTTCATAAATAATGGTTTCGTCCCTGTCAATAAACAGGACTTTCTTCATAATGTTATTTTTTCAAGTTCACTTATCATCCTTCTGTTTTCATTTGCAGTACCTACTGTTATGCGAAGGCAGTTGTTGATCATCCTGCTCCGGTTCCTGACGATAATTCCTTTTTCCAGCAGCATATTATAAATATAATCGGCATCCATGACCCTTACAAGCAGGAAGTTGGCATCCGAGGGATATATCTTTTCCACTACCTTAAGTTTTGCCAGACTCTTTACCAGTCCGTTCCTCTCTTCAATTATTTTCTTTACCTGATCTCTGCTTTCACTGATCTCATCAAGTTTTTTCAAAGCAGCAGCCTGGTTTATTGTGCTTATATTGTAGGGAGGTTTCAGCCTGAAGAAGTACTTTATTATTTCCTGGCCCGCGAATGCCATCCCGATCCTGGCGGCTGCAAGTCCGAGCGCCTTGCTGAAAGTCTGAATGACTACGAGATTCGGGTACTGCATTATCTTAAGACTGAAGGAGGGGTGCCCGCTGAATTCGATATATGCCTCATCAATTATTACAATGCCTTTGAAGTTGCGGATTATGAACTCAATATCGTTGCTGTTCATGCTGTTGCCAGTTGGATTGTTTGGTGAGCAGATGAAAATCAGCTTTAGTTTCACATCTTTAAAGTATGGCTCAACAGCGCTGATATTTAAATTGAAATTTTCATCGAGTGATAATTTTATGACTTCAATGTCATTTGCTGCTGCAGAAACTTCATACATACCGTATGTGGGGTGAAAAATCAGCGTTTTATCTCTGCCCGGGTTACAGAAAATCCTGTAGCAAAGATCAATAATCTCATCACTGCCGTTTCCGGTAAAGATGTTTTCTGCAGGTAACCCTTTCAGACGGCTGACAGCTTCCCTCAGTTTCCTGTGATACGGATCGGGGTACCTGTTCAGCTGTCCGAAGGGGTTCTCATTGGCGTCAAGAAAGATGCCTTCACAGGCCTCGTAATCATCCCTGGCGCAAGAGTAGGGGATAAGTTTTCTGACATTGTCCCTGACGAGTTTTTCAGTATCAGTCATTGTTCAGTGATTTTAATCTGATTGAAACGGCATTTTTATGGGCATCAAGCATTTCTGCCTCTGCCATTAACTCTACTGCCGGCCCTAAGTTTCTTATTCCTTCGGGTGTGACTTCCTGGAAAAAGATCTTCTTCATGAAGCTCTCTTTTGACACTCCGCTGAAACTTTTTGCAAAACCATTTGTAGGCAGTGTATGATTAGGGCCGCTTGCATAATCGCCGATGCTTTCACAGCTGCATTTTCCGAGAAAGACTGACCCCGCATTAATTACCCTGTCTGCCAGTGAGCGGTGATCAGAAACTGCTATAATGAGATGTTCAGGGGCGTACATATTGCTGAAGCGGATACAATCATCAAGCGATTTCAGCAATATAAGGGCACTGTTTTCGAGAGCCTTTAGGATTATATCCATCCTCTTCAGCTGCTTTACCTGCAGAGTAACCTCGTTTCTGATCAGGTCAATCAACTCCCGGTTGTCAGTCAGCATAATTACCTGGCTGTCAGGCCCATGTTCAGCCTGTGAGAGAAGGTCCGCGGCCACAAACCGGGGGTCGGAGGTTTTATCTGCGATTATCAGCACCTCGCTCGGTCCTGCGGGCATGTCAACAGCAATGCCATCAGTCTGTACCAGCTCTTTTGCTTTTGTTACATACTGATTCCCGGGTCCGAAGATTTTATACACCTGCGGAATAGTCTCAGTGCCGTAGGCCATTGCAGCTATTGCCTGTGCACCGCCTGCCCTGTATATCGCTGTCACACCTGAAACCGAGGCAGCATACATAATCAGAGGGTCAATCTCACCATTTCTTCCGGGAGGAGAGCAGAGGATTATCTCCCTGCATCCAGCCAGTGAAGCGGGTATGGCAAGCATGAGCGCTGTTGAGAAGAGCGGGGCCGTACCTCCGGGTATATAGAGCCCTACCTTTTCTATCGGCACCTCCCTGCTCCAGCATCTCACACCCCTGATACTCTCCGTCACCTTTATTGCAGAGGTGGGCTGGAGGTGGAACTTTTCAATGTTTAACCTGGCCATCTCAATGGCTGCTTTCAGTTCTTCCGGTACTTTTGCTGCTGCTGCCGCTATTGCCTCTTCTTCCACTTTGAGCGCCCCGGGAGCAAAACCGTCATACTTCTCAGAGAATTCACGGATGGCATTGTCACCGGCATCTTTTACTCTGCTTATGATGCTTTTCACAAGGTTTTCCAGGTCATTTATGTTAATGCCGGGCCTCCTGCACAGGTCACTCCATTCTTCCTGTGGCGGGTATAATATTGTTTTCATCACAGTACCATTTTTTCTATTGGTATTACCAGGATGCCTTCTGCTCCGGCATTTTTAAGCTGATCTATCCTCTCCCAGAATTCATCCTCTTTCACTACGGAGTGCAGGCTGCACCATCCCTCTTCTGCCAGGGGCAGTATCGTCGGGCTCTTCATACCGGGCAGGATCCGGCAGATCTCCGCTATGGCTTCACGGGGTGCATTCAGCAGGATATATTTGTTCTCCCTGGCATTCTTTACCGCCCTGATCCTGAACAGCAGTTTTTCCAGGATTAACTTTTTATCAGGAAGGATGTTCCTGTTTGCAATAATTACTGCCTGGCTCTTCATTATTGTCTCCACCTCCTTTAAGCCGTTCATAAGCAAGGTGCTTCCCGAACTCACGATATCACATATTGCATCGGCAAGCCCCACGCCCGGCGCGA